>DUBE01000060.1 GCA_012960475.1 Planctomycetota bacterium
CGCTCGGCAAATTCCTCCAGGTGGCTCGGACTCTGACGCACCACCTGCTCGTATTCATGGGGCAAGCGGCCTGTCATACGGAAGCCCTGACCATGCGCCCAGTCGAAGAGTTTGGGAAAGTTCGCGGCCACTTCAGGGGCATAACCCGCCTCGATGGCCTCCACCTTGGCTGCAGTCAGGTCGGCGCCAGCGGCAACCACAGCAGATGAAAGTCCTGGGGCTTTCTCTGTGACAGTAAGCACCGTGGGCCATTCATTCGCTCGGGTCTCAAGATCCCATCTGTGCGGGGTGGATCCATCGAGCAACTCCGGCTTGGCCTTGCGGCCAAGAGTCAAACGTGCAGTGCGGGCATAACGGGGCGCCCATTCCTGACGCGCCTTGACCGCAAAATAGTCTGCAATCGACTCGGCCTCGCCATCATAGAAGTGGAACGAAGGCATCCGCACACGCATCTGTTGGCGCAATGGGTAAGGATCCTGCAGGAAGGAGTAGAACCAGTCCCGCTGTAGCTTGTGGCCTTCGTTGACCAAGATCGGCGGTGCAAAGGTCCAGCGCAGCTTGTCTAGTTCGGTCTCCTGATAAAAGCGACCCACGCCATCATTGTCCTCCACCAGGGGATTGCCGTCATCATCAGCGAGCCAGGTCCAGGGATCCGAGGGATAGCTGTCTTCGTCGTTGGGGTCGTAGTCAGGGTTGGCGACCATGACGCCGTCCGCGTAGTACGAACGCACCAGTTCCACGAAATCTCCCCCATAGGACGGTTGCACCGCGCGCAATTTGTCCACGGGGATCTCCACGCCTTCATTGGGCGCACCCACATCCGGATGCACATCCAGCAGAGTCACATCGATGACCTCAAGACCTTCCTCGTAGTCATCCTGGTAGTACTCCTCCCATTCTGCTCGCACACGGGAAAAATCCTCCATGCTCCTGATAACCGGAGGGGCAGGTTCATCGGGCAGCCTCAAGAAACGAGCCGCAATCGTGCGTTCATGTCCGGCGGCATCCTCAAAAGTAATGCGCGGCTGATCGACCACATGACAGGCAACGCAGTTTTTCTGACGGACTGCCCGTGCGCCAGCGTCGAAGGCCAGCTTGTCCGCACTCGGGTGCATGATCTGACCAGGCACATCATCGTTGACGAGGCCAAGGATGAAGGTCGCGATGGAATCGATCTGACCATCGGTGAAGTCGAACCAAGGCATCCGCAGGCGCTCCTTGGGATTCTTGACCTTGTCGATATCGAATGACCGCGGGTGCGCCAGCTTGCGCTTGAGCCACCCGTCGTTGTAGTGGTGGTCGAGCCAGGGCAAATCCTGAGTGGTCTGATTCCTGGCCTGGGCCACGATGTCATCCGCCAGATGGATTTTCTTCTGCCCCGCGTCATGCTCGTAGGACATACCAAAATCCAACTTGTCTACGGTCTTGGAAGCCCACTTGGTGAGCTCCGCACCGATGGGCATCATGGCGGCCATGCCTGCGATCTCGTGACAGGAATAGCAGCCCTGATTCATTACAAAGGCCTTGCCCACGGCAGCGGCCAGCGCAGTGTCTTCTGCCCACTCGCCCGCGAACCTTGCAGCCAGACCAGCGCGGCCCTCTTTTTGGAAGAACCAGCGAGCTTGCTCCTCGAGCACCTCGCGATCGAAGTTCTTACGCCCCACGGACCAACCTTCCGGAGTCTCCCCGAAGATCCCATCAGGGTCTTCCATGATGTATGTGGTGATATCCACCGCGTCCCGATCATTGAGACGCAAATTCGGCATCTGGGTGCCGCCCCAATAGGCCTTGGGGTCCTTGATCCAAGCAAAGAGCCATTCCGCGCTGACCTTGGTATTCACGCCCCGCAAGTTGGGACCGTGTTGATTGTAGCGCCCGGGCTGTTCGGAGAGGTTGTTGGTGACGCTCTCTTCACCCCCATAGGTTCCTGTGTTGTGGCAACTGTAACAGCCCACCAGATTCATCACCTCACGCCCGCGCTCTGCGTCTCCCACAAGCGGCAAAGGCGGGAAGTCCTTCTCTTCGTGGTTGGTAAAGAGGAACTCGGTGATCGCCGCCACAGCGTTGTCGTTCCACTCGCCACCCAGGATCGAGCGGCCCTGGCCGTATTCTGAGACCACCACCTCTTCGTTGGCGGGGTAGTTTTCCAGGTGGAACACCTGGGGCATCCAAGTGGTAGGCCGGAACTCACGCGGGTGCGCAATCCAGGACTCAACCCAATCGGGCTGCAGCTTGCCTCGCATGCCCAGCAGACTCGGACCTGGGCGGCGCTTGGTTGGGAACCAGTCGATCTTGTGACAGGCATAGCACCCATAGCGCTCGACCAGGCGATAGCCCTCGGTCAACTCAGGCGCATCCGGAGCGATCAGCTCCATCGAGGTCTTGTGACATTGCACACAGCCCGCTTCAGTATGCTTGTCCGCCAACATGGGATAGTCCCAATGGTGCTGCTTGTGCCAGTGGTGCTCGGCTTCCCAGGCCGCTGATTCTGCGGCATCACTGGGTCGGTGGTCTGCGTGCTGGAACGAGAGCGACTCCCCCGATCCTCGATGACAGGAAGTACAGCCCACGACCTTGGCGGGGTGCGGCGACTTGCTGCTCAGATAAAGATCTAGGTCTGGGTGCGTGGTGAAGGGCTGAGGCGCGTCCTCGAAACCCTCACGATCAATGCCCATGTGACATGTGGTGCACATGTCGATACGCGGCTTCTTGGTGAAATTCAGGTCGAGATCGATGCCATCCAGGACATATTTCCGGACCTTGAGATTGGGGCCCACGAAATCAAGGCCCGGCATGTCACGCACGGCCATGGCCAACTGCTCGGCTATGCCAGCGGGATCGAGGGACTCGATCTTCTCGCGCACGCGCACGAGGTCGGCTGTGGCGGTGGCCAGGTCCTTATCCGCATCCACAAGAGCCTGCCGCAGGTCCTCTAGCTCACTGCCGAGGGCATCCTTTGCTTCCTCCAGAACCTCCACCCGCTCGCCAATACCGTTGTTCGCCTTGAGGGTCAACTCAATCTCCTCGAGGGCATCAGCCACTTCCGAAGGCGTCTTCAACACGGCATCACGCTCGTAGTTGAAGATCATCCACTTGACATTGGCGGAGCCAGACTTGTACTCGGTCTCCAATTCACGGTGGGTTTCAGAGGCAGCGTAGTGCTCGGCCTCCAGTTCTCCTATCCGCTCTCCCTGAGCGTCCAGGGCAGCCTGAGCCTCGTCGACGGCGGTCTGCAGGGCCGCCTCTCGATCGATCAGACCTTCTTCGGAGAGTTCCTCCAGGGCAGCCTCTGCCAGCTCGAGCTCCATATTGCGGAACTCGCGCTGATAGTTCTTCCATTCCGGGCTCGCGTCATCCAGCACGGTCCAAACCATGGTGAACAGGAAGAACGCGCTGGAAAACAAGAACCAGCGATTCATGGAGGGGAGGTGATAGAGAGTGTCGCCGCGATCAGCCATGTCGTGTAGGGGCGGACAGTGATGAGTTGTCGGTGAGAACAGAATTGCGCTGCGCCCGACGGATCAGGAAATCGTCAGGCATACGCATCAGACGTTGAGGAACCATTCAGGGATTCCGATGATGTACTTCAGGTCGATGGTCCAGCGCATGATCATCTTGAGGGGTACCAGGGCGGTCCACAGGAACAGGTGCGCAAAGACCGCATAACGGATCGCACCCATATCCAGGGCCATCTTCTTGAAGACCCACTTGCCCAGAATGGGTGGCAGCATCAGGAACCAGAAGCCCAGGAAGGCAAAGCCCGGAGCCTCTCGAATCAGGGGATTCTGAGGCAGGTGCTGCCCCAACGCCTTGATCCAGAAATACTCGGACAGGTTGATACTGACCATTGGCTCCAGCTTGTTGTGGTCCCAATACTCAAAGGGCCCGAAGAAAGACCAGTTTGGGCCCCTCAGGAAGGTGCCCATGATCACCAGGGAAACCCACAACAAGATGAAGCCCGCCATGAAGAAGCTGATCGCGAAGGGACGCTCCTCGAAGGTGTAGTAGCCGTTGCCCTTGGGGTTGGTGTCGAGATAGGGGATCGCGCATAGACCCACGACTATGAAGCTGGGCAGGAGCACGCCCGCGATCCAGGGATCGAAGTAAACCAGCATCTCCTGCAGGCCAAGGAAGTACCAGGGCGCCTTGGAGGGGTTGGGGGTGCGGGCCATGGAGGCGGGCTCTTCAATGGGCGCCTGAATCAGGAGCGACCAGACCATCAATACTGCCATGAAGAGCAGCATGCAGATCAGTTCGCTATAGACCAGGTCCGGCCAGGTGAAGACCTTCTTCTTGGCCATCTCACCCTCAAGACTCGGCTGCCCCTTCTTGATGCGCTCGTCGTTGATCACCGCCCGACGCAGGAACAACCAGGTGAAGAACACCACGCTCGCGATCAAGATCACGATCGGAATGTTGTCCGGCTTGGTAATGATCTGCTTGAAGTTGGGATCGGGAAAAGCCCCGATAAACGCCACGACACCCACAACCGAGAAAGCGACGAAGACCGAAGGCTTGCTGACCCACTTGCGGAAGATGAGAACTCCTGCCAGGAGGGCGGTGGCCAGCACCGTGTAGGGAATCGGTGCGGAGATCGCGTCAATCAGGTCCTTGATGAACTGCGGCATGGTGATTGCTCAGATACAGAAAACAGAAGTGATCTTGAGTTGGCAGGTCAGAGGGGTCCAGAAATGCCGCCGTCCTTGCGGACGCGCCAGAAATGCACTGCCATCAGCACCGCCGCGATCAGCGGGAATCCCAGACAATGCAGCACATAGAAACGCAACAGCGCGCCCTCGCCAACGAAGCGTCCAGCCAAGAGACCGAAACGCACGTCATCGCCAGCGTGAACAAACTGCAGCCCTCCGAACTGCAAGAGCGCCGCACCCGGGCCCTCGTGCCCGATGAAGGGCGTAGCGCGGGCCATGTTGGTACCCACCGTGATGGCCCAGATCGCCAGCTGGTCCCAGGGCAAGAGGTACCCGGTGAAGGACAGCAGCAGGGTCAAGACCAGCAGGATCACGCCCACGTTCCAGTTGAACTCGCGGGGCGGTTTGTACGAACCGGTCAGGAACACGCGATACATGTGCAGCCAAACCGAGATCACCATCAAGTGAGCCGCCCAACGGTGAACTTCGCGCATGACCCCGATGGGCACGTGTTCTCGCAGTGCGAAAATGTCCTGGTACGCCAACTCTGCAGTCGGCCGGTAGTAGAACATCAGCAGGAGACCAGTGATCGTCTCGATCAGGAACAGGAAGAATGTCAGCCCGCCCATACACCAGGTATAGGAGAGCTTGATGCCACTGCGGCGCACCTTGACCGGGTGCAGGTGCAGAAGGACATTCGACAGGACCGCTAGAGTGCGGTTACGCGGCGTATCCGGGTAACCATGTCGAATGATCGACTTCCAGATCTGAGTCCGGGCGATGTAGGCCAGGAGCTTATCCATGCCAGGTTTGTCTTGTAGAGGGCTGGGGAGAAGAAATAAGGAAGAGCGTCAGACCTAGCCGACGAAGTCCAAGAAGGCGCCAGGCCAGGTCCACTGGCCCTTCTCCGATTGGAACTTCACGTTCTTGTCAATCAGTAGCTGACCATCTTCGGCGAAGGTGACCTTGTAGCGTTCAAGAGGCCGGGGTGCCGGGCCCTCCACATTGATTCCGCTCTTGATGAAACCGGAACCATGGCAAGGACACTTGAATTTTTCATCTGCGGTCAACCAGTTCGGCGTGCAACCAAGATGTGTGCAGACCGTGGAGAGCACATAGAACCCAAGGGGCTCGCGCACGATCCAGACCCCGTGGGAGGCCTTGAAGCGCGTGTCCACTGCGTCGATCGTGTACTCCATGGGCAGGCCCGCCTTGAATTCCTGGGGCGGCTCGAAGAGCACGTTGGGAAACATGAAGCGCCCCATGACCCCCACCATGGCAGCCATGCCAGCGGTGAACAGGGCCCAACCCGCAAGCAGAACGCCGCGCCGCTTGACCTCACCACGCAGGGGAGAGCGCACAAGGGGTGTTGCAGGGGAGGAGACTTCGGTCTCCTTGTCAGGTGTGGGTGAGTCCGCCACGGGGATCGCTGAGAACGGGTTTTGGAGGTCGAGGTGGGCAGGTGGGTCCCGGATCAAGAACGGTCCTGGGCGTACGATCAGACGAAGATCCTAGGCTCTGGAAGGCCAGGACACCCAGGACAATCGCCGCAAGAGGATGGCGAGCGAAGCCTGTCTTGGCAAGCCCTTTTGGAGGGTCTTGAAATGGACCCCGGCAGGCAGGTGTGACATTCGGTCGCAGCGAGATCAACAGTGCGTTGGCTGCTGCCGGACGACCACATTCCTGATGAGCCGCGAAGTGCTCTGCGGCAAGCTCGCGCACCATGGGAAAGGTGGTCCGCGCGCAGCGCTCAAGGCACTTCAGTTGCGCCTTTTACAACTTCCTATTCTCGTACCTGAGCGCAGCCTCTCGGACCTGTAAATCGTTAGATTCCTTGAGCTCGATCATGAAGGCCTGATGAGCCTCTCCATAACGCCCAATCGCCTCAGCAGCCCAGACCCTGTAGCGCTGGATGTCGGAAGAGCGCTGGAAGCGACCAGCAGTGCTCTCGCGGGCACCCTCCCAGAGTTCCATGCCAGTCATGTCCTTGAGCAGTGGCACAGCCATGGGATCGGGGGGATCCAACCGACTGAGAGACAGGGCGGCAGTGGCGCGCACCTGCAGTTCCGAGTCGTCCAGGGCTGCGAGCAGGGCCTCGCGGCCCCCCTCTCCCCGCAAGACCGCCAGTGTTCCCGCAGCACCCATGCGCAGTCCCAGATCGTCGTGGGTCACAAGGGCCACAGCAATGCCAGTGGCCTCGTGAACCGATTCATGTTGGTTCTCCGCCAGCAGGCCCAAGTTCTGCAGAGCCCCAAGGCGAATGCGACCGTCCCCATCCTGCTCGTCGTTGAGCCTTGCCAGCTCCAACAGGGTCTGGATGCCCTGCTCGTCGCCCAAGGAGCTAAGCAGAACCGCCAGTACCAGGCACGTCTCGTTTTCCTCTGCGTCGAGGCCCTCAAGAGCCGCCTTGACCTCCCCGATGAACCCGGTCGGAACCGGCCAGGGCGCATCCTCACCTGTCTGCACCGCCGCCTGGTTCTCGGCGGCCTGACGCGCCAGATTGAACAACGCCTGCTGGCGCTCGTTCTTGCCCCCACTGACCACCAGGGCCAGGTTGTCAGACAGATTCCCCTCTGAACCCGCAAGACCGCCAAAGAGGGCGAAAACGCCGACGATGGCGAAGACAATGCCTGCGGGAACCACAAGCAGGGGGATCCAGAGGTTGCCGTAGCCCCCATCGCCTTCGCCCGCGCTGGCTACCGCACCCTCCGCCGTGTCGGCGATTTCGATGCTGCGCTCGGGTGGAGTGTCCCCTGCTTCGGAAAGAGAAGAGGTAGTGGGATCGTTGTCGGTCATCGCAAGGGTGCGGCGTTGGGGGAAGGGACAGATCCGCGGCTCGCGTCCGGGTTGGGGCTCGGAGAATTCGCTCAACAGGATAGCCGCATGACCGGGCTGACGATCGGCAGACCCTGGTTTTAGGTAAACGGGCTTGGACCTGGATCTGCGACAGAGTGCCGCTCCTGGGGACTACGCGAGCTGGTGCAAATAATGAAACCGCTGCCCTGTCTGCCGCATCAGGCAGGTGGGATCGGATAGTGCCCCAAAGTTCCAAAGCGCGGCAGATCGCCCACCAGGGGCCGCAGCCACTCCAAGAACTTCGGGCTCACATCATGGGGCCCGTCCAGGAAACGCTTGGGCATGACCTGGGTCTTCTGGGCCAGATCCTCCAGGGCTGCCAGTTCATACCGCACCCGGTACTCGCGGCCCTTTTCGCGCTGAATGACCACCGAACCGCTGACTCCCCCCTGTGCCACAGCAAACTCCACTGCAGCTCGGCCCACTTCCCGTGCCTCGCGAGCATCCACCTCGCTGATCGCCCCGGGAAATGTCCGTTGCAGGTAGCCAAAGGTGTCGGCCCTGGCGCGGATGCCAGCACCCAAAGCCCCCCGCAGTTGTGCGATCAGGTGCTCACCCAGGCCACCCCCGGACAGTTGCACATTGCCATGATTGTCGAGTTCCCGACTCTCTGAAATCAACGCGCCCTGGGCATCGTGAATGCCCTCGGACAACGCCACCACGCAGCGACCATGACGCTCCATGCAATCGCTCACGGAAGACAGAAACTCGTCCATCACAAAGTCCCGCTCGGGCACATAGATCAAGTGTGGCCCGGACTCTCCGCTTTCCCGGGCCAGGCCCGCAGAAGCAGTCAGCCACCCCGCATGCCGCCCCATGATC
The DNA here is from genome assembly GCA_012960475.1 of Planctomycetota bacterium. Lineage (GTDB taxonomy): Bacteria > Planctomycetota > UBA1135 > UBA1135. The sequence goes on from DUBE01000060.1 coordinate 8,328, forward strand.
ACATTCACCTTGACGCCCAGCAAGCTGCGATTGTCCTGCTCGTCTCCCATATGGGCCAAGGCCACAAAGCGAGCCGCAGATCCATATCCGGGACTGTGATCGGTTACCGCCAGGTCATTGTCCACTGTCTTGGGCACATGCACGACCTGCAGTTCCTGCTTGCGCTCACGAGCCGCCTGCAACAGCAAGAGTGCCGTCTCCGCCGTGTCATTGCCCCCGATGTAGAACAAATAACGAACCCCATGCCGGTCAAGAGCACGGACCACGCGCGCCGCCTGCTCCTCATCAGGCCTCAAGCGCACCGAACGCAAGGCCGCTCCCGGCGTCAAGGCCACGCGCTCCAAAGTCGCCGGCTCCTCGTCGGTCAGATCGATCAGCTGGTCATCCAAGATCCCCTGCACCCCATGCAGAACACCGAAGACCTGATCAATCCCCTTGGCCTCCAGACAGCCCTGCACGACCCCCACCAGACTCTGGTTGATGACTGCGGTGGGACCACCCGCCTGACCAATGACCGCGCGAATCGGAGAGGATGCCATGGGGTGTGCTTACGGGTGTCCTGGAGGTGAGGGCCGGGGAGAGTCCCGGCGGGCCGATTGGTCGCACCATCCCCTCAGGGTTTCGGGGGGGGATTCTAGCCCCCAAGCCCCTCCCCACCCTTGCGATCCACACCCAAGAGGGCTAACCTGCCGCCCCCGCGCCGGGATCTCCTCTTGGGAGCCTCCCACCTGACGCCGCCTCCGGGGTCCGCAAAGACCCCTCTACCAAGGCGTCGGCCCAAGCGCAGGGACAACTTCGGTGCCCGGGTGGCGGAACTGGTAGACGCGCAAGACTAAGGATCTTGTGGGGTAATACCCGTGCTGGTTCGATTCCAGTTCCGGGCACCATTTTCTCGCTGCGCCCCAACGGCCATCTGCCCACAAGGCTTGTTGTGAGAGAGGTGGGCGCAGATCTCGGACCGGCCCCCCGGCCTCACTCATCCAGCGGCATCAGGGCCCTCAAGGTCAGGTTGAACTTCTTTGGGTCCAGACGCAAGCTGGCCAGCAGTGCCTTGATCGTACGCATGTAGTTCAACTTGCGCTCAAGGGCCGCGAGCAGAACCGGTTTTTCGTCACGGGCATGATCCTTGAACCACTCCTGCAGTTCCACGTCGATGGCGTCGTCCAGGATGGTGCGTTGCTCTTCGCTGAGTTGGTTGCGCTGCTTGCCAGGGAACATGTTGGGCAGTACGCGCAATTCCTGACGGCGGCGTTCCATGGCCCAGTCCACGCGACCGCGCAGGTCCAGGTCCACTTGGACGCGCCCCAGAGCACGCAGGGTTTCGGTGGCGGCGCGCGGATTGATCCAGACCAGCAGATTGGAGGCGGGAGTCGACGAATTCAAGAGGGCCTGAAAAGTCGGGTTGTCGCTGAGGGAAGTGCGCTGGCGTGTCATGCACTTGATCACTTGATCGAGCATGCGCTCGTGGTTCGTCACGATGCAACGCCCCTCTCCGTCCACAACCGTGGCGATCATGCCGGTGCCGGGAATGAAGGGCGACCAGAATTCGCGTGTGTCCATGCCGCCGACCTCGTAGCGGTAGTAGCCAGGATCTCCGGCCACGCCCCCTTGCAAACCAAACTTGTCCGGATTGCGCCCGATCGCGTCGCGGATCGAGTTGACCGTCTCGATGCCCTGGTTCCCGCGCAGCCAGGTGACCAGGGTAAAAGCGAAGACCGTCGAGCCATCGGTCTCGGGACTCATCTCCTGACCCGATCCCTCGTGCAAGGCAACGATGGGCCCATAGTCCTCCTCACGCACGATCAACAGCAGTCGGTCATGGGCCGCCCCTCCGATCTCTTCCACCAACTCGCTCAGGGAAGCCCAGCGTCCGGTGGAACGGAATACGTCCTCGATGTTCTGGCGCAGGGCGGGCTCCGTCGAAGCCAGTACCTCGCGCAGAATGTCCTCCACAGGGCCGTGCAGATACACCAGGGCCGCTGTATCCGGAGGAGCCATGCGCGCGATGTCGCGCAACACATGATCCTGCTCAAACCCCTTGTTGCGGTACACCCGGGCCTGAAAGTCGCTGATCTTCTCAGACGAGAACCTGCCCTCCAGATCGAGATTCAGGCCCCCATCAAAGCCCAGCACCCCGGCCACGTTCTTGCAGGCGGGTGCCTGGATCAAACGGGCGGTCATGGCCTCGGCAAAACTCTCAGAAGTAGGATCGGGCCAGGTCGCGGGCAGACCCAGGGAATCAAAAGTCGTGCGCAGGTTGGCAAAGAGTTCGACCTCTTCCCGATCCGGCCCCATGTTCCCCAGCACGGGCGACTCATAGGTGGTAGCCAGACGCAAGGAGTCCTCGCCCGCCGCTTGCGAAAGCCGTTTGGCGTGCTCAACCAATTCGCCATTGGTCGCGATCACGACCACATCGAGCACACGCCCGATGTGCACGTTTCGCTGCAACTGCCCGCCGCTCAGTTTGAAGTGCGAGTCGCTGACCTCTTCCACAGCCATGCCCTGATCCTCGAGCCCAAGATAGGGAATCAGGCTGACACCCAACTTGCCCATCCAATTCACGCGACCATACAAGGCCCAATCCGCGTTCTCCGCCGTGCGTCCATCCAGGTCTCCGGCAATCGCCACAGCGCGTCCTCCAAAGACCGCCAGGGGATCCACTGAAATCGGCGCCTGCGCCAGGGCCTCTTCAACCTGCCGCAACAACTCGGGAATCCCAAGGTCCTCAATCAACTGGGCCTGCTCTGGCGAGTTGTCAAAATCCCGCCAGGCCGCCGTGTGCGCCACGGTCTCCAGCAGGACCAGCTCAGGGAAGGGCTCGAACAAGTCCCCGAGTTTCTCCTTGGCCACCCAAAGATCCACATTGCGTGGCGTGAGTGCCGACAAGGAGTGGCCCCAATCCCCTTCCATGGGATTGAAGAACAGGGTGGTGAACAGGAAGTACCCAAACACGAGCACCAAAGTCAGCGCTATGCCGACGATCTTCAGGAGACGCTTCTTCATGCTCATGGGGATGCTCCGCGGTCAGGCCGCGTCTTGGGTCGCAGGGGAGGTTAGGAACCCGCCCGCCCTCTTTGAGGGCCCAATTGCCCCCTCCCGAGTCCCGACGGCCCGCACGACCTGCCTCCCAGACGCCCCCGACCTCCTTTTCTTCCCCCCATTGGCGCCATCTGGGGCCCCTGATTTACCCCTTTTTCACCTCCATCGGGGCGCCCCCAGGCCCACGGCTCTCCCCCGCCCGCGTTTCATGCCCGGGGTGAATGCGTGGAGCCCCCAGGTGCGCAAACAGCCGGGGACTCTTGGATCAAGTGTCAGGGGCCAGCGGGATTTAGTTGCCGGCGCCTGCAGTTCTCACCCAGACCCTTCAGGACAGATGCCCCAAAGGACTGAGAACATGGTTGTCCAGGACAACCGTTGCTTGTGAGGACCTCTTGAGCTGATCACTTGGCCTCTTGGGGCTCGGAACTCACTCCGTGCCTCTCGCGGACGTGCGCCTTGTTTTCGACTCGGTCGAGGTGGACCCAGACATCATCGATGAAGATGGTATCGACCGCCATCACAATGTCCCATGGGTAAGAAAGGAAGGCGTCGGGATAACGGATCACACCCTGCAACATGTGGGTCATGATGTGCTGGTCACCATCATCATGCAATTCGAGGTCAAAGAACCCCATGACCTGACCGCGTGGGGAACGGGCGATAAGCACACCGTCGCTCGAACTTTTGATGTGGAAGGTAAACAAGATTCCGGATTCAGTGAACGAAGCCCAACCCCTGGGCAGATCAGGTGGCATGATCCCAAAGGTACAAGCGCGACGCCAAGAATTTCGAGCATCGTTGACTAGAGCGATCTTGCTCCCAGCATTCGTCCAATCGACAATGTTCTGCTCAAGCAGACTGTTGACGGATTGATCACAGGTATTCAGGGCATAGACGAAGGCCTTCCAGCCTGGATCGTCGCGGACCACCCTCAAGGCGGCCAGCAACTCAGGGCCGTTGCCTCTCTTTGCGTCATTCCATTCATAGTGCCTGTAGCTGGATGAGAGCTCCTCCCAGCGCCGATAGGGATCAAATTCAAAACCCGCGTCACTGTTCGAGGTGCTCGAACTGGATCTAGAGGAAGCAGAAAGAGCGGCCGTTCCAGCACAGGAACTGGCCCCTATGAGCACGAAGAGGGCAAGGAGTGGAAGGGGGATTCTGGATGAAGAGTTCATTGTCATTTCTCATGGGTTATGGAAGCAAGAAGGCGATCCTAAGGGATCACCCCAGTCGCCACTGACCACTAAACGCACGAGTCACTGGTTTGGACACCAAACCCAGTTTTCTCGCTGCCCCCCTGGGGAATGGCCGCCCCTGGACCGATCAGGAGGGGCTGATTCCCCTCGGGATGACATCAGCCCGCGCGATTCC
>DUBE01000061.1:0-5393 GCA_012960475.1 Planctomycetota bacterium
CGTGAAGAACGGCTCAGCCCTGGCAAGTTTCCCCCCAAGCCAGGGCCTAACAGATAATCGCCGGTGAGTCAGAGGCCATGCGGCCCCGACGTCCCCCATCCGGCGGAAAATCAACCGAGTTGTTACACGGGAACGAGTTCCCTGCGGATGGCCTTGCGCGGTGAGTCGCCGCTGGTCACAGCCCCAGAGCCCGTAGGCACCAGGATCCGTGACCTCGCAGTGATTCCCCGAGCACTCAAAGAAGAGTGTTCCCCCCCGGGGCACCGCTGCGCGGCGGACCGTTCTTGGCCAAAGCAGTCTTCGGAAGGGTGAGCCCGCGCCCTGTGAGTCAGCTCACAGATTCTCTTCTGGAGACGGGTTTTGCCCCGCAGATGCCTCGGCTTGAGAGCTTTTCTGCTGAGGGGTTTCGTCCCCACTCTGCAGGGGTGAAAAGATCTCACCCAGGGGCGTCGCGGGCACCACCAGGATGTCCCCGTCCATCAGGATCGGATCCACGCCCCCGCGCTCAATATGAGTCAGGTTGAAGACCATCTCGCGCTCATTGGGGACCTCTCCGCGCAACAAACGAACCTTGCGCACATTGGCCAGTTCTGGGCTGGGCTCAGCCTGACGCACGGCGGCGGAGAGAGTCGAGTACTGGGTCAAGGCGATGCGTCCCGGCTTGGAGACCTTTCCAAACACAAAGGCTCGACCCGCCGGGGGAGCCTGGGCGTTCACCTGCAGCCGAGCCGTGGGGAGATCACGGACCTTGGCCAGCCTGTTTCGCAGACTACGCGGAGTGCTGCCGCTGACCTGGAACTTGCCCCACTTGCCCAAATCGAGAGTCCCGTCCTTGGCCACTGTGCCCTGGATGGTCTTGGCCTGGGTGCTGCCGCTGGCCGCCTCCACAATGGTCACTGCATCCCCGGGCGCAATGGCACCGTCATGGGCTTGGGCCTGGGAACGCAGATAGTCGGCGCGCAGGGGTGCCCCACAGGCCGCCAGCAGGAAAAGAAGCGCTGCCACAAGAAACCCGGTAATAGCAGGGCGAAGGGCATGAAATGGAGAGGCGGCAGGGAGGCTGAACATGGCTTGCTTGGAGTTCGTGGGCACTGGTCTGACCCCCCTTCGTACCCGCACCCAGCCCACGGATCAAGCCCGAATATCCAATCCTGCGCTGCTCCGGGCCACGATCCCCCTTGGGACCTCCCCGGGCATGCTCGCAGACCTGCGCAGAGTACCCCCGTGCACCTCGCCGGTCCCCTCCACCCTCTGTATTCCAAGGAGCGTGCCTCAATATGAGGCAGAGGCCTGGATCACCCCGCCATACCCCACCAAAGAGTCCTTCACGGGCAAAGAATATAGGAAATCGCAATTAGGTGCACAGGTTCTGCCTGGGTGTACTACTTTGAAACAACAGAGAACATTCACATGGAGATTCGCTCAATCCTCGATGCCATGGTCCTAGCAATGGGACTAACCCCCGGCCTGCTGGTCGCCTTCACGGCGCGGCTGGAATTTGGCCTGCCCATACCCGTCGCAATCCTGCTCGGACTCGTCGCCGCCAAGCTGGGTTCCAAATGGCTCTTGGCTCCAGTTCGCTGACCAGCCCCCCCGTGCTGCCCGCAGCTCTCGGAGCAGAGCAAGCACGGCCTCCAGAGCTCCGACCTGAACCTCGATTCTGACATTGAGAGCTCCCCCTTGACCAAGAGGGAGCCAGGTCCCGAGGACAGAACCAATCCTCTCTCGGAGATTGTGTTGCCCCGACAACGCTCTACCCCTGCTGCGGGTGGAGGACTAAAGTGGCACATGAGGTTTTTCCATGAAGCAACGCCCCACCCTCTCCCGCCGGCATCTTCTCACAGCATCCGCGGCCGGCAGTATTCTCACCCTGGACGCCCTTTCCTACCAGCGCATTCTGGGATCGGCCGAGCGGCTGCAGGTGGCCTTCATCGGGGTGGGTGGGATCGGAGCAGGCCAGCACATCGCCCCCCTCGCCAAACTGGGAGCGGGCTGTCCTGCCTACGCCGACGCAGACTCCAACCGCTGGAACGCCGCCGCCAACAGATGGGCTGACGCCAAGGGCTACACGGACTATCGCAAGATGTTCGACAAGCATCATGCACAGATCGATGCGGTCATGGTGGGCACTCCGGACCATCAGCACTTCCCCGCCACGATTCTCGCCATGGGACTCGGCAAGCATGTCTACACCCAAAAGCCCCTGACCCACACCGTATGGGAAGCGCGCCAGCTGGGCAGCGCCCAAAAGAACTCCAAACTGGCCACCCAAATGGGCAACCAGGGCCACGCCAGCGATTCCCTGCGGGGAACGATCGACTACCTGCGCAGCGGAGCCATCGGGGATCTGGTCGAGGGACATGTGTGGTCGAACCGCCCCATCTGGCGGCAGGGAATGGAAGTGCCCGCGGGAGCGCAGGAAATCCCCGAGAATCTCGACTGGGATGCATGGATCGGCCCCGCCATGATGCGTCCCTTCCGCCATGATCCAGCCGACAGATGGGGCGGACTCTACCACCCCTTCAACTGGCGGGGATTTTGGGACTTTGGCTGCGGAGCCCTGGGAGACATGGCCTGCCACAACCTGGACCCGATCTACTGGGCCCTCGAACCAGGCTATCCAACAGAAGTTGAGTTGATGGATGGCGAGCCCTTTGGTGACGCACCCATGTTCAAGAAGAACACCACGGTACGCTACCGCTTCCCCCAGCAAGGAGATCGCCCCGCCTTCGATCTGTTCTGGCATGACGGAGGAAACAAGCCCACACGCCCAGAAGAACTGCCCGAGGGCGAGACCTTGAAAGGCGAGGGCGCCCTCTACATCGGTACGAAGGGAAAACTCTATGTCGCAGGAGATTCTCGTGGTTGGCCTCGCCTTCTGCCCCAAGAGCGGCAAGCAGCCTATGGCAAACCCGAACAGCAAATCAGCCGCTCAGCGGAAGGGCACCACAAGGAATGGTACCTGGCCTGTACGCAGGAAAAGCCGCACGACTTTCCCAAGTGCAACTTCAGCTACGCAGCTCCTTTCACTGAGATGATCCTGCTGGGCTGCATCGCCCAGCGCATTGGAGGCAAGATGACCTATGACTCCAAGACGCTATCCTTCACAGACCGGGAAGACGCCACGGCCTTGATCAGCAAGGAATACCGGGAAGGCTGGGACTTCCACTAAAAAGAGCCGCCAGCCTACCCACCGAGCAATTGCGTCCAGTGGGAGCGATGGTTTCCCAGACCGCAGCGGGTTGCGGAACGCAGCATGTTCTTGTGGTGTCCAGGCGAGAACCACCAGGCCCGGGTGGCACCCTCTCCAGTGCGCTGACCTGCGGCGATGTTCTCGGCACCTGCGCTGGAGCCCCGAGCGGCGGCACGCTTCCAGGGAGTCTCGCGTCCGGGCACCGGGGAATCATGGGCAAAGAAACCATGCTTCACCATGTCCTCCGAGTGATCCCTGGCTGCTGCGCAAAGGGCCAGGTCCGCATGAAGAGCGTTGAGCCCCAGCAGGATCCGCAGACGATTCAAGGCAAAGATCCCGCGCGACTCCTCGGGGTTCAAAGCGGGAAGAGGCTCCGGCAACTCGCTTCGCTCGGACCTGGATCTCGGCTTGGGTTCGCCCCGGGCCTCTCCCGTCTCTTCCACCATCACCCCATCAACTGGGGGCGCAAGTCTGCGATTTGACTCCAAGACCTCTCGGTCTTTGGGGGTCATGGGTGTTGTCAGAGTGGCCTCCCAATCCAGGCCCCGGAACAATTCTGATTCAAATCTCCGCGGGTCTCCCTGATCCTTGAATGCCTCGGCCCGCCGCCCCTTGTCCAGGCGCAGCAGCTCATCGCGCGCGCGCACGAGCCAGAAGAAATGGAGCACTTCCAGATCAAGGGCGTCCAGGTGGATCACCCATTGGTCAAAGAGCTCCTCGTCTGAATCCCAGACCTGCGCGGGACGCAGCAGCAGGATCTCTTGCAAGAATTCGAGTGCCGGCTGAGAGACCTTCTTGATGGTGTCCTTGGCCAGCCCCTTGCTCCGCGCCGCCTGGAGAATCGACCGCCGGGCCCCATCCACTCGTTCCTGCCCCTCGCCTTCAAGGCGTTCAGCCAAGAGCCGATTGGCACTGCGAATGAACGCCTTGAGCATTTCCTCCTGGCCACGTGCATTGTGCTTGCGTTCCTTCTTCAGCACACGTTCCAGGTGCCGCCCCAACAAGACGCAGGAATCGGAAGAGAGTGTCAGCAGCTCCTCTACTGCGACCTCCACCTCAGCGAGTTCTGAACGACGGTCCCGCAGCACCTTCATGGCTGCCCCTTGACGCTCCAAGAGGGTGGGCGGAGTGGGTACCGGGCTTGGCTCCTGCGCCCCCAGAAGGACAACCAGGAGGTTCAAGGCAAGACATCGCATGGGAATCAGCGTAGACACCAGAACTGGTCTAGCCCGGCGATTCTCAAAAAAATGACCGGCCTGCGAGCAATATCAACTCGACCCGCCCTCGACCTGGGAGCCAGCGCCCGAGTCCATCTTGCGCCGGAAGTAAACGAAGTTCCCGATCATGGCCAAGGGGACAAGAATCGACACGGCGTAGCTCAAGCTCATGAGCAGGCTGGCCCAGGGCAGTTGCGTGCCTGTCGTGGTCTGGTAGATGTCGCGCCCCAGATACACCCCCACCACGCTGAGATAGCCATAGGAATCTCCCAGTGCAATCAGAAAGCTGGCCGTTGCGACGGTGGGAAGGGTCGCAATCAGCCTGTCCATGAGAATGCTCTGATAGGGAACAAAAGCCACATAGAGGCCGATTCCGTTCAATACATAGAAGCTGATTGGACTGAGCATTTCAGCCTGCAGGAGCGCGGTTGATCCTCCCAGCACCAAAGCACCGGCAGCCACAAGCCCCAGATTGACCCAGACCGCTTGGCGGTTGTTCTTCACAAGACGCAGGCAACACAGCACAGCGATCACTGACAGGCCCACGAAATTCTCAGTGTTGGCGAAGTCCTCGGGCGCCACTGTGTGCCCTAGATCCTGGAGAATGCCGCCCATGAAATCATCGCGCACATTGCGATAAGCCATCAAGAGCAGATACCCGAATACGAGGCAGACGATTCCGGGCAGGTAGGCGCGCACAAAGCGCTTGCGATCCGAGCGCGACATGGGCCGTCGAGCTGATCGCTCCCGCATGTCATCCTTGTCGGGAGCAGGGAGCTGCTGAAGCATGTACAGCGAAACGAGCAGGAGTGGAATGAAAAGAGCTCCGGTCACGGCTGGCATCCAGAACTCGGGAACCTGCCACTTGTGCATGACCAGCTGCCCCACGCTGCGCACCCATCCGGAAGAAAAAATCACACTGACGCTCATTCCCAGGCTCAAGAATTCAGTGTTCCGGCGCCCTTCGAGCAGACCGAACAACA
>DUBE01000061.1:5436-12114 GCA_012960475.1 Planctomycetota bacterium
AAGAGCACAAGATTCCATGGCGCAGGCACCATTCCAAAGAAGAAGAGTGCGACCTCCGCAAACAGAATCAGGGCCAGAACAATTGGAGCCCGTTGCCTGTACTGCGCTGACGAAGCAAAGCGAATACCGAGGAACTTGGACAACAGGTACCCCAGCAACTGACTGATGATCGCGATGGGCTTGTAGCTGAAGGCATATCCGAAGAGAATCAGGTCCGGAACGCTGTTGTAGTCCGTAGCAGTGAACGGCTTGCGGAAGGCGTACATGCTGGCATACGCAGCAAAGGCGGCCAGGGCCGCATAGAAGGTCACGGCCGATGGGGACGCACGGCTCAGCCATCTTCCCAGAGGGGACAAACTGGCTTGTGCTGGGCCGTCGTGCTCGGTTCCTTGGGACATGTGCTGGTTCTCGTCGGCCCCTGTCTCAGGATCCCGAGATTGGAAGGGAGCACTTGCTTCGTGGGGCCAGGATCCTCAATTGGACTCCGACCGGGGGCATTCTCCCAGCGCCTCCAGAAAACCCATCTCGCTCGCGACCTGCGCCACCGCCCCAAGCAACGCCTCGAAGTCACGCGCAAAGAGGTGTCCGATGTTGCCGATCCTGAAGCACGAGGCGCCTGTGACCTTGCCCGGGTAGATCACCATCCCACGGGCAGCCAGACGATCGTAGAACTCCTGAAATTCGAAGCGCGGGTCGCTGGGACAATGAAAGGTCGTGATGATATGGCTCATCGATTCAGGTTTCAGGAAAGGAACAAAGCCCATTGCCTGCATGCCCTGAACAAGGATCGCGTGATTCTCCCGATAGCGCGCCTCGCGCGCCTCCAGGCCCCCTTCTGCAAAGAACTCCCGCAATGCCTGAGCAAAGCCAAGCAGCACCTGGGTTGGAGGCGTGAAGCGGAACTTGCTTCCGTTCTCAAGACCCTGCCATTGATCGTACAGATCCAGGCAATGGCTGCGTGCCCAGCTTCCACTGCCTGCGCGTTCAAGCAACTCGCCTCTTGCAAAGGTGAAGCTGAACCCAGGTACGCCCTCGATGCACTTGTTCGCGCTTGAGACGAGGGCGTCCGCGTGGACCCCATCCAAATCAATCCCATAGGCACCAAAGCTGCTCATGGCATCAATGATGTAGCGTCGACCTGCGCCGTGAACCACCTCACCGATCTCTGCAATGTCATTCAAGAGACCGGTCGTGGTTTCACAATGGATGATGCCAACCGTATGAATACTGGGGTCGCCCTCGAGCACGGTTCGCAGGACCTCCCCAACAGCCGGTTGGCGTTCTGGAAAACGTACTGGCACCACATCGATCCCAAGGACAGTGGCGATCTTGATCATGCGCTCGCCGTAGGCACCGTTGGACACCACGGCCAGGCGCCCCTCTCTAGGAGTCAAAGATCCCAAGGCAGCCTCCACCCCAAAGCTGCCGCTGCCCTGCATGAGCGTGCATTGCCAATCGGTGTCCGAGCCGAGCCCCGCGATCCGGTGCAGGTCCTCACGGATGCCCTTGACCAGCTGCTGCAGGGGAAGATCCCAGGCACCCATGTCATGGCACATGGACCTCTTGACGCTCAACGATGTGGTCAACGGCCCAGGCGTGAACAACCTGGGATCAGGAGCGCTGGAGAAATCCCCGTCTAGGGGCTCGTTTGGTGTGGGGAGGGACATGCTGACTCCGAGAGGGTGGAAATCTCCATTGACCCGTCAGGGACGCTCACCTGCAGCAAGGCGCCGGTTGATGTCTTCGATTACCGGCTCAAGATCGGCGATCGAATCGATCACATAATGGGCACCGGCGGTGGAGAGGCGGTTGCGCGTATCCGCCAGTCTCCGCTGGTATTCTTCCTTGGACAGCTTGTCCACTTCGTCCAGGGTATTGATGTCCATGTAGTTGCTGTAGATCGAAACACCCACCGTCCAACAACCTGCATTCAAACCCTCGCCGATACCCCCGACCGTATCGTCGACCTTGACCACCGACTGGATCGGCCATGCGTCCATCAAGTCCAGATTTCGATAGATCATGAAGGGCTTGGGCCGCGCACCCTGTTCCACCTCGTCCCCCGCAACGGTGGCATTGGGATGAAAGCCCTGCTCAATGGCCTTTTCCAACAGGACATCCACCATGACTCTAGTGAAGCCCGTGGACACGCCGATCTTGATGCCCTGCTCCTGCAGTCGTTGGGTGACCTCTGCGGTACCTGGCAGGAGCGTGCTGTACTTGGGCAGGCAGGCAACTTGAGCCGGCACAAAGTCCACGAACATCTTGTCCGCATCGGATTGATCGGGGTAACGGCCATGCAATCCATGCCAGCGCTCGCGGATCACGGGATCCCGGGTCAGCTCAAGAATGTGCAGGTCCTTTCGCAAGCCCATGGGGCCGCGGGCCTCGGTCATCGAGATTTCGACCCCTTGCTTGCTGAAGACCTCCACGAAAACCACGGCTGGCGCAATCACAAAGGCGTCTGCTGTCGTTCCTGACCAATCGAGTACAAGGGCGCCGACCTTTCCTCGGTATTGACGATTGAAGACAAAGTTTGACATGGAAATGAACTGCTCTAGAAGAGGGTCTGAAGAAGGCGGGTGACGAGCACCTGGGGCTCAAGAGTGAATGGAGGGTACCTGGGTTGAGTGCCTTGGACAAGTTACAGCGATGTACTCAGGCTCAAGGTTCCAAGCACTCAAGCAGAATTGGTGACGCTTGGAGGGTCAGCTCCTTGCCCAGCGGCTCCAGGTCCACAAGTACTCGGGGAGAAGGGCCCAGACAGGACAGAGAAGCCCGCACCAATTCTGGTCAAGGGGCATGAAATTGACCACTGGACTCCACATGGGGCCTTCCCCCTGGTCTACTCTTGGGCAGCTCCCCTGGTGGAGCCCTTCGCCAATCATGACGTCTGCATCCCAGGTCCTGTTGGTCGATGATGATCCATCGGTCCTGCGCTTGGCCCAGTTCAGTCTGGAGGATCGGGGTTTGACGGTCGTACTCGCAGAAGAAGGTGAAACGGCGCTTGAGTTGCTTCGCAACGAGGACTTTCAGCTCGTGGTGCTGGACCTGATGATGCCCGGCAAGAACGGCTTTGAGGTATTGAAGGCTCTACGCACCAGCGAGCGTAACGCCGATGTGCCGGTCTACATCTTGACCGCAATGGCCAACCCGCAAGACAGCGAAGAAGCCCGCGTGGCTGATGTACTTGGATATCTGCGCAAGCCCTTCGACCCCTTCGAATTTGCGAACACGGTGGAGCTGGCCCTGAAAGAGCCCGGCTAGGCCTCGACTGGCCGTCGTGGCAGACTCACGGTGAATGTGGACCCTTTCCCGGGAGCACTGTCTACCCGGATCGTTCCACCATGCAGGGCGACGATTTCCTTGGTGATAGCCAGACCGAGACCAGTTCCTGGGATTTCGCGACCTGAATGCGGAATACGGTAAAAGCGGTCAAAAATCAGCTCCTGCTCACTCGGTAGTATCCCAAGCCCATTGTCCTTGACCATCACCAGCTGGGTATCGCCTTCGGTTGAGACCTTGACCAGGACCTTCCCACCCCTGGGGGTGAACTTGATTGCGTTTCCTACGAGGTTCTCAATCACAGACTGCAGGCGCTTGGTGTCCACCTGGGTTCGGTGGTCCATATCACTCTGAATGTCAACCATGAACGCTATCCCCTCAGCGTCGGCGCTCGCTTGCAGTGGGTTGCAGGTGGATTGAACAAATTCGCCCAGGTCCAAGTCCTCAAGTTCCAGTTCCCGCTTTCCAGATTCAATGCGTGAAATCTCCAGCAAGCTTTCGATCAGGGCCTGGAGTCGAACTGACTGCTCATTGATGATGTCCACAAACTCCCTACGAGTCCCCAGATCCAGGTCTGGTTTGCGGGCGAGGGTCTTGGCAAAACCCAGGATGGAGGTCAGCGGCGTTCTGAGCTCGTGAGAAACGGATGCGACGAACTCACCCTTGAGTTGCTCAACACGCTGACGGACACGTGCGCTCTGAAACATATTTCCTACCAACTGCAAGACACTGACAAGCTCGGGCTCCCAAGAACGCTCTTCCCTGACAGCCGCAAATGCAATATACCCCTGCAATTCACCTTGCGATGTCATGGGCAGCGCAACATATGACTGAACTCCTTGCAAGGACTTCAATTCTCCAAACGCTTCGGCTGGCAGGTCGCGCACGCGCGGTACGTGGATCGCACGCCCTGCCCGAAGCTGCCCAATGAGCCAGGGGATGTCAGCGACGTCCAAGTCCCGCTCTCGCTCAAGATCGGGGTCCATTCCGGTGGCGTACCAGTCATGCGTACGCTGCATGGTCTCTCCGTCATCGGACAAATAGAACACACGGGCACGATCAATTCTCATGAAGGAGCCGATACGCGACAGTGCCTTGTCAATCATGGCACCGGGATCGATCGTAGAAGCCTGCACGAAGTCCTGCGAAATGCGCACCAGCATCGCCTGCACGTTGGTACGCTCGGACAGGCTGACCGCTTGTGCTCTGAGTTCGGCGTTCCTCTCGATGAGCTGAGTGTGCAGCTTAGCACGCTCTTCCTCGCTGCGAACAATCCCCGTGACATCGTGCAGGGTGCCAACGAGTGGATTCAGCGCACTGTTGGTCAACCGCAACTCGATCCAGCGCGGTGATCCGTCACCCGCTGCCAGACACAACCGGGGAAGGTCAGAGGCCGAGTCCCCTTGGAGAAATCTCCGCAGGTTCTCCGGCCCCTGTGGGCAATCCTCATGCAGAAGATCCCCTAGATTCCCGCCAATACAGTCTTGCGGATCAAGACCAAGGGTTTCCTTCGCCACCGGTGAAAGGTACTCAAGCACTCCTTCGGGGCTGCAACTGAAGACCGCATCCCGCTGCCGCTCGACAAGCTCACGAAACCGCCGTTCACTGGCAGCGAGCTTCTCTACGAGCTTGTAGTGTACTTGAGTCGCAAGCCCGTGGCTGAGCTCACTGCCCGAGGGACTCATGCCTCGGCAAGCGCACCTTGAAAGCTATCACTCAGGTCCTGCGAAGTTGTCATGTGGCAGAACATGGGGAAAATGTCATTGCAGTAGATGTCGTGCTCCACTGCTGTGCGACCAGAAATGCAGTCTGTCAGGATATGCACATTGAAACCGAGGTCAAGCGCAATGCGTGCCGTGGTGTCGATGCAGAGGGACGTGACCACTCCGGCAAGAACGATATTTTCGATACCGCGCGCACGCAATTCACTCTCAAGAGCTGTATTGGAAAACGCATTCATACCGCAACGACCAGAAAGTTCGGTGACCTGGTCTCCGAATGCAGATATCTCGTCGATCGAGCTTCCTCCCTTGGTATCCGCCAGAAAGGCGCCAGATTCGCGCACAGTAGCCAGCACACCGATCGGGTTTACCAGCTCGGGATAGCCCTCCTGGAATCGAATAGGTGCAGAGAAGACCGAGACTCCAGTGTTCTTCAGGTTCTTGATCAACGAAAGCGAATTACCAATCATGTTGGTTGCTCTGGCTTGCTCCTCAACAACGGAACGAAGAACTCCGTCTTCGTGAAACCAGTCATTTTGAAATCCGATCAGGACTAGGGCAGTTTTCTTGGGATCCATTCTCTCTCCGGGGTTCGCTTGGTTACAAAAAGGTGTACTCGGGATCTTGGACGCCAGCATTTGGATCTCAAGTCATTTTTTGTGCGCTTCTGCTGGAGCAAGGGTATTCACCAATGAGGAAAACCCTCAGAGCTGGCGCAGTTGCCAGGCCATCCCATCGGGATCATTCGGGTCCTCGCAGCCAGTGACATGCACAAGTGCCCCGCAGGTCACGCACTGCCATGCTGGATCATCGTCCCCAATGCAACAGCCCCCAAGCACCAGCCGGCCCTCCTTGATCCGCCGCTCCATTTCGGAGTCCATGCACGGTTCCCCATAGAGAATGCTGGCGATTCGCGACGAGCGGCAGGCCGTGCATCGCCGGGGCTTTGCTTTGATTCGTCGCGGCGGCACGCCCCTCAAGGCCTGCAAGCCTGATACCGGTCCGCTTCGGCCGGCACAAAAGACCTTGACCCGTGCAAGCAGCGCCCGTATCTGGCCACTTTCCACACGCTTGAGAAAAAGCCCGTCGCAAAAACGCTCTGCTCTCCCATGAGCCACGAGAAGCTGGCACAAGGTGCTGCCATCCAACGACGCGGCCCCACAGGGGTCTTCATCCAGTGCCTCTGCGAGATCCTTAAGCGGCGACCAGTCGAATGGAGGGTGCCATTCAATGCGGATCATCTCGCCATAGAGCTGCCCTATTGGACCGGGCAGAAAGTCATAGCCTGGGGCCAGGAACACCCCAGGCTTATCCTGCTTCCATGGAATCGGCTCGAGGCCATCAAATACACCTTCCTCGAAGTCGCGCAGCGTACGATTCACGAACCTCTGAACCCGAGCAATAGAAGTCACGTCCACAATCCTATCAGAAGCAGCCAACTCCCCTCTGATGGGCCCTTCTTGGGTCTTCGGACTGAGATGACTGGACTGCGAGCGGACAACAGGCAACCCCAGGCAGGACTGCAAGCCCAGCAAGAACGGGCAAGACCATGAAGCAACGATCAGCCCATTTTCTTGCAACCCTGCCACTCCCCGGCCCTGGGCAATTCCGCCGCAACGGACGTCCCAGCCCCCTGCCACGAAAAGAGAGATGGAGGCGGCACCCGGACTCG
>DUBE01000062.1 GCA_012960475.1 Planctomycetota bacterium
GCAGCCGACAAACGAACGGCGGCGATGCGCAAGAAAGGAGACCAGTGGGAGAATGAGCGCGACAACGTCAAGCGCAAGGCCGAGGGTGTTGACGACGATGACGATGCTCGTTGGCGCGAAGAAGCTCCGGCGGAACCTGTTAGTGCGGAGGGCCATCCTTCCCCGGCAGGGTCGACAGCGGCGGGCCATCCCGACCTGTCGACACCCGCTGATCCAGTAGAGGTCGAAATGGGCGGTGCAGCCGACGTGGGGGCGATCGAGTACCCACACGTTGACCAAGAAGATTCGACGTTCGATCCCTACCTGGAGAATGAGTACGACGCGTGGTCCGAAGAGGGAGCCAAAGACGAGGAAGGTATCTCGACTGGGAAGAAGCTGGAAATAGCTAACATGAAAACCTTCGACGTGTTCACTTTGGTCCCGAGAGATGATCGTGACTGGACCAACTACAAATGGCTGAGCATCAAATGGGTTGTTCAACAGAGAGGAGAGATCTGGAGATGCAGATTGGTTGCTAGGGAGTTTCGTGCGCTAAATCCCGAGCAATCTGGTTTGTTCACATGTGCGAGCACTCCGACAACAGCACGCATGATCGATTTCTATGTCGTGAAGAATTCCGATTTTGCAAGTGTGATTGGAGATGCAACATGCGCATATTTCCATGCTCATCAGGATGAACTCGTGGTATGCGAGGCACCCGAGGAGCTCAAGCAAGAATGCCGCGACAATGGAGAGTCGGACGATGTTGTCATGGTGTTAAACCGTAAGCTGTACGGGGAAAGATCGGCAAGTGTGCGCTACGAAGAATTTATGTCTGGTGTGTTGATGAATGAGGAAATTGCCATGGAGCGGTGCAAAGCACAACCTCAGTTCTACCGAAATCCTAGCACTGGAGTCGCGTTGGAGGTCCACCAGGATGACATTCACGCGGGAGGTCCAGAGGAGGAACTCGAGAAGCTCATGCGCAATATCTCCAAGCACGTCCGCATGAAGTGGAGTGAGATCCTCAAGGCACCGGCAAGGTATGCTCACTTGAAGAATTTCCGTGTCGTCCGAGCCGACGGTATTTTCATCTACCCGAATCCAAAGTATGCGGCAGATATCGTCAAGAGTTTGGGGTTGGAGAAGGCCAAGTCAGCGGTCACTCCGATCAGCGAGACACGTCAGCCAGGGGACGAGCAGCATCCCGTTGATGCTGAGCGAGCAACTCTGTTTCGACACTGTGTGAGCGTGGCGCGATTCTTACGGAATTTCATGCCGCCAGCCAACTACGCCGTGAAGGAGTTGTCACATGGGTTGTCCCAGCCGAACGAGGCTGACATGTGCAGATTGAAGCGATTTGGTCGATGGCTCAAAGATCAGGACGGCCTGGGAATCTGGTTCCCACGCGCGGGCAAACCTGACATCCTGAACATTGACACTGACAGTGACTGGGCTGGAGACAAGGTCCAGCGCAAGAGTACAAGTTCACACATGATCCATTGTGGACAATGTTTGCTGGTGGATAGCAGTAAGCAACAGACTGTTATTGCGCAGAGTTCCGGCGAAGCCGAAATCTATGCGGCAGCGGGTGGCACCAGCACCGGTATGTTGATGAAAACCGTTTTGGAATTCATGGGCTTCCAGATTGGAAAACCCAGACTGAGAGTAGACTCCAAGGCAGCTAAGAGCATGGCCCAAAGATATGGAGTTGGGATGGTGAGACATCTCGAGGTAAAGATCCTGTGGATTCAGCAACTCTGCAAGGATAAAAGGTTGAGCGTCTACAAGATTGACGGCAACACGAACATCGCCGACCTTGGCACCAAGGTGTTGGCGAAGGCTCGCATCGAAGACTTGATGTCGCGAGCTGGGTTGATGAGACTCGACGAGCGAAACGACGTGCCAGAGAGCAAGGTCGTAGGCGTGGTCGAGAAGCTGGCTCAGGAAAAGGAGGTCAGCATGGCAGACATCCTGGAATGTCTGGTCGCGCTTCTGAAGAAGGCGCGGTGAGCCACGCGGGTCGCAACTGACGTGGAGAGAGAAACTAAGCTAGTTCTGTGGGG
>DUBE01000063.1 GCA_012960475.1 Planctomycetota bacterium
CAGGGTGTCTCCGTCCACGTCGGCGCTGCAGAAGGCGCTGGCCTCGTCCCCGTCGCTGCTGGTTCCTGATGTGAGGTTGACGGGATCGAAGAACAGGCCCTCGTCGTCCACGATGGTGAAGATGGCTTGGGGGGTTGCGCCGATGACTGCCCCGATGGGGTTGGTGATGGTCAGGATGGCGCGCTCTTGGGGAAGTTCGGGGTCCAGGTCGTCGAGGATCTGCAGGGTCACCGAGGCCGCCAGTTGCCCCGCCGGGATCGTGATCAGGGACGCAGCCAGGGTGTAGTCGAGGTCGGCCCCCTCGCTGGCTTCACCGCTTGCCACGATGGGTACCACCGCAGGCAGGCCCGAGACCGTATCGAGCTGGGCGGTGAGCAGGATGGCCGCTGTGTCCGCTTCGTTCTCGGGACCACCACTGGTTGTGAAGGAGACCTCCGGCTCCCCGTCGTCGTCCACGATGGTCATGGTGTGGACGTTCGCCGTGGGATCCGCATGCTCTCCTGAGAGGAAGAAACTGATCCACTCGGAGTCCTCATGCAACAGATCATCGTTGAGGCTGATGGTGATCGAACCGATGGCGGACCCGGCCGGAATGGTCACGCTGACCACCGCGTCGGAGGAGTAGTCATTGAAGGTCGCGGTTCCGCCCAGGGAGAGGGTTGCGGTGAGGGGATCGCCACCGGCGCTGCTCCTCTGAACAAAGACATGGAAGGCCCCTCCTGCTTCGGAGCTGAAGCTGAGGGAGGTGACGAAGCCCATCACTCCGCCGCCGCCGCCTCCGCCTCCGCCACCGCCACCCCCTCCGCCAGAACCACAGGCCGGAAGGAGCAGGAGCAGGGGCAGCAGGGTAAGGGCGTGGGCTTTCATCATCTTGGACCAGTTGGAGAGGAACTCGATCAAGCAGCCTGCGCGGGGGAGCGGGCCGCGGTCAAGTCCTTCCTAGCTGGTCTAGAGACTGGGAACCCTATTGGAACAGGATTTCTAGACCGTTCGTGAAGTTGGAGGTCGTGCCGGGATTCGTGTCCCGGTACCAGCACTGGAAGAACCAGGTTTCTCCAGCCAGCACCGAGACATTGCCCGTTGGACGAGGCAGGTTGGTCAGGTCCACCGAGATCGCAAAGACCCCCGCTGGATCGACCATGCCGATCTGGGCGTTGTGCCGTCCGATTGCCCCGCTCAGGCACAGGTGTCCCTGGCTGCCGCCCGGGTTTGGAATGAAACCGGGGGCGGCGCTGTTGAGGAAGAAGGCGAACTTTCCCGGGGGCAGGTCGCTGGCCTGGAGTTCCAGATTGTTCGCGCTGGCGAGGGAACTTCCCTCACCCGACATGCTTCCAGGACTGCCGCTGGAGTTTGCCACCGCGCTGTTGCAGTAGTCCGTGCCCACGGAGTTTCCGTCCAGCACCGCCACGAAGACCGAGGTGGAAAAACTGCCCGCCGTACGGGCATGGCCGATCAGGGTCTTGCCGTCGTCGCTGATGGCTGTCACCGCGACGGGTTCCCAGGCGCTCACGTCAATACCCAGGCCTGTGAGCACATCGTCCAGGAAGCGATAGCCGTGGGCCGGAGTCCAGATGATGGCGCCGCCGAAGGGACCAAATCCAAAGGTGCCCCCGGCGATCTGGCCCGCTTGATCCACGCACAACAACAGGGTGTTGTCAAAAGTGCCTCCCCCGGGAATCTGCCCGAGGTTGGTGGCGCCGCTGGTCTGATTCCAGATGAAAGCGCCGGATCCCTCGCTGCCCACAGCATAGGCGCCGTCGCTCGAGATACCGTTGATCTCTCCCGCTCCGCTGGGGTTGCTGCCGCTCACCAGAATCAACTGTTCGTTCAAGGAGGCATCCCAAAGGGCTGCCCGTCGGGAGCCGTTGGAGGCCGCGTCCCAACCACCGATCCAGGCGCCGTCGTCAGAGATCACACTGGCCCGGGCGCTGCCGGAACCGAGGTGGGGGATCTGCATGATTCCGGTGCCGGGGGTCCAGCGGAAGGCGACACCTGTGCATCCTTGCCAACCAAGACCCACCGCCGTCTGGCTGTCGCCCGCCAGGTCGTAGGGATTGGCGTGATCACTGCCACAGCCGGCTCCCAAACTGCCCAGGCTGACCCAACCGTTGGTCGAGTCCCACAGTCCGGCCAGATTGTCTCCGCTGGTTGGATCATCGATCTGACCCAGCACCTGGCTGCCGTCTTCGGAGACAGCTACCGAGGACTGTTGGCCCAGGGGCAGGTAGCCACCGGCCAAGGTCCACAGAAAAGCTCCCTGGCCGTCGTTGCCGCAAATCGCCGTGCCATCGCTGTTGGCGTCGGTGGAGTTGCCCGCGGCAATGATGGTGAAGGAACTCTGGGCAATGGCGGGGGGCAGGGCCAGGAGCGCCGTGCCCAGTAAGATTGATGGGGTGAGGATCTTGCGCATGGGAAAACGGACGGGAGACTCCTCCCATACTACTGGAAATAGCTAATCCTGGTGGCCCGAACTACTTCACAGGAGAGACTGGGCATTAACTTCAGCGACGATATCTCGATCACCCTTTGTCCCTGGGGTTAGATCGGTCGTCGGAGCACTGGGACACGCCTCACAAAGCGGCGTTGTCGTGCCAGTCTTGCCTGAGTCCGTCACCGGACAGAACCAGAATCAACCTTCGTAGATCACCGTGAATCCAGTACCACGGTCAACTGCCGCGATGCACGAGCGGCAACTTGTGGTAATTTGAGGTAATGATAGTTCAAGACATGATCCTTGCCCTGCCAAACCCGAGCGGTTTGGTTCTGGGGTTCACGCTGGCGGTTCTGACGGGTCTTTCCTTTCAATCCTGCGGAAGTGTCAAGCATCCCGACATCCAGCTTCTGGATGCTGCTGCTTTGATTGATACCACCCCCGAAGAACTCCAGCGCATTCTCGACCTGGGTGCCAATATCGAGGCCCGGAACAGCTATGGTTGGACTCCGCTGAATAACGCCATGGGCTGGACTCATTCCACGGACAAGATCCAGTTTCTTCTCGACAAGGGTGCTGACATCGAGGCCAGAGACAATGGTGGCAATACCCCCCTGATACGCGCCGCAAGCAACTGGAGAGGATTCGCCACCGAGATCGTCGTGTTTCTCATCGAAAACGGTGCACAGATCGAGGCCAGGGACAACGACGGCAATACTCCGCTGATGATGGCCGCGCACGGCTATTCAACGCTCGAGATCGTCCAGTTTCTCATCGACAAGGGCGCCAACATCGAGGCTAGGAACAACGATGGCAATACCCCGCTGATGCTGGCGGCTCGTTACTCCTACATCAACAAAATCCAGCTTCTCATCGACAGCGGTGCAAAGATCGATGTCACGAATAACGACGGCTCGACCCCGCTCATGCTCGCCGCTCAGGGTCGCAGCATAGACAAGTTCGAGTTTTTCCTCGAAAAGGGCGCAAAGATCGATTCCAGGAACAACCACGGCTCGACCCCGCTGATGTTCGCGGCTCGCAACCCCTGGAGTCCCGAGATTGCCCAGTTCCTCCTCGACAAGGGGGCTGAGATCGATGCCACGAACAACGATGGCTGGACCGCGCTGATGTTCGCCGCGGACTTCTGTCCTCCCGACGGGTACATCGCCCAGATGCGGGTGGCCATCACCCCGGATCTCATCGTTCAACTTCTTCTTGAAAAAGGCGCCGATCCTCTGCTCCTGTCCAAGGCAGGCAAGAAAGCCATTGACTATGCCGATAGTAATGTCAAGTTTTTAGACACATGGACCTACTGGAACCTCTATCGCAAGTCGGACGTGCACTATTAGGGTTGACTGATGTATTCGCTCCGATACGCGGTGCATATCAGACGTTGGAATCGCAACCGGAGGGAATCACAGGGACTATGCAGGACATCGTCGTCGATCAGCTCTGATTGGCAGCCTAGCGCTCAGGCGCTGCGACGCAAGGGAGGCCGGGCTCCCATGCATGCCAGGGTGTGACCCAGGTCCAGGCCGATCAGGTCCGGCTCCACGGAGAGGTTTCCTTCCTGCATGATGCGTGGAGTGGCGACTCCGGCGGTGCGGCAGCCAGCGCGCCAACCGGCCACGAGGGAAAGCACATCGTTGCCCACCACCCAAGATTCCTCCAGGTCGATGCCGTCTTCCTGACGGGCATGGTGCATGACACCTGTGTTGGGCAGGGCGTAGACCGACTCCTTGTCATAGGGAGGCACTCCCTCCGGGTGCTCGGTGGCCGCATAGCTGCGGGTGATCTGGACACCATGACTACGCAGGTGCTCGAGGATACCGGCGTCAATGGCCAGCCATTCCTCAAGGGTCTGGCGACCGTCGGGGACCTGGTCTTCGTTGCCGAAGAGATAGATCTTCCAGCCCATTTGTCCAGCGTGGAAAAGGGCATCGACTGCGCCGGGAAGGAAGCTCACATCGGTCATGGAGCGGGCGTGGCCGAAGGTGGGTTTCTGGAGCACGACATCCCAACGCGCAATAAACAGGGCGCGTTGAGCGCGTTTTTTCAAGAATTGATTTTGGTTCATAGCTACCTTTGGAAGCTGGGCAGCGGGGGGCTAGCCCTTCTTTCGTCCACTTGCCTCAATGAGTCGAGACCTTGGAAAGTATTTCCCAGGGATTTTGTGCAGCGAGGAGCAGCGAGTGGGAAAGGTTTTCCGTGCGGTCTCCCTCTGAATCCCGCTTCCTACTGGGGCCGTCGCCTTCGTTTGGTCGACAAAACAGGGTTCAGGGATCTTTCCCGCCATTTTTTCCAATTGCCCCCTCCATTATTCATGCGTCGTTCCCTTCGCATCGCCCTGGTCATGAACCCCTTTGCCCTGCGCCGTCGAGGGGGTGATCACGCCCGTTCACTGGCGCGGGAGCTGATCAGTCGTGGACACGCGGTGCGTGGCTTCGGAGCGCCCCCGGGGGCGATACCGCGCAGCGGAAGCAGCTTGATGCCCGGCATTCGTGGGTTCATGCCCGATGTGATCATTGCCTATGACGGACTCTCGCCGGCCGGTTCCCACTCGGTGGCCATGGCGCGCAGGCTGAATGTGCCGCTCTTCTTGTTCGAGCAGGGCTTTCCCCTGGTGGGGCACCCGGTGGAGCGCATGATGCGTTTTGTTGGCGAGCAGCTCTGGGGGCGGCGACTGCGCAGGACCGTGGAACATGTGGTGGCCCTGGATGATCTGGCCCTGCGCCAGGTGCGGGAATTTGGAATTGACCCCCAACAGACCAGTCTGATTTCCGGGGGGGTGGATCAGAGCAAGTTCCGCAGCGGCATGCATTCGCACCTGCTGGAACGTCATGGTGTGCAGGGACGCATCGTGCTGGCCGCCGGGGCCTTTCAATCCGGCCGCGGTCTGGAGAAACTCGTGCGGGCCTATGCCTCCACCTTGGGAGCGAGCGAGGACTGGACCCTGGTGCTGGCTGGAGAGGGTCCCGAGATGCTGGAGCTACGCGCTCTAGGCAATATCAAAGGGATCGCCGCTCGCATGATCCTGGTGGAGCGTCCTCGGCCGGAGGAACTGCCTGCCCTTGTGAGCGCCGCTACTTTGATGGTGGACCCCGATGTCAGCGGGCGCGGTCCCAGGCGTACAACTCTCGGCGGCCTCGCCTCGGGCACGCCGCTCTTGAGCGTACCCGGTTCCCTGCAGGCGAGTTTGGTGGAGCGCGGCGTTGGGATGCTGGCAGACGACAGTAGCGAAGCCGCCTTGGCCCATGTACTGCGTGTGGCCGCATCGGATCCCGGGCGTCGAGCCCGTTGGTCCGCCATGGCCCAGACCCTCGCCTCTCAAGAACTCGCCTGGGATGCGGTGGCGACTCGCGTGGAGCAACTGTTCCTGGGTGATTCCACACCGCACGAGTTGCTGCGTAGCGCTTGAGGCGAACCCGGCGTCAGCTGATTTCTTGATTCCGCCTAGCTGGTCGCGCGCTTGAGCTCGTCCTTCAGATAGGACATGTCGGCGATGTACTGGCGTACGGCTTCGGCTGTGGTCTCATCTAGTTTGTCGAACGTGACGTTGACCTCCACCGAGTCGGAGCGCTCGGTGAGCTCAGTGACTTCGGCGGTGGCTTCGCTGAAGCCCTTCTTGAGCAGGGGCAGTTTGAACTTGACCGTCATGGCAGTGCCAACCGCCAACAGCTGGCCCATGTCAAAGGCGGCCAGGCCGGTCTTTCCGCCGGCCCATTGAAAGGTCAGGCCCTTCTGGTCGAGGTTGCTCATGCGGCCCACTCCGGTCCATTGCTGACCGAAGGCGTGGCCGTGCACCGGGTTGTCTGCCTTGGGGGTGCCCAGGAAGTGTTCGACCCGGGACTGGTCCGTGGGGCGAAAGAGAACTGAACTGGGATCGCCGTCAAGGTCGAAATCGCCGTCTCCTGCTTCCGCCTCTTTGGCCTGGGCATCGGAGGCCAGCGCGGCGGCTGCTTCCTCGTCGGAGTCATGCACGCCGACCACCCGATCGAGACCGATTTTCTCCAGGATGTCCCGGCAGAACGAACTGGGGTGGCTGATGACGAGCTGGCCGCGGGTGTCCTGGAGACCACGCGAGGCCTTCAAGATCGCACCCAGGGCTGTGGAATTGATGAAGCGTACCAGGCGCAGATTGACCACGATTCGGGAGAGGCCTGAGCGTTGCAGGGTGGCGATCTCTTCCTGGAAGGCGGGGCAGGAAAAGGTATCGAACTCACCGCGCAGGTGGAGGACGGCGTGTTGTTCGTGGGGTTCAACTGTGGTCTGCATGCACAGATGATAGCAACTCGGTCCTCCGGAGGGGGGGCATCGGCCACTTGCGTGCCCTCTCAGGGATTCTTCAGGCCTTTCTTGATGATCGCTGAAGCCCCCGCAGGGGGCTGGGGCTGGTATCTTTGGGATCATGGCCTTTTGGAAGCGCAGACAACCCAGCACCGAGACGGACCCGTCATCTGTCACGGATCCTGAACCCCTGGCCAGTGCGCGCTCGGCGGAGGAGATCAGCAGCGTCTTGCTCTTTTCGGGGGATGCGGGCAGGGACAGCAAGACCGTTGAGGTCCTGTTGGATGCCATCGCTCGGGTCTCGGCTTCCCGGGACCTGGATGAGTTGCTCGAATATGTGGTGGACACGGCTATTTCCACAACCGCGGCGGAGCGCGGCTTTCTGTTCCTGGCTGAGTTGCCCGGGGAACAGCCCGCCGTGCGCAAGGCCCGGGATGCCAAGGGGAGTCCATTGGACGAGGAGGAGCGCTGGTCCACGAGCATCGTGGCCAAGGTGGTGAACTCCGGGGTCCCCCTGCACACCATGATCTCCGGTCAAGGGGACCTGGACCTGGGGCAGAGCATCATCGATCTCAAGCTGAGGGCAGTGATGTGTGTGCCCCTCGGTGTGCGCAGTACTGGGGATGAGGCGGATCGACAGGGGGCCTTGTATGTGGATTCTCGAGCTGCGAGCCGTGAGTTCACGGACGGCGATCTGGCCGTCTTTCACGCCCTGGCCCAGCATGTTTCAATCGCGGTGGAGAACGCCCAACGCAATAGCGAGGCCCTGGAGAAGGCCCGCATGGAAGAGTCCCTGGCCCTGGCCGCAGAAATCCAGAAGAGCCTGATTCCCAAAGACCTCAAGGTGGGCACTGGGTTTGATGCCTTCGGATGGTATCTGCCGGCTGAACACGCCACCGGCGATTTCTACGATGTGGCTCGGCTGTCCGACGGACGCAGTGTGTTGATGTTGGGAGACGCTACGGGACACGGCGTGGGCCCGGCCTTGCTTGTGGCTTCGGCCCAGGCGGCATTGCGCTCCTACTGCAAGATCTTGGATGATCCCGCGCGCATCGTGCAGATGGTGGATGAGGATCTTGCCGAACGTATGGATGCGGGTACCTTCTTGACCCTCTGCCTGGTGGTGGTGGGTGAGGACGGAAGTCTTGAATGCGTGGACGCCGGTCACGGTTGCACCCTGGTCTACCGCGCATCTGCGGATCGGGTGGAGGCCCTGACTTCGGACGGTCCGGCACTGGGGGTTGCTCCCGGTTTTGAACATGCCTCGCGCGCGGAAGCAAGTTTTGAGCCCGGCGACATACTGCTGCTCTTCAGTGATGGCATCAGTGAATCCGCCCACGAGGACGCGCCCAAGGCCCTGTTTGGGGAAGAGCGTATTGCAGAGGTGCTGCTCGAAGCTGGGCGCGCGGGGGAGGACTCAAAGGCACTCTGTGAGCGCTTGAGCGAGGCGGGACTGCAATTCAGCGGAGGTCGCCGGGATGATGACTGGACCCTGTTGGCCTTGCGCCGAACGCCCTGATGGGGGCTGCTCCCAAGAAGCCCGTTCTGCCCGCGCCCCGGGTGAAGTTGCCGCGCGACTATGTGCGTCGCCTGGAGCGCCTTGTGTTGCAGTTGGCGGCCCAGGGTGAACGCCGGGAGGGCCTCGGGCAGGCGCATCTTCTGGGGGCCGGGGAAGAGTTCATCGGACATCGACCCTATCGGGAAGGGGAGGACCTGCGGCGTTTGGACTGGGGCCTTCTGGCGCGCAGCGACCAGGCCTTTGTGCGTCGCACCCGCCGAGAGGCGGCGCCGGTCTGGTCCCTGTTGCTCGACACTTCGGCTTCTATGGGGATCGGCTCGCCGGGCAAATTGAGCCAGGGTGCGCAACTTGCCGGAGCGATCATGGCCGCCGGGTTGCGCAGGGGCGTGCAGGTGCAATTGAAGAGTGGCCTCGGGCCTGCTTTCTCTCTGCGGCGCGGACAGTCCCTGGGCCTCTTGCTGAGTCATCTGGAATCTCTTGAGGCGGGAGGATCGAGCAGCGCCAGCCCCGAAGAGATGTTGGCGAGTTGGAGACCTGCCCGGGAAGTGGGACTGCTGGTGGTGATCGGGGATTTTGTGGGCCTTGGACTTTCTGATCTCAAGCCCCATCAGCGTCCGGGTCGTCGCATGGTCTTGTTGCAGGTGCTGGCACCGGAGGAACTCGATCCCGCTGCGCAGCTGGCAGGGGCCGCAGTGCATTGGTTTGATCCCGAAGGATCAGAAGAGCGCCCCGGGCGGGCGCCCGGAGAGGCAGCCTCGGTCTATGAGCGACGCCTGGAATCCTGGCTTGAGGGTTGGGAGCGGGCCACTCGCAGCCGTGGCATTGGCTGGTCCGTGGGGGCCAGCGATATGCCCTTCGAAAAGCGCGTGGCCCTGGCACTGGAGGCGCGCTAGGTGCTGGTCTGGGAGCGTCCCCTGGCCCTCTGGTTGTTGGGCTTGCTGTTGATCGTCCTGCTGCGATCGCTGCAGCGTGGCGTTCCCGCGGGACGCCTGTTGGGAACCCTGCGCTTCTGGCCTGCGCGGGAAGTTGTTGGAGATGAGCATGAAAGGCAGGTGCCTCCCGCACGTTGGGCTCTGCTGGCGGCCATGGGGTCCGCAGTTCTGGGGCTGGCCGGGCCCGTCTGGCAGCAGGCCTCTCCCCGGCCGGTCTGGCGCGTGATCGTGGATCGCAGTCCTTCCATGGCCCTGGCAACGGAGTCCGGCGGTTCCCGTTGGGGCCGGGCTCTGGAGGCTTTCGATGCTGCGCTGGATGCGCAGGTGGCGCGGGTTTTTGTCGCCGGGGACACACCCGAGTTGCAGCACGAAGGCCAGCGTCCCCCAGAGGGTTGGGCTTCCTTGACGTCCCGCCCGGAGCCGGACTGGCCTCGGTTCGATCGCGCGCAAACGGTCTGGCTCACCGATCGCCTGCCCACCCAGCCACCGGTGCACGCATGCGTGGTTGCTGGTGGCGGAGACCTGGTGCCTGGAGTTGTGGCCCGGGACAGCGAATGGGAATTGGTTTTTGATGGGGAGGCCGAGATCCTGCGGGCTGCAACCGGCGGCCCCCTTGGGGTGGAAGTTCGCGCACCCGCATCTTCCCAACTCGCGGCTTTGGCGCGTCTGTGGGCCGAGAACCGCGGCCATCGCTTGACCAGCGAGAGTCCCGCCCTGTTGGTGGACTTTGTTGGTGCCCAGGCAGACGGTGCTGAGGAATCACAGCGTGTGGCTCGTGACGGTTGGAGTCTGCATGGCAGCGTGGCTCCCTCTGCGGTCGGCCAACCTTGGGTTCTGGCCCAGCCAAGCGGCTGGCCTGCGGTTTCCTGGCAACCCGGACGGGTGGATGTGTTCTTGCTGGAAGAGGGTCTGCCCCAGGGGGATCTGGCCGGGCTGGCTCAGGCCTTTGGAGATCTTCTCGACCGTGCCGTTGCTCCCGGCCCGCAAACGATCAGTTCCGCTGAGCGAGCGGGGGCTGGGGCGGGAGGAGTGCTAGGAACCTTCGATGACTTGCGAGGGGAAGAGAGCAACTCGAACCAGCGCCTGCTCAAGGCTCTCTTCGCTGGGCTGGCCGGTTGCCTGGGGCTGCTGGCCTTGGCCTTGAGCCGTAAGGGAAGGCTCTGAGGGTTTTGTAGAGCCAACCGCAGGGCCTGCCTTGCCTGCCTTGCCTGCCTCTCCTTTTTCAAGTGGACAGCCGACGAGCATGTCCTAGGCTGGCAGTCTCGCGCACCCTGCAATCTTCCAGCACATGTTCAAAACAGCACCAGTAGTCCTGTCTTCTTTTCTCCTGGCCGCTTCGCTCGGCGCCAGCGCCCAGGACCATCCCCGTGAACAGGACCTGAGCGACTTGGAGGGCAAGCGGGCCCCGGCTCTTGCGGTTACTGGATGGCTCAACAGCAAGCCTCTCAACCTGGCGGATCTGAGGGGCAAGGTGGTGCTGATCGATTTTTGGGGAACCTGGTGAGGCCCTTGCCGAAGTGCCGTGCCGCACCTCAAGGAGCTTCACTCTCAGTACAAGGATCAGGGACTGGTCTTGATCGGCGTTCATACCATGAAGGGCGGCAGCAAAGCCCAGGACTATGTCAAGGCCAAGGGCATCGACTATCCGATCTGCGTGGACTCCAGCGGCAGAACAGTGCGTGCTTTCCGGGCGGACTCGTTCCCGGATTACTACGTGATCGATCGCAATGGCGTACTGCGCTATGCGGACCTGGTGAATTCCCATGTGGACGATGTGGTCAAGAAGCTGTTGGCGGAACCGGTACCTGGGGGCACACCCCTCTCGCTTCTGCGGGCCATGGTTGCCAATCAGCCGGAGATCGCCTTTCAAGCGCGCATGGTGGAGGGGTCTGGGGGCATGGACCTGGACGCGGCTCTGCGCCAGACCTTCGGAGAAGATGAAGAGGGCCCCTGGTTGGAGGTGGAGTCGGTCATGGTTGATCGCAAGAAAGTACTGCCCGTCCGTCGCCATGTGGTGCGCATGCGCGCAGACGAGGACCTGACTCTCATGCGCCATCGCATCTTTGTGGACGGCAAGCTGGCTACGGACCTGGTCCATGAAGAGGGCAAGCTCAAAGGCCGTTTGCAGGGGGAGACCGTGCTGCGCAATGTGCCCGCTGGGCTGACCCATGAGTCGGGGCTGCTCTATCATTCGCGTCTGTTCGCCTTGGGGGATCAACCCATCAAGAGCCTGACCGCGCTACTGAACAGTGGGCGAGTCTCGGGGAAGAGTGCCCATCTGGCGCGCTTGAAAGCAGACCCGGAGCGGCCCGGTGTAACCCGTATTTCCTGGGATTCAGGCCTTGGGGACGCAACGCGGATCCTGGACTTTGATGCCAAGGGGCGACTGCTGGGCATGACGAAGCTGGCAGTTTCCAAGCGCGTGGCGCCCCTGGAGATGGTGGCCCTGGAAGGGGAGGCAGCCAGTCAGGTGCTGAAGCGGCTCTTCTCGAACGAGCGCTAGGGGGGGCAGTCCACGCTAGTCAAGGGGCCTGCCGTCCAGAGTCAGGCATTGGCCCTGGATTGCGAGGCCGATGCCGACCCCCTGCACCTGCGCCTGTTCTGGCGCATCCGGATCGTGCAGGGGATTGGTGTGGTTCAGGTGGATCAGACGTACCTTGGCTCGCTCGCTTGGGGCCACGGCTTCGAGTTCCTGGAGCGTTTCCACCACAAAGGGGTGGGGCACAGCGCTCATGGGACGGCCGGGGAGTTCCCCCTCCCCATAAAAGGTCGCATCCAAGAAGGCGAGGTCCACCTGGGCGAGTTCTTCAGCCAGATCGCGCTCCCAGCGGCTCCACTTGTCAATGTCCGGCAGATACAGCAGAGCGCCTTTCTCTCCTTGGATGCGAATGCCCACCGTGTCGGTGAATTCGCCACGGTGGGGGACCTGGATCAGTTCCGCCGTCAGGCGCTCGTTGAGCTGAATGATTTTTCCAGGTTGGAGTTCTTCGATGAGGATGTGGTTGGCGTCCACGAGCAGGCTCCAGGGGGCTTCTTCGCGCA
This sequence comes from Planctomycetota bacterium, assembly GCA_012960475.1. Classification (GTDB taxonomy): domain Bacteria; phylum Planctomycetota; class UBA1135; order UBA1135. The sequence goes on from DUBE01000063.1 coordinate 12,212, forward strand.
GGAACCTGGCCACGGACGGGGTGCAGATCACCCGTTGTGATTCCGCCCCGTAGCTCTCTCGACCCAAATGGAGCAGACCCAGAATGTGTCCCATGTGGGCGTGGGTCAGAAAGATCCCATCAAAGAGGGGTGGCCGTCCAGACCTTGGGGTGCGGGGCGCGGTGCGGTCCGCCAGTTGCACTTGACTCGGCAAGTCGGGTCCTGCGTCCAGGAGCCAACGCTGACCGCTGCTTGGATCCGCCAGCATCAGGCTGGTGACCATGCGTGCAGCGGTCCGATCTTGCCGCACACGTTGGCAGCAGGGCTTGGAGCATGCGATCTGGGGCAGGCCTCCGTCCTGGGCGGTGCCCAGCACCATCACGAAAGGCTCCCCGGTCTCGGTCCGGGGGGAACTGATCTGGTCCGTGCAACTGAACAGGGCTAGAGCCGACAAGGTCAGCGTCGTCCGGCTTGGAAGAGCCCGGGCCCAATTCCTCTTGGGTCCGGGGATCGGGCCCTGGGCTTGAAAGGCAGATCGTTCTGAAGGGGGATCCGTCATCAATTCACCGGGCGCCATCATAAGAGTGCATGATGGCAGCCTGCTCCTGGAGGTGCACACTTTGGATTCCTTTACACCGACCCCCGCTGACCGCTTCACCTTTGGCCTCTGGACCGTGGGCAACCCCGGTCGAGACCCCTTTGGCCCCTCTGTGCGGGCCACTCAGAGTCCCAACCGTATCGTGGCCAAGTTGGCCGAGTGCGGCGCCTATGGGGTCAATTTGCACGATGAGGACCTGATTCCCTTCGGCTCCAGCGCTCAGGAGCGGGACCGCATCGTGGGGGAGTTCAAGGCGGCGCTCGAGGACAATGGCCTCAAGGTGCCCATGGCCACCACCAACCTCTTCAGTCAGCCGATCTTCAAGGATGGCGCGTTCACATCAAATGATCCCCGCGTGCGCGCTTTTGCCCTGCAGAAGACCATGCGCGCGATTGATCTGGGCGTCGAGCTGGGTGCCGGGATCTATGTGTTCTGGGGCGGGCGTGAGGGCACCGAGAGCGATGCCTGCCGCAGTCCGATTGAGGCCACCAAGCGCTTTCGGGGAGCGATCGATTTTCTATGCGGCTATGTGCGCGATCAGGGCTATGACCTGCGTTTTGCCCTTGAGGCCAAGCCCAATGAGCCGCGCGGAGACATCTACCTGGCAACCACCGGTCACATGTTGCACTTCATCTCGACCTTGGATGAGCCCGAGCGCGTGGGGGTCAATCCAGAGGTTGCCCATGAGACTATGGCCGGGCTTTCCTTTGTGCACAGCATCGCCCAGGCGATGGAAGCGGAGAAGCTCTTCCACATTGACTTGAACGGTCAGCGTATCGGGCGCTTTGACCAGGACCTGCGCTTTGGGTCCGAGGACTTGAAGCAGGCCTTCTTGACGGTTCGTTTGCTGGAGGGGGGTGTTGGGAATGCTCCTTACGAAGGGCCTCTGCACTTTGATGCCCATGCCTATCGCACAGAAGACGACGATGGGGTCTGGGAGTTCGCCGTGGGATGCATGCGCACCTACAAGATTCTGAAGAGCCGCGCGGTGGCTTTTGATGCGGACCCCGATGTGCAGGAGATCATTCAGGCGCGCCGGGATGCGGCCCTCGACCCCCTCTTGGATGGGGGCTACAGCTCGGAGGCCGCCGCAGCGATCTCGGCGGCGACTATTGATGTAACGGCCGTGGCTCAGGAAGGCTTGGGCTACGAGCGTCTGGATCAATTGCTGGTGGAACACCTGATGGGTGTGCGGGGCTGAGGCTTGGGAACAGGCTTGGGTCTAGTGCTGGGGCTTGATGTGGGCACCCAGTCCACCAAGGGGCTCCTGATCGATGCCCATCAGGGTCTGGTTGTGGCGCGCTCGTCCAAGGCCTATGGCCTGATCGAAGGGCTCGCACCCGGAGCTGCCGAGCAGGATCCGGCCACCTGGGAGCAGGCGGCGGTGGATGTGCTGCAACCCTTGATTGTCAAGGCTGCCGAACTCAAGCGGCCGATCGAGGCGTTGGGTGTTTCGGGCCAGCAGCACGGTTGTGTGCTGTTGGACTCAGAAGGACAATCCGTGCGTCCCGCCAAACTCTGGTGCGACACACAGACTTCCAGCGAGGCCGCCGAGCTGTCTCAATCCCTGGGCCGACCGATTCCCACGGGCTATACCGCATCCAAGGTCCTGTGGGTCGCGCGCCATGAACCGGATGCCTGGGAGCGCACGAGCCAGGTGCTTCTGCCCCACGACTTTCTCAACCTGCGTCTGACGGGTGAGGCCAGCATGGAGGCGGGAGACGCCTCGGGTACTGGCTGGTTCGATCCCCGCGAGCGGGCCTTTGATGCGCAAGCCATGGATGCCATTGATCCGGCCCTGTCGGCCAAGTTGCCGGGTCTGACTGCTGCGGGTGAACCGGCGGGGGTGGTGAGCGAATCTGGAGCCAGGCGCTTTGGTCTGGCAGCGGGAACGCTGGTTGCAAGCGGCGGCGGCGACAACATGATGAGCGCTATCGGGGCCGGGGCCAGCGCGCCCGGAATCTCGGTCGTAAGCATGGGCACCTCGGGCACCGTATTCACCTACGCGGACCAACCGGTCATCGATCCCGAGGGCTTGATCGCGCCTTTCTGTGATTCCAGCGGGGGCTGGTTGCCTTTGCTTTGTGTCATGAACCTGACCGGGGTGAGCGAAGGCGTGGTACGCCTGAGTGGGCGAGATCACGATGATCTGACCGCCGCCGCCGCCAAGCTGGCTCCCGGTTGCGAAGGACTCTTGTGGTTGCCGTTCCTGGCGGGAGAGCGCGTGCCGGACCTGCCCGACGCAAGCGGGACTCTACTCGGCATGCGCGATCAGCACCTGCAGGGGGCCATGCTCTACCGCGCGGCATTGGAGGGTACGAGCTTGAACCTGGGCTGGGGCGTGGGGCGTCTGAATCGCCTCGGCGTGGAGACCTCCCGTGTGCATCTGGTGGGCGGGGCGGCAAGAAACCCCCTTTGGCGTCAGATCCTGGCGGCGGTGCTCGATGCCGAGGTGCAGGTCCTGGCGGAGCCCGAAGCCGCTGCACTGGGAGCGGGGCTGCAGGCCGCGTGGACTCTTGGTCGCCAGGGAGCGGGAGGCGGGCCCAGCCTGCAGGAATTGAGCGCGCCCTTTCTTGGAGGTGATGCGGGCAGCGAGCAACCGGATCGGGAACTTGTGCAGCACTATGCGGAGCAGGCTGTGGACTACGCGGCGGCCCTGGACAAGTACTACGGCGTTGAATGAGCGTCTAGCTGCGGCGTTGCTGCAAACGACGGCGGCGACGATGAAGTCCGAGAGCCATCAGGCCCATCAAGACCGCGAACCAAAGGGTCACCAGGCGGGTGACCAGCGTAGCTGAGGTGGCTCCCGCCCTCGCCATGGTTTCGGCGGCCCCATGGGAGGTCAAGAGGCGTTCCAGTTGGCCCGTGTAGAGCCCCTCAGTCACCCCCAGTCCACCCGGAGCGAAGAGCGCCACAGCTCCTACTATCAGGGACAAACTGAATGCCGCCATGACCTGGGAAAAGGCCAGCTCCGGCAGACCAAGCGAAACTGCGATGTTCCAGGCCGCAAGGCACTCAAGGCCCCAGGCGCCCACGCCCAGGATCACAGCAAAGATCAAGAGGCGCGCTGACAGGAGCTGTCGCGAACTGGCCAGGGCGTTCTCTGCCTTGGGGGCTAGGCGCGCGATGGGGCCCATGTTCCGGAGCAGTCGAAGTCCAAGCCGGGTCAGGGGGGGGCAGCCGATCAGGCCCAGCAAGCCCAAGCAGCCCAGCAGGGTGATCCACAGAATCCAGGTGTGTTCCGCGTGTTGGGAGAGGTTTGCGAGGGCGATCAGTGCCAGCAAGCTCAGGAGATCTGTCAGACGCTCCGCCAGCACGATGGGGGCGGTGTGGGAAATCGGCGCTCCGGTTTCCTCCTTCAGCAAGACGCACTTGAAGGCCTCTCCCAGCTTGCCGGGTGAAACCGTCAGGGCCAGACCCGACAGAAAGATCAAGAAGCTCGGTCCGCGGGCGAGTTCGACGCCCACGCAATTGCGATAGAGCTCCCAACGGGCAAAGCGCAGGATGTAGCCCAAGAACACAAGTCCCAGGGCGGCGAAGAGGCGCTGGGGCTGGAGGCGTTGGAGAGATGCCTGTACCCCGTCCGTGTCCGCCCAGGCGACCATCCCCGCGTAGATCAAGAGCGCCACCACGCAGCTGACAATCAGGCCGCGCGTCAGTCGTGGATTGCTCTGTTGTTGTTCTTCCATGGCCCTAGGTGGCCTTTGGGTCTGCGCGCCGGCCGAACAGGAAAACCAAGCCCGTCAAGACCGCCATGGAAATCCCGAGGCTGGCCCAGGGCAGCCAGGACCACCCCCGGTGCAAGAGCAGCGCGCAGGGCAGATAGCCCATCAGCATGCTGCTCAGCATGATCAGGATCGCATAGGGCGCCTGGGTGCGCACATGGTCCACGTGGTCGCTGGCGCTGGCAATGGAACTCATCACCGTGGTGTCGCTGATGGGGGAACAGTGATCGCCGAAGATCGCTCCTTCCAGGACAGCTCCGATGGAGAGCACCACCAGCCCCTGTCCCAGGATCATGGGGTCGACTCCCAGGGGAGCGCCAAGGGAACCGAGTTGATAGGCCAGGCCTACCACCAAAGGCAGCAGGATGGTCATGGTGCTCCAGGAGGAACCCGTGCTGAATGCAACCATTGCGGCCAGCAGAAAGAGCGCCGTGGGCAGGACCACATAGGGCAGGCTGTCGGAGAGGGTCAGGGAAAGCCAGGCCGCAGTGCCCAGATCTCCGCAGACCGCGCCGACCATCCAGGCCAGGTAGAGAATTACCAGGGCCACTCCCATTGCGCGCAGGCTTCTCCAAGCGGCATCGAGGGCCGCGGGTAGTTTCAGACCGCGCGACACGCCCATGCCCAGAGCCAGTAGCAGGCCAATCAGGGAACCCCACATCAAGGGCTCCGATCCGCTGCCGTCGTAGAGGACCTGGGTCACTCCCTCGATGGTGAAGAAAGCGCTGCCCATGCTGAACGCGCCGCCCGTGTTCAGGATCAGGCCGATGGTGGCAATGACGAAAGCCAAGAGGGGCACCATGGCCACAATGGCGGCAGGGCGGATTCCTGGGGCTGGTTTCAGTTCCGTGGCGGAACTGCTCACCAGGGGTACGGCCCCTTCACGCAGAACCTGGCCCGACCGGGCCCTTCGTTCCGCCTTCAACATGGGGCCAAAGTCCCGGCCCGTGCAAACTACCAGTCCAACAAAAAAGATCGTCAACAGGCAGTAGAAGCGATAGGGCAGGGATTGCAAAAAGATCCCATAGCCATCGCTGGTGCTGAGTCCCGCATCCGGCAGCTGAGCGCTGAAGGTGCTGACCTCAAAGGCGATCCAAGTGCTGAAGATGCTGACTCCGGCTACCGGGGCAGCGGTGGAGTCTACGATCCAGGCGAGTTTTTCCCGGGCCACCTTGAAGCGGTCCGTGAGGGGGCGCATGGTGGAACCAACCAGAATCGTATTGGCATAGTCATCGAAGAAAATCGCCAGGCCCATGAACCAGGTTGCCATCTGGGTGCGGCGCGCACTCGAAGCCAGCCGTGCGATTGAGCGCATCAGACCCTGGATGCCTCCGGCACGGGTGATGACACCCACCATGGCCAGCATGAAGATCACGAACAGGATGATCTCGTAGCGCGCCTTGTCGACGACTTCATTGTAGAAGTAGTGGCTGAACACATCGGGCAGGGCCTGTAGGGCGGCGGCTGCGAATTCAAGACCGGTGGCTGACTTGACCAGGAAAGCGCCCACCAAAATGCCGGCGAAGAGGGCGATCACCGGCTTGCGTAGCAGGATCGCCAGGGCGATGGCCACCAGGGGCGGGAGAAGGGAACTGCGACCCGGGGCCTTGTAGGTCCTGCTCACAACGATTTCCGTGCCCGTGGGTTCCAGCACGGTCAGGGTCACCTTTCGTGATTCAGCATGGATGGTCAAGTCCAGGCCTCCTGGGGCTGGAGTGTCGGCGCCCTTGAGGATCAGTTCCCGTTTTTTTCCATCGGCGCCCAGGAGGCCTTGGGCCGCCGTGCGCAGGGCGCGCACGATGGAGGCCCGCGCTTGCCTGTTGAGGTCTTCTGGACTGACCTCCTGGGCCTGGATGCTGGGAGAGGAGTAGAGCACTGCGCCCAGCAGAATGGTCAAGGGACCCGACTCGGAGTCAGTGCTCGCGAGCACGGTTTCCCCCAGGTTGCTCGCGGGCTCCTGAGCGTCCGGCGCCTGAGCTACCTGCTCCCCAAGTAACTTGCCCGCCTCAAAAGCAGTCAGGCGGTCGGCGGACGGGGAGGGCACCCAGAAGAGGGTGGCGATCAGGGCCCCGAACACCGCGAAGGGCAGAAAGCGGTTCATGGCAGGGCAGGATAACGCTCGTGCAGCACTGATTCATGTCCGAAACAGGTTCCCTCGGGGTCATGTGGACGCGAGTTCTTTGGAAAGGGGCTTTGCCACATGCCTCGGCATTGGATCTTGCGGGTATGGGGGCGATCTTCAGGGCAGACGCATGGAGTAGACTGGCCCCATGGCCAGCCCCTGCTTTTTCGCCTTGATCATTGAAGATGTCCCTGCCCAGGGGGCCTCCCAGGGCCTGCTGCTCCTGGGACTCGGCCTCCTGGTGGGGATCTTGATTGCGATCGTTGTTCTCTTGGTGCGCCTTTCAGCTCTCGAACTACGTCTCGGCCCCCTGGACACTCTCGGTGCCATTGACGCCAAGCTCAAGGTCATGTCCGGGTCCCAGGCCAACCTGGAACTGCGCCGGTTGGAGCACCTTCTGGTTGACATCCGTGACGGCCAGAAGCGCGCGGACCAACGCCTGGCCCAGGCTCTGGAAGACCGTGAGCGCGAGCCCGCTTCAGAATCCGACGGTCAGGCTGCGGGGCCTTCTCGTCTCGCGGAGCGCATCATCAATCGACTTCTGTCCCAGGGCTATGAGCGCATCGAAATCCTGACTCCCGCCAGGGAATTCGAGCAGATGCTCAGCGGGGAAGGGGAAGTGCGTGTGGAAGCCCGGCGCGGGGGTGCTGCCTACAAGGGCAGGGTCAAGGTGCAGGCCGGCTCGATCCTTGAAGTCCATCTGCGTGCGCCTTTCGCAATCTTCCCCTGAGGCGAGATTCTCGGCTCCGGCGCAAGCTATTCGCCTCGAAGATCCCTTGAGGTTCAGCGGGGTGCAACCTGCTATTCTCAAGCGCGCATTCTGTACCTGCCACCCCATCATTGAACAGCCACGATCCCATGACCTCCGTCATCGCCATTGAGAACCTCGCCCAACACGCCGGGCAAACCGTGAACCTCGCGGGCTGGGTGCACAGCAAGACCGGCAAAGGCAAGTTGCAGTTCGTGCATCTGAGGGACGGCACGGGCTTCGTCCAGTGCGTAGTCAAGCGAGGCTCCGTTTCGGATGAGTTGTTTGATTCCATGGCCGATGCGGGTCAGGAATCCAGCCTTCGCTTGAGCGGCGAGGTGCGCGCCGATCCACGGGCTCCCGGCGGTTTTGAAGTGGTGGCCAGTGGGGGTGAATTGATCCACAGCGTCCACGAGTACCCCATCAGTCCCAAGGAACATGGGGCGGACTTCTTGCTTTCCCGGCGGCATCTCTGGCTGCGCTCCAAACGTCAGTGGGCGGTCATGCGCGTGCGGGACGCGGTGATCAGTTCGATCCGGCATTTCCTTGAAGAACGCGGCTTTGCCTGCGTGGACTCGCCCATGTTCACCCCCAGTGCCTGCGAAGGAACCAGCAACCTCTTTGAGCTGGATTACTTCGAGGACCAAAAGGCCTACCTGACCCAGTCAGGACAGCTTTACGCCGAAGCCTCGGCCATGGCCCTGGGCAAGGTCTATTGTTTTGGCCCGGCCTTTCGCGCAGAGAAATCAAAGACCCGACGACATCTGACCGAGTTCTGGATGTTGGAGCCTGAGATGGCGTTTGCAGACTTGGACGATGTGTGCCAACTGGCCGAAGACCTGATCTGTCGCATCGTGAGCGATGTATTGGAGCGCCGTCAGCCGGAGCTCGCGGCCCTCGAACGCGACCTCTCGAAACTCGAATGCGTGCTCGGTGGATTTCCCCGCATCACCTACGACGAGGCTTCCAAGATCCTGCTCGAACATCCGGACTCTGAATTCGTGGCCGGTGAGGACTTTGGTGCCCCGGACGAGACAATTCTCTCGGAGCTCCACGATCAACCGGTGATGATCACCCGCTATCCCAAAGCGATCAAATCCTTCTACATGAAAGAAGATCCGGAAGATCCCAGCAAGGTGCTCTGCGTGGACATGATCGCCCCTGAGGGCGTGGGCGAGATCATTGGTGGCAGTCAGCGCGAAGAGGACCTGGACACCCTTGTGGCCGAGATCGAACGTCACGGTCTGCCCCAGTCCGAATTCGAATGGTATCTGGACCTACGTCGCTATGGCTCCGTGCCCCACGGGGGCTTTGGACTCGGGCTTGAGCGCTGCGTGGGCTGGCTCTGCGGTCTGGAACATGTGCGCGAGGCAGCACCCTTCCCGCGTCTGATGACGCGCATTCGTCCCTAGGGGCGGGTTCGGGCCCTGTTGCCCGGGGCCAGCGAGAGTCAGGCGGGGATCTGAATGCCAGAGAAGCCTGAACCCGGGTGGGTGATCAGTGCCTGGCTCCGGCCGTCTCCACCAGGAGGCGCTCGTACTTCAAAGCCTCATCGATCTGGTGTTGCCAGGAGCCGTCCGGGCGAAAAGCGTCGGGTATGCCCAGATGCTCGGCCAGGGAGCGGGAGGCGCGGTGTTTGACCCAGGCCAGGGTGTCGATCCGGGGCCAGTCCGGGGGGTTGGTTTTTTCCGCGGGGGTGCGGGCGCGCAGGACACGGATCAGGAAGGGGGCCACCCGAGTTTCTTTCAGGGCCAGAAGAGTGCAGGCGCACTCCACACGCACAGCCAGATCAGGATGGGGATCGGAGCCGATTACCAGTGCCATCAGGCGCACGGACTGGTCTGGGGTGAGGGGACGTAGCAGGAGCGCTGCGGCCTGGGTGATCTGATTGCCACTTTCTCCACGGCTGGGCGGTGTCTGGCGGCGTTCGAGGGAGGCGAGAAAGTGCTCGCTGATGCGAGGCGCCTCATCACGGGCTCCTTCATGGGCACAGAGCAGGGTGGCGCGCAGGGCGCGTTCCCCGAATCCCAGGCTGGCCTCCAACAATGCTGGGCGCGCTGTTGAATCCCAGAGAGGCTGTTCAAGGTCGCGAACAAATGTGGCGAACTCGGCGGAGTGCATGCTGGCCCAATCGGAGGGCGGAGCTTTCAGGCAATCCTTGCTGGGTTGCCCGGGTCCGGCACAGGCGACGATCAGTAGCGCCGCCGGCCATAACAGGGGCCAGGGGCGCGCGAGGGCAAGGGACTGAAGGCGCGAGATAGGCCGCATGGGGGCCAACCATAACGCCCTCCACCCCGCAGCCGAAGTCCTAGGGTTGACGGATCAGGTCGAAGGCGCGCAGGCCTGCTCCGTCCGAGACCCAGAGCAACTCCCCGGACGTCCGAGACTCGAAGGCGACCCAGTACCAGGGGCCTTCCGATGCGGCAGACAATCCCGCTTGCGGGTCGTCGGCAGGGGTCACGAGGTAGATCCCCGCCGTGCGGGTCAGAACCCAACCGCCGAAGCGCGAGGTCATGCTCTTCAGGGGACCGTCCCCGCGGCGCCACACTTGCAGGCCGCAGTCGGACCCGTGCAGGTGTTGATCGTCCTTGGCCAGGGTGCGGGAACTGCTTCCCGCGGGCAGAATCTCCGGCCGCAGGCTGTTGGTCCAAATCGCCACGCTTCCATTGGCCAGGCGCAACTGGACGAAGTCCGTGCCCTGGGTGGGGCCCATGCTGGGGGGGCTTTTCAGGTCCCAGGGACCGGTCAGCTTGCCCGTGTCCGCCGCCAGGAGGAAAGCTTGGCCCTCTTCGGTCACCAGCAACAATCGGTCTTCCAGTTGGGGCAAGAACACCGGTGCGCGGGAGATGCCCGAGAGGGTCGCAACTTTTTGTGACCAGATGATCTTGCCCCCGTGTCCCACACGGGCCAGGTTTCCGTTGCGGTCCACCATGATGTGATCGGAGCCGACGGGTACGGGAACCGCATCCACCCGGCCGCTGCTGCGCCAGGAGCGCACGGGGATGCGCGAAAATACCGCATGCAGGTTGCTCGGTCCGCGCAATTCAAAAGGCTCGTCCAAATAGCCGTCTAGTTGCAGGCGTCCGGCGAACACATCCGTTTGGCGCATCTCGTGCATCAGGGGCGTGGTATAGACTTCTCCCGATGGCAGGCGGATGGTGGCGCCGCTTGGGGTGCTGGTGATTTGCGCGGGAAGGTACCAGGCCTCGGGATCTTGCATGTGTTCGCCCAGCAATTCCCAGGCTTTTTGGTGCTGGCCCGCGCGGGCTTCTGTCCGAGCGCGTTCAAGGGCATTGGCACGACGCACCAGGTCATGGTGTTCTTCCGCTAAGGCAGCGCGGACATTGCCTTTGGCGTCGAGCTGAAACAACTCGGCGTAGATTGACAGGGCACGCTTCAGCTCTCCGGACTCGTCCTTGCTTCGTGCTTCTTTCAGAAGTTGGTTTTGGTCCGAGCGCAGGTGCTTCTGGGTCCGGGCGGAGGCCAGGTTCGCGCGCAGGGTCTTGCGCTTGAGCAACTGTGCGTCCAGCGCATCAAGACCCCGCGAGAGGGACCTTTCGGCGTGAGCCGGCGGATTGCTGAGCGCCCCTCGCAGTGCCCTAGCCAGGCTGGAGAGGCTGTCTTCGCTCTTGACCTGATTGGGATCGTCAAGGCGAGCTGGGCCCAGGCCTGTGGCTTGCTCGCCAAGGGCCTCTGGAATCGAAGCCATCAGGTCGGACTTGAGGGGCCAGATGCCCTTGACCAGTCGCAGCTTCGGGGGCTGGCTGAGGGCCCGGGCCAGATCCAAGGCCCGCAGGGAATCTCCCCTGCGCGCTTCGTGGCCCACGGCTTCGTATTGATCGAGCCAGCGGTCGCGCAATTCAAGTTCGGCCGCCCGTTGCTTCTCTTCGATGGCGCGCCTGAGTGCCAGCACATCGGGCTGGGTGTCCCCCGGGAATTTCTGTTGCAGGGCCCAACTGGCCCGCTCAGGGTCCGCCAGGAGCGCGCGCACCTCGGCCAACTGGCCGCCGCGTCGGCGTTGAGTATTGACCTGCACCAAGGCAACCCCTGCCAGGCCCGCAACTCCTGCCAGGGTGAACAGCAGTCGTCGGCGCAGGCGCCGGGCGGAGTTGGTAGACCGACGGGCCCGGCTGAGCAGGAGACGCGCTTCTCTTTCTCCGGGCAGGGCGGCGGTCAATTCGCGTAGTGCCAGGACCGCACGATCGCTGAGGCCGCGTTTGATGAAATCTTCGCAGGCGGCGATGATCCAGGGGGCGGCTTCATGGGCCAGGCCCGATTCCAGGAGCAACTGGCCCAACTCCAAGCGCTCGGCTGCAGTCTCCGGAGCTCGGGCTTGGGCCAGGCGCAGGGCGGGCTGGGCCCGCAGCAGGAATCCTTTTTCGATTTGGGTCCGGGCGAGCTTGAGCAACTCAGGCATCGGCGGGCGCTCGGGGTTGCTGCCGTCGGCGGCTTCCTGGGCCAGACGATGGAGTTGAATGAGCAGGTTGTCCGGGAAAGTGCGCGCGGCTTCGATCCAATGCAACACCGATTGGTTGGCTTGACCAAGACTGTGATCCAGTCGCCGCAGCAGCGTCCAGACTGCACGAGCTTCCATCATTCGTACGGCGGCTACCAGGCGGCCGCTGCCCCATTCGCCCACCAAGACCTCCGCGGCGTCCGCGTCAAGGGCGCCCGGGGTTCCGCGCTGGGTCCAAGCAGTCAAGCGCACGGCTGCGCGTCGCCAGGCTTTGCGGCGCAATTCTTCCATCGCAAGCACCAGGATCTGGTCGCCGCTGAGGGTATAGAGGCCTCCGTTTTCGAGACCCATTCCCAGAGAAAGGCTGGCCTGGCGCAGGGTCCATCCGAGGCGATTGGCGATTTCCGCCACGGTGGAGCGGCCGTCCACCTCACTGAAGAGCACCTGGGGCAAGCTCTCGCACTTGGCCGGATCGTAGATCGCCGCGATGGCGTCCGCCGTCAATTGGTGGTTGGGCACCACTCCATGTCGCTCATCGGCGATGCGTGCGTACTCAAGCAACAAACCCTCGATGGGGAGTGGGCTGATGGGGGGCTGGTTGGAGCCGGCAATGACCCGTCCTTCGGAATCAAAGGTAAGATCCCGGGGCTCGAAGCGGAAATGGGCTCCATCTCCATCCAAAAGGCAATAGAGCTGCTCCAGCCGATTGGCGCGGGCCACCTCGGCGATGTGCAGGTGTTCGATACGTGTGCCCGGGGCGTCGAGCCAGGCGTCTTTGACCAGTTCCTGCCAGAAGTCTGCGGGCTCCTCGTCGGTGGGAAGCAGATAGGCCTTGCCGTCCGAGAGCCCCACCAGTACACGCGGGCTGCCGCGAGAGCTGAGGGTCACGACACCTTGCTTGCGTCCACGGGCCAAGCCCTGAAGCAATTCAGCCAAACCAATACCGCGTACATCTCCTTGAAAACTCATGCTGCCGGGGTGGGGTTCCCCAGCAGTCTTCATCGACTCCTCCATGCCCCAGCCTTCAACCCCTCTCAGGCTTCCCTGAACCAGGAACGCACTTCTTCCAGGGCAGCGGGAGTGTCCAGGTTGATCCGTGTCCCAGAGTGATACAGATCCACCGCCCCAAGGGGTTGGGCGTGCCCGCGCAGGTCCCGCAGAGGCTGGTCGGGGCGCATTTCTGCAACTCGGGCCAGCAACTCGCGGCCCAGAATCAGGGGGTGTCCGAAGCGTCCATCGGGGCAGCGGGGGGCGATCCAGCCCCGAGGGGGTGAATCGGCCTTGAGGAAGGCCGCGATCATTGTCTCGAGGTCCCGTCTGTGGAGGCAGGGAGAATCCGCGGGCCAGAGCAGAAGGTCCTGGCCCGTGCGCGCCCTGACGGCCGCGGCGATGCTGCCCGTGCGGCCCTGGTCCCAGGCAGGGTGGTGAAGAACCTCCAGTGGCTCTCCCGCGCAGGCGGCCTGAATCGGCCCGTGGTCTGCGCCCGCCACCAGCAGGGGTTTGTTCTGGCAAAGACCCAGGCTGGTTTCAAGGAGCCAGTCGAGCACGGTTTTGTGCTTGCCGTCCTGGTCTGTCAGGACCCGTGCCAGGACCTTGGGCTGGCCCAGGCGACGGGAGGCTCCCGCGGCCAGAATCACAAGGGTCGGATTCATCCGCCGATCCAGCGGTCGAACATTCCCTGGGCTCGATGGGGGTCATCCGTGCCCTCGATCAAAGTGCGCCCGTCAGGGAAGACAGTGAGTACCAGATCCTCTATTTCTGCCCGCAGCAAGGGTCCCGCGCGTACGACTCGCTTGGCCACGGGCCGCAACCTCTCTGCTAGTAGGTCCATATCCGGCGCAGCACCTTGTCGTTGAACCTGGACCGTGTTGCGACCACAAAGGGTCAAGGTCTCGTCCCCCTGTGCCTGCTCCCAGAATTCAAACTTCTGCTGCGCGCAACAGGGGCACTCGGGATCCGCTTTTGCCACCAACCGTCGGCATTCACCGTTCCAGGCGTCCAACTCGATCAAAGCCGTTTCGGGCTGCGTACTGCCGGCCAGAATGCGGAGGGCAAGTCCCGCTTGCATGGACCCCACCAGGCCCACGGCGGGCATGATCACCCCGGCGGTGTCACAGGTTGGCAGAGTTCCCGAGGGCGGAGGATTGCGGAATACACAGCGCAGGCAAGGCCCCCTGCCCGGAAGGATCGGCAGGACCAATCCAGCTCCGCCCACCACGCCCCCGTAGATCCAGGGCAGGCCGTGTTGCACGCAGTAGTCGTTGATCAGATAGCGCGTGCTCAGGTTGTCCGTGCCGTCCAGGATCAGGTCGCAGCCCTCGGAGAGTTCAGCCAGGTTGCGTCCATCCACATGCACCGCATGGCAAGTGAGGTGGGTAGGCCCGCCGATGCGAGCGAGGGTTTCGGCAGCGGCGAGGACTTTGGCCTGGCCCTGCTGCGCATGGGCATCGTCAAACAGTACCTGGCGTGGTAGGTTGCTGAGTTCCACGATGTCCCGGTCCGCCAGCACCAACTCGCCGATTCCGGCTCGCACCAGGGACTGGGCCAGCACGCCACCAAGGGCACCTGTACCCACCAGCAGGACGCGGGCCTGTGCTATGCGCTCTTGGCCTTCTGTGCCCAGGGAAGCAAAGCGCACCTGCCGATCGAAGCGTTGGGGTGTGGAAGGGGTCATCGCAGGAGCCACCAGGCAAGGGCGGCGGCCGCCAGGCTCGTCGGAATCGCCAGCAGGATCAGTTGCAGTTTGCGATCGCTGGGGGGCGGCTGATCGATCTCGACCCAGTTGAAGTAGCGCCGGGTTTTTCCCTCGATCTTGGTGCCGCAGTGGGGGCAGATTTCGTGTGGCTCGTCGTGCGGGATGACCCCGTCGCAATTCATGCAGTAGTGGTTGCGGGTGCCGCCTCCCTCGCGTACGCCAGGGGCTTGGGAGCGATCTCGGTAGTATTCAATCGACTCCTGGTTTTTCTCCTTGCGCGTGCGAGACCAGTGCCCGGGCCCAATGTTGCCGAAGCTCTTGGGGTTGGGTTGACCTTTTGCCTTGGGAGGGTCTGTTTCTTCTTGCGCCACTTGCCCAGAGTAGGTCACGGGAAGCCCGCAGCAAAGACCGAGAGCGCCTGGAACACCTGGGAATTGCCTCCCGAGAGGCAAGCTCGGGGTCTTTGGGCCGATGAGAGGGGGGTGAACGTTGAAACCCGATCGCAGCAGGATCGCGACCTGATCCCTCGGCCTCCGGGCGGGGGTCCCCGAGTAGTGGGCCCGGGACGGAAGGAGCGCGCCTACATGGAGGACATCGTAGCTCTCGGACGTCGGGGTGCCGCACTCAGCAACAGCTTGCGTCAATCCAGGGGGGAACTCGAAAGCGCACTGCTGATTGAACGCGGAACCCAGCGTTTCGCCGACCGCTTGGAAGAGCGCCTGGCTCGGACAGAAGCCCAGAAGGCCAGGGCTTTGGTGCTGGTGGGATCTTTGCAGCAGGAAGTGACCCAGGTGTGCGGTCAATTGGAGTTGGCCCAGGGCCAACTGGCGCGGCTTACGGCGCCCAAGCCGGGGATCGCGCGACGGCTGTTCAAAGCGCTGGGGCGCGCGCAGGGCTGAGTCGGCTGCTGAGCCCGGCGGGAATCTTTGCCATGCGGCTTGACGGGAGGCTTTCAGAAGCCGAGGATCCCGAGCGCTCCGCAAGGAGCGGGATGCCCCTCGGGGCGTATGGTGGGCATAGCTCAGTTGGTTAGAGCGCCGGATTGTGGTTCCGGAGGTCGGGGGTTCGAGACCCCTTGCCCACCCCATCCCGCTGCCTGGGAGACGGGGCATGGTTGCCCCATGAGCGAGTCTTGTGCGCGTGGCTCAGCCCTGTTCGCTGAGGTAGTTTCGGAGCGCTGTGGGGTAGGCCTCAAGCTCCAGTTCAAAGACCCGCTGGGCCAGATCCTCGGGAGTGTCACCGGGTTCCACAGCGCACCATCGTTGCAGCAGAATCGGGCCCGTGTCGAACTCTTCCTCCACAAGATGCACGCTGCAGCCCGTGACATTGCAGCCCCTGGCAAGCACCGCCTTGTGCACGCGATCGCCATAGAACCCCTTGCCGCCAAAAGCGGGTAGAAGCGAGGGGTGAATGTTCAGGATTCGGCCGCGGTAGTCCTCCGCAATCGGAAGAAGACGCAGGAATCCAGCCAGGATCACGGTCCGCGCGCCGCTGGCCCGAATCGCATCCCAGGCGGCGACACCAAAAGCTTCGGTATCGAGCTCTCGTTGGCCGTCCAGGATGGTCAAGGGCAGGTTCGCAGTCCGAGCTCGATCGATGGCGCCCACTCCGCTTCGGTCGCAGAGTGCAAGAGAGATTTCCACGTCCAAGGAACCCTCGGCGGCCAGATGTGCAAAATTCTCCAGGTGCCTGCCACTGCCTGAAACCAGGACCGCGATTGGATGGGTCATGGGGCTTGGGGGGCGGGAGCTGCGGCGAGGGTCCGGATGACCGCATCCCAAGGTAGGGACTTGTCCTCGGGGGCCAAGGCCAGAGCTACCGCGGGCAGACCCACATGGGCAGCGGCGGCGAGGGGGGTGGAGATGCGCGGTAGCAGAACTTGCCAGGGGCCGTCGCCGGGATCGGTACTGGTGTCGGCGGCGATGGCCGGGGTGCTCTTGATGAGCGCCTGGAGTTCGCCAGTCAGGTCAGGGTCCAGCATTCGCGTGCGATCCGGGAAGAGGGTTCCACGGGGGGAGGGACCCAGACCGATCAGGGGCGATTGTTGGGTCAGATCGACCACATCGGTCAGGTGCAAGCGGCTGAGTGGCGCGGACTCCTGGTCTGATGGTTGGGCCAGGATCAAGAGCGCCCTGGCTCCAGCAGCCTGGCACAGCCAGACCGGAAAGGCACTGGGCCAACCGCGGCCCAGATCTTTGGGGGCTTGGACCCACCAGGTCCTGGTCAAGGGATCTTCATGCGCGCTTGTGTCACGCCAGGGCTCAGGCCAGCCTGAGGTGTCGAGGGGCTCGCTCCCCTGGCCCTCTGCCAATTGCGCCAGATCCAACACAAGCACATTGCAAGTTGCGCCTGGAAGGCAGATTGCGAGTGCTTGCTCCAATTGATCCGCGTTTGCAAGCATCTAGGAATCTGCGGGCAGGGTCTCAAGCAGCAGCAGGAAGAGGCTGCTGGGAAACTCGTTGGCGAGTCGCTCCAGGTGGGTCTGGGCGGTGAGGGGCTGGCCACTGGAGAGAGCGCGCAGGCCCAGGGCCAAGGTCTTGGCGGCGTCCTCTTCAAGGGTCAGCTTGGCGGCCTCCTCAGGGGGCAGGTCAGCAGCGCGGCTTAGCTGGGCTTGCCCGAACGGCTTGATCAACTCAGCCATGCGTCGTTCGGTCACCACTTCTCGTTCCAATAGTTCTCGGGCAACAGCCAGACATTCCAGCACCGCCGCCAAGCGCAGAAAGGCATCTATGTCGGTTTTCTCGGTCGTGTTGAGGGATCGTTCTAGGCGACGGTCGAAGAGGTGTTGCATGCCCCGGGCGCTGGCTAGGAAGGGCGCCCAGCCCAAGTGGCTCAGGGTGCCGTCCACGAGCACCTGTGGTCCGTTGGCATCGCAGGCCACCACCTCGTAGGATTCTTGGCCATCGCGCAGATCCAGCACGGTCTGGCGTCGCCAGCCGGGTGAATTGAAGCTCGCGCTCAACATGGCAAGGGACCGTTGACCCGCTTGAACGTCCGCTCGCAGGGCGGCAAGCGGCTGGAGCAGATCGAGGGTCTTGACCGACGCCAGCAGGATGCCCAGATTCTCGTCGACTTGGGACAGCTTGCCCGCTTGCAGGTCCGCCAAGAGGCCAGCGGTATCAGATCCTGTGCCGGCAAAGGCCTGCATCACACGGGACTCATCGGAGGTCGCCCGTTGTGTATTGTGCGCTGCCTTGATGGCGTCGAGTCCTTGCAGGGTGCGCTTCGCCAGCATTGAACGCTGGCGCAGGAGAGTCAGGCGCGGGTCTTCGGTAGGGTCTTCCGCGGGCAGTCCAAGCTGGTCAATGAAATTTTGGAGCAACTCGGGCAGGGCTTCGAAATTCCCCTGCTTCTGGAGGTTGGCTGACTGCAGGATGGCTGCCTCGGCTCGGGCCAGTGCCCCATCCAGGAGGTCTGAGAGGATCGCCTGCCTGCCCTGCCGGAAACCAATGTCCTGGGTGAAGTCGAACTGGCCGGGGACTTCTTCCATGCGCGTCAGGATCGGCGCCAATTGAGGCTCGGAAGGGTCGAAGCTGGCGGCGGCGCGCAGTTTCTTCAAGAGCGCCTCGCGCAGGGCAACGAGTTGTTCGTCCGCAGCGTGATCCTCGCCCCTGCGGATTTCTAGGGCGTCTGCAGTCTCAAGGGCGTTTTGCGCTGTAGAACTGCCTGCCCATTCCAGGGCCAGGTCGCGCAGGGCTGCTACGCGCTGGTCGTCGGTCAGGGTTTGTGCTTCAAGAGCCAGCAAGGCCCGCTGGGCCTGTGCCTCAAAGGCCTGCTCGGCTGCGTCGTCATCGAGAGGTGCCTGAATTGGGTCCTGGGAAGTTGTGTCCGGGGCGACTCCGGATTGGTTGTCTCCGGGGTTGCCCTGGCCATTGGATCCGCCTCCGGTGGAGTCTTGTCTGGAGATCGCCGAATTGGGGTCCTCAGGATCGTTGACTTGGGTTTGCCCTTTCAAATTGGCGAAGTACCAGGCCAGAAACGCGGCGATCACAACAGTCAGAACGATCAGCGGGCCACGACTGGCCCGGCTGCCTCGTTTGATCCCCTCCAGGTTGCTGCTGGCTCGGCCGTGTTGGATGTTTTCGATCTCGGTCACCACGACTCCGGCAGAGGCTGGGCGGGCGTCAGGGTCCTTGGCCAACATGCGGTGCACTAAAGACGCCACCGGGGCGGGCAACCCGGGCACCCGCGAAGCGAGGCTTTCTGGTTCGTCTCGCAGTACGCTTCGCAGTACATCCGCAGTTCTTTCCGCTTCGAAAGGAGTGTGTCCGCTGAGCAGGCGATAAGCAGTCGCGCCCAGTGAGTAGAGATCCGAGGCAGGAGAGGCTGGGTCTCCGCGGACCACTTCCGGTGCCAGGAACTGGGGGGTGCCCACAAGAGTGCGTTGTCCGTCCTGGGTGCCATCGACCTCCACCGCCTCGATCGACGTGGCCAGACCCAGGTCTGCCAGGCGCGTGCGCCCATCGGATCCGCGCATCAGGTTGGCGGGTTTGATGTCCCGGTGCAGCAGTCCCTGGGATTGTGCATAGGAAAGCCCCCGCGCTGCATCGGAGATGACCTCAAGGGTCTTGCGCCAGGGCAGGGGGCCGTTCAGGACCAGCTCGATCTCAAGGCAACCCTGGTCCATGAACTCCATGGACAGGTAGTGAAAACCATTGGCTGCACCCACGTCGTAGATGTGCACAACATTGGGGTGGTTGAGGGCTGCCGCCGCGCGGGCCTCCCCCTGGAAGCGGGCGACAAAGTCTGCGTCCTGGGCGCGTTTGGGGGAGAGCACTTTGAGTGCTACCTCACGGGCCAGGCTCTCCTGGCGCGCAAGCCACACCGTGCCGCTGGCGCCTCTTCCCAGATACCGGCGGATGGTGTAGCCCGGGATCGTGGGCGGGCTCTGGCGGGAGGAGAGTTGGGGACCCTTGGGAGCGTCCGCTTCCTGGTCGGGGCTGACCTCTGCTGGACTTTCTGTTGGTATCGGGGCCACAGGCGCAGGCTGGCTGGTTTCCTGCTGAGCTGTCTGGTTTGCTTGAGATTCCGCGGTTGGGTCTATCACCAGAAGTCGCCGGGATCCCAGCACGATCACATCTCCTGCGGAGAGCCGCGAAGCGGAAGCGGGCTGACCATTGACGCTTGTTCCGAAGCGCGAGCCCAGGTCCTTGATTGCCCAGCTGCCGCCTTTGAGTCGCCCAATGGCGCAGTGCAGGCCGTCGATGCCTGCGCCTTCGATCACATAGTCCGCGCGTTCGGGGTCCGAGCCGATCAGCAAGCGACCTTGGCGCGGGAGTTCGGTGGAGGCTCCGCCGCCCTCGGGTTTGAGGATCAGACGCGTGTTCATGCGGCGCCCTCCTGGCTGTTGCGGGAAGTGCTCTTCGGGTTGACTCCCTCAAAGAACGCACTGCCTACGCGTACCAGACTCGACCCCGCTTGCACGGCGAGTTCAAGGTCCGCGCTCATGCCCATGGAGAGGCGGCAGAGGCCCCCGTCAAAAGCCTCGGGATGGGCTGCTTGCAGCGTTTGGGCGAGAGTTTCGCCCTTGCTGAAGACCTCCTTGGTTCGGGCGGAATC
Source organism: Planctomycetota bacterium (assembly GCA_012960475.1). Taxonomy (GTDB): domain Bacteria; phylum Planctomycetota; class UBA1135; order UBA1135. Next base: position 32,094 of record DUBE01000063.1, read on the forward strand.
CCGGGGTCCCATCACCATGATTCCCATCAGGGCAAAACAACCGGCCTTGGCCACGTCAGTCAGGGCCGCGTTGATTTCTTCGGGATCGAGACCGCTCTTTTCCTTTTCCCCGCTCAAGTGCACTTCGAGGTAGATGGCGGGCTGCAGTTTTTCGTCTCGGGCAATGCGGGCCAGGGATTCGATCAAGCGCAGGCTGTCCACCGAGTGAATCACGCGGGCAATCTTGAGCACCCGTCGGGCCTTGTTGCGTTGCAGGTGCCCAATGAAGTGCCAGCGCACTTCGACTCCCTCGGCAGCCAGGTGGGAGGCCTTTTCTTCAAGACCGGATACCCGGTTTTCCGCCAGCTCCAGCTCGCCCGCCCGAGCCAGTTCGAGGGTCAGGCGGGGGTCGGCGGACTTGGTGACTGGCAGTAGCTGCACTGATCCCAGGGGCCGGGAGGAGGCCCTCTCGGCGTCATGTAGGCGCTCCTTCAAGCGCTTGAGATTCTCGTGCAGGGCTCCCATGGGTCACTAGGCAGGGAGGATAGTAACCAGCAAGCCCGTGGAAACGCCCTCCTGTCCTAGTTCGCTGGGAATCGGAGTGGAATATTGGGTCCGGGATGGACCCCGTCGCCGGTTTGGAACTCAGCCGGGGTTGGTGGAACCCAAGCCAATCTGGGGGCCGTCCGCCGGGGTTCCCAGCCGTTGCCGCCCTTCGCTGTGGGGCCCCCTTGCCAGAGCGCTGGGCTCCAGGGTCAGGCGCAGGCGCCTTAGGGTTGCACCCCTCAAGCGGTGGCGGTCACTGGGGCGCACGCCTGCGACCCAGATGATCTCCTCCCCGGCCAGAACCAGGGGGATCTGGCTGCGTTGTTCTCGCGCGATGCCCGCATCGGCCAGGAAGCGGGACAGCTTGCGCTGGCCTGGGGCTCCCAGGGCGTGAAATTTATCTCCGGCCTGGGGCAGGCGGATGGTCAGGACCTCGGGCAGGAACCTTGAGTCCAGCTCCACCTGGTCTTCATCCACGGGGTGACCCTGGTCGCCAGGCGTGTCCACCCAGCAGGTGGTGATCTGGCGCCCGTCGGGCAGGTTGGTGATGCCGTCGAACACCAGGGGAATCGTCTCGCGCCAGACAGCTTCATTGGCGCCAGGTTCCGCGCCCGCATCCAGGGCCGGCTGCAGGAGAACCAGATCCTTCCGACCAAGCTCCAGGGTCCAGCCCCCGGGCAGGGTGTGCTTGCCAGGGAGATCGCTGCTCAGGTCCTTGGTAATCGCGTCCAGAAGCGTCCGGGGGGGTGCGCCTCCGCTGCCTTCCTGGATCAGGCGCCAGAGGGTGCGCCGCTGGAGGGGTGTCGGCAGGCTGCTGATGCGTGTGCGCTCGATTCTGCAGGGGCCGGACGGATTGGTTGGATCACCCGGCCCCAATCCTTCCCCCCGGGAACTCCAGGTGATGTTAGCTGTGCTGGTGGCGAACTCTCCTTCCAGGGACTCGACTGCTGAAGCAAAGGCCCGCAGGCCTTCCAGAGCCACTCCTTCGCTGGCCTCGTTCAGGGCTGGCAAGAGACCCTCCCGGATGCGGTTGCGGGTGAAGATCTGGTCTTGATTGCTGGCGTCCTCGCGCCACTCGATCTGGGCTTGGAGCAGGATCTGGCGCACTTCCTCTCTGCGCAGGGGGAGCAGGGGCCTGATCACCGTCAGGTCCTGGCCCTTGGGACCTGAAATCCGGTAGCGGCGCTTGAGTCCTGGCATGCCTGCCAGATCGCTGCCTCGTGTCCAGCGCTGGAGCAGGGTCTCCAGGGCATCATCTTCGTGGTGCCCCGTCAGCAGGAGGTTGATGCCGTTGTCCCGGGCTTCTTTGGCCAGGGCCTGGTAGCGGGCTTTGCGCGCTCGTTCCTCCAGGCCCTTGGGGTCCGGGTCGAGCTCCACCTGCAGGCAGGCAATGGGCACTTGCAGGCGGGCGGCGGTGCGCACACAGAAGGCCGCGTCCTCGCGGGAGGATTCGCCTCGCAGCCCGTGGTCCACATGAATCGCCAGCACACGGGGCCGTTCCTGGGCCCGGGCCAGCACATGGAGCAGAAAAATGCTGTCCGCACCCCCTGAGAGGGCAATCGCCACCGGTTCCGTGGGGCGCAGACCCGCCGCTCGAGCAAGACCGGCCCAGCGCTGGGGCCAGGGATCGGACGGCTGGGGCGGTAGGGGGCTGGACATGTGCTGAATGGAGGCAGGATCAAAAGACGCGCATTGATGCAATCGGCTGAGACCCGTATTCTCTCCCGCCGAATCGCCTCAAAAATCGGTGGCTTTCCGCACCCGGCTGCGTGGACGATTCTCCTGACCCTTCCTACCCGTCTCATGTTCCCCTGTTCCGGTAATTTCGGAGCCCAGGGCTGACCCACCCTCCTGCCCAAGAATCCATGCGCATCGCGATCAATGGCTTCGGCCGCATCGGCCGAAATGTCTTCCGCATCATCCAGAACACCCCTGGGTGCGAAGTCGTCTCCATCAATGACCTGACCCAACCCGAGGTCTTGGCTCACCTTCTGAAGTACGACTCGGTGCATGGTCGCTATCCTGGCAAGGTCAAAGCCGTCAAAGGAGGCATGCGCGTGGACGGAGTCAAGATTGAGGTGACCGCCGAGCGCGATCCATCCAAGTTGCCCCACGCTTCCAATCGCATCGACTTCGTGGTAGAGGCGACCGGCGTGTTCACCACCCGCGAGGCTTGTTCCATGCACCTGACCGCGGGTGCCAAGCGCGTCCTGCTGACGGTGCCCCCCAAGGACGCCATCGACGCCATGGTGGTCATGGGGGTCAACGAGAGCTCACTCAAGGCCTCCGACCGCATCATTTCCAATGCCTCCTGCACGACCAATTGCCTGGCGCCGATCGCCAAGGTGCTGGATGACAACTTCGGCATCCAGCACGGTCTGATGACTACCGTGCATGCTTACACCAACGACCAGCGCATCTTGGACCTGCCCCACGGAGATTTGCGGCGCGCGAGGGCTGCGGCCCAGAACATCATTCCCACCAGCACCGGCGCGGCCCGGGCCGTGGGCAAGGTTCTGCCCAAGTTGGCCGGCAAGCTGGATGGCATGGCCATGCGCGTGCCCGTGCCCGATGGATCCGTGGTGGATCTGGTGGCAGTGTTGAAGAAGAAGGTCACCGTTGAGCAGGTCAACGCTGCCTTTGCCAAGGCCGCGAAGACCAAGGCCATGAAGCCCGTCTTGGCCTATACGGAGGACCTGATCGTTTCCCAGGACATCGTGGGAGACTCCCATTCCTCGATCGTGGACGGCTCAGCCACCATGGTGATCGCCGACAAGACCGTCAAGGTGATTTCCTGGTATGACAACGAGTGGGGTTATTCCAGCCGTGTTGTGCAGTTGATGCGCTTCTCCCACAAGATGAAGCTCAAGGCTACCCGCAAGACGGCGTCCCGCAAGAGGGCCCGATGAGTGCCATTGGGGACGGCCTGCAGCCTGTTCCCCGATATCCTGCTTTCTGAATCACACGCCGAGAGCCTATGAGTCTCACCTGTCGCACCCTGGCCGACCTGCCCGTGGAGGGCCGCACGGTTCTCTTGCGGGTGGACTTTAATGTGCCCGTGGACGGGGACGGCCGCATCAGCGACGATACGCGCATCCGCGCGGCCCTGCCTACACTTCGCAATCTGCTGGCGCGTGGGGCCAGGCCGGTTTGCCTGTGTCACTTTGGGCGGCCAAAGGGCCAGGTGGTGGAGGAGTTGCGGGTGGATGTGATTGGGGTGCGTCTGGCGGAATTGCTGGGTAGTCAGGTGGTCAAGTTCGACGAAAGCGTGGGGCCTGTGGCCCAGGCAGGCATCCAGGGGGCTCCCCTGGGCTCAGTGGTGCTGCTGGAAAATGTGCGTTTTCATGAAGGCGAAACCAAAGGCGACGATCAATTGGCCCAGGACTTTGCGTCCCTTGGGAGCGCCTTTGTCAACGATGCCTTTGGTGCCTGCCATCGTGATCATGCATCCGTGTCGGGAATTGCGCGCCATCTGCCCTCTGCTGCGGGCTTGTTGCTCGAAGCAGAAGTGAACGCCTTCCGGCGCGTCCTGGAAGATCCCCGCCGTCCCATGGTGGCGATCCTCGGGGGTGCCAAGGTGTCCGACAAGCTGGTGGTGGTTGATGCTCTCCTGGAGAAGGTGGATGCTCTCTTGGTGGGTGGTGGCATGGCTTACACCTTTCTTGCGGCCCAGGGACACTTGATTGGCGCCAGCCTTTTTGAAGAGCAGCACCTGGAAACCTGCCGCGCGGCCTTGGAGAAGGCCAGGCTGCGTGGGGTGGACCTTTGTCTGCCCTTGGATCATCGTGTGGCGGATCACTTTGGCGCGGATGCGGTGGCCGAGGTTTGCGGGCTGGAGATTCCAGAGGGGCGCATTGGCCTCGACATCGGTCCCGCCACCGAAGCCGCCTTTGCCGAGCGCGTGAGTCAGGCGGGCACCGTGGTCTGGAATGGTCCCATGGGGGTCTTTGAGTTCGAGGCATTTTGTGAGGGGACCCGGGCCGTGGGCCGCGCCCTGGCAGATGCCAAGGCCCTGACTGTGGTGGGGGGCGGGGATTCCGTGGCAGCCATCAGGCAACTTGGATTGGCGGAGAAGGTGGACCATGTGTCCACCGGGGGCGGGGCCTCCATGGAGTTGCTTGAGGGCAAGATTCTGCCGGGGATTGCCGCCTTGGCCCCTGAGTGAGCCCTGGCGTCCCCCTCAAAGTTCGGATTTTGGGGTCTCGTACAAGGGGCGGTTGATTAGGCTGAGAGTGTTCCGAATCTTCACCGCACAGGATTTCTCCGTTGGCCCATGTCCCCGCGCCCCATGCTGATTGCTCCCAGCTTGCTTTCTTGTGATTTCGCACGTCTCGCTGAAGAGGTGCAGCGCATCGAAGAGGCGGGGGCTGATTGGCTGCATGTCGATGTGATGGACGGGCACTTTGTACCCAACCTGACCATCGGACCTCCTGTGGTGGCCGCCCTGGCGAGGGTGGCCCAGGCGCCCCTGGATGTACATGTGATGATCGAGAATCCAGGCCGCTGGGTCGAGGCCTACGCCAAGGCCGGGGCCCAGGTCTGGACCTTTCACGCGGAAGCTGTGGATGGCCTTGAGGGCGCCAAGGAGGTGATCGCCGCCTGTCGCGAGCATGGCATTCCAAAGGTTGGCCTGGCCTTGAACCCCGACACACCTCTTGAGCCATGGGAGCCCCTGCTTGACGAGTTGGACCTGGTGCTGGTGATGAGCGTCTTCCCTGGCTTTGGCGGTCAGTCGTTCATGGCCGAGGTGTTGGACAAGACCCGGCGGCTGCGTCGAATCGGCTTTCAGGGGCATGTGCAGATGGATGGGGGCTTGAATCGCGAGACCCTGCCCCTCTGCGCTGAAGCCGGGGCCGACGTCCTGGTCAGCGGCTCGGCAATCTTTGGCGCGCCGGATGTGAAGCAGCGCATCGATGAGTTCAGACAATTGGCCGAGGCCGCTGTGGCGGCGAATCCCTCCTGAATTCCAACCTTCTAGATTCCCATGGCAAGCAGCAAACCCGAAGAAGAAGCCAAGCCCAGCCGCATCTCCCGCCTGCGTTTCAAGAAGAAGGACATGCCCGGCGGCCTGTGGATGAAGTGCGAAGGTTGCACCACCACGATCTACCGCAAGGAACTGGAAGAGAAGGGCATGGTCTGCCCCAAGTGCAGGTTTCACTTCACTCTGCCAGGTCCCGCCCGCATTCAGGCCACCCTGGACGATGGCAGCTGGACTGAGCTCTTTGCCGATCTGACCAGTCTCGATCGCCTGAATTTTGTGGATTCGGTGCCCTACGCGGAGAAGATAGAGCGCACGGTCAAGCGCACCGGTCAAAACGAGGCGCTCTTATGTGGTACGGGCGAGATCCAGGGGCGCCCCGTGGTTCTGGCAGTGCTCGACTTCCGCTTTCTGGGGGGGTCGATGGGTGAAGTGGTGGGCGAAAAAATCGCTCTGGCGGCGGAGACCGCCCAGGCGCAACGCCTGCCCTTGGTGTTCTTTACCAGTTCGGGAGGGGCGCGCATGCACGAAGGCATGCTCTCTTTGATGCAGATGGCCAAGACATGTTCAGCCCTGGCGGAATTGTCCGATGCCGGGGGCTTGTCGATCTGCGTCATGACCAACCCCACCACCGGGGGCGTGACCGCGTCCTTTGCATCGGTCTGCGATCTGACTCTGGCAGAGCCGGGGGCCTTGATCGGTTTTGCCGGACCACGGGTCATTGCCAGCACGATTCGTCAGGAACTGCCACCGGGATTTCAACGAGCGGAATTCTTGATGGAGAAGGGACAGTTGGACGCGATCGTCTCACGGGAAGACCTTCCCGGGATGCTTGCCAAGCTGATCGACTACGGTACTGCGAGCTGGCAGGAGTACGCGGGTCGCGGGCGGGCCAACGCTGCTCTCAAGTTGCTTGAGGACGAGCGTCAGAAAGCCCCGGGAGATTCATCCCCTGAACAGGCGGTTGACGGGGCTTCCTGAAGCCGGCTTGTCCAGCCGTTGCAGAATCCGCTATTCTCGGTTCTGGATTGCCAGCTTCCCCTTATGATCGCAAGGCCCTCTTAGGAGTGCAGCGCAAATGTTGACACACCCGATCCTGCCCTTCTACATGTCTTTCTTGCGGCGTACATGGCCACTCTGGCTCTTGCTGATTCTTGGATTGTTGGGCTGGGTGGGATACAGGGCCAATGGGGAAGCCTTGCAAGAGCCTGAATACGATTACGTCCTGTCCTGATCAGGGCGCTTTAGCATGAGAGTCGCGCTCGCCACAGTCCTGTCATTCCTCTTCACGGGCTCATTGTGCTTCCTTGGGCTGGAGCTTGTCCTGAGGGCTTGGGTTGCTGTTTCCCCATCAGTAGCCGTAGTTCTCGATTGCGACGGGGAGGAATTGTCGGAGATGTTTGTCTTTGACGATCGTCTGGGCTTTCGCCCTAAGCCCTCGCGACCCGGTCACGACAAGCGAGGGTTTCGAAATGCAGAGGCCTTGTTAGCAGCCGATGTGGTGGCCCTCGGTGACTCGCAGACCTATGGCTCTGGCGTCGACCGGCATCAGGCTTGGCCGCAGGTCCTAGGGGAGATCAGCGGCCTGACTGTCTACAGCATGGCCTATCCAGGCTGCGGTCCAGCGCACGAGTCAATCCTCTTGGAAGAGGCGTTGGCTCTTCAGCCACGAATAATAATTGCCTCTCTGTACGCCGGGAATGACCTCTTTGACTGTTTTTCCCTGGCCTACGGTGGTGAATGGGCCCCAGAACTTCGCAACCAGAGCGCTTCAGTTGTCCAGGAAGTCCTGGACCTAGAGGCGAGTATGCCGCTTGTGGCGAGTATTGAATCGAGTCTGACATCCAAGAACCGCCTGCGTGCTTTTTTGTCGGAGAACTCACGTGTGGTGGGTGCTCTGCGGTCCATGCGCGATACATGGCGGGGGAGTCCCTGGGAGCGGGCTCTCATACAGGCAAGGCTTCAACCTGGGCGTAGTGTTTGTTTTGAGCAGGGCTCCGTACGTACGGTGATGACGCCAGCCTACCGGCAATTTGCACTCAACTTGGATGACCCCAGAATTGGCGAGGGTTTGAGGATTGCCCTTAGCTCACTGAAAGGCATGGCAGACAAGTGCCGCCTAGCAGGTACGACCTTTGCGGTCCTGCTGATTCCTACCAAGGAGTTGGTCTTCTCAGGTCGCCTTGAGGATCCCCGAGAGCTGGGGCTCGAATTCAAGGACCTTGTGCAAATGGAAGTTCGGATGTGGAAGCAGGCAGAGGCGTTTTTGGCCCAGCACAAGATTCATCAGATCTCTGGTCTCAGGGCACTCGCGGCACCTCTTGACGAGGGACTTTCCACCTACCGAGAGGACACCGACGGGCATCCAAATCCACGCGGGCAGAATTGTCTGGCCGAGACAGTGAAAGGAGCCCTCGAGCTGGGCGGAGACCGGTAAAGGTCGATCCGCCGTGCTCGCAGTTGGCCGCCTGGGCTCAGCCGATTTTGCCGCGCTTGCCTTTGCGCTTCTTGGGGGTTTCCCCTTCGCCGTCCTTGGGCTTCTTGCCACTATCGCCGCCCGCGCCCCGTTCGGGAAGAGCGCCGTCTTTCTTGGCTTGGGCCAGCTCCTTCTTGTCGAGCTTGCCGTCCTTGTTGGCGTCGTACTTCTTCAGGAGGCGGGCCCGCCGACCTCTTTGTTCTTGAGGCGTCGGGTCTTCACCGCCTTCGCCCCGTCCGGGAAGGGCACCGTCTTTCTTGGCCTGGGCCAGTTCCTTCTTGTCGAGCTTGCCGTCCTTGTTGGCGTCGTACTTCTTGAGGAGGCGGGCCCGCTGACCTCTCTGGTCCTGGGGCGTTGGGCCTTGACCGCTCTCGCCCCGTCCGGGAAGAGCGCCGTCTTTTCTTGCTTGGGCCAGTTCCTTGCGGTCGAGCTTGCCGTCTTTGTTGGTGTCGTACTTCTTCAGGAAGCGGGCGCGCCGATCTGCTCCATCCTTGGGCTCTTGGCCTTTGCCGTCCTTGGGCTTCTTGCCTTTGCCGTCCTTAGGCTTTTGACCCTTGCCGTCTTTGGGTTTCTGACCGTCGCCACCGCGCTCGCCGCGTCCGGGCAGGGCGCCGTCCTTGCGGGCCTGAGCCATCTCCTTGCGATCGAGCTTGCCATCCTTGTTGGCGTCATACTTCTTGAGCAGGCGCTTTCGAAGACCAGCGCGATCGCTGGGGCGGTCAGCGGGGTCCTGAATGGAGGTGCGTTGGGCGCGTTCCTGGTTTCCGCAGGAGCCCTGCTCGCAGTCCTGGGCTTGGGCCGGGAGAAGCAGCGCGAAGGGCGCCAGGAGCTTGAGGATTTGAGTGGTCTTGATCATGGTCGTTTTCGTTTATCTCAGAGGAGAATCGAAGGCCGAAGGGCAGTTCTCCTATCTTCGGGCTTTCAACCCTGCTGAGGGCGTCAGGTTGCTTTTTCTCTGCTCGGTCTGGCGGGAATGGTCAGAAATCTGGCGTGAGTGGGGGGCGAAGACACTCCTCTAACATGCAAATCAAGCCAGGGGCCGTGAGAGCCGCATGACCCAGGAGTCAAAACGGTCCTGTCCGGGCAGTCCCAGGTTGCGATTGAGGGCTGCGGCACTTTGGTTGAGCAATAAGAGTGGCCAGGCCAGGAGGCCCTTGAGCCGTGTCTCATTGAGATGCATCAACTCGGGGACTGGGCGGGTCAGTTGGTAGCCCCCCCAGCACTCGAAGCTCAAACCCCGTCGTTCCAACGCACGCCGTACATCTTCTCGGCGCCAGGCAGACAATTCGCGCACGGGGAGCAGGGGCTTTTTCTGCCGTCGCCGTTTGAATCCCAAAGAGCCTCGGTGTGCATCGCCGATCACCAGGGTTGCTCCGGGGGCCAACGTGGCTACCAATCCGTCGAGCCAGGCTTCTGGGTCGGACGAAAAACTGATCACCCCCGAAGAGAGCACAAGATCAAATTGCGCTTCGCCCGCGCCGGGAAAGGGCGGCGCTTCGCCAAAACCAACGCGCCCGGTGAAGTCGCTTATGTTCTGGGCCTGAGCGTTTTCGCCGGCGATGCGTACCATCTCAGGGGAAGGATCAAAGGCTGCCAGGGAAGCGCCTGGGTTCTTCAAGGCCGCTTCGATGCCAACCCAGCCCGCACCTGAGCCAAAGTCCAGGATGCGCTTGAAGGAGCTCTTACCCGCCAGGTCCGCAACTGTGCGCCGCATCCAGCGGAAGTGTCGGTAACTCGGAGTGCCAGGAAAACCATTCCAGCCCGCCGCATTGGCGTCGAACTTCTCCATGGTGGCTTTGGGGGCCAGGACTTCGTGGCGTGGGGCGGCCACCAGGATCACCCCGGCGACTTGACCGGAGCCCTTGTTCGCCTGCACGCCCTGCAGGGTGGTCTGAGTCAATTGTCCCGCCACGCTGGTCCAGAGGGCACCCACATGAAATTCTGGCCAAAGAGCGTTGCGCCAGGCGGTCAGATCCTGGGAGCTGGGCTGAGAGGGGACCTGCACCAGCAGGGGAGTTCCAGGGGCAAGGCCGGCACTCAAGCTGGACAGGTCCAGGGGGCTTTCCGGTCGGGCACTGGCGGCGCGCAGGATGCGCGGCCCTTGACCTGCGGCGTCGATTTCCAACAGCTGGCCGCCCCCGTGGGCGCCAAGGATCTGCTCCAGAGTCGCGTCGTTGGTCTTGCTCATGCTGCGGGCGGAGGCCATGGTTGGGTGAGACTCTACCCTTTCGGGCCTCTGCCTCGCGCCCTTGAATTGCGCTTGGCTGAACCGTGCTCGCCAGAACGACTCTTTTTCCGTCCTGCTCCCAAACGATGAACGGTCTGGTCGAACTCACGCACGGGTTGGCTTTCGCGGATCGCCATGGAGAGGCCGTAGGTAGCCTCGCTCGAGGCGCAAAAGACCGAGTGCAGCAGGGTTTTTCGCAGGCCCTGGTTTGGCAGAAGCAAGACATCGCCGGGATCCAGCACCAAGGCGTGGCCCCTGTCCGCCAACTGGGCGGTGAAGGTAGGTGCCAGGTTGACGATTGTTGCCAGTTGGCCACAGCCCGGCAGGATCAACTGATCGATCACTTTTTCGGGATCGCTGGCAAGTCCAATCAGGATGGTCCTGGCAGCGGGGTTCGGAATCAGTCCCTCTTCCAGGTGGTGCCAGTCTCCGCTCAAGAGTTCGCGCAGAAACCCCAAGACCTCATGGGCGAGATCTTGGGTGGAGAGTGCCAGCCAGGCGCTGCGTCCAGCGGCCTGCACGAAACAGACTCCCCGTTGGCCGCCAATCAACGGTTCGTCAAAGGCATCGTGATGGAACAGGGCGCCACCGCCGGGCGTGTTCCAATAGGCAATCGCCTGGGTCAGGAGGGGTGGGCTCCCGAGCAGGTTTGTGAGTTGTCCCTGCAGGGACGAATCTCTGGCGACTGTCTTCATACCAGGTAGCAGGGCCTGGCCCAGTTCGGCCACCGTGCGAAGAGTGGGCAGGTCCCGGTTGCCCTCGTCCTCGGGTTCTCTGCCCGCGGACAGACGCAGGCGCATAGAGGACTCGCTGGGAAGATCCGAGAGCATGCTGGCCTTGGCCCAGGTGCGCGCGGCGCCTGATTTTTGGAAACTGAGTTTGCAGCGGTCTCGCGCCGGATCCTTGAGCGGTCCCTGGTCGAGTTGACAGGAGAAACCCGCGCGGCCCGCCGCTTCCGTGGACCAGGTAAGAAAGTCCTCTTGCTGGGAGAGGGTCTTGAGCAATTCCAGACCAGCCTTGGGCTCCAGGTCTTGGGGATCAAAGTGCCTTGGCAGCAAGATCGGTTCGGCGGCGGTGAAGCGTGCGTTCGGCTCCTGTTCTCGGCCGCGTTCGCGCAGTTCGAGCCAGTGACCATGGTCCTGGCCACGACGCACCAGATGGTGTTCGGTGTGGGCCTCTTCCCGCAGGCTGGCGGCGAACTCAGGAGAGTCGTCCGGGTCCACAGCCAGGACCCCACGGGCTCCGGGGCAGGGAGGATTGTCCTGTAGCAATTCTGCCAACCAGGCCTTGGCTCGGGCGTACTCGCTGTCTGCTCCGAGTTGCTCTTGCTTGTCGCTGGGGTCCTGCACGCCCTAGAGTCTGAGCTATAGGGGTGGGGCAGTTGGCTCTCATCTCGTCAGTGTCAATTCCCATGTGGGGCAAGCTGGGCTCATGTGGCAAAATGGCTGCCTACGTGGCCAGCGGAGTATTCAGTCAGGCCTCAAGAATCATGGCCCAGATCAGTCCCGAGCCCCTCGTCACCCTGCGCCTCACGGGCCTCGTCCAGAGCTTGGAAGAGGGGGATGCTGAACTCCTGGCCCGCGCGGCCAGGCGCCTTGGGATTGGTGAGCTGGATTTGCGCGGGGCACGCATCGCCCGCCGTTCGGTGGATGCGCGCAGGCGGCCTCCGTGTCTGCCGGTGCAGGTTGATCTGGTGGTGCGCGCAGGCTTTCAGTCTCGCGCGCTGGCGCGCGAAGAGCGCAGTGGATACCTGCGCCCCGCGCCAATTCCGGGCAGCTTGATACCGGACCAACCCGCGGGGCCCCTGGGCCGGGGACACATCGTGGTGGTGGGTAGTGGTCCAGCGGGGGTCTTTGCGGCTCTGCCCCTGGCTCTTGGGGGTGCCTCCGTAACGGTGCTCGAAAGGGGCGCGGTGCTGAAGGAGCGTCACCGCCGTCTGGTTCCTTTCCACCGGGGCAGATCCCTTGACCCGGAAACCAACCTGCTCTTCGGGGAAGGTGGTGCCGGCACCTACTCCGATGGCAAGTTGTACACCCGTATCGACGATCCCCTGGAGGTGCCGATTCTTGAGGAGCTTGTTGCTTGCGGCGCCCCCGCAGAGATTCGTTTCGACGCGCGAGCGCACATTGGAACCGAGGGTTTGCACGCGCTTCTGCCCCGGCTACGCCAGCGGCTGATCGATGCGGGGGTGACTTTCGCCTTTGACACGCGCTTTGAGGGCCTCGAACTCGATGAGGGACCGCCCAGGCGCGTAACGGGCGTGCGCACATCCCAAGGACCCCTTGCATGTGATGGATTGATCTTGGCCACGGGGCACAGCGCTCGGGATACCTGGCGCATCCTGGCGCGTCAGGGAGTTCCCTTTGAGGCCAAGGCGTTTCAGTTCGGCGTCCGCATTGAACATCCACAGGAGATGATCACCAGTGCCCGTTATGGCTCGGGGGCGGAGCTTCTGGGTCCCGCTTCCTACAGCCTGACTTGCAAGGGCAGTGGCCAGACCCAGAGCGTTCACAGTTTCTGCATGTGCCCCGGGGGTCGGGTGGTGGCCAGTGTGAACGAGGAGCGGACCCTCTGCACCAACGGCATGAGCAACGCGACCCACTCGTCACCCTGGGCCAACTCCGGTTTGGTGGTAACCGTCAATCCCGACCAGTTTGCGGGATCGGCGGACGATCCTTTCCGTGGCGTCCATTTTCAGCATGAACAAGAATGTGCCGCGTTTGAGGCGGGGGGCGGGACCTATGCCGCGCCTGCCCAGCGAGCGGACGACTTCCTTGCCGGCCGCCTGAGTACCGGAGAACTGAAGACCAGCCTGATTTTTGGGGCTCAGGCCGCGCGCTTGGATGAGCTGCTGCCGGACTTCGTGACCCTGGCCTTGCGTCAGGCCCTCCAGCGGTTCGAGGCACAGATCCCGGGCTATAGCGGTTCCGACGGGTTGCTCTTGGGGGTCGAGTCCCGTAGCTCCGGACCGATTCGCATTCCCAGGGACCGCAAGACGCGGCTTGTGCGGGGTTTTTCCAACTTGCAGGCGGTGGGCGAAGGAGCTGGCTGGGCCGGGGGCATCATGAGCGCTGCTATTGACGGGGCTGGGGCGGCCCTGTGCCTGTACTGCCTGGGGAACTCCTGAAGCTCCTCTTTGAAGACCCACACCAGGTCTGCGCCTCTCATGACTCCGACAGGCTAGAATGCATCCATGTCCAGCCAAGCCGAGAGGTTCGAGAAAAAGGTCACCACCCAGGTCCTGCGGGAGATGAAGGCTCGCGGCGAGAAGATTGCCTGCCTGACCGCCTATGACTGCACCATGGCGGGGTTGGTCGACGCTGCAGGGATCGATGTGATCTTGGTGGGGGATTCGGTGGCAATGGTTGTGCAGGGCCTTGACACCACCGTGACCGTGACACTGGAACACATGCTCTACCATGCGGCGCTCGTGCGTCGTGGAGTGGAGCGCGCCCTAGTGGTGGGGGACCTGCCCTTCATGAGCTATCAGGTCAATGTGGATGACGCCTTGCGCAGCGCCGGACGAATGGTCAAGGAGGCCGGCGTCGAAGCGGTCAAGGTCGAAGGCGGTGAGGTGGTTTGCGAAGCGGTGCGGCGCATGGTGCGCGTGGGTATTCCGGTCATGGGCCATTTGGGTCTGACTCCCCAGTCGATTCACTCCTTCGGCACCTACAAGGTGCGCGCCCGGGAGCAGGAAGAAGCCGACACTTTGCTGCGGGACGCTGTCTTGCTGGAAGAAGCGGGGGCCTTTGCCATCGTGATCGAAAAAGTGCCTTCGGAGTTGGCAAAGGAAGTCGCTGCCGCGGTGCAGGTGCCCGTGATTGGCATCGGTGCGGGCCCCCATGTGGACGGCCAGATTCTCGTGAGCCATGACATGCTCGGACTCTATACGCGCTTCCATCCGCGCTTTGTGCGCCGCTACGGCAGCGTGGCTAAGGATATGCAAGACGCGTTCTGCCGTTACAAGGCCGATGTCCGCAGCCTGGAGTTTCCAAACTCCGATGAGAGCTACTGAGTCCTGGGCGGTTCCCGTGCAGTGCCCTAATCGGGCCCGTTCTGCTTCTTCTTGATGGCATCGCGGAAGAGACTGCCCAGGTTGGTGCCCAGGTTGCCTTCCCCGGGTCGTGCCAGGTTCTTGTCGATCACATCGCTGTCGACCGCGTCTTCCGAGCCAAGAACGGCTCCGCGGGAATCCAAGCGGGTGAGGGAAATGCGCTTGGCTGCCGAGTCCACTGCGCTCACGCGCACGGTGACTTCTTCGCCCATGGCAAGCACATCTCCGGCGCGGCGCACCCGATCCTTGCCAAGTTGAGAAACATGCAGCAGGCCGTCGAGACCCGGGGCCAATTCGATAAACGCCCCAAAGTCCGCCAGGCGCGTGACAGTGCCGGTTACCTCCCGGTCCGCGGGGAAGCGCTCGTGCACATCATCCCAGGGATCAGGCAAGAGTTGCTTGATGCCCAGGCCGATGCGCTTGCCACCGTCCTTGATTTCGAGAATCTTGACCTCGACTTCCTGGCCTTGCTCCAGTTCGGTTGACGCATCCTCGATCCGCTTGTGGCTGATGTTGGAAACATGCAGCAGGCCCTCCAGTCCATTGCCCAGGTCGACAAAGGCCCCGAAGGGCTCCAGGCGCGTGACTTTGCCTTTGGTGATCGTGCCTATCTGCAGGCTGCCCGCTGCTTCCGCCTGGGCTGTCCTGCGTTCGGTCTCCAGGACCTTGCGCCGGGAGAGCAGCACCCGGTCCTTGTCGCGGTCGATCTCCACCACTTCCACGAGCACTGTCTGGCCGATGAAGCGCGAGAGGTCCTCCTCATGTCCGATGGACACCTGGCTGGCGGGCATGAAGGCTCGGTGCTTGCCGATCAATAGTTCCAGGCCTCCCTTGTTCTGGCCACTGACTCGGGCGCGCACATGGGAGCCAACTTCGAGTTCATTCCAGGCGGCCACTTCCTTGGCGCCAGTGAGGGATAGGAGCCAGAGTCCATCCTCCCGGCCGTTCAGGGCAAAGCGCATGCTGCTGCCCACCACCGGGTCCTGCTCGAACTCACGGCGGGAGACCACCCCTTGGGTGCGCGGGCCGATGTCCACAATCACATCGTCCCCGTTGATGCCCTGGATGGTGCCGGTCCAAAGACGCTCGCCATCGTTCTCCTCGGATTCCTTTTGTTCGCCAAGGTCCTGCAGGTTGATGCCGGAGAGGGCGTTGTTGATCTCGCGGTCGAGTTCGTCGGGGGGAGGGGTCATGGGGTCAGGTTGCGTTCTTGAAGAGGGTCAGCGCTGATTGTAGAGGCCCGGGGCCCGCAGGGGTTCAAGAGTCCCGACTCACGTCTCGGGTTGAGGATTGGCAGGTGGGCCAGAGCACGATTTCGCCGATGTTGACATGGGCCGGGCGGGTGACCGCGAAGAGCACTGCCTCGGCCACATCCTGAGGAGTCAGGGGCTGCATGTTTTCATAGACCTTGGCGGCTGCCTCCGGATCTCCCAGGCGCGCCAGGGTGAACTCGGATTGCACCATGCCCGGATCTACCGTGGTAAAGCGCACCCCCTTGCCGCCTGCGTCCATGCGCAGGGACTCATAGACCGCTCGCACTCCGTACTTGCTCGCGTTGTAGACGTTTCCTGCTGGGTAGACCTGACGGCCCGCCACGCTGCCCAGAAGCACCAGATCCCCGTGTCCCTGCTGGAGCATACCGGGCAGTGCAGCGTGCACCACATGCAATACACCTTTCAGGTTTGTGTCCAGGGTCACCGCCCAGTCCTCCGGGTTTCCATCCTGGATGAGATCCAACCCCCGGGCCAGACCTGCGCAGGCCACTACCACATCAAGTTGGCGACCCGCCACGGCGGCCTTGACCTGGGCCGCATCGCACACATCCAGGGGCAGGACCTCGGCGCTGTCCAGTTCCTCTGCCAGAGCGGCAAGCCGATCGGTGCGCCGGGCTGAGAGCAGCACATGGGCTCCCTCAGAGCAAAGGGCGCGGGCGGTGGCGGCGCCGATGCCTGCTGAGGCTCCAGTGACCCAGGCGGTTTTTCCTTTCAGGCTTTCCATGGGGGAGACCATACGGTCTGGGGTAGGCGGCCCTGCCATTTAGCTGCGCGGCTTTGAGGGCGGACCTTAGAGTGGAGCCATGAACTTTGGTTTCCTTGCCCTTTCCGTCGCCGCCCTGTTTTCGCCTCAGGATCTGTTGATTCATGGGGGCACGATTCGGCCGGGGGTGACTGGCTCCGGGGACGGGAGGTTGCTCGCCCTCGATCCCGTGCCAGCGCTGCTGGTCAAGGACGGAGTAATCGTTGCTTCGGGGGATCTGGATCACCTGCGCGCCCTGGGACCAGCGGCTGCCGTACTCGATCTTGACGGCGCAGTCCTGATTCCGGGTTTGCAGGATGCTCACGGGCACCTGTTGGGTCTGGGGGAGATGCTCGAACAGGTTGATCTGGTGGGGGTGCAGTCCTATTCCGAACTGATCAGGTTGGTGACCGCCGCAGCAGAGAATCTGCCCGCCGGTGCTTGGGTCTTGGGGCGTGGTTGGGATCAGACCCGCTGGGAAGGGGCGGAGTTTCCTCACCACGCGGCCCTCTCGGAAGCTGTGCCGAACAATCCTGTGCTGCTCGATCGCATCGATGGTCACGCCCTCTTGGTGAACCATGCGGCGCTTGAGCTGGCGGGGCTCATTGGCGAGGACAGCGTGGAGCCGGATCCCAGTGGAGGCCGCATCCTGCGAGATGAAGCGGGCCAGCCTACGGGAGTCCTGATCGATCGCGCCATGGGACGCGTGACCCGTTGGCTGCCACCGGCACGAAAAGAAGATGTGCGTCGGCGGATTCTGGCGGGGGTGCATCGGGCTCTCGCCGTGGGCCTTTGTTGTGTGCATGACATGGGCACGGATCGCTTGACCCTCCAGGTACTTTCCGAACTGCGGGACGGGGGTCAATTGCCCCTGCGGGTGGCGGCTTACCTGCCTGGGAACTCTCTTCTGAGGGTGGACGAGTTGGACGGATTGGCGGATCTCGGCGACAGTCGTTTCCAGGTGGCGGGGGTCAAGTTGATGGTGGACGGAGCCCTTGGATCCCGTGGGGCCTGGCTTTTGGCGGACTACACCGACGAGCCAGGGCACAGGGGCCTCCGGCGTTTTGAAGATCTGGAGTTGGTGCGCCTGGTGCGTATCTGCGCAGAAGCAGGACTGCAGCCCGCGATCCATGCGATTGGAGATGCGGCTGTCCGCCAGGTCTTGGACGCCTATGGGGTGGTGGCTGCGGAATTTCCCTCCTTGCGTGCTTTGCGTCCGCGCCTGGAACACGCCCAGGTGGTGGCCCCGGGGGATTGGCATCGCCTGGCTGCTCTGGGGGTGATCCCCTCCATGCAGCCCACCCACGCCACCAGTGACTTGCGCTGGGCCGAGGATCGGCTGGGAGCGGCGCGCGTGCGCGGGGCCTACGCCTGGCGACGCCTGCATTCCGCCGCTGCACCCCTGGCCTTTGGCAGCGACTTTCCCGTGGAACGACCTGATCCCTTGGAAGGGATCTATGCGGCCATCACCCGCCAGGACGCAGAGGGCAATCCGGAAGGGGGTTGGTTGCCTGGCCAACGCTTGAGCGCGGCGGAGGCTGTGGCGGCCTTTACCAGCGGCGCGGCCTTTGCCCTGGGAGAGGAGGCGACTCGGGGCAGCTTGCTGGTGGGCTACGCCTTCGACGGGACGGTTCTGGATCTGGATCCCTTCACCCTGGATTCAAAGAGCGCCGGCCAACTCCTGGGGGCCAAGGTCTTGTTGACTCTGGTGGACGGCGAGATCGTATTCGACGGGCGCTGAGGGTTGGTCTGTCGTTGGCAGACGCTTGGGGCTCCGGCAGCGCGTTAGACTCAGTCCATGGTTGAGATCAACATCACTTACGAGGGGGGCTTGCGTTCCAGTGCGGTGCATGCACCCTCGGGCTGCGTTCTAAAAACTGATGCCCCGCTGGACAACCAGGGCAAGGGCGAGTCGTTCTCTCCCACGGATCTGGTGGCCACGGCTCTAGGCACTTGCATCATGACCCTGATGGGCATTGTGGCCGAGCGCCATGGCATCGATCTTGGAGGTGCCAGCATCAAGGTCAACAAGTTCATGGCCACTGCCCCCGTGCGCAAGATCGAGCGTCTCGAGGTGCGAATTGAGGTGGCGGGTATCGAAGATGAGAAGAATCGGGAGCGCTTGAAACAGGCTGCGCTCGGATGTCCCGTGCACGCGACTCTCGATGGTTGTTGCGCCCTTGATATGTCGTTCAGCTGGCCCGCCTAGGGGTGCCTGGTTTTCATCAGCCCCAGGGTGTAGCGCGCCAGCGTTGCCCGGTCCCGATCACTCATGGAAGGCGGCTGCGGCATGCGCACATGTTCGATATGAGCGTTGTTGGCCGCGTAGGCCTCGGGATCGGCGATGTAGGCCTTGAGTTTTTGTTCGTCCCAGTGGGCGCCCTTGTCCCGCAGATCCACTCCCAAGAGGGTGCCTCTGCCGTCGGCTGCGTGGCAGAGCACGCAGGCTGCAGCGCCGCGGTCGTTGTAGAGTTCCTTTCCGCTGGGTGGAGGCTGCGCCCCTTCCTCGCTGTTTGCGCCAGATTCGCAGGAACCTGCCATGAGGAGCAGCAGCAGGGACAGGATTGCTTGGGTTGGTCGCATGGGCGGATCAGTCAACCCTCTTGGATTCTCTGAAGCAAGGTCTCGCAGGCGGGATCTTGGCCGAGTTTCTGCAATGCTGTTTCCAGCGCGGTGCGCGCTTCCCCTCGGCGGCCCTGATCAAGCAGGGCTCGACCCAGCCCGCGCCAGTGCGCCCCGCGTCCTGGTGCCAACTCGATGGCTCGGGTGTAGTGTCGCTCGGCCTCGATTGGCTGTTGCAGCTTCAAGAGCAGGGCGCCCAGGTTTGCATGGGCCGCGGGGTTGTTTGGTCCTTCCTTGCAGGCGCGCTCCAGAATCGGGCGCGCGGTCTCTGGTCCGAGTTCGGTCCAGGTCAAGGTGCCCAGGTTGACCCAGGGCCGACTGTAGCTCGGGTCAAGTTCAATCGCGCGCTCAAAAGCGCGGCGCGCGGGGCCGGATTGTTGATTCTCCAGATGTGCGTTGCCTAGTGCGTTCCAACCCATGGGGGTTTCCTCTCCGAACTCCATGCGTGCCTCCCAATAGGCGGCGCGGGATGTGTAGGGTTGGCTCGCTTGCCAGCCCAGGGGAATCCAGAGCAGCAGCAGGACAGCCAGGATTCTGCGAGGCACCTGGGCCAACAGCGCTCCCGTGAGGGGAGCGGCCAGGAGCAGGGGCAGGTAGAGGTAGCGGGGTGCGAAGATCTCGCCCGCGGGGATGATCTCAAGAGTCGGAATGATGCTCATGAGCACCAGCAGCAGGCTGCCTGCCAGGACTGGCGAGTGTCTGCGCCTGCGCCAGGCCAACGCGGCCAGTGCCAGGCAGGACAACAGAAAGAGTCCAGCGAGCCAGGGGCCAGCTGGTCCCAGGGAGTCGGCGTGCAGATTGCCCTGGCCCGGGGGAAATTTCCAGGGCAGGGCCACCAGGCCCAGGCCTCCCACCCAGGCCAGGCCACCGGTCAGGACGCGCTCGAACAATGGCAGGTCTCCCAGAGGAGCTCCGTGGGCCGCGGGGATCGCCGAACCAAGAGCCAGAGCACGCAGGCCAGCGGCCAAAGCAATGCCCGCCAGCGCACCCATCCACGCTGCGCGGCCGCGGCCGTACCAATGGCCCAAGAGGATTGCAAAAGGCACGAAGATCAGGCCCTCTTCCTTGCCAAGGCAAGCGAGAAAGGGGGCCAGTGCGGCGCCCAGGGCCACGCGTTTTTCGCTGGCTCTGGCATTGGTACGCCCCAACATCACCAGCAGGCCAACAAGACCTCCGATGGCGCACAGACTCGAAGTGCGGCCACTGATCCAAGCCACTGAATCAGCCAGGGCCGGGTGGCAGGCGAAGAAGGCGAGGCCCAAGATGGCGCTCCGCGATTTTGGCAGGACCCGGCGAAGAAGCAGGCCCATCAACAGTACAACGCACAGGTGCAGGCAAAGGGTCGTGGCGTGAAAACCCCGTCCATCGGTTCCCCAAAGCCCCGCATCCCAGCGCAGGGTCAAGGTGGCCAGGGGGCGGTAGTGTCCCGCGTCGGCAAAATGGTGCCAGTAGTCCCGACCGAAGGCCG
The DNA here is from genome assembly GCA_012960475.1 of Planctomycetota bacterium. GTDB lineage: Bacteria > Planctomycetota > UBA1135 > UBA1135. The sequence continues at coordinate 52,460 of DUBE01000063.1, forward strand.
CGCTCGCTGGCAAATTCCCCTGCACGACCGGGTTGTGGATGATTGCTTCGGAATCGTCATAGGCGAAGCCGCCCACCAGGGCCGGAGCAAAAGCAGCGCAGGCCAGGAGCAGGACTCCGGCCAGACCGCGCAGTTCAGTTACTGGCGCGGGCAATCAGACCGACCTCGTCCAGCAGGTTGATGGGAACATGCCAGCGACGGACCAGGGCAGTGGGCAGCATGAGGCCTGCCGCCTTGCCCGCCAGAGACGAGTACTCGCCTAAGCGTTCGCGTACCACCCGCAGGTTGCGGCGGCGGCCCATGGCTCCCATCCAGAGGGGCTCCAAACCCGCCCGCTGACACAGGTCACGGATGTTGGCCCGGTCAAAATAGAACAGGTGCTCTCTTGGTTTTACATGCAGCCAGGAGGCGCCGAACAAGCGCGCCATCAGGGAGCCCGCATCTGGTGTGGTCAGGAACGCCACTCCCCCGGGGGAGAGGTGCTGGCGCACTTGACTCAGGATTCCCACCGGATCGGGTACATGCTCAATGAAGTCGTTCATGGTGATGGCGTCAAAGCGTTGATCCCCCAGCTCCGGGTGGGGGAAGGTGCCCGCCAAGGCGTTCAATCCCAGGGATTTTGCGTGGGCGATACTGGTGCGGTTGAGGTCCACGCCCACCGCTTGCCAGCCGCGCTCGCTGGCCACCTGCAACATGGTGCCGGGCCCGCAACCCAGGTCGAGCAGGTGGGCTGGTCGGGTGTGCTGTTCGATCCGGCCCAGTCGATCTTCAAAGGTGCGCCGATCTTCTGGGGACGTGTTGATGTAGTAGGGCGTGGGGGAGGCCTGTTGGTCGTTGTACTCCCGGTCGAGGGCCGCAGTTGAAAGTCGCGGGGAGACATAGCGCAGGCCGCAGTCCTGGCAGCGCACGATCTGGAAACCCTCCCGTTGCTGAAAGGGACTCTGGGCCTCGGATTGGCAGAGGGCGCAGGCCACGGTCTGAACCTGCTCTGTCTTGGGGAGCGCCTTTCCCCGGTCGGCGTTGCTCATGCCGGCCCTGCCTGTGCAGCGTCGTCCATCAGCCTGCGGGCTGCGTCGAAAACCTGTTGAACGCTGATCCTCTGCAGGCAGATGTTGTCCGTGCAGCCACTGTTGCGGTGATTGAAGGCGGTCAGACAAGGTGAACAGGCCAGGCCTGCAAAGAGGTTGGCGCTGCGCGGGCCCCGGGGTCCGTAGAGGGTCGGAGTTTCCGGGCCAAAGAGGGTCACGATGGGAATCGGGGTCAAGGTGGCGAAGTGCGCCGGGCCTGAGTCGTTCGTGATCAGCACTCGTGACAGGTGGCAGAGTTGCAACACATCATCCAGGCTCCGGGTGCAGCTCACGAAATTCACGCAGCGCGGGTCGTCAACTTCCTGATGAATCCATTCGATCGTGGCCTGTCCATCGGGTACCCCCATCAGGATCACGACATTGCGCTCATCACACTCCAGAAGCCGCTGGCTGAGCAGCGCAAAATTCTTGCGGGACCAGTTGCGGATCGGCAGCAGGGTGCCAGCTTCGGGGTTGATGATGATCAGCTGCGCGTCAGTGGGCAGCTCGCAGCGCTGCTTGAGCTGTTCTGTCAAGTGTTGCTGGAGTTCGAGCTTGATCGGGGTGCTGACCACTTGCTCTGCGGGCCGCGGAGCGCAACGGGGCCCCGGCTCTTCGCTGGCTGGCTTTTCGAGGGCGTCGAGCAGGGCCATGAAGTTGGCGCTCATGTGCTGGTACACGTTGTAGTTCACCGGGTGGGTCAGGTGGTTGCCCCGGTAGAGTCCTTCGGCCCGATAGTTGTGAAAGCCAACGCGCGTGCGCGCACCGGAAATCACGGCCAGAATCGAAGATATGCGTGCATAGAGTTCCAGGTCCACCACCGTGTCGATGCCCCGTTGACGGCACCAAATCCGAAAGCGCAGCACACCGTAGACCATGGCCATCAAGCTGGTGTCCGGCAGGCAGAAGATGTTCTCTTCCTTGAAGAGTCCCAGCAGGCGCAGGGAGTCAGCGTTACGCTTGAAGATCACGAAGCAGGGGGGCTGCTCGCAGAGTGCGTGTGCGCGCTGGATGGCCGGGGCGGCGATGATCGTGCTGCCCATCTCCGAGAGTTCCACGAAGAGCACCCGTCGGGGTGGTTTGGGATGTGAGCCCCCGCTCAGGCGATCAACACAGCGCGCCCAACTGCCCAGCAGGAAGCAGAGCGGTCGGCCCACCAGGGCATCGATCCGGCGCATGGTTGAGAGTTGCATGGGGAGACCTGTCCATTGTCCTTCGGCTCGGGGGCCCCCAACGCCCACAGCGGATCCCCCAGGAATGGAAGATCCTCAAAAATCACCGGGACCTGCTCTTGGCAAGCAGCCGCAGAGCCCTGCGGGGCCCTCGTCCAACTTGGAAAGCAGGCATGGAATGCAGGCTGGGGGCGTTAGGATTGCGCCCATGAAGCGCAGCACCTGTGCCCTGCTCCTCGCCGCGTGCGTGCTCTACCTTGGGATTCGGATCTATTGGTTGTCGCAGGCCTTCGACCAGCTGGTCTTCCCCATGTATGAGCTTTATCCCTCCGGAGCTTTTGCACGTCTGTTCCAGCTTGGCCTCGACCAGCCCCTTGGGATCCACTACGACAACTCGGGCGGCGCCTTGATCAATGGGCTCCTAGCGGCACCCCTCTATGAGCTCTTTGGTTCGAGCTACCTGGTCTACAAGCTGATCCCTCTGTTCCTGGGGCTGCTGCTTCTGATCTTTGTTTTTTTCTGGGTGCGTGGTCTGGTGGGGGAGGCCGCTGCCCTGGCAGCGGCCTACTTGTTCGCCATGGGACCTACCGAGCTGCTGCAGAAATATTCCCTGATCGGCACGGGCAATCACTTTGAGAACCTGTTCTACATGACTCTTGTCCTGTGGGCTTTTGATGCAGCCCATCGGAAGGGCTGCACCCCGCGCAGACTTTTCCTGCTGGGCCTGGCGGCGGGGCTCAATCTGTTCGTGATCCTGGCAGCGGTGATTCCCGTGGGCTGCATGCTTGGAGCGCATGTGCTGGTGCGTGGCCTGCGCGGGGCTGCGCATGATCTTCGCTACGCTGGACCGGGCCTGGCTCTGGGGCTGTTTCCCCTGGTTTGGATGAATTTCTATGTTTCTCCACGGGGACTGCATTTTCTGGCGGCCAAGTTTGCGGGGGAGTCCGGGGAAGTTGGGGGCGCGTCGATCGCCAGCCGGTTCTGGACCTTTCTGAGCGAGGATCTCCTACGGGCGCCTTTTCATGGGGACACGCACCCGGTCCTGGGCTGGGGCTTCTTGGTCCTTTGGCTGTTCTGCCTGCTGTTCCTGGGGCTGCCCCTGATCGGTCGCAGTTGGAACTTGTTGCGGGGCTTGGGTAGAGCCAGAGGAGAGCGGGCGAGTCGCGCGGCCTACGAGCAGCTCAAGTTCTTTCCCCTCGTGCTTTGGACTCCCTTGGCTGCCCTGGCTTTTGCCCTCTCCAACCTGGCCAACGGCAAGCATGCCTATCCTCTCGAGGTGGGTGGCTATCGCTACTTCCTGCCCCACTTCTTCCTGCTTCAAGTGATGTTGGTGGCTGTGGTTGCGCGGCCGGAATGGAAGCAGCGAGCCAGGCTGGGTTGGGGACTTGTTTGTTTGCTGGGCCTGCTCGGCTTGCAGCCCCTGCGGGCGGTCTGGGCTGCGGGGCAATTTGAGGGAGCAGGGACCCACTATGAGGGCTTCAGTTTTGTGCAGTACGCCCGGGGTTTTGTAATGCACAGCAGTGGAGTCTCACGGGACCAGGCCATTGTCTGGGCCAGCAAGTTGCCGGATCAGGAAGCACGCTGCATGCACCGCGGGCTCGGGTTCTATCACGCACAACTTGCCATGGCGGGGGATGTCAATGGGGATGGGCAGGTGGATAGTCAAGAGCGTGAACGGCGCAAGCAGCAACCCAAGGATGCGGTGCGGATGAACCTGGAGACCCTGCTGGCAGGAGTGCCACTTGAGTACCAGATCGATTGGTGTCGTGGCGCCGGGGCAGGGCTGCGAACCCTGGCGGGCTATCGCTCCGATGAAGTCGGTGCCATCCGGGAGACCCTGGTCGGCCTGGCTCGGGCGGGGGACGAGCGCGTTGTGCATGTGCTGGAAGGAATCTGCTGGAAGCAGGCCTACGCGCCCTTGGCCCGGCGCGTGCCCCACCTGGCCAGACGGGCGGGAGAGGTTGCCCGGGCCCTTGGGGAAGCGGATTTGGGCAGCGGCTCTGAAGGGGAGACCCTGCGAGCAGGTGCAGGCCGCGCCCTGGGGATATTCATGGGGCGCCTGCTGGCCCGAGAGTATGAGCCCGAGGTGGAACTGCTGCGCAGCTTGTTCACGCGAGAGTTCCCCATTCACGGACGCGCTCTGCTGGAGGGTCTTGGCATTGGCCTGGCGGACAGTCGATCCAGGGTAGTCTGGCCGGCCCTCAGCATGGATCGCATTGTGCCTGGCGCTGATCAGGTATTGGTAGCTGCGGCTTTGGGGGACGAGTGTCGGCGCATCAGCACTGCACGCTTTCAGGAAGCGCTGGGCGTGGTCCCCGCTGAATTGCGCAAGGCTGTGGAGGGCGAGCGATGAGCCGGATTCTCCTGCTTGTGGTCCTGTTCGCTTGTCTGGCCTGTGGACGACCGTCTCCTGCTGTGCTCGATCCTTCAGGAGAAGTTGTGCCCGACGCCCGAGCCGATTACTTGTTCAGTGATGAGGAGGGACGGGATTGGTTCTTGTGTGGGGCTCCAGGGTTCCTCTTCAGTCTTGCTGTGTCGGAGGGCGAGAGCACGTCGGTGATCCTGGTGCCCAAACCCAGCAGCGAGCAATCATCAGGGATTCCGGATCATGCGCCCATGGAGGGCGCAGCCCACTGGTTTGATCTGCGCAACCCCACGGATATGGGTTTTGTGCTCGACTTGTCTCCTGCTCCCATGGACCCCTTGCCGGAGTTTCTCTTGCTGCGCCTGCGGGAGCAGCTCTCGGTTTGGCGGCCTCACCTGCTCGTGATGTTGAAGTCCAAAGACCTGACCCGTGCTGCGCAAGAGGCTCTGGCACCCCAGTCCCGCGGGGGCCTGCTCTGGGTTGGGAAGAGGCGTGTTCCACCTGGCGGAGGCAGGGGGATCGTGCCTCCGTCCTGCACCGATTGGAGTTGTGATCAGGCGCTGGTCTGGACCCCTGCAGATGCTGCTGCCTGCAATCTGGACGGTCGTACCTCCGGGGCCATGCCAACGCCAGCGGAGTTTTTGGGGCGTGCTTGGATTGTGGTCCCTGCAGTACCCGGTAGCGCGATTTGCTGGGACGAGTCGCCTTCCCCGAGCCTTGTGGTTCTGGGGGATCAGGCCGGATCCCAGCAGCGTGAATTGGCAGGGCGCGGCGCGTTCTTCGAGCAAGTGACTCCGGGGCCAGCTCGCCTTGCTCTCCTGGGTCCGCCGGAGAAGCACCCGGTGCACGTGCAATTGGTGCCTGATTTGCAGTTGGATGCTGGCCGAATTGCCTGGCTGGGCAGCTACAACGCTCCTGAGCCCCAGGGGAGTGTCCTGTCCGTTGCGGTTGATCTCGATGTGCAGGGTGACCTGGACGGCGAGTGGATTGACCTGGAAATTGCAAGCCAGGGCGCGCTTCTCCAAGGCCAACCAGGTATTACCTTGCGCCTGCCCCTGTGGGCGGATGGGACCTTGCTGGTGCGGGGTTTGGATGAAGGCTTTTGGGGTCTGCGCATTGTTGCTCCTGCTGGCTGGCTGCTGGAGGGGCAAAGCGAGCAGTCCCTGGAGCTGGGTGCGGAAGCCGCCTGCACATTTGATCTGGTAGCCCTTCCCGCGGTGGATCTGGAGGTGGATCTGGCATCGACCTGGGGCAGCCGTGGGCCTCATCTCTTGACCCTTCATGGCAGCCGAGGGCGATTGGATTTGTCCCTGGACCTGCGAAGGGAGGGGGGGATCCTGTGGAACTCTGCCCATCGGATTCCCATCGGTGACTACCTAGTCTGGATGCGTCCCAGGGCGGCGGACCCGAGGGGGCGTGACGTGGCCTTTGCTCGGGTGTCTGTGGGATTGGATGGGCGCATTCTGTTGGTCCCGGAGCCGGGGCTGGTGCTTGTGGAGGAAGCTGCCCCTGGGGAGCGAGCCAGTCCCCGAGGGCGGCCGCTCTTGTTGGCCACCGATGTGGGGGGGGCTCTCGACCCGCGCCTGCGCATAGTGCCGCGCCGCAGAAGCGATGGCAATGCCGCTACAGAACTGCTCAGTTCAAAGATGATCCTGTTGGACGAAGTCGGCGGGGCGAGAGTCTTTGATCGGGGGCTGCCCGCAGCGGGCTACTCTGTCGAGTGAGCGGGCCGCCGGGCCAGCAGGCGGATGCGCGCAGCCGGGGCCAGCCGCAGTCCCATCAGGTGATCGAGGGTGATGAAGATGCCCCTCCAGATGCGGTTGATGGGCGAGAGGTCCTTGACCTTGAAGAGGTGCGCCGGTCTGGGCAAGGAGCCTTCCACAGACAGGATCTCAAGCCCCGCGCTCTTGGCGAGATCGACCAGGTTTGAACGATTGAATTCCAGGATGTGATAGGGATAGCCCCTGTCCGAGTCATCGAGCTTGAGCATTGAGCAGAGTTTGGTCCCCAGCAATCTCCGCGGCAGGATGAACTGGGCAAGGTTGAGCAAGCGGAAGAAGCCCGAATTCACATAGGTGGGCACGATCACCAGCACATGGCCACCTGGTTTGGTGAGGGAGCGCAACTGGCGCAGGGTGGCCCGTGGATCGGTGGTGTGTTCGAGCACATTGTCGGCGATGGTCAGGTCAAAGGACTCCGTCTCGTAGGGTGCGTCTTCCAGCCAGCCTTCAAAGACCTCAAACTCGAAGGTTCGCTTGCAATAGCGCGCGGCCGGTGGCGACAGTTCCACTCCGGCAACCTGCCAGCCACGGCGGCGGGCGGCTTCCAGAAAGAACCCGCCCGCGCTTCCGAGTTCCATGGCTCGGCCCTGGCCCGCAGTCTCTTTCTCGATGCGTTCCCAGGCGATTCCCCCCAGGGCGATCAGTTCGTCTTTGCGCTCAAAGTAGTTTTGGTCCTCGACTCCCAGGTTGTAGCCAGCAGTGTAGTAGGACTCGTCGTCGTACATGGCTGAGAGGGTGGCTTCGTCCGGGCGTGGATTGACATAGACCAGTCCGCAGTCTCGGCAGCGCACGAGATGGAATCGGGTTGAGCCGATGGTGTACATCTCCATGCGATAGGGGCGCGGGGCGTCGGCGCCACAGACCGAGCAGGCCCAGGTGGTGGTGCGCACAGTTATCGGTGCCGGCGGGGAGGTGCTGGGGGCAGACATCAGGGCTGGGATCCTACAAAAGGGTGGCTTGGATTTTCGGGCTGCTCTGAGGGGAGTCTGCTCTTCAGGGGATGTGCTCGGGGGGTATAGTGACTCCCATGGCAGCACCTTCCAAGAAAAAGTCCTCGGCAGAAGAGGAGCCGACCTTTGATGAGCGCCTTGCGCGCCTGGAGAAACTCGTGGCGGAACTTGAGGGTGGTGAGTTGACCTTGGAGGACAGCCTCGCGCGCTATGGGGAAGGGGTCAAGATCCTGCGAGCGGCCCGTGAGCAACTGGAAGGCTACCGGCGCAAGGTGGAGGAACTGAGCGCTGATTCCGCCGACGGGGATGTCTGAGGTGAGCGACCCGGGTCGAGCTCTGCAGGCCCTGCGTCCTGCCATGGACCGCGCCCTGGAGCGGGCCCTGGCCCTGGCGGGGAATGCTCCGCCCAAAATGCTGGCAGCGGCGCGATATCCCATAGATGCGGGGGGCAAGCGCTTGCGGCCCTCTTTGGTGCATTGGATTGCGGAATCCCTAGGGGCCGGGAAAGACGGCAAGGACCCGGCCGAGGTCACCTGGGCTCCCTGCGCCGCGATCGAATTGATTCACAGCTACAGTCTCGTGCACGATGATTTGCCCTGCATGGATGATGATGATCTGCGACGGGGCAAGCCCACCACCCATGTGGTCCACGGGGAAGCAATTGCGGTGTTGGTAGGGGATGGTCTACAGGCTCTGGCTTTTGAGGTGCTTGGTTCCCACGGGGGGCAGCAGGCGGCATCCATGGTTTCGGTTCTGGCGCGCGCGGCCGGTCTGGCGGGCATGGTAGGGGGCCAGGCCTTGGATCTGGCCGCCGAGGGTGAAGTGGCTGATGAGGCGCAGGTGCACCGGATTCATCAAGCCAAGACCGCCGCACTCTTGGGAGCGGCAGCGGAACTCGGGGCCCTCGCAGCAGGGGCGGATCAGGAGCAGCGGAAGCGTTCTCGCGCTTATGGTCAGGGGCTTGGTCTGCTCTTTCAGTATGCGGACGACCTACTTGATGTGATCGGTTCGGCGGCTGATCTGGGCAAGACCCCTGGCAAGGACTCGGCCGCTGGAAAGGCCACCATCGTGGCTCTCCTGGGGGTGGACGGGGCTCGGGCGAGGGTGGCGCAGCTGGTTGCCGAGCTTGAAGGTCAAGAGGGCATCCTGGGGGCGCTTCCGGCTTGGATTGCCGGTCGGGCGGGTTGAAATAGCAAAGAACGTACCTGGAACGGTATTTGGGCCTAGGAAGCACCGTCTGCACATGGACCCGGGCTAAACTGCTTGCCGGGGACTCGTTCCCCCCTGACCTGATGACCGACACGCCAACCTCCTACCCGCTGCTGGACCGGATCAAGGGTCCCGCGGAGGTGCGCGCCCTGGATGCGGACCAGCTCACTGATCTCTCCGCTGAGGTGCGCAGCTTCCTGCTTGAGAGCGTGCAGAAGACCGGCGGGCACCTGGGATCGAATCTGGGCGTGGTGGAACTGACCGTGGCGTTGCACTATGTCTACAACTTCAAGCGCGACCGGATCATCTTTGATGTTTCACACCAGAGCTATCCCCACAAGTTGCTTACTGGCCGTCGGGAGGGTTTCAAGAATCTGCGCCGGACCGGAGGCATGTGTGGCTTCACAAATCCCCATGAAAGCGAGTACGACCTGTTTCACACCGGGCATGCGGGGACTTCGATCAGTCTGGGCCTGGGCATGGCGGTCGCCGCGGGCAGGGAAGAGGACCCGCCTCATGTTGTCAGTTTGATAGGGGACGCCGCTCTGGGCGCGGGCGTGGCTTTTGAGGCTCTCAATCACGCAGGCGCCCTGGGCTCTCGCATGTTGGTGATCTTGAACGACAACGAGTGGTCCATCAGTCAGTCCGTTGGAGCTCTTTCGCGCTATCTGACACGAATCCGTTCCACGCGTTTTATTCAGCGCGCCGGGCATGAGACCAAGAAACTGATCCACGCGGTGCCGGTGATCGGGCCCAAGCTGGACAAGACCCTCGATGACCTGGGAGAGGTCATGCGTCACATGGTCGTACCTGGGCACGTTTTTGAGGAGCTCGGTGTGCGCTATGTGGGGCCGGTGGATGGCCATGATGTCAATCGTCTGGTGGAGACTCTGCAGCGTGTACGAGAACTTGAAGGTGTAGTGGTCCTGCACGTACTCACGGAAAAGGGCAAGGGCCATCCGGATGGTCCTCAGCATCCCGAGCGGGTGCATGCGGTCAAGCCGCGCAAAATTGAAGCTCCCAAGTCGGAAGTGCAGGTTACCAAGCCCCAGGGCGTGCCTTTCACCAAGGCCTTTGGGGATGCCTTGTGCAATCTCGCAGAGCGCGACTTGCGTGTGCACGGTGTGACCGCCGCCATGGTGGGGGGCACCGGGTTGATCGAGTTTGCCGAGCGCTTCCCTTCGCGCTTCCACGATACGGGTATCACCGAACAGCATGCAGTTGGTTTTTGCGCTGGACTTGCCAAAGCTGGCTTGCGCCCCGTGGCGGCGATCTACTCCACTTTCCTGCAGCGCGGCTATGATCAGGTCTTCCAGGAAGTTGCCCTCCAGAATCTACCCGTGGTGCTGGCCCTGGACCGGGCTGGACCTGTGGGCCAGGACGGGGCCACCCACAACGGGGTCTTCGATCTGGCATACCTGCGCACCCTGCCCAACATGGTGCTGGGATCACCGCGGGATGCCACCGACACCCGTCGCATGTTGGAGTGTCTTGTAGCTGACGATGGGCCTGGAGCCATGCGCTTTCCACGGGCCAATTGTCCCTTTCTGGAGACCATTCCCGAAGCGGAGCGCCGTCCCATGCAGCCGGGCAAAGCCGAGGTCCTGCGTGAAGGAGAACCCGGCGGCGTGGCGGTCTGGGCTTTGGGGCAGTTGGTGGGCGAGGCCCTTGCGGCGGCGGAGTCACTGGCCCGGGACGGAATTTCCGTGGCCGTGATCGACGCGCGTTTCGTCAAACCCTTGGACGAGGAGGTGCTGGCGTTGCACCTGCGGTCGTTCCGTCATCTGGTCACCATCGAGGCCCACCAGCGTATGGGGGGCTTTGGCTCCGCTGTTCTGGAGTTCGCTGCCCGTTTGCCTGAAGGTGATGGGCTGGCGCGTGTGCGAGCCTTGGGGCTGCCTGATCGTTATCTCGATCATGCCACAACTCCCGAATCGCAATTGCAGAGCGTGGGTCTCGATGCTGCTGGCCTGGAGCGTCAGGTGCGAGCGCTCTTGGGCGGGAGTCGCGTCAAGTGACGAACTCCGTCGATCTCCGTTCCGCTCCTCGACCCGAGCCCTTTCGCGCGTCTATCAAGAGCGTGCTGGTTCTGAGCGATGTGACCCGTGAAGCATCTCTGCGCCAGGCCCAGGAGATTGAGGCTCTCCTGCTCGCTCGCGGCCTGGAAGTGGAATTGGTTGAAGACGGGCGTGCCCATTGCTCTGCGCTTGAAGCGAGTGCTGCTTCTCTGCCAAGGCCGGATCTGTGCGTGGTGCTCGGCGGTGATGGGACTGTGCTCTCCACGGCCCGGGCCTTTGCCCAGCATCCCGTTCCGATCCTGGGCATCAACTTTGGGCGTGTGGGCTACCTGGCCCCCGTGCAGGCTCATCAGTGGCAGGTGGGCATCGAAGATGTGTTGGACGGGCGTGCTACTTTGGAGCCGCGCATGCGTCTGTGCTTGAGCATGCCTGACGGCGCCCAGACGCTGGCTCTCAACGATGTGGTTTTCTCCCGCCAGTCCGCCGGTTCCATGGTGGGGTTGCAATTGGAAGCGGACGGTGTGCGTGTCTCGGAGTACCACGCGGATGGGCTCATTTTCGCCACCCCGTCGGGGTCGACGGCCTATTCCCTGGGCGCTGGAGGCCCAATCCTGGCCCCCTCCATGCAAGCTGTGGTAGTGACCCCCATCAGCGCCCACGCCCTGGCCCATCGCCCCTTGGTCCTGCGCCCGGACGCAATTCTCAGCCTGCGGGTACTAGCTGCCAGGGAACCGGTGGCGGTGTCTGTCGATGGACAGGCGGTCCAGGTTCTCGAGACGGGTCAAACTGCGCGCATCGAGCGCCATCCGGAGACCTATCCCTTGCTCGCTCCGGCGGGCCTGGACCCCTGGCGCCGCTTGAGGGATCGACTGGGTTGGAGGGCTTCCCTGGCCGAAGAAGAATGATTCTGCGCGTCAGTGTTGACATCCGGGGCAGGTTCCCGAATAGTCCGCGCCAAGAGGAGGCATGATTCTGCGAACCCGCGTTGACATAGTGGGTGGCCTCCAGAACAGCCCGCGCCAAGAGGATGAGTAGCAGCGACACAAGCCTCGCGACATCCGCGATCCCGGCCACCCAGAAAATCCTACGCATAGGGTTTGTGGTGGGCTTGATCTATCTGTTCCTGGTGTCGATCCGCCTGATGGGTTCGGCGGTCAAGGTGCTTGGCGCCGATGCCGCATCGGACTTGTTTTCAGGCGTGGCCAATCCTTTCGCGGGTCTGGCAGTGGGTACCCTGGCCACAGTTCTGGTGCAGAGTTCCAGCACCACCACTTCGACCATAGTTGGATTGGTTGGCCAGGATGGCGGCACGGCTTTGCCTCTCAAGGCAGCGGTTCCCATGGTCATGGGCGCCAACTTGGGCACAACCATCACCAACACGATTGTCTCAATCGGGCATGTGCGTCATGGAGGTGCTTTTCGACGGGCCTTCGCCGCTGCCACGGTGCATGATTTCTTCAACTTGCTGCTGGTCATGATTCTTCTGCCCATCGAGTTGATGACAGGCGTCTTGAGGACCTCCGCCACGGCCCTTTCGGGCATGGTGCAAGGGGTGGGTGGAGTCGAATACAAGAGCCCGATCAAGGCGGCCGTGAAGGGTGGCGAGAAACCCATCCTTGACTTCTTCCTTGGCCTGAACATGCAAGGCACGGCCCTCTCGATTGTTCTGGTGGGGTTTGCCCTGGCCCTGATTGCGATTTGCCTGATCTACATCACCCGTAACATGCGCGTTCTGATTACGGGTCCCCTTGAGAGGGCGCTCAACCGGGTCCTGGGCAGGTCCGGTCTGGTGGGAATATTGGTGGGCACACTGATGACCATCGCAGTGCAGTCCTCTTCGATCACCACCTCCCTCCTGGTGCCCATGTGCGCAGCAGGTGTCTTGACCCTTCGAAACGCGTTCCCAATCATGATGGGGGCCAACATTGGCACCACAGTAACGGCTCTTCTGGCTTCTCTTGCGGCGGACAATCAGAATGGCCTGACCATTGCCCTGGTGCACACCCTGTTCAACCTGATCGGGGTTTGCATATTCTTCCCCATTCCCGCCATACGCCGCATTCCCCTGCGTTTAGCACGTACTCTGGCGATCAGGGCTCAGCGCAATGTGCTCTGGGTTTTGCTCTATGTGATTGGCGTATTCGTTTTGTTACCCTTGGTAGGGTACCTCGTTTTCCACTAAGGAGCGTTCGGTACCGAGCGACTGATTGACACATGAGTGACTGGCTTCAAAATCTGCGCGATCCCGATGGGGCTGATCGTATGCGGCGGCGCTTTCAAGCGATGCTGGCCGATGGCCGTCACGCCTTTGACGCGGCCATGACTGTGATTCTGACGGATGGTGACCCCGCGGCCGTACGCGATGAAGTCTTCAAGACCGACCGGCGCATCAACCAGAACGAGATGGCATTGCGGCGCGAGTTGGTGGTGCACGCCACCGTCCATGGGGCTACCGCGTTCCCCATGTCCCTGGTGCTGATGAGCATTGGCAAGGACGCCGAGCGTATCGGGGACTATGCCAAGAATCTGCTCGACTTGGCAGAGTACACCTCGGGCATCGACGATCAGGAGCGGACTGAGATCGCCACCCGGGCGGCGCAGACATCTGAATTGCTGCGTCGCGCGGCGACCCTGTTTGACTCCCAGGACGAAGAAGCCGCAAGGGCATTTCTGATGGATGAGCAGCAGCTGCGGCGGGCTTGCGAGAATCAGGTGTGTGCGTGGTTGAGTGATGACTCCCGCAATCGTGCCACGGCTTGTCTTTGCCTGCGTTTCATGAAGCGGGTTGCAGGCCACTCGGGGAATGTGGTCAGTTCGATTTGCATGCCCCTGGACAAGCTCGACTTCCATCCTGGAGGCGGTGGCGACGAGGACTGAGGTCCAATGTCCCCGCCCGGGGGGCAATTTTCTAGTGCGGGATCGGCGTGGTGGAGTCCGCCTGGATCTGGCCATCTTCCATGTGCACGATTTGCTCGCAGCGATTCGCTAAGCGCTGGTCATGGGTCACAAGCAGCAGCGCAAAGCCCCGCTTTTGTTGTTCCTCAAACAGCAGATCCAGCACCCGGTCCCCTGTGGCTCGATCCAGGTTTCCGGTGGGTTCATCAGCGATCAGCAATTGAGGCTCCATCAGCAGGGCCCGCGCAATGGCCACCCGCTGCTGTTCGCCCCCGGACAGCTTGCCCGGGCGGTGGTGCAGTCGCTGCCCCAGGCCGAAGGCCTCCAAGCTGCTTTTGGCCTTGGAGCGGAACTCGCGCAGTTTGGCTCCCCGAGCCCCCGCCAGACGCGCGGGCAGGGTTGTGTTCTCAAGGGCGTCCAGTTCAGGCAGGAGGTGGTAGAACTGGAAGACGAAACCCAGGACGCGATTGCGCAGGCCTGCGCGTTTGGAGCTGGGCAGGTTCCAGGCGTCTTGACCATGGAGCATCACCTGTCCTTCGTCTGGGCGGTCGAGCAGGCCAATTATGTTCAGCAGGGTGGTCTTGCCGGCTCCTGATGATCCCATCAGGCAGAGGCGTCCATGGGCCGCGAGGTCCAGGTTGACTCCGTGCAGGACTTCCAGTCTGCGTTCGCCTGCCTGGAAGGAGCGACGCACACCGCGCACAGTCAGGATTGGCGTCTTGGATTCACTCATGACGAAGGCCCTCCACTGGATTCAATCGTGCCGCGCGCCAGGCCGGCAGGGCCGCTGCCAGCAGGCTGGCGGTGAAGGCGCCCAAGACGATCGCCGCCACGCCGCCGCCCTCGATCACCGTGGGGATATGGTCGAAGGCGTAGGCTTCGCGATTGAAGATCTGGAAGCCAAAGGAATTGGAGAGGGCTTGTTCGATGGCGTTGATGTTCAGGGTGGCCCAGATCCCAGCGCCCAGTCCCAGCAGAGTCCCCAGCAACGCCTCCCACAGACCAATCATCAGGAAGGTGCCCATCACGCCCCATTGAGTCGCGCCCAGCGCACAGAGGATGCCGATGTCCCGACGTTTTTCTTGAACCAGCATGGAGAGGATGGCGAAGACGGAAAATGCCGCCACCAGCAGGACCAGACTGAGCATGATTCCGAGCAGGCCCTTCTCGTTCTCGATGGCCGCCAGCATGGATCGTTGGAAGTCCTCCCAGGGACGGATTTCCATGCCGCCGGTGACTTCTGGGTCATGCAGGTAGCCCCGCTCATGGAGACGCGCGGCCAGGCTTGCCTGGGCCGCGGCCTTGGTGCCTTCGTAATCCTTGAGCTTGACGGCTACGTCGGTGAACTCGCGTCCCGCGCCGAACCACTCGGCCATTGCGGACCGGGGCAGGTAGAGGGTGGACATGTCGAACTCGTTGTTCTTGGAGCGGAACGTGCCAGCTACCACAAAAGAGCGTGAGACCGCCTCCTGGGCATTGCCTGTTTTTGGATCCAAGACGGCCGTCACCAGCTCCAGTGTGCGGCCCCGGCGCAGGCCCCAAAAGCGGGCAAGTTGTTCTCCTATCAGGATGGGGTCCAGCGGGCGTCCGTCTGGTTCGTAGCCTGGGATGGGGCCGAAGGGGTCAGCAGGGTCCGCCACTCGTTCGTCGGAGATCAGGGATACACGCTTGAGGTCCGCCTCAAGGTTTGAGACCGTGTACTCCTCGTTGGCGTCGATGCCTACCAGCTTGACCAGAGCCAGGTCCCCATGGTTGACATCACTTAGCATGCGTTCGCGACCCGCAGCGGCGAGCATGCCGTACCAGGTGTAGTGCGCGCTGGCCCCAGCTACCAGGGGATCTTCAAGCACAGCTTCAAGGACCCCGGCCGAGTCGCGCCTGGGGAGAATGCTCTGGCCCTCGTGCATCAGGGTTCGATCCAGGTGGGGCTGGATCAACAGATCACTGAGGGAGCCCCGCAGGTGGTTGCGGGTTTCGGCCAAGAATCCCGACATGATCGAGAGGATCAGGATCAGGGCCGAGACAGCAACAAAGATGCCTGCCACTCCGATCCAACTGATCGGGCGGGCGCGCAGGTAGCGGAAGCTTAGGAAGGTCTGGTACACGCGGGCGAGGTATCAGGCCTGCTGGGGTTGGCTTTCGGCCTTTTCAAGGGAGCGCATGGCTGGAAAGAGCAGCACATCACGGATGGAATCCTGGCCCGTGATGACCATCACCAGTCGGTCGACGCCAATGCCCAGGCCGCCGGTGGGGGGCATGCCGTATTCGAGGGCCTGGATGTAGTCGATGTCGACTTCACCGGGGGTTTCGGGATCCTTGGATGCGACCTGTTCCGCAAAGCGACGCTCCTGTTCAGCAGGATCGTTGAGTTCGCTGAAGGCGTTGCCGAGTTCCATGCCGTCAATGAAGATCTCGAAGCGTTCTGCGAAGCGCTCGTCCTCCGGGCTCTGCTTGGCCAGTGGGCAGATTGCGAGCGGGTAGTCGGTAACAAAGATCGGTCCTTTGAGGTCATTCTCCACGGTCGCTTCGAAGACATCGTTCAGCAGCTTCCAGTAGTCTCCATGGTCGTCGATCTTGAGCTCCGCAGCTCGGGCGCGCACCGCATCCCGGTCATCAAAGGCGCAGCCGTTGGCCTGCTCAAAGAGGTCGGCGTAGCGTGCCCGGGCGAAGGGCGCCTTGAGATCAAATTGCTGTCCTCGGAAGGTGACCATGGTGGTTCCGTTGACCGCCTTGGCGCAGGCTTCGAAGAGTTGCTCGGTGATCTCCATCATGCGCAGGTAGTCCCCCTGGGCCTCGTAGAGCTCAAGCATGGTGAACTCGGGATTGTGGCGTGAGGAGACCCCTTCGTTGCGGAAATTGCGGCTGAGTTCAAAGACCCGTTCCATACCCCCGACGATCAGACGTTTGAGGTACAGCTCCGGAGCGATACGCAGGTAAAGGTCCGCGCCCAGGGCGTTGTGATGGGTCACAAAGGGCTTGGCGGCGGCGCCTCCCGCGATTGGGTGCAGTGTGGGGGTTTCCACTTCGATGTAGCCCTGGTCTTCAAGAGTCCGTCGCAGGGTGGAAAGGATGCGGCCCCGGGCGATGAACACATCGAGTACATCGGGGTTGGCCCAAAGGTCTACATAGCGCCGTCGGTAACGAGCTTCTGTGTCGACCATGCCGTGCCATTTTTCCGGAGGCGGTGCGAGGGCTTTGGCTAGCTGGTGCACTTCGTCCACCCAGATCGTGGGTTCGCCTTTTTGGGTGTGGCCGAGTTTGCCGCGCACACCGATCAGATCCCCTCCGTCGAGCCATTTGCGCTCAGGCCACCAGTCTTCCAGGTCATTGCGCTTGAGTCCCAACTGTAAGCGGCCTGTGCGATCCCGCAGGGGTGCGAAGACCAGCTTGCCAAAGTCCCGCAGGCCCAGCAGGCGACCCGTGGCGGTGACGCGCTGGCCGAGCAGGGGACCGGGCTCATCCGGAGTGCCTGCGCCAGCGTGGAGTTCGGCCAGGGGTGTGGCATCGGCCAGGCCCCGTGCGGGGTAGGGGTCCCTGCCTTGGTCCCTCATGGCCTCAAGTTTCGCGATGCGGTCTGCGTGGGTGAGTTCGGTCATGGCTGTGCCCTCCGATCTTGGCAGGTTTTTGGGGCCTGCCCCAATCAAATCTTGGGAAGGTACCCCGCGCTTCCCCGAGTAAGAGAATCAGGGGGTCGCGGCTGCGACCCCCTGATTGGGTGGTGGAGCATAGCGGGGTCGAACCGCTGACCTCTTGAATGCCATTCAAGCGCTCTACCAACTGAGCTAATGCCCCATTTGGGGGTAGTCGTGGGCCAGCGGGGACTGGGGAGCCACTCCACCCTTCATGGACCGGCCCCCTCGGGACGGCTGGTGGTTGCGCCCCTGGGGGCGACTTGAGGCGAAGAGGATGGTGATTGGGGAGCCCCTCGTCAAGGCGCGTGGGCAAAAAAGAGCAGTCGAAGGGCCTCTCGCCGGGGGGGTGGCCCTATTCTGTGCCCCCGGGAGCGGCCCCTGAAGGGAGCGCATGGCCCCTCCCGCTTGGTGGCGCCTCTGTCCGGTCCTGTTCTCCCTGTCCTTGCGCTTTGTTCAGCGCCTGACTCATCCGTTCCGTGACCCAGTCCTACGATCCCACGAGCTTCGAAGCCAGCTGGCAGGCCCATTGGCTGGAGCACAAGACGTTCCGAACCCCTGGCCCCGGGGACACGGACTTTGATGCCTCCAAGCCTAAGTACTACGTGCTCGACATGTTCCCCTATCCCTCAGGGGCGGGGCTGCACGTGGGGCATCCTATTGGTTACATCGGCACGGATATCATCGCTCGTAAGAAGCGCATGCAGGGGTTCAACGTGCTGCACCCCATGGGCTACGACGCCTTCGGTCTGCCAGCCGAGCAGTACGCGATCCAGACCGGTCAGCACCCCTCGGTAACCACCGAAAAGAACATTGCCACCTTCAGGGCCCAGATGCAGAACATTGGGCTGAGTTATGACTGGGATCGGGAATTCGCCACCTGTACGCCGGACTACTACCGCTGGACTCAGTGGATTTTTGCGCGGCTCTATGATCGCGGCCTGGCCTATCAGACCGAGGTTCCCGTTTGGTGGTGCGAGAACCTCAAGACCGTGCTCTCCAATGAAGAGGTGATCAGCGGGCGTTCCGAGCGTGGGGATCACCCCTGCATTCGCCGTCCCCTGCGCCAGTGGATGCTGAAGATCACTGCCTACGCGGATCGCCTGATCGAAGACTTGGAGTTGGTCGACTGGCCGGGGTCGGTCAAGACCATGCAGACTGAGTGGATCGGTCGCTCCGAAGGAGCCGAGATCGATTTTCAGGTTGCGGGCCACGATGCCAAGATTCGCGTTTTCACTACGCGCCCGGACACCCTGTATGGGGCGACCTTCATGGTGCTTGCGCCCGAGCACCCCCTGGTTGATCAGATCACGAGCCAGGAGCAGCGTGCAGAAGTCAAGACCTACCGCGAAGCCGCCGCTTCCAAGTCCGAGCTCGACCGCACGGATCTGGCCAAGGAGAAAACCGGGGTGCCCACCGGGGCTTTTGGGCTGAACCCTCTGCTTGATCCACTGGACCCCGCTGCGCGCATTGCGGTCCATGTGGCGGACTACGTGCTGATGGGATATGGCACCGGCGCGATCATGTGTGTGCCCGCTCACGATGAGCGCGACCACGAGTACGCCCTGCGCTTTGGTCTGCCGATTCTGCCTGTGGTGGCGCCCAAGGATGGCACCCAGCCCGAAGGCTGCTGGGGGGGAGAGGGACTGGCAGTCAACTCGCCGCTCTGGGATGGGTTGGGCACGGAAGAAGCCAAGCAGAAATCCATTCAGGAGTTGCAGCAGCGCTCACTGGGCCAGCCAAAGGTGACCTATCGTCTGCGGGACTGGCTTTTCAGCCGTCAGAGGTATTGGGGCGAGCCCTTTCCCGTGCTGCACTGCCAAGACGGTAGCCACAAGCGCGTGGCGGACGAGGACCTGCCTGTGGAGTTGCCGGACATGGACGACTTTGCTCCCAGCGAAGACGGCCGCCCGCCCCTTTCCAAGGTTCCTTCCTGGGTTGAGGTCACGGACCCCATGACAGGGGAGAAATACCTGCGCGACACGGACACCATGCCCGGTTGGGCGGGATCCTGCTGGTACTACCTGCGCTTCATGGATCCCCATAACCAAGACGCCTTTGCATCCAAGCAGGCCCTGGATTATTGGGGCAATGTGGATCTCTATGTGGGGGGTACAGAGCATGCGGTGCTGCACCTCTTGTATGCGCGGTTCTGGCACAAGGTGTTGTTTGACGAGGGGTTGGTGCCCACAGCCGAGCCTTTTCAGCGCCTCTTCAACCAGGGCATGTTGCAGGCCTTTGCCTACAAGGATCCCAGTGGCCGGCTGGTGTCTTTGGATGAGGTCACTGTTGACGGGAGTGAGGCCAAGTTGACTGCCGATGGTACGCCTCTGGAGCAGGTCGTGGCCAAGATGAGCAAGTCGCTTAAGAACGTGGTCAACCCTGACACGGTCTGCGCGGAGTACGGCGTGGACACCTTCAGGCTCTACGAAATGTTCATGGGGCCTCTGGCGGAGTCCAAACCCTGGAATCCGCGGGACGTGCCCGGAGCCCGTCGATTCTTGGAGCGGCTCTGGCGCTTGTTCGTGGACCAGGAAGGGGACGCGCCCATGCGGGAGGATCTCTTGCAGGCCAACGAAGATGAACTTGTGGGCGAAGCCCTGGAAATCGAGCGCGCTTGGAACCCCTGCCTCGTGCGCATCAACGACAGCTTCGAGAACTTCAACTTCAACACCGCGGTGGCTGCCCTGATGGAGTGGCTCAATACCGCCACCAAGAACCGTGCGGGTTTCCGCCGGGATCAGGCGCAGCGCGTGGTTTGCGCATTGGCGCCTTTTGCGCCGCACCTGGCTGAAGAACTCTGGCAACGCCTGGGTCACGAGGCTGGGACCGTGAGCTTTGCCCCCTGGCCCGATGTGGACGAAAGGTATCTGGGCAGTGATACCTTTGAGTTGGCCGTGCAGGTGATGGGTAAGTTGCGTGGGCGTATCGATGCTCCCCGCTCGGCCAGCAAGGACGACTTGGAGGCTCTCGCCAGACAGGCTGTGGCCGATCGCCTTGAGGGCAGCACTGTGCGCAAGGTGATCGTCGTCCCTGGGCGGCTGGTGAACTTTGTGGTCAGCTAATGACCTTGGCAGCTTGGACAAGCCTCCTCGGCTCCTGCAAGAAGGGTCCAGCATGGCTTTGCGTGAGGGCTCCGGTTGCGCTAGGCTTGACCACCCTGCTCGGGGCTGTGAAGTCCTTGAGCATCTTCGACTCATTCCTTTTTAGTTAGCTCAATGCCTTTGCTGAGTGCCGATCATGCCCTTGAAGTCTGTCAGGCCCTGGTTGATGCCAGTCCTGCTGACGAGACCGAAGTGACTTTGCAGTCGGAAGAGGATCGTTTCGCGCGATTTTCCCCTGAGGGTCCCAGTCAGAACGCGGACCGGGAGCGTCATGAGCTTTCGGTTCGTGTGCGCTTACACACGGAGGCCGGATGGAAAGAAGCCCGCGCCACGGTGGGCACCCTCGATGAGGAGGAGGCCCGTGCCGCCCTGGGCCGCGCCATGGCCCTTGCTGGCGCAGCATCCCCTGATCCTGATCGACTGCCCCTCGCGGGGGCTGTGGAGATTCCCGGCAGCGCGCCCCATCGACCCACCCAGGACCACAGCTTCCGAGAGAAGGCCGAGTGGATCGAGGTGGCTATGGACCGTTGCGCCCAGGCGGAATTGGCCCCTGCGGGTTTGGCTCGCACTACGGTCTACACACGAACCCTGGTCAATAGCACCGGTCGTGTAGCGGAAGGTGCTCTCAGCCGCGCCCACTTTTCGCTGACTGCTTCTCCTACTGACGGCTCCGGGGATGCGGGCGTGGCCGAGCAGACTCACTGTGATGTGGCCCGTATCGATGTGGATGAGGTCATCAGCCGGGCGGTGGATCGGGGCACTCGCGGGCGTAACCCCAAGCCAATTGCTGCCCAGGAGTACACAGTGGTACTGGAACCCCTGGCGGTTTCTTCTTTGATGTTGTTCCTGAGCTATGCGGGCTTGGGTGCTGAGGAGTTGCACCTCAAAGCCTCACCTCTGGTGGGTCGCATTGGTGAGCGTATTTTTCCCGAGGACCTGCAGTTGCATGATGACGCGGGCTATGCGGATCATCCAGGGTGGCGCTTCGATGGAGAAGGAACACCTCGCTCCCGGGTTGCTCTCATCAGTGACGGGGCATTCGGCCTGCCGGTGACCGATGCTCGCTGGGCGCGCACTCTCGACTTGCCTGACACTGGTCATTCAGCGCCCCAGCCGAATTCCAAGGGGCCAGCGCCGGAGAATCTCGTGCTGGCGGCGGGCAATAAGAGTATGGAACAGCTCATCAGTGGCGTGGACAACGGCCTCCTGATCAGTCAATTCCACTACACCAACCTGATGGAGCCCCGGGACATGATCTTGACGGGCATGACCCGCGGGGGGACCTTCCACATCCAGGGTGGGAAGGTAACGGACTCTGTCTGCAACCTGCGTTTCACTCAGTCTCTGGTGGAGGCTTTGAGGCATGTGACGGGGATCGGCAGGCGACAGGAGATCGTGGGCGCTCTCTTTGACGGGAACATTGTCTGTCCGGCCCTGCGTCTGGACGGTTTTCGATTCACCTCAACCACGGAAATCTAGGGAGATTCCTGACATGCAAGCAGTAGCACAGTTGGCGGTGGACGAAGCCCTGCGGGCGGGCGCGGATTACGCGGATGCGCGAGTTCAGCGCTTGTCGATGGAAGAACTCGCCATGCGCGATGGTTTCCTGGTGGGCGCTGACGCGCCTGAGAGTTTTGGCCTGGGCGTCCGGGTGCTCAAAGATGGTGCCTGGGGGTTTGCCGCGGCTCCTGGAAACCACAAGGATCTGGCTGATGTGGCCCCCGGACTCGCGCGTCGTGCGGTGAAGGCCGGACGCGACTTGAGTCGTTTGCGCAGGACACCGGTAGAACTCGCCCCCCAGGAAGGCCAGGTGGGTGAGTGGCATACGCCGGTTGAGGAGGACCCCTTCATGGTTTCTCTTGAAGAGAAGCTGGGGCTCATGCGTCAGGCCGATGAGTCCATGCGCGGAAGAGACGAGATTGTCTCCCGTGTGGTCAATCTGTCCCTGAGGCGGGAAGAGCAGTGGCAAGCGAGCAGCGAGGGAGCCCAGTTGCACCAGGTCTTGGTGCGAACGGGCGCCGGGCTCGCTGCCAAGGCCAGCGCTCACGGTGTGGTGGAGCGGCGTTCTTACCCCGCGTCTTTTTCTGGAAACCAGATTTCGGGAGGGTTCGAGGTGGTACGTGCAATGGACCTGCCTGGGAACGGCGGCCGCATGCGTGACGAGGCGGCGGACCTGTGTTCCGCGCCTCTCTGTCCCGAGGGCGTGCGTACTTTGATCCTGGGTGGCAGCCAGCTGTGTTTGCAAATTCACGAGTCCGTGGGGCACCCCACCGAACTCGACCGGGTGCTGGGCCACGAGATGGATTTGGCCGGAGCTTCCTTTGCTACCCGCAATCACCTGAGGACCTTGGACTATGGCTCGAGCTGCGTGAACTTGCAGGCCGATTCGACCCTGGCGGGTGGTTTGGATACCCGAGGCTGGGACGATGATTGTGTACCCAGCGGTTCCTGGCCCATTGTGCAGGAGGGGGTTTTCAAGGGTTATCAAACCAACCGCGAAGTTGCTTCGGCGGTGGACGAAGACAAGAGCCGCGGTTGCTCCCGTGCCGAGAGCTGGTACGATCCGCCCATCGTGCGCATCACCAACCTGAGCCTGCAGCCTGGGAACATGAGCTTCGATGAAATGCTGGCGGATACCGAAGACGGGGCGATCTTCGCGGACAGCGTGCGTACATGGTCCATCGATCAGCGGCGGGTCAATTTTCAGTTCACCTGCGAGGTGGCGCGCGAGGTTCAAGGGGGCCGACTAGGCCGCTTGCTCAGGCGTCCCACCTACCAGGGGAATACGACATCCTTCTGGGGTTCCTGCGACGCCATTTGCTCGGCGGAGCACTTTCACCTCTGGGGCATCGCAACCTGCGGAAAGGGCAACCCCATGCAGGTGGCTGAGATGACCCATGGCGCCGCTCCATCTCGTTTTCGGGAAATCCAGTTCATTCAGTGACCCATCCTGAGATCTGGTGACTGGCGCAAAGCGGGGCAGTCATGCACACTGGGAGAGCCTTGAGGGGGTGCCTCGCTCGTTCTTGTGCAAACATGTTTGCTTCAACCTGCCCCATTCTAGGACGCTGCGGGTTGTACCTGGCTGCCTGCTCGGTTCTTTCGGGTTTGGCCACCGCTCTTGATGGTACACCAACAGTGGCGTTTGCTCCGTCGCTTCCCACCACCCTTGTAGAGGGTGGCCTGGGGGTCGACCTGTTCGTGGAACTGTCTGCTGTTCAAGCAACCGATGTAATCGTTCCCTTCGACTTGTCGGGAAGCGCGTCGGCAGGCCCTGACTATGTCTCCACGCCAGCCAGTCCTCTGGTGATTCCTGCCGGAAGCCTCAGCGTGAGTTTGAATCTGGTTGCTGTGGTAGATGGATTGCATGAGGGAGACGAGATCCTTGATGTCACCCTCTTGGCCCCCAGTGGAGCGGACTTGGGCTCCCCTGCAGCGCACTCTCTTCTCTTGCAGGATTCAGATCCAGCGCCGCTGATCTATTTCGAAGAGCCAAGAACGCTCGTTCTGGAGAATCAAGGTACTGTCATGGTGCGCGTGGAACTCAGTGCGGTCTCGGCTCTGCCGGTTGTCTTCAGCGGGCTCGTGGGGGGGACCGCGACCGCCGGTGTTGACTACAACGCCCCGGCCGGACCCTTTCAGATCGATCCGGGTTTGCTGGTCTACGATGTACCGGTTGATCTTCTGGATGATGGCGATGTGGAGGGCACGGAGGTCCTGCGCCTTGAGCTGAATCCTGCTTTGCTGAGTGGCGCAACCATTGGTTCTCCCTGGGTACACCGCATGCGCATCAGGGATGACGAATCCACTCGCGCAAGCGCTACGCCCATGGGGCTGCAGGCGGTACCAAGCACGGTGACGTTGCCCCAGACGCGGGCTGGCGAGACTTCAGCACCTCAGATTGTTTCAATCATCAACACAGGCCTCACGTCTCGGACGGTTCTTGATTTTGAATTGGGCGGTATGCGACCTGAGCAGTATGACGCGATGCTTGTTGCTGGCCCCGGACCTCACATCCTGGCCCCCGGGGAATCCACCGAGATTGCGATCTGGTCCAATCCAGACACATCTGGGCGTCATGGCGCCTTGCTCAGGGTGATCCAATCGCCAGTGGGTGATCCCGAAACCCTGATCCGCATCGATGGTCTGGCCCTGGGTCTATTGGGAGAGGATCTCTTGGTCTGTGCGGGCCGTTTTCCCGTGATCACTGTGGCGGGGCTTGAATTTGCGCCCGAATTTGGCTTGATCGGCACGGGCACCCAGAGTTCCCACACAGACCCTATCGCTGGCAGCGAGGATGATGCTCTCTATCAGGAATTACGCGTAGGCAGGCAACTAGAATATGGATTCAATCTTCCCCAGGGAGCCTACGACCTGATCTTTCACTTTGCTGAGCCAGAGCACACCCTGACTGGCCAGCGCGTGTTTGAAATTGCGGCCGAAGGTCAGGTCCTTTTGCCTGCCTACGATGTGATTGCCTCATCTGGCCAGGTGCAGACTGCGGTGTCCACCGGGGCACTCAGGGTACAGGTGCAGGATGGAGTCTTGAATGTGTCCCTCACCGCCAGCGTTGGACAGGCGCTCTTTCAAGCACTTGAGGTACGGGCTGCCGCGGTACTTGAGCTTACCCCGGCGGACGTCCTGGACTTCGGAACAGTGGACCAGGGCCTGCCGTTCCAGTTGCTCTTGGCGGTGGAGAATACAGGTCTTTTTGGTGCCCATCTGACTGGCCTGGCAATGGAGCCCAGTCTGGGATCGGCCCAGGACTTTGTTGTACAGGTGGAGGGAGTTGACTACAGCGGATCGGATCTGGATGTGGCCTATGGGCTGGATGTCTGGATCCAGCCTGGCGAAACCATGCAAGTCCCCGTGACCTTCACTCCCACGGAGCATGAGCATCACCACTTCGATCTGTCCTTCAGCGGTGGATTCGACCAGGTGGCAGTCGAGGTGGAGGGCGTAGGTGATGCGGATTCCACTTGGGGGTTTTTGCACCCGACAATCTCTCGCAGCCCCACTCTTGTTGTGGACTACAACGGTGACGGGTCTGAGACCATCTTGCTGAGTGGCGCAGAGTCACATACTCATGAGCCCGGTCGCAGTCTCGTGGGGTATGACTGGGAGTTGAATGGGGTTCCATTTGCCAGTGCAGTGGAGACGACTCTTGGTTTGCCCTTGGGGCCAGCAGATGTGTCCCTGACCATCACCGATGACGGCACCCCGCCTTTCAGCGCCACGGTGCACGAGCCGCTGGTTGTGCACTCTGCGGACCAGGTACCAGAGGTATTGGCGCTTTTCTACCACGACCTCTCGGGCGATCCAAACAGCCTGCTGGATGGGCCGCCAGCGAGGGCGGATTTCATAGACCGTATTGCTCTTCTGAGGGTCGCTGAGATGCAAGCGGGCATGGGGACCTCGCCTTTTTCTGCAGACGTGATGCTGGAGCTGCGCTGCACCTTCGAGGTGAGCTTGCCAGAGCTCTACCACTTCATCCCTTCCGGAGGCAGCGAAACCAGGGTCTTTGTGGATGGCCTCGCTCATAATGCAGCAGTAACTTTGAGTCCTGGTCAGCACCAATTGACGGCGCGTTTCGCATTGAACAGTCTGGCGGACCTGCCGGCCGCTGTGACCGCCATGATCGCTGGCGTTGCTGCTCCGGACTTTGCAGACAGCGTAGTGCACGACGAGAACGGAATCGTCCCGGTGATTCACAGCATGCCCACCTTGGGTATTGATACCGGGGGGACCATGATTCCCATCGTCGGCTTTGGGTTCTATCCCCAGGAGCAGATGACTCTGCACTGGGGTGGGACGAGTATTCCTGCAAGCGCACTTGAGGTCTGGTCTGCGGACAGCTTGCTGTTTGTTACGCCTGCTGGGACGGGTACGGTAAGCGTTTGGATTGAGACCCCCGCCGGGTCGAGCAATGCCATTGACTTTGAGTACTCACCCAGCGGCCCGCTGCCAATCGTCTGGGATGAGCTGATCAATCAGGAGATCTCCGTTTCGCAGCCCACCACCCTGGCCTACGGGCCTGACGGCAGGCTCTATGTGGGGCGGTTGAGTGGTCACATCACGGCCATTAGTCTAGATACGAACTGGGAGGTCCTCTCCATTACAACCTATCCGGGAGTCTCCACCCAGGGGAACAACGACTTGTTGGGGATTGCCTTTGACCCCTATGACTCGGTGGCCGGCGGTGACTTGAAAGTCTATGTGGCTCATGGGGCCCACTACGCGAACGGAGGTGGGTCGTTCTCAGGGCCTTCGCCTTACTCCGGGCAGGTCAGCATTCTGGAGGGCCCCAACTTCGACAATCCGATCCCCCTTGTTACAGGTCTGCCAGTTTCCAATCACGATCATGGTATCAATGGACTTGAGTTTGATAACGATGGGAACCTCTTGATTGCTGTGGGAGGTAACACCAACGCCGGAGTGAAGTGGCCCTTGATAGGTGATCTGCCTGAGTCGCCTCTTTCCGGTGCAGTGCTTCGCGCCTGGATCAAGCGGCCTGGCTTTGACGGCCTGGTTACTTATGAGCTCAGTGCAACCGGCGCTCCGAGCACCAATCAGGTGGAAGGCGAGCTGGTTGAGGTGAGCGGTGGGAGTGTATCCGTGGTGGCTTCGGGCTTGCGCAATGCCTATGATCTGGTCCTGACCACCAAGGGACTGCTCTATGCAACTGATAATGGGCCCAATGCTGGCTATGGGCCTGAAAGCACAGGCCCGAACACCATGGGCGGGATGCCTCACCCCACTGACCAGGATGAACTCGATCTGCTTGAAGAGGGACGCTACTTTGGCCATCCAAATCGTTCCCGAGGGCGGTGGGACGCGCGTCAGAACGTGTATCACTCAACCACGGCCCCGCCACTGCCGGGTCTCTACACATCGCCCCTGACCGGTCTGGCCTCCTCAGCCGACGGAATCGTCGAGTATCGTTCGGCGGCCTTTGGAGGCCAGTTGCGCGGAGACTTGCTGACCCAGAAGTGGAACAGCTCTCCTCGCTGGGTGGAGTTGGCTCCCGACGGACGCAGCGTCGAGGCCGTTTCTGTTCTGGACGCTGATGTGGATGGCTTGGACTTGACCACAGGACCAGCCGGGGTCTTGATCAGCGCGGATTTCAGCAGCAACCAGGTGCATTTCATTGCTCCTGCGTCCGGCTTGACAGGGCCTTTGGCAGTTTTCGATGTTCATCCCTGGCGAGCCCCCGAGACTGGCGGCGGGAGGTTCGTGATCGGGGGCCGAAGCTTCGGAAACCTGTCCAACACCAGCGTTTTCTTCGACGGGGTACCCGCTAGCTTGCTGAGCGTGGAGGCCACTCGCATCGTAGGGGTTCTGCCTGCTGTTCCAGGGGCGGCCTCGGCCACTATGGTGGAGATTTCAGTACAGGTGGGCGCAGCCCAGGCGCAGTTGCCCGAGGCCTTCCGCTGGCTGCCCGCAACACCGGGCTGGTCACGTGGCGCCTGGTCCAGTGGCGCGGACATGCCAGATCCACTGGGCGAAGTGGCCGCGGGGGTCGTTGCTGGTCGTGTGATCATGGTGGGTGAGGGCTCATCCAAGACCTATGCCCTGGATCTGACCACTGGTCTTTGGGACGACACCCTGGCTCAGCGTCCTTTTGTGGGTCATCACCACGCAGCGGAAGTTGTGGACGGCAAGTTCTATCTCTTTGGTTCGGTGGGGACCGCCTGGGGCAAGGTACAGATCTATGATCCCTTGATTGACAGTTGGACCACTGGTGCGGACATGCCCTGGGGCGCGGGGTCCTGTTCCTCGGCCGTGATCGATGGAATGGTCTATGTTTGCGGCGGCATTGTTGGCTCAAACACCGTGGGCAACACCGGGGTCTATGACCCCGTCTTTGATCGTTGGAATCCCAATGGGCCTCTGCCTCCCATGCCGACTCCTGTGAATCACGCGGCATCAGCTACCGATGGCACCTACCTGTGGGTCTTTGGCGGTCGCGGGGGAGGTAATTGGCCCCAGCCCGGCTTCGACAATGTGCAGCGCTTTGACCCGGCCACGGGCAGCTGGTTGGATAGCGCCCAGCCCCTTTCGCCTCTAAGCTCCATGCCCCAGGGGCGCGGCGGCACGGGGCGCGCGGTCTGGCACGGGGAGCGCTTCTTTGTGCTGGGGGGCGAGACCTCCGGCGGGCAGGTTTTTGATGAGGTGCAGGTCTACACCCCTGAATTGGATCAGTGGAGCGCTGATACCCCCCTTCCAAGCCCCAGGCACGGGATCTACCCCGTCGTGGATGGCAACCGCATCTATGTGATCGGGGGTGGTGTGCTGGCTGGTTTTTCGAGCTCAAACATCACTGAAGTCCTGCAGCGTTGAGGGGCCAGAAGGCTATCCTCGGTTCATGGCTGACGGAAAGGACGCACAGTTCAATAGCTTCAGGGACTTGATGAAGGCCCGGGGTGAAGGCGAGACACCCCCTGAGGACAAGAAAGGCCCCAAGGACAAGGGTTGGACTCTGGAGGACGAATACGGTGACCAGGTTGAGGCCAGTGAGAAGGCCTTGGATGAGTTCCCGGATGTCGATTTTGGTGCCCGCGCGCGCATTGGCCAGCGTCCTCGTGCAGACGGTCCCATGAAAGAAGGTGCGGCCTGCTATGGAGATGAGGACTCGGACGAGTTGGAACTGCTGCGCTCTTTTCGGGTCCGCACGGTTTTTCCGCCTGATGTCAAACAAGCCTGCAAAGCCTTGAGCGGAGACCCCAGTGAAGAGGACAAGCAGGGGCGCCTGGACCTGCGAGGGGAGCAGATCTACACCATCGATGGAGCCGACGCGCGAGACTATGACGACGCGATTTCCTATGAAGCGCTCGAAGACGGTCAGGTCAAGATTGGCGTTCACATTGCCGATGTGGGCCACTATGTGCCGGAGGGCAGTGTGTTGGACGACGAAGCCCTGGCCCGGGGAACCAGCGTCTACCTTCCGGATCAGGTGGTACCCATGCTTCCGGAGGCGATCTCCAATGGACTCTGTTCCCTGGTTGGTGGGCGCGACCGTCTGGCCTTCTCGGTCTTCATGATCTTTGATGCCAAGGGAGAGCGGCTGAGCTATTCAGTGGCCAAGACCGTGATCTGCTCCGTGCGCCGTTGCACCTACACCGAGGTCCAGGGTCTGTTCGATGGCGAGCCCGTGGAGGACTCTCTTGAGGCCTTGCGTGCTTCCCTTGAAGGTTTTGCCGTTTGGACCCGTACTCAACAGAAGCTGCGGGACGCAAAGGGTTCCATGCGCATCGATTCGAAGGAGAAGAAGTTCCTCTTTGATGAAGATGGAGAAGTGGAACGCATCGTGGACGTGAAGAAGATTTTTTCCAACACCCTGATCGAAGAGACCGCCCTGGCAGCCAATCAGGCTGTGGGGGATTTCTTCTTCGAGCGCGGCCTGCCCACAATTTATCGGGTGCACCCTGAAAAAGATCCTGACGAGATCGAGGCGGTGGCCAAGATGCTGCTGGAACACGGGATCCGGGTCCCGGGCAAGGAGCGGCTGACCGGTCGCGATGTGGGGCGTTTGATTCGGCAGGCCCGTCGCCGGCCCAATGCGGAGGCCCTGATTGGGCGCATCATGGGGTTGGTCGAGCGAGCGGTCTATGAGGTCAAGGATCACGAAGATGTGGCCGAGCACTTTGGCCTGGCGCGCAAGGCCTATCTGCACTTTACTTCGCCCATCCGGCGCTACCCTGATTTGATCGTGCACCGCTGGCTGCATGCGGTGCAGTCGGGTCCGGGGGAGGCCTCTGCTGACCTCAAGACCGACGAGATGGTCGAAGATCTGAAAGTGACGGCTGGTCATTCTTCCGCTCAGTCAGAAATGGCGGAGATGGCTGAGATCGCGGTCAAGGACCTCAAGGTCTGTCAGTTCATGGAACCTCACATAGATGAGAAACTTGCTGCCAAGGTGGTGCGGGTCTCACGGGGAGGACTGGAAGTTGAGCTCAGCGACTTCAACGTGGCGGGCTTCATGCCAGCCCGCAGCTTGGGTGGCCGCATCCAGCTCAAGGGCTCGACCATGACGGTTTTGATCGGCCGTCGCAGCTTGTCTTTTACCGAGGGTTACGCAATCAGCGTGCGTATCAAGGACGTGGACTTTATCCGCTTGCAGATAATACTTGAGCTGGCCTGATCCGAGCTCTTCCTGGCCCAGATCAACATCCAATGCGAACCCTGATCTTCAGCATCCTCTTTTTCCTGCTGGTATTGTGCGCCGGCATCGCGTTTGTCTTTCCGGTATTTTGGATCCCATTTGGCCTGCTGGTGATCTTCGCCCTGATGGCCACCGCAGACACAATGCAGACCCAGCGCGCGGTGTTGAGGAATTTTCCCCTGATCGGGCGCATGCGTTACTTGCTGGAGGCTGTCCGACCGGAGATCAACCAGTATTTTGTGGAGTCCAACACCGACGGAGTGCCATTTTCCCGAGAGCAGCGCAGTTTGGTTTACCAGCGCGCCAAGGGGCAGTTGGATACGGTCCCGTTTGGAACGCAGCAGGATGTGTATGCGCCGGGCTATGAGTGGCTGGCTCATTCAATTGGGGCTATTCACCCGGACAATTCTGTTCCCCCAAAGGTGACCATCGGAGGGAGGCAGTGCACCCAGCCCTATGACGCTGCCCTGCTCAATGTTTCGGCCATGAGTTTCGGTAGCCTGTCGAGCAACGCAATCGAGGCTCTCAACAAGGGTGCCCGAATCGGCGGTTTCTACCACAACACCGGCGAGGGTGCGATTTCCAGCTACCACTCGAAGCACGGTGGCGATCTGGTCTGGCAGATCGGGACTGGCTATTTTGGTTGTCGTACCAGGGCCGGAGGCTTCGATCTTGAGGCCTTCCGACAACGGGCGCTGGATCCTCAGGTCAAGATGATCGAGATCAAACTCTCCCAGGGGGCCAAGCCCGGGCACGGTGGGATCTTGCCCGGCCGCAAGGTGACCCAAGAGATCGCCAATGTCCGCGGAGTGCCCGTGGGGCAAGACGTGCTTTCGCCTCCAAGTCATCAGACTTTCGGAACTCCCCGTGAATTGTGCGCTTGGGTAGCAGAGGTTCGCGAACTGGCGGGGGGCAAACCAGTGGGGATCAAACTCTGCGTGGGCCAGCCCGTGGAATTGATGGGGCTGGCCAAGGCCATGCGTGAGACGGGGAATCTGCCGGACTTCATCGCGATTGATGGAGGCGAGGGGGGCACCGGTGCAGCGCCTCTTGAGTTCAGCAATTCGGTGGGCATGCCTTTGCGGGAGGCCCTTGTTCTGACCCACAACATTCTGGTTGGATTTGACCTGCGCGACTCCATTCGACTGATCGCCGCGGGCAAGGTGATCAGTGCCTTTGATATGGCAGTACGCCTGGCCTTGGGTGCGGATCTGGTGTGCTCCGCCCGGGCCATGATGCTGGCCCTGGGCTGTATCCAAGCAAGGCGCTGCAACAGCAACGACTGTCCTGTGGGTGTTGCTACCCAAAAGCCAGACTTGGTCAGCGGCCTGGATGTGGAGGACAAGGCTCGTCGGGTGGCGGCCTTCCAACGAGAAACCGTGCAGGGATTGATGGAATTGCTGGGATCAGCGGCTCTGGAGTCACCAAGCCAGTTGACCCCTGGCCACATTCTGCGCCGGGTCCGCACGGGCCGGGTAGGTTCTCTAGCAGACCTGCATGATTCCATCGAGCGTGGCAGTCTCTTGTTTGATCCGGTTCCGGAGTCTTTGCGCTCTGATTGGGAGCGGGCTTCTCCTGACTCCTTTGACCCTTCGCACGACGCGGCTTGCGCTACATAGTCCATGAGCAAACTTGTTCTTACTCGGGATCAGTGTCGGGCGGTGGATTCGATTGCCGCCCAGGAGCTGGGCTTGTCTGGATTGGTGTTGATGGAAAACGCGGGGCTCCTGGCGGCGCTTGCTCTGTTGCCGGTACTTGAGGCCGAGCGGCTCCGGGCGGTGATTCTGGTGGGAGCCGGCAACAACGGTGGGGATGGTTATGCCCTTGGGCGTCAGCTGCTCGTGCGGGGTCACAGCCCCATGTTGTTGGCTTTCCGGTCTCTGGGGCGGCTCAGTACTGATGCAAGTGTGCAGCGCCGTGCTTGCGAGGCATTGGGAATTGAGATCGTCGACTGCCCTTTGGTGGAGGAATTGGATCGTGCCCTACGTGGCGCAGGATCGGACCTGTTGATGGTGGACGCTGTGCTGGGTACGGGTTTCCAGCCACCCCTGCGCGCTGACCTGGGCGGTTGGTTGCAATCTGCCGAGGCTCTGCGCGCGGAACTTCAGCTTCCCTGCTGGGCTATCGACCTGCCTTCGGGCATGGATGCGGACCTGGGGACAGGCGCCCTGATTCACGCCCAGCGCACTCTGACCCTGGCCGCCTCCAAAGTGGGCTTGCACACTCCAGAAGCGGAACCGTGGTGCGGCAGGGTGAGTGTGCTGCCGATCGGTGTTCCGGATCAGGTGCTGGAGCAGGCGGCGCGCGCTTCTACTTGTTGAGCCGCAGTTCGATTTCTGCGAAGCCCGCCGAGTCTTTGTAAGCGCCCTTGCCAATCGACTCCAGAACGCGGATTTCAAGTTGCCGGATGCGATGCTGCTTGCCCAGATCCAGAATCGATTTGCGCTTTGGGTCTGGGTTGACTTCGTACTCTATGGCTCGCCGCTTGTTGATCGAAACCGAGATGCGCGTGGCGCTGCCGATGGTGCGTGTTTCCCAGAGGGCTTGGGTAGCCGGGCAGAGGGCCAGCTCTGATGCGCGCAGAGGTTTCTCCAGCACGATGCGGATCCATGGCTCGGGGTCGTCTCCCTTGCTGAGCCAGCCTGTGCCCATGCGCCCGTCGACCGCCTTTTGCTTCCCCCAACCGCCGTTGAGATCGGAACTGGAAAGCACCTCCTTGGGCGCCTCGCGCAAGAGATTGCGTCCGCCGTCCGTGGCGTATTCGCGCATCCAAGGAGTCAGGACCTCGTCAATGCTGACTTCCATGGGGGGGGACTCCACGGGCACCTTGTCTGCCAGGGATTCTCCAGGGTGCACGAGCCAGACCCTGGCGCGGATCAGGTATTGGCCCGGTTCCCGAAAGCGCTGCTGCGTGGCCAGCTTGAGGCCGCCGGCGGGCCGCTGTACGTTTCCCTGCACCGTGGCGATCACTCTGTCCCCGGCCAGGTACTCGACCCGTGCAACCCGCGGGCCCAATCCCTTGTCCTCGGGCCACTCATAGGTCTCAATGACCTTGGGGCCATAGCCCTCGATCCAGATGCTGAGGGGCATATCTCCTGCAGCTCGCAGGCGAACGGCGGCGTCTTTGTCCTTGGTGTGGTAGAGGTCTCCCTGTCGGGTGCGCTTGCCCGTGCTGGCGGCGGTGGCCCGGCGCAGGGCCAGAAGAGTGAAGCAGGTGTTGGGTTGTTTCTCGCCGAAGGGTGAACCCCATGCGCCCCCCTTGCCCTGCTGGTCCAATACCGAGCGCACCAGCTCGTCATACCAATGCACTTCCCCGAACACCTCGGTCTCCATCAGGCTGCCCGCGCGTTCCAGGCCGTAGAGCCAATAGTGGCGCCTGTGCTTGAGTTGGTAGTTGGTCTCGACACTGGGGGTGGGGTTGTGATCAAAGTCCGAATATTCCCCAATCCAATCGCTCGCCTGCTTGAGGGCCTTGTCGACCTTTCGGGCATCCTTTGGGCGATATTGTCCGCAGGCTTCGAGCTGCTCTCGCGCCAGAATCAGGCAGGCCATGCCCGCGGTGGTCATGGACCCGGTGATCGTGCCGCCGATGCGGTAGGAAAAACCAGCCGGGCCCCGGTGCACATCCTCTTGGTGCTTGAGGGTGAACTCGAGCAGTCGCCGCCAGACTCGTGGATCTACCTCGACTCCGGCCTTGACGGCTGATCGCAAGCCAAGGGCCGCATACTGGGAGAGGGACATGTCTTCGTGGCCCCCCGGATAGGAGAAACCCTGCGCTTGAGCCTCGACGAGCTGAGCTGCCAGTTCGTCAATCAGGTCCAGGTGCTTCACGGGGTTGTGTTCGCCAAGGGCCATGAGATAGCAACCCAGCGTGTAGGTTCGGCGGTCGTCGTTGTCGCCTAGATAGAGCAGAGCGCGGGTGACTGTGGGGTGGTCCTTTGGCAGTCCACACTTCAGCAGGGTGTAAAGGCAGAGGGCCGTCTGGCCGCTGACATATTCTCCGCTGTGAAATCGCCAGGAGCCATCCAGGTCCTGCGCTCTGATCAAGAACTCCATACCCAGATCAATGGCCTGATTGACCCGTTGGGCGACGCTCTTCTTGGGCTTGGCTTCTTGCTGGGCGCTGGCTCCCGTGAGGAGTAGCAGGGTCAAGCCAGATAAGACCAGGAGTTTGGGTCTGAAAGGAAGCACAGGGATCAGCATGGGGTTGGCGCCAGCATAGCTCAGGGTACCCGTTCGCGGGTCTCCTGTCTGATCCGCCAGACGGACCTAGCCTCCCTTGCTGTGCATTTCGGACTGGGGTCGAGTGCGCAGGTGGCTGGCGGTGGCCAGTATGCCTCGCTGCTCTGCAAGGGCTAGTCGCTCCTCGGCCCCGCGGTCCGAGCGCTGCACCCAGATGGCGGCGAGTGTCTGGGCCAACTGCTCGCTGGTCGAGCCAGCCCGAATGGCTGTGCCAAGATCAGTGCCTTCTTCATTGTAGAGGCAAGTGAAGAAGGTTCCGTCTGCGGTCAGGCGAGCGCGGTCACAGGTACCACAAAAGGGTGAACTGGTGGATGCGATCACGCCGAAGGCTCCTCGGCCTTCGACGTGGAAGCGATTCGCTGGTGCAGTCCCGGCCTTGGGGGCTGGCTGGGGGGCACCAAATGCCGCTTCGATGCGTTCCAAAATGTTCTCGGACGAGAGCACCTTGTCTCTGGTCCAACCGGTCGCCCCCGCTACATCCATGTATTCGATGAAGCGCAATTCAAAGTCTCGGTCCAGAGCCCAGTCGAGCATGCTCTCCAACTCGTCGTCGTTGATTCCAGCCATGGCTACGCAATTGATCTTGATCCTGGTGGGGCAGAGTTCCTGGGCGAGGTCCAGTCCAGCCATGACTCGGCTGAGATCTCCGCCGCGTGTCATTTCTTTGAAACGCTTGGGGCGGAGGGTGTCCAGGCTGACAGTCAGGCGCTGCAGGCCTGCGGAAAAGACCTCCGCACCCCGTTCAACCAAGAGCACGCCATTCGTGGTCATTGCCAGGTCGTCGATCTCATCGATGCCATCAAGTTGCTCGATCAGGCGCCAGAGTTTTTTGCGTAGCAGGGGCTCGCCTCCAGTCAAGCGCACCTTGTTGACTCCCAGGAGAGTTGCCGCGCGCACCAGGTGGGCGATCTGTCCGTACTTGAGAATGCGCGAGCGCGGGAGCCAGGTATAGCTCTCTTCGGGCATGCAATAGCCACAGCGCAGATTGCACTGGTCCGTGACCGAGATGCGCAGGGAGCGCATGGGTCTTCGCAATTGGTCTTGGATAATCGGCAAGTTCATGCTTGCTGTGCATTATAGGTCCCTGACCGCAGGCAGCCCCCCCCGTAAAGGAAGCAGATCCAGTTCGGATCTGACCCTGCAGGGAACAAAAAAGACGGCAGCCCCGGGGAGGGACTGCCAGCCTTGGATTCAGGGGGGCCCGCAAGTTCGGACCGGTCACTACCCTAGGGGCAGAAGACTGCGGACAGCCCTGCCGAGAAGTTGTAGGTTGCTCCGCCAGCGGAGCCTGCGGCCGGGTCCCGGTACCAGAACTGGAAGTTGTAGGTCGATCCGGGAACCACCGCGCCAAGGCCCACGCTCATTGGTGGCGAGGTGAAGTCCATGGTCCGGAATGTGCTGCCGAATACGTCGGTGAAGCTCGGGGGCGTGATGCGGAAAAGTCCACCTGAGACGCAGATGAAGCCGTTTCCACCAACAACCTGGGCCTGACCCGGTCCGTAGAAGAAGATGCCGAACTGGTTTGGCACCGAGCCGCTGACGATCAGGTTGAAGCTGTTGTCGCTGATATTGTTCGAGCCGCTGGATGTCAGGGTGCAGCCCGTGGGGTTGGAGCTGTTGCCTGCACCCACGCAGTAGGTACTGGTGCCGCAGTCCTGTGTGATGCGCCAGATCTGGCCGCTTTGCTCCAGGATGTAGACCTCGCCAGCGGCGTCCTCACCGAAGGAGGTGATCTGGGAAATGGTGGCACTGCCAGGAGGGTTCAGTTCCGCTTGACGCTGCACTACGTTGGTGACGCCTGTGCCGTTGTGCTCCATGGACCAGATACGGTTGGAGCAGTAGTCCGCGCAGAAATAGGTGCCCTGCAGTGCCGGAATGGCCGATCCCCGGTAGACAACGCCGCCAGTCACGGAACAGTTTCCTGAGTGGTTGAACTCGAAAACCGGATCCGTCAGGGCGCTGGAATTGCAGGTGCAGCCGGAGAGTCCGGTGCAGTGGTCGCCTTCCATGCAGCGCCAACCGTAGTTCTCGCCGCCCGTGCTGGAGCCGGGCTGGAAGTCGATCTCCTCCCAAGCGTTCTGACCCACATCACCGATCCACAGATCGCCCGTGGCACGGTCGAAGGAGAAGCGCCAGGGGTTGCGCAGACCAAGGGCCCAGATCTCATCGCGTACCGCGCCGTTGCCGACGAAGGGGTTGCTCGGCGGAATATAGGGTGCCGCGGCGTTTACGTCCAAGCGCAGCATCTTGCCTAGTAGATCGGTGCCGTTCTGGGCCCGGTTGCCAGGGTCGTTGCCGGAGCCGCCATCGCCCAGGCCAACATACAGATAGCCGTCAGGTCCGAAAGCGATCTGACCTCCGTTGTGGTTGCTGAAGGGTTGGTTCCAGGCAACAATCTGACGCAGCACTGTTGCGCTGCCGACGTTCGGGTTGCCGGTGACCTGGTGTTCCGTAACTCGCGTATTGCCGCCGGTAGCCGTGCGCGAGAGGTAGAACAAGCCATTGCTGGCGTAGTCAGGGTGGAAAGCCATGGAGAGCAGGCCCTGTTCGTTGCCGGTGGAAACTGAGATGTCAACGAAGGGTGTGCCGATGATGGTGCCCGAGGGCAGCTCTACAATCTCCACGCGGCCCGTATGCTGCTCACATACAAAGACGCGGGTGGTGTCACCCGGAGGCGCCGTCAGGTGCACAGGTCGGCTGAAGCCTTGGGCCAGGAGAGTCGTGGTGAGGGTCTGGGCCTGGGAGGGGGAGGCCAGGATGGCGCTGATGGCAACGGCAGAGGCCAATCGCGTGATGGTGTATTGCATGTCTCGGGGGTTGAGAAGCCGATTGGGGGAGAGGGGGTCCATGGTAGACCCAGACGGCATATTTGGGTGGATTTGATCCCCCGTCCAGGGCAGATCCTCATCCTGAGCCTTGACCGGGCCCTGCTTTGAGACGAGGCTCTGGGCTGGACATGAGCCGGACCATATTGATTTCGAATGCCGCTATCTGCCTTGTGGGGCTCTTGGCCTGCGCCCCCAAGGTGCAGGTGACCAGTTACGACGGCGGCCAGCCTTATCGCCAGTCCCACTGGGACGGGGATGCACTGGAAGGAATTGAGACTTTTTGGTTCGAAAATGGCCGCCTGAAAAGGCGCGGGGCCTGGGTGGACGGGTTGCGGGACGGGCTCTGGCAGAACTGGCGCGAGGACGGATCCCTGGCAGGTGAGGAGTCCTGGCGTCTGGGGGTGCGCAATGGCAGTTGGCGCGTATTGTCTTCCTCCGGTCAGGTGGTAGTCGAGCAGGTCTGGCGCGCGGGGGAGCGGCACGGGACCTGGATGCAGCATGATGCTGACGGGGTTCCCCTGCATCTCTACCGGTGGGAGCAGGGCACTCTTGTGGGTGTCGAGGCCCTGGGCAAGCCTTGAAGCGCGCGCAAACCCAACTGGCTGAGGGCCGTAGGAAGCGATTGAACAACCCCTCCCCTGATCTACCCTCTGGGGCAGCCGATCTTCCATGACCTACTTCAAGTTCTTGTTGGCAACTGCACTGCTGCTTGGGTTTGCAGCTTGTTCTCCGACGCCTCCTCCGTGGCATGTGGTTCTGATCTCTCTTGACACCACGCGTGCCGATCATCTCTCTTGCATCGCTGGCCCCGATTCCAGGGCCCAAACGCCTGCTCTCGATTTGCTTGCATCGGAGGGGGTCTTGTTCTTGCAAGCTCAAACCGCCGCGGTCACGACCTTGAGCGCTCATTCATCCCTGATGACTGGGACCTGGCCTCACAGCCACGGTGTTGTGCGCAATGGGTTTGAATTGAATCCGGTCAATCAGACTCTGGCTGAGACCCTGGGGGCTTGCGGCTATCGCACTCGCGCGGTGCTCGGTTCCTTTGCGCTCGACAGTCGCTTCGGGTTTGATCAGGGCTTTGAGGTTTTTGATGAGACTTTTGATCTCTTGGTGGGGGCTGGCGGTGCGGATCAGAATCAACGCCTGGCTGAGCATGTGACCCGCGCGGCTCTGTCCCGAGTTCGCGAACACGATCAAGACGAGCCACTGTTCCTCTTTGCTCACTACTTTGATCCTCATGCGCCCTACGATCCACCGCTTGCCTTGAGAGAGGCTTGGGCGCAGCAAATCGGCGCGGCGGTGGGGGATCCACTGACCGTGGAGCGGGCGGTCAAGGCTGGCCAGAAGCTGGTGTTGGGACCAGATGTGCCTGCTCCTGGGTTGGCCGGAACCATTCGAGGGGGGCTTTCCAGGGAGCTGGTGGAGCAGCACCCGGGAACTAGCGCAGTCTTGGATTCCCAACTGGCTGCGCTCTATGCCGCTGAAGTGGAAGCTCTCGATGCTGCTCTGGGTGTGCTCTTTGAGGGCTTGCGTGAGGAGGGCCTGTGGGAGCGGACCATTGTGGTGCTGACCGCCGATCACGGGGAGACTTTCAGCGAGCACGCAGACCGCTGGAACCACGGCCTGTGGGTGCATGACACCACGACCCATGTGCCCCTCATGATTCGGCTGCCCGCGGCGCATCCCCAGGCCGAACGCTTCAGGGGACAGCGCATTTCGACGGTGGTCTCCACGGTGGATGTGTACCCGACGCTGCTGGGAGTGTTGGACATCGAGGTTGGCTCCCGGGTGCAGGGGGTGGACCTGGGGCCCCTCCTACGGGGAGAGGATTTTGACCGTGGGGCGGTTTTTTCCGAAGCCACCCAGCCCTGGATGGGCCTTGAAGAGGCAGCCCACGAACGGGGGCATTGGGCCAACTCCCTCAAACCCCACAGTGTGCGCAAGGGGCGCTGGAAGTACATCCGTGCGCCCTACCTGAAGCTTGAACAGTTGTTCGACATGGAGGCAGATCCAGGTGAGCAGAACAACCTCTTTCAGGATCCTGCCCTGGCGGAGATCCTGGCTGACTTGCGCGGCGAACTTGGTGCCTATCAGGAACTGGAGAATCCGCTCCCCTCGGAGTTCAACAGTACACAACTCGAAGAGACTCGCGTGCGGCTGGAGGCCATGGGGTACGGAGGTGGCGCGCGGGAAGGTCCGCGCTAGCTGGAATTGTCCGAGTCCTAGTCCTTGAGCTTGACGCCCTTGGGCAGTTGCGCGGGCAGGTTGCGCAGCACTTCGTCGAGTACTGCCTGGCCCTGTTTTCCTTGGAGCCCGTCGGTCAGGACCTTTCCATTCAATTGCAGAGACCCCTTGAGGACTCCCTCGAGCAGACCCTGCAGGCTGCTAGGGCTGAGCACCTGCCAGGTCTCCGGGGGCAACTCAGAACGCAGGGCGTTGAGGCCCGCGGCCACGATCTCGCGCATGACTTCGCGCAACAGACTGCTGCTGTCTCCTGGTTCGGCGGCGCTCAGGTTCAGTTCCAATGGGGGCAGGGTGACCTCCCAGGAGCCCACGCCCAGGGGCAGATCCTCAATGGTCAGGGATGCTCTCAGGCCACTGACCACCACCAGATCCACCGCCAAAAGGGGCCCCGGGTCATCTCCAGCGGGCGGATTCTCCTGTGTTTCCTGAGCGCCCCTGGCCGAAGAGACCTGCTTCAAGAACCACTGCAGGTTTGAGGCTGTGCCCTTCTGCAAGAGGCGCAGTTCAGTTCCCTCCAGTCGGATTTCCTTGATCTGGATTACATCCTTCAGTACCGAAAAAGTTTCGAGCTCAACACTGGCGTGCCCTACCCGCAGGAACGCGCTCTCTCCAAATCCTGGGGGGTTGGGAATCAGCAGCCCATTCATGCCCACACGAGCTGAGGTCGCGGAGAGGGAGAGGGGCACCTCTTCAATAGTGGCCTGGACCCCCAGGGCAGATTGGCTGCCGTACTGGACGGCGGCTTTCGAGGCGGCGGGCAGAATCTTGTAGAGCGCGATGGCTGCAACCGCAACCAGCACGAGCCCCGGCAGGGCCAGACGAATCATGATTTTCATGGGTATTTTCACCCATCAATCTAGTTCTGACGCCCGCCGAAAGCTAGTTGCAGAAAGTGACGAAAAGTCCCTGGCTGAGGTTTGCACCAGCTGGGCTGCCCGGGTCACGGTAGATCACCTGCAGGCCACGGGAACTGCCCACCATGGTCGCGTCCACGGGCAGGCTGAAAGAGGCCTTGCCCAAGATATCAGTCATTTGGGTGCCCCGCCGCACATAGGGGCCGCTGATCAGCAGTACGCCTCCCAGGTGGGGCACACTGGCGGTTCCGGGGCCTTCCCAGAGGACCGCCATCTGACCGGGGACTGCCCCGGTCAATTGCAGGTTCAGGATCGGCAGATCGGGGGCGTTGAGGGCCGTCAGGCTTGCCCGCTCGCCCTGGGAATTGAGGCTGCCCAGGCCATAAGGGATCGGCGTGGCACAGGCACCCAGGTTCAGATCCAGGGTGCTGCTGGCCATCTGCACTGGAGTGCTCTTGCCGAAGAGCTGCCACAGGTCATAGGCGTCCTGTCCCGTTGTGTTGGTTTGGTTCTCATCCCGCAGGAATTCGATGTACTCACGAGTGGTTGTCTGGTGGAAGAGAGCGACTTCCGCGCGTACGGCAGTGGTGGGCAGGGCAAACATGGTCTCGTCCCAATGCTGCTGGTCCTCGTAGTTGTAGGCCACCACATCAGCATCGATGGCCGCGTAGCTGGAGTTGGTGAAGCCCCGCGCGGGAATGCGGTTGTCCAGCAGCACCGTGTTGTTCAATACGAAGTGGAAGCTCGGGCCTGCGGGCACGCCAGTCTGGGCAGCCATGTAGGCGTCGAGTCCCTGGTGGATTTCGTAGACCTTGGTGCTGGAGGTGTCGAGGTCGGCGGCGGCAGCGTCATAGCTTCCGTGCTCACCCACCAGCTGGTCCCCGCTGTCGAAGAACTGAACTTGGACCCACATGCGTCGGCCTTCACCGTAGCCAGTGGGCAGACGGTGCCCCGTCAGGTTGATCACGCGGACCACCAATTGGCCATCGCGTTCAAAGGTCTCGAGCTCCGCAGCGCTCTGCATCATGTTTGTGGTGCGCTGGGAGGCATCTTGCACCAGGGTGTCGCTCAGCCCCGTTTCGTAGTCTGGATAAATGGAACGCACGGCTTTCAAGACCCAGGAATTGGCCCCGTTGAAGAAGTGCCGAGGCATGTCCGGGCGGAAGGCGCCGCCCAAGCCGGGCGAGCAGGCCGTGGCATCGGTGGTGGGCATGTGGCAATCCTGGCAGGACTGGACCAGAGGTTGGTTGCCGCCGAAGCGTCCCCCTGTATCGATGGGCGCAATCGCGTAGACGCTGCGGGTCCACTCGCTGAAGGTTCTTTCGACCGGGTACATGTCCGTCTTGTCCATGCTGGGATGCGCCGCGTTGAGGTTGGACAGGCGATAGCCCAGGCCCGAGGCCCGTTTTTCCAGGGCCGGGTTGGACACATCGTGGCAGGTGCCGCAAAGCATGGACTCCCGATGGAAGGGTGACTGACTGAATTCGTGGTAGGGGAAGTTGGCTCCCAAATCAAAGGGTCCCCGGCGCCGGTCTTGGGGATCCAGGATGTACGTCCCCGAATGGGGTTCCACGTTCAAAGGTCGCGACATGCCCGCCAATATGCCCGCGTCCTCAGGTGGGTTCTGCGGGTCGAGTACTGGATCCACCATGCGGTGGCAGAAGTGGCAGTTGACCCCGTCGAAGTCGTTAGTGAAGGGATCGAGAGCGGACCCGTCAGTGGGGATCGTGCGTCCCTCCATGTGGGCCCCGGGCATGTGGCAGCGCATGCACAGGTAGCCCGAGCCCCCCAGGTCCTGCTCGGCGATCGCCAGGGCGGCGAAGAAGATTGGGTCGCGGCTGCTCTGGGCCATCATGCTGGCCTGCCAGGTGGCGTAGGGCTCCACCTGTTGATCGTAGTTGCCATGACACAGGGCGCAGGCCTGTCCGGATTGCAGGTAATCCACGAACTCGCCTGGCTGGGAACCAGCCATCTCGAAGGCCCGGATGTTGCTCTGGGGCGTGGTGCCTGGGGTGGCGTCCGCCAGGCTGAACACCAGGGTCAAGCCGATGCACGCCGTCAGGGACAAGATGGTCTTGGGGTGTATCATGAGGTTCATCGAAGGGGATACGATCCCCCATCTTGTTTGTACCCCCCCGATCTAGTCAAGGGGGATTTTGGAGGGGTCTTTTGTCTGGATGCATTCCGGGCTGTTCTTGAGCCGAAGAGATCCACGGTATTTCTTTCCTGCGCCAAAGCTGGCGTGCAACCGCGGGGCTCGTTTCGCGTCTTGAGGGTTGGTGGCCTCGATCCGTCCCCATTTGGAGCGGAGGGGCCCCCTGAACCAACTCTTGATCGATGAATACCCAGCACATTCCTGCCCCGGGCCCCCTGAGGGCGCTCACTTTGGCTTTGTTTCTCAGTGCCCTGCCCTGCTTCGCCGAAGCAGGCTCGCCGTCTGTTTCTTCCGCGGCCGCCTTGGCCGAGTGTCCCAGATTGGGCATTCTGGAAAGGGCACCGAACCGCAGCACCCTGGTGTTTCGGGGAACTTGTCCCGGTCAGATTTTGCGCCTCTACGGTCGCTGGGTAGATCCGGGCACCTCACTCATGCCTCCTTGGGAGACACTTGCCCTGATCCCAACGGACGGTCTTGGGCAGGCTCGTTTGAATTTGCCGAAGGGTGCCTTGAGCGGGTGGACCCTCAGGGTACGAGGCCTGGGGTCGGCCCTCTGCAGTTTGGACCTGTCCATCTCGGGCCAGCCCTGGACACCCCCGGGGGTCATGGCTGGCAGCCTGCCGGACCGGGAACGGTCGCGGGGATCAGGCGAGATCATTGTGAGCGAGATCATGAAGGATCCAGCTCAGGTCTCGGATGCACAGGGGGAGTGGTTTGAGGTCTTCAATACCACCAACGGTCCAATTGACATGGAGGGCTGGATTCTGGCGGATCAGGGCACGGACATGACCCTGCTGGACAACGCGGGACTAGGCATCATCGTGCCTGCCCGGGGATATCTGGTCCTGGGCCGCGAAATCGATCCGCAGTTCAATGGTGGCGTCCAAGTGGACGCGGTCTGGTCTTCCTTCACCCTGGGCAACGGAGCTGACGAGGTGCTCTTGGCTCGGCCCAATGGGTCCCTGGTGGATCTCGTGGCCTATGGTTCA
This sequence comes from Planctomycetota bacterium, assembly GCA_012960475.1. Lineage (GTDB taxonomy): Bacteria > Planctomycetota > UBA1135 > UBA1135. The sequence continues at coordinate 96,127 of DUBE01000063.1, forward strand.
GCGCCCGGCTGGGTGGATCCGGTGGGGGCCAGCTTGCAGTTGTGCACCGACCGTCTGGCAGTCAACTGGAACGACTCCCCCGATCACTGGTGCGAGGCCCCGGTTTCCTGGGCGGGGGGCGATCTTGGCAGTCCAGGGGTTCTGAATCCCCCCTGCCCCTAAGAAGAGTGCGAAGTCCAGGACGCGAGGGAATTGGGCGTGGGCTTCAGGGTGCGGGGACACTAGCATGCCTCGGATGCGATACTGCAGCACCCAGCCACTCGGTTCTTCCGGCGCTTCCCCGGCGCTCTTGTTGTTTCTGTTGGTCCCCGCGTTCTTGGGTTGTTCGGACGAGGGCGAATCCGATTCCGGCGCTGACTTGACCGTCGAGTGGTATGACCCAGAGACAAAGATGGTCAAGAGGAGCGAGGGTCGGCAGAAGTACGGCCGGGAAGAGGGTCAGTGGAGCTTCTTCCATGAGAACGGCCGTTTGGAACGGCAGGGTTCCTACACCTCCGGTATGAAATCAGGGGTCTGGACCGGTTGGTATCCGAACGGTGCGGTGATGAGGCGCGGTTCCTTTGTGGGGGATCAACCCGATGGCCTGTGGGAAGAGTTCCACCCCACAGGAGTGGTTTCTGCGCGCACAAGCTGGGCCAATGGCAAGATCATCGGCAAGCAGCGGAGATTCTATCCGGATGGAGGTGTTCGTACCGAAACCCCCTTTGCGAAGGGCGTGCCCCACGGTTTGGAAATGGTCTATCACCAGGGTGGTGAAGTGTACTGGGCCAAGAACTTTGTCAATGGCATGGCCGAGGGAGAATCGGTTGCTCGGCACCCTGGCGGTGGCTTGCATTTTATCTGCACTTTTAGGCAGGGCAAGAAGGTGGGGGACTGGCATTACTGGCATTCCGGAGGCGAATACAAAGGCCTGCAGAGCTACGATGAGACAGGCAAGATGCTTGGAACCTGGCTCGACTACGGCCCCCAGGGTCAGGCCGTCATGAGCCGCGCGCATGGGGGCGACGGCAGTATCCTGGCCCAGCAGTGGACGCCCGCTGGGCAGCGGCAAAGCTATGGCAAGGTCAATCCGGAGGGACGTCCCGTGGGGACCTTCTTTGTCTGGCAGCCGGACGGTAGGCTGGATGAGGCGCTCTCGGGAATGCACGATGGCGAGCGCCGGACCGGTCCTCTGGCTCCAGAAGATGTGGCTCGGGCCGTACAGCTGGCCGCCGTGCCCGACGCTCCCGCTCTTCGGCCTGCCGATGCTCCGCGCAGGGAAGACTTTGATCCGGGTCAGTAAGCCTCGCTTTCATTCCGTTTCATTCCATCCGAATCCAATCGACTCCCCCCTTTCATGACCACCATGACTCACACCGATACGGATGTTTGGGCCGCGATTCAGGCAGAGCGCGAGCGCCAGACCGAACAACTTGAGTTGATTGCTTCTGAGAACCACACCTCTCCCGAAATCATGCAGGCCATGGGCTCGCCCCTGACCAACAAGTATGCGGAGGGCTATCCCGGCCGACGTTACTACGGCGGCTGCGAGCACGTGGACACGGTCGAGGATCTGGCCCGCAATCGGGCCAAGGAGCTCTTTGGCGCGGAAAGGGCAAATGTGCAACCCCACAGTGGGACCCAGGCCAACATGGCTGCACTGATGGCCCTTTGTTCCCCTCGTGATCGTGTCCTGGGCATGTCCCTTGACCACGGGGGTCACCTGTCCCACGGTCACCCCAAGAACTTCTCCGGTGTGTTCTATGACTTTCACTCCTACGGAGTGCAGAAGGATGGGGAGCGCATTGACTACGAGGCTCTGCGAAAGCAGGCCAAAGAGGTCCAGCCCGCAGTGCTGCTGGCGGGTGCCTCGGCCTATCCGCGTCTGTTGGATTTCGAGATTTTCCGCTCTGTTGCTGACGAGGTGGGGGCGGCCTTGATGGTGGACATGGCTCACATCGCAGGGCTCGTGGCCGGGGGCGTCCATCCCTCGCCAGTGCCCCATGCTGAGGTGGTGACCATGACAACCCACAAGACTCTGCGCGGCCCCCGTGGAGGCTTGATCGTCTGCCGCGCCAGTCACATCAAACCGATCAATTCCGCAGTCTTTCCCGGAGGTCAGGGGGGGCCCCTGATGCATGTGATTGCCGCCAAGGCGGTGGCTCTCCGGGAAGCGTTGCAGCCGTCGTTCGCGGTCTATGCACGAGAAGTGATCGACAACGCTCGTGTGCTCGGGGAAACCCTGCAACAACGTGGTCTGCGCCTGGTCTCCGGAGGCACGGACAACCACCTCTTGTTGGTTGATGTGGGTTCGGTGAACTTGACCGGTGCCCAGGCCGAAGACCTGCTGCACACGGTGGACCTGACGGTCAACAAGAACCTGATCCCCTTCGATCTCCGTCCGCCCATGGAGGCCTCGGGCATTCGCATTGGGACCGCGGCGGTCACCACCCGCGGCCTGGGTCAATCAGAGATGCGTCAGATGGGGGGCTGGATTGCGGACCTGTTGGAGAACCCAGACGACGCGCAACGGCGCGAGCGCATCAAAGGGGAAGTTGCCGAGGTGGCTCAGACCTATGCGGTTCCCCAGGGCTGAATGATCCCGAGCCCTACTGGAATGTGATTCGCAGGGCCTCGGTGAAGTTCGAGGTGGGCAGCAGCAGCAGGTCCCGGTACCAGGCCTGGAAGTTCCAGGTCTCGCCGGGCAGCACCGCTACTACCGGTTGCATGGGCATTTGGGTCAAGTCCACCTGATGGGTGAAGCTGCCGCTGGTTCCGCTGTGCATCACGTTCTGGATGAAGCGGCCGATGGGAGTTCCCATGCAGAGGATTCCGTTGGAGCCTCCTGGAAGGACGTTCCAATCTTCGTTGCGCGAGCAAAGAAGGTAGCCGAACCTGTTGAGGGGCAGGTTTTGGGCTGTCAGGGAGAGGTCGTTCAGGTTCGGATCCAAAGACCCGGCGGCGATCAGGGAGGCGGACGTGCCCGTTGAGTTCATTCCCGCCGGAGAACAGAACCGCTCGCCTAGGCCGGGCGTGCTGGAGAGAACCAGGTCCCAGATTCCACGGCCGTAGGTGCCAAAACGCATGATCCCCTGTGCGGGCACGGTCTCGATGCTCCAGTAGGTTGTGGCGGGTGCTTGGGTGCCCATGGCATTGGACCAAACCTGGGTGGCGGCGTCCATGTGCCAGGCTCCCGCCTCGGTGGCCGCATAGAGATCATCACTGCCGTCTGCTGACCAGGCCACGCCAAAGACCATAGTCTGGGGTAGTCCCTGGGCCAGGCCCTGCCAGCTTTGGCCTCCGTCCACCGAGAGGCGCACTCCCGGAGTGGAATAGCCTGTGCCGCTGGCGGCAATGCGATTGGGATCCGTGGGGTGCGGGGCAATGCAGTTGCCATAGAAGTAGTGGGAACCAGGGATGCCCACCGAGCCCTCGGTCCAGGTCACGCCCCGGTCCGTGGACCACCACAGTCGCCCCGCATTGTTGGCTGCCCAGGCCAGGTCAGGATCTGTGGGACTGAAGGCCATGGCCGAAAGGTAGCTGCCCGAGCCCGCGCCAAAGTCACGGGTCGAGTGATGCACTTCGCTCCAGCTTGCTCCAGTCCTGTACTGTCGCCAGAGATAGCGCCCCAGGAAGAAGAAGCTGTTGGGTGTTCCGGGATCTGCCACTACCGGAGGCAACCACAGGTGTGAAGAACCCTGGGGAAAATCCAAGGTGCTGAGGGAGCTCGTGGGGCCACTGGCGATCAGGGTGAAACCGGGATAGGTGCTGTAGACCCGGTCCAGGGAACCATCCGGGCTTGTCAGGTGGCCATAGTCTCCTGAGATGATCTGGCTGAATCCCGTGGAGGGCCCGGTCCCGGTGGAATGGGCGCGCATGCCAATCTGGTAGCCCTGATCCTGGGTGCCACCATGGATCCGATTGGGACTGTTGCTGTCGGTCAGGGTCGAATAGAACTGCCCGACCCCCAGACCCAGCAGGGAGAGGTTTTCCACGCTCTGGCCTTCGTCTGTGGAACGGTAGGTGCCGCCATCGGTGTTGAAGTAGACGATGTCGCCAAAGGCCGGACCATCCGGGTGGGGTAGTACGTTGATCGCCCGCAGGTCCGCGTGCAGTCGCTGGGCGGGATTGCCGTAGTACTCGCCCCAACTGCTGATTTGTTCCCAGGTCTGGCCACCATTGCTGGAGGTGTATCCATTCGTTCCACCTAGAACCAGGGCATCCCGGTTCGAGGAGAAACCGACCATTGAGTTCTGGCTGCCCCAGTACTCGGGCGGGGCTGCCATGGCGTTGAAGGTCCAACCCCCATCCAGGCTGCGGTAGGGCACCCAACTGTTGCCCTCCCTAGACGTCAAGTAGAGCGCGCCGCCACCGGCTTCGGAGCCGGTCAGGTGTCCCTGGCTGGCACCGCCAGGGCCATCCCGGACGGTGAACTGAAAGCCCCCGTCGAGAGAAACTCGGATCTTGTTGTTGTGGTAGAGCCAGATATCCGTTCCTGCTCCGTTGCCCACCTGGGGAACCCACAGCTCTCCTGACCAGGGGGTGGGCCAGGTCTTGCGTACGCTGAAGGTCTGGCCCAGATCGATTGAGGCCAGAAGCGCGTTGCCTCCGTTCCATTGGCCATAGATCAATACCGTGGACAGCCCGTCGGGCAGCACCACCAGGCTGCGCACATCCGATATGCCCCCCAGGCCCGAGGGCACGGTCCAGGTGGATCCCTGATCATCGCTGCGATAGATCGAGCTTCCCTGGCGCGTGATCAAAATGTCTGCATCATTCAAGGAACTGGGCGGCACCACAACCAGACCATCGAAGCCTCCGAAGAGACCCTCCGAAAGGGGCGTCCAGTCAGTCCCATCCATCGTGCCGCGCCAAAGCCCGCCGTTGGCGGATCCCACGTAGAGCAGCCGTTCTCCATTGCGCTCGGGCCCATAGGCGGCACAGCGGGTGTGTCCCGAGATGTTCTTGCTGCCTACTTCAAACCAGGCTCCGCTCAATCCGCCGGCGCCTTCAGGGGCACCTGCCAGGCCATTGCGACGCAGGCGCTCCGCTTCTTGGTTGGCCTTCTCGATGCGGCGCCAGTCCACGCCGGGAGCGGCCCTGTGCATCTCTTCGATCCAGCGTCGGCGTGCAGCCTGTTCGGCGCCTCCCTCATCGTCGCCCTCAACAGGCCCCGGATGTCCCAACTCATGGGCCCGTTGGGTGCGGGGTCCAGGAATCGACAGCAGCAGGCAGCCCAGCGCCAGGAGTGCTCCGGCGCAGGCAGGCAGGCTGTGGTAGTTCTTGAATTGCATGGTTAGTTCGATCTAGAAGGAAATGCCAGCGCTGCTCAGCGCCTGCTCCATCTTGCCCTGATCCGGGTTCTGGATCACGCCCACTTCGGTGATAATTGCCGTGACCAGGCTCCTCGGTGTTACATCAAAAGCGGGGTTGTAGATTTTGGAACCATCCGGGGTGATGCGTCGACCGAGACCAGAGGCGATTTCCTCCGGGTCCCGTTCCTCAATGGGGATGTCTCCTCCCTCGATCAGGCTGGCGTCTACTGTGGAGAGGGGGGCCGCCACGTAAAAGGGCAGACCATGGTGTCGTGCCGCAATCGCCACCCCGTAGGTGCCGATCTTGTTGCACACATCTCCACCCCTGGTAATGCGATCGGAGCCCACGATGATGCAGTCAATGCGCCCTTCGCCCATGACTCGGGCGGCCATGCCGTCAGTGATCACGGTCACATCGATACCAGCGCTGGAAAGTTCCCAAGCGGTAATCCGCGCGCCCTGCAGCAGGGGCCGGGTCTCGTCCGCATAGACCTTGATGTTCTTGCCTTCTTCATGGGCCACATAGATCGGTGCCAGGGCGGTGCCCATGCCACCGGTGGCCAGGGCTCCCGCGTTGCAGTGGGTCAGTACGGTTTGGTCCTTGCTGAGAAGGGCCGCTCCGTGTTCGCCGATGCGGCGGCAGGTGTCCCGGTCCGATGCGTGGATGGCGAGGGCCTCTTCCAAGAGGGCCTGGCAGAGCTCAGCGCCTGTGGCACCCTCCCCATGTACCGATCGAGCCTTGGACCGCATGCGATCCAGTGCCCAAAACAGGTTGACCGCAGTGGGTCGAGCCTTGGCGAGCTGATCGCAGGCTGTCTCCGCTGCTCCCAGAACCTCGTCGCTGCTGGACTTGGGCAGACCACCGATTCCAAGCACAACCCCATAGGCTGCCGCCACGCCGATGGCCGGAGCACCGCGCACAGCCAGTCTGCGAATGGCCCCGATCATGTCCTCGACGGTCGCGACCTCGATCACTCGGTGCTCCGCGGGCAACAGGGTCTGCTCGATCATGCGGACGTGCCCATCGAGTGCGCCGTGCCAATGAAGGGTCTCGGGGTGTTGGCTCATGGAGAGGGCCATTCTAACCCAGCGGGCCACTTTTTCGGAGATTGCTCTTTCCTCGCTGCCCAGCGCCGCTGCCCGGGACAGGTCTGGGCGAAATGAGGTCTGGACTTTCCTGGCCGATTCGACCTAGAGCTTGCTCTGCAGACGCGCATCCTTGGCGCGCACTGACTCTTTCTGCTGCTCACGATGGTCTTCCACGCGCTGGGCCAGATCTGAATCGCTGATCGCCAGCAGCCGGGCCGCGAACAGCGCTGCGTTCACCGGTCCACCGGAGTTGGCTCCGAAGGTAGCCACGGGCACGCCTCCGGGCATCTGCACCGTGGCCAGCAGGGCGTCGAGTCCTCCCAAGGGTGGGTTGTCCATGGGAATTCCCAGCACGGGCAGGCTCGTGTGTGCGGCCACGACTCCAGCGAGGTGGGCGGCGCCTCCGGCGGCACAGATGAATACTTTGATGCCTCGCTTGGGTGCCTCGGCGACGAAAGTGACCACGTCGTCGGGGGTGCGGTGAGCCGACATGACTCGCGCCTCAACGGGGATCTTCAGACCGCGCAGGGTCTCAAGACAACTCTCAAGGCGCGGCAGATCCGAGTCGGATCCCATCAAGAGGGCGACGCTCATGACTGCACCCCTGCGGGCACTTCGCCGGTCAAACGCATGCAGATATCCAGGTACCCTTCGCGTACGCGACCCAGGATCGCCGGGTCCAGATCCGGGGCGGGAGCTTCCTTGTTCCAGTCCAGGGTCTCGAGATAGTCCCGCAGAATCTGCTTGTCCAGGCTCGGGGGCGAGCCACCGATTCTGTACTGATCTGCTGGCCAGAAGCGGCTGGAATCCGGGGTCAGGGCTTCATCAATCAAAAGCACCTTGCCGTTGCGCGTGCCCAGCTCGAACTTGGTGTCTGCCAACAGGATTCCAATCTTGGCCAGTTCTTCGGTGCCCCGTTGGAAGAGGTCGAGCGCCAGTTGCCTGCCCCCTCGCCAGCGTTCGCTGCCCACCAGTTCTTCTGCTTCGTTGGGAGAAAGAGGTCGGTCGTGGACCTCGTGCTTGGTGGTGGGGGTCAAGAGGGGTGCCTCCAGCTGTTCCGCCTGCTGCAGGCCTGCGGGCAGGGGCAATCCGCAGACGCTGCCTTTTTGTTGGTACTCCTTCCAGCCGGACCCCGTGATGTAACCTCGCACCACCCACTCGATGGGATCGGGCGTGCATCGCTTGACGATCATGGATCGCCCGCGCAGGACGTCCTGCCACTGGTTGTCCAGGGTGTTCACATCCTCGATGCGGGTGGAGACCAGGTGGTTGGGAACCAGATCCTCGGTTCTGGCAAACCAATGCTGGGCGATGCGCGTCAGCACCCGGCCCTTGTCTGGCACCCCATCGTGCATGACCACGTCAAAAGCGCTGATGCGGTCGGTGGTCACGAACAAGAGGTGGTCCGTGTCGAGAGCATAGATGTCACGTACCTTGCCGCTGGCTACCTTGTCCAAGTTTGGAGGGCACTGGGTGTTGCCGAGATAGGCAGGCGTGATGGAGGAAGAAGGACTCATGAGGCGAACAGTATGACCCCAAGGGGCGCAGGCTACAATCCGCACCATGGCAGAACAGGTCAGATTGCTGGGAGTGGGAGGCCGCCTTGGGGGTGCAGTGCGGGTGCCCACTTCCAAATCGATTGCCCAGCGGGTGGTCCTGCTGGCAATGGTTGCCCGCGGGAGGACCCGCTTGAAGTATTTGCCTGACGGGGAAGATGTGCGTTCGGCTCTTGGAATAGCCCTGGCCAGAGGGGCTGTTTCGGATGCATCGCTGCAGACGGCTCTTGAGTTGCAGGGCTGCCCGCCGGGTGCCGGGGCTGGCCGGGACCAGCGCTGGGCTGTGGGGGAGTCTGGCACTCTGGCGCGCTGTGCCACCGCTCTGGCCGCCCTTGGATTGGACCCCGGGGGGGTCACGGAGATCCATCCCAGTGGCAGTCTGTTGACCCGCAGAAGTCCGGCCCTGATGAATGCCCTGCAGTCGGCGGGAGTTTGCGTGGATGAGCTGGGGATTCGGGGAGGCTGGCCCCTGCGGGTGCGGTCCTTGGAGCCACCCGAAGAAATCCTGCTAGAGAATCCGAGCTCGAGTCAGGAGGTGAGCGCATTGCTCCTGGCTCTTGCGGCCTGGCCAGAACCCAGGGTGCTACGGGTGAGCGGGGTGATTCCAAGTCTGCCCTATGTGCACCTGACCATTTCTGTCTTGAATGAGTTCGGGACTGACGTGCATCTGGAATCCCTGTCGGCTCTGGAGAGTTGCTTCCATATAAAAGGACAACTTCAAGCTCCCGCGCGAACATTGACCATTGAGCCGGATGCATCCGCCACAGCAGTGGCTCTCGCGGCGGGCTGTCTGTCCACAGGCGAGGTGTGGGTCGAGGGCTTGGGGCCTGATTCGTCTCAGGGGGATGTTCGGGTGATCGAATACCTCAAGGCCTTTGGCTGTCAGGCGCAGGAAAAGCAGGTGGCCGGGAGGGCCGCCCTGTGGGCTTGTGGAGTCCCCACCCGTGGCGTTGATTTGAATCTGTCTGGGGAACCGGATCTCGCCCCGGTGTTGGTGCCCCTGGCCGCCGCTGCGGCCAAGGCCGGGCACGGTAGTCGCATCCAAGGGCTGGGAACCTTGGACAGCAAGGAGAGTCCGCGACTTGCCGGCCTGGTCCGGGGTCTGGAAGCCTGCGGTTTTGAAGCGCGGGCTGGGGCCAGCGAATTGGTCCTCGATCCGGGTTGGAATCCGGTCGCTGGCCCCTTGCTGGATGCGAGTGGAGACCACCGCATGTTTTTCGCCTGGACCCTGCTGGGATGGGTTGTCCCCGGCCTGCGCATAAGGGGTCAGGAACATGTGGCCAAGTCCTGGCCTGACTTTTTGACCGACTTTGCCTCTGCCGGGGCGGAATGGGTCCAGTTCTAGGGCCTCAAGGAGCTAGGCTCTGACTCCCATGGCACCCCAACCTGCTTCCACTCCTGTCCCCAGCGGTCCGATCCTCGTGACTGGCGGCGCAGGCTATGTGGGATCCCACGCGGTACGCATGTTGCATCGTGCCGGGGTGTCCCTGGCAGTCCTCGATAACCTGAGCGCCGGCCATCTCTCCGCGGTGCCCAAGAAGGTGCCCTTCTTCAAAGGGGACTTGCTGGACGCGGATCGTTTGGATGAGGTCTTTGCCGAGATCCGACCCCGCGCAATTCTGCATTTCGCGGCTCGCTGTTATGTGGGCGAGTCGGTGCGTGATCCAGAGGGCTATCATCTGGTCAATGTAGAGGGCACTCAACGACTGCTCAGGGCCGCGCGAAAAGTGGAGGTCAAGGAGTTTGTCTTCTCTTCCACTTGTGCCACCTACGGGGTGCCCCTGGGCTTGCCCATCAACGAGGACCATCCCCAGAACCCAATCAGTCCCTATGGGGAGACCAAGCTCAAGGTCGAGCACATGCTGGCGGCCGAAGAAAAGGAAGTGGGTCTGCGATTTGCGTGCCTCAGGTACTTCAATGCCGCGGGTGCCGATCCAAGTGGCCTGCATGGGGAGGATCACCGTCCGGAAACCCACCTGATACCACTGACCCTGCAGGTGGCCCTTGGGCAACGGGAGCAGCTCTCTGTATTCGGAACCGACCACGACACTCGGGACGGTACCTGCATCCGGGACTATGTGCACATCGATGATTTAGCAGACGCACATCTCAGGGCTCTGTCACTGCTTCAGTCCGGGCACGAGTCCTTGGCTTGCAACCTGGGGACAGGAGAGGGGGTTACCGTGCGAGAGGTGATAGCCATGGCCCGCAAAGTCAGCGGTCACCCTGTTCCCTCTCTGGACACCTCTGCCAGGGAAGGGGATCCCGCCGGTTTGATCAGTGACGGCAGTCGAGCGATCACCATGCTCGGCTGGGTTCCCCGGCGATCGGATCTGCGGACTCTGCTGGAGGATGCCTGGCGTTGGCATCGAAAGCATCCCACCGGGTATCGGGACTGAGGGAGTTCTTCGATTCGCGGCGTGGGCTCGTTACCCTTTCCCCCTTGCGTTTCTCCCCGGCACAGTTAGTGAGAGCACTGTTCTTCCCGGCGCGCCCTGGGCCCTGCTTGCGGCCGCTGGTGCCGATGGGTGGTTTCTGGGTCCTGGTTCTGCTGACCCTTGGCGCCTGCGGCGGGGCAGAAGGGGGTTCGGACGGGGTGCCCCTGGTCTTCGATGTGCCCTTGTCCCAAGAGCAGGCCGTTGAGCCGTCCTCGGGTAGGTCGTTGGAGGTTCAGGATCCTGTGCTTGCTCAGGATGCAAACACGGTGCCCGCGGGGACCCGTCTGTGGGACCAACTGAACGGATACGACAGTCAGTTGCAGGGGGAGGTGGAAGCCGCGGTATATCAGGGCCTCAAGGCGGCCAAGACCCATGGCAAACTCAAGAGCACAGATTGTCGCGTCGCGGCGGTTGTGCTGGACCTTGCGCGGGGCAAACAGTTGGTGGCCCTCGGCAGCAAGCGTGCTCAGCGGCCCGCTTCTAACCAGAAGATTCTGACCGCCATCGCCGCCCTTACACTTCTGGGGGGCAACGGCTCATTCGAGACTCAGGTCGAAGCCCTGGGGACAATCGAGGCCGGGACCCTGCGCGGTCAGCTGGTTCTGCGCGCTGGGGGAGATCCTGTCTATGACCGCAACCACGAGAATGCCATGCCCGCCTGGGCGATGGATGTGGCTCAGCTGCTTGCGCGCGCAGGCATTCAGCGCATTGAAGGCGATCTGGTCTTGGATACGGGGACCTATGCAAGGCCGGCGCCCGCCCCCGCCTGGCCCAGCAAAGGGGAGCACTGGCAGGAGTACTGCGCTCTGGCTGGTGGCTTCAGCGCCAACGCTGGTTGCTTGAGCGCGGTGCTTGAGTCGACTCCGGGGATGTTGCGTGTGCGCGTACTGCCACCGGGCCATGGCCTGAAGGAGGAAATCAGCGTGCGCAAGGGCCCGGCCAAGAAGGCCTTGGACGTGCGCGTGGGTGTTCAGGGTTCGCGCGTCATCGTGGGGGGCACGATTCCCGCAGGGATTCCCAACTGGTCCGCGCGCTTCGCTCATCCCGATCCCGTGGCGCTCTTTGGGGGCGCTCTCATTTTTGCTCTGGGCCTGCATGGGGTGGAGGTCACCGGCGCAGTCCGCCTGCAGGTGAATGCGCCTCCGGGAACTCCCCTGGGGGCGGTTTCCCGGCCTGTATTGGGGCAATTGGAGGCTGTCTTGTTGGATTCCAACAACAGTGTCGCCGATCAGTTGTTCTTGACCCTCGGGGCCCGGGGTGGGGATGGTTCACGCGCTGGTTCCCTGGGGGCGGTGCAGACCGCCCTCGCGGATCTGCGGCTTGCTGCGGGCAGCCTCATGATGGTGGATGGCTCGGGACTGTCGCGAGAAAACCGCGTGACCCCGCGACTCCTGGCGGGAGCCATGGCGGGTCTCTTGGAACAGGATCCTGCAGCCTTTGACTTGTTTCTGCTGGCCCTGCCTCTGGCCGGGCGCAGCGGAGGTCTGGCCAATCGCATGGGCAAGGGTGCCGCCTTTGAGACCGTGCGAGCCAAGACGGGTTTTATCGGCGGCACCAGTGGGCTCTCCGGGGTTGCGCTGGAAGACGGCGTTCCCCGACTGGCGTTCTCGATTCTCGTGGAGTATCCGCGTAAGGCCGGGCTCAACGTTCGGGCCTGGAAGCCCATGCAGGACCGCATCGTCCAATCGTTGGCGGCTTGGATCCAAACTCACCCCAGTCCCTCAACCCGTCGCTGAGGAGGATCACATTGACCTGGAACGATCTTGATTCTCTGGCCTTGGATTCTCCCTGGCAAGCCGATCTGAAGGTCGCCCTGGACGCGGCTCATGAAGCGGGGCAGATTCTGATGGGGCACCTTGGGCACTTGGACCCCGCAGAAATTCGTTCCAAGAGTGCGGAGCGGGATCTGGTGACTGCTGCGGATGTGGCTTCAGAGAGAGTCCTGGTTCAACGCCTGCGGGCGGCATGTCCGGGACATGCGATCGAAGCGGAGGAAGAAGTCTCGGACCCAGCCGATGACCGACCCCGCTGGTTTCTCGACCCCCTCGATGGGACCACCAACTTTGTGCACAGCCTGCCCGCCTTTGCGGTATCCATGGGGCTGTTCGCCGATGGCCGTCCAGTGGCCGCGGTTGTTCACGCACCCCGACTGGGGGAGACCTTTTGGGCCCTCGCGGGCTGCGGGGCCTACCTGGAATCCAAACGGCTCTGTGTTCGCCCCAGCAAGTCTCTGGGGGATGCAATCTTGGCCACCGGTTTTCCCTACCGACGCGGGCAGTTGGCCAACCCCAATCTGGGGAACTTTTGCCACTTCTTTCCCCATGTGCGCGGGATGCGGCGCTTTGGGTCCGCAGCTTTGGATCTGGCCTATGTTGCCGCGGGGCGGCTGGACGGCTATTGGGAATTGCACCTTTCCCCCTACGACGTGGCCGCCGGTGGGCTGCTGGTGAGCGAGGCTGGGGGCCTGGTGACAGATGGAATGGGGGGCGCGGACTGGCTGCGGGGGCGTAGCATCGTGGCCGCGGGGCCTGATTTGCATCCCATCATACTGGCCGGTCTGGATTTGGACGGCTTGACAGAAGACCTACCCGGGGCCTGAGGTTCCAGGCCCTGTCAGGGTTGCTAGAACAGCGTGGCTCAATTCCAGGTGGGGGGGTACCATGCGTAGCTTGGACCTCTTGAATCCCAACCCGATCAAGGTCGTCAGGCAGGATGGTTGGAAGCGGAGCAAGGGCCCTATGTGCGCTATGACCCAGCTCCCTGGACCCTCCCCAATCCGCATCCGCGGCGCTCGGCAGCACAATCTGGTGGGGGTCGATGTGGATATTCCGCGTCATGCCCTGGTGGTGGTCACCGGGGTCAGCGGCTCGGGCAAGAGTTCATTGGCTTTCGACACCTTGTTCCGCGAGGGCCAACGGCGCTTCCTTGAGACACTGTCCTCTTATGCGCGGCAGTTCCTGGGGGACCTGCGGCAACCGGATGTTGACTCCATTGAAGGCCTGGCTCCGGCGATTGCCGTGGATCAACGGTCCGTGCCGCGGGGATCGCGCTCCACCGTCGGCACTCTGACCGAAATCACCGACCATCTGCGCATCCTCTATGCGCGGGCGGGCACCGCCTACTGTCCCGGTTGCGATGAACCGGTGACCTCGCGCACTCCCGAGGCCCTGGTGCAAGAGATCCTGGATGCTCACGCGGGTGATGCAATCCAGATCGGCGCTCCGGTGATCCGTAGTCGCAAGGGTCATCATCAGGGGGTCTTCGAGGACCTGCGCAAGCGTGGCTTTGTGCGCGCGCGTGTGGATGGTGTGATCCATCGGTTGGAAGAGGTGCCGGAGTTGGGTCGTTACAAGTTGCACGACATCGAGGTGATCGTGGATCGCCTGCGGCCGTCTTCAGGCACCTTGGCGCGCCTCAGGGAGAGCGTGCAACAGGCCTTGGATGTGGGCGCGGGTGACTTGCTGTTGATTGCTGGGGAAGAGGTGCGTTTGCTCTCCACCCAACGGACCTGTCCCTCCTGCGGGGACGATGTGCCTCCCCTGGAACCGCGGCTGTTTTCATTCAACTCGTCGGTCGGGGCCTGCCCCGGTTGCTCCGGCCACGGGGAAAGGCGCCAGGCGAGCGAGCGCTCGGTGGTGGCTGATCGCACCCTCACCATTCGCGAGGGGGCCTTGGCGGTGACTCGCTCCAAGGGCGGTGCCTTGCTGTTTCCAAGGGCGGACTTTGCGTTCCTGGAAAAGGTGGCCAAGGCCCACGACTTTGACCTCGACACTCCTTGGAAGGACCTTGGCACCAGCGCCCGTCGGGTGATTCTGCGAGGCGCCAACGCCAAGAAACGCTTTGAGGACAAGAGCTCCTGGGCGGGACAAAAGTCCTCGGGTTCGGTGGTCTGGAAGCGTCGTTGGAAGGGAGTCATTCCTGCCCTCGACCGGGCGCGCGAGCGAGGTACCCGTCGCAAGATGGTGGATCGCTTCCTGGCCGTGGAGCCCTGCGGCGATTGCCAGGGCGCGCGCATCGCACCCGCGCCGCGGGCCGTGCGGGTCGCCGGGGTGCGTATGCCGGAACTCACTGGGTTGCCCGTGGATCAGTTGCCCGCAGCTCTCAAAGCTCTCAAACTCGACCGGCGGGAAGCACGAATCGGCCGTGATGTGCTGAGCGAAATCCAGCGGCGCTTGACATTCCTGCTGCAGGTGGGGCTTGGGTATCTCTCTCTGGATCGCGCGGCGGACACCCTTTCAGGGGGCGAGGCCCAGCGAATTCGGCTTGCTGCGCAATTGGGCGCGGGCCTGCGAGGCGTGCTCTATGTGCTCGACGAACCTTCGATCGGGCTGCATGCGAGAGACCACGCAAAACTGCTTGAAGCCCTGCGAGGCCTTCGGGATCTGGGCAACTCGGTAGTTGTGGTGGAACATGACGAGGCCACTCTGCGTGCCGCGGATTGGGTCGTGGACGTGGGCCCCGGAGCGGGACGTCATGGGGGCGAGATCGTGGCCTTTGGGCCTCCACATGAGGTCGCCAAGGCCGACACGCCCACAGGCCGCCTATTGCGGGGAGAGTCACTGACAGTGCCACGTGCCAATCGCCGCCCGGGAAACGGGCAGTTCCTGCGCTTGACTGGCGCGCGGGCCTTCAACCTGAAGGATGTGGACTTGACCATTGCCCTGGGCACCCTGACCGCCGTCACCGGGGTCAGTGGCTCGGGCAAGAGCACCTTGATCCAGCACACCCTGCGTCCCGCCATGGAACGCCATCTGGGTCGCGAGGTGGCGGATCCTGGGGAGCATGACGCGCTGGAGGGCCAAGCTGCCATCGATGACCTGGTGGTGGTGGATGCCTCGCCCATTGGCCGCACTCCACGCTCCAATCCGGCCACCTACACCAAGGTACTGACCCCTATCCGGGATCTGTTTGCTTCATTGCCGGAAGCCCGTTTGAGAGGCTACACCAAGAGCCACTTTTCATTCAATGTGGCAGCAGGTCGTTGTGAGGCCTGCCTTGGAGCCGGAGCCAAGCAGGTTGAGCTGCAGTTCCTGGCGCCAGTCACCGTGCCCTGCGATGAGTGCGGCGGACATCGCTTCCAAGAGCAACTGCTCGATGTGACCTACAAGGGTCACTCCATAGCGGATGTGTTGGCTCTGCCCGCCGAGGAGGCCTTGGAATTGTTCGACGGCCATACCCTGATCACCCGGCCCCTGGCTTTGATGGTGGAGGTGGGGCTCGGGTATCTGACTCTGGGCCAGCCTTCTACCACGATTTCCGGAGGCGAGGCCCAGCGGCTCAAGCTGGTGTCGCATCTATCCAAGCGGCCTCGGGGGCAGGTGCTCTACCTGCTCGATGAACCCACCACTGGTTTGCATCATGATGATGTGGCCCGTTTGGAAGGCGCTTTGCAACGCTTGGTGGATGGGGGCCACACGGTGGTGGTCATCGAGCACAATCTGGACTTGGTGGCGGCCGCCGACCAGGTGGTGGATCTGGGGCCTGAAGGCGGCGTTGGAGGTGGACGGATTCAGGCGCTAGGGACACCTGAGGAAATCGAAGCCTGCCAGAGCTCCTATACGGGTGCGGCCTTGCGTGAAATCGCCAAGCAGCGGCGGGGGAAGAAGTCGGCTGCCAAGGGCAAGATCAAGCGCAAATCCAATAGCCGTGCGAAGAAGAGCGAACTCATCGAGGTGCGAGGAGCCCGAACTCACAACCTGGCCGGCGTGGATGTTGATCTCCCCCGGGGTGCCATGACCGTGATCAGCGGGCCTTCAGGGTCCGGCAAGAGTTCGCTCGCCATGGACACGATCCACGCCGAGGGCCGCCGCCGCTTTGTTGAGTCCCTTTCCACCTACGCCCGTCAGTTCTTGGGTCTGCGAGACCGCCCGCCTTTTGACTCCATCGAGGGTCTCGGTCCCTCGGTGGCCGTGGAAGCAGGGGCGGGAGGCGCGCAGCGGCGCTCCACAATTGCCACCAGTACGGAACTGCATGACCAGCTGCGCGTGCTCTACGCTCGGGCTGGGATTTTCCGTTGCCCCGAACATGGACAGAAGCTGACTCCCCGGGATGCTGCTGGGGTGACCCGCAGCATTCTTACGGACTGCGCGGGTCTCTCCAAACCCAAGGGTTGGCTGCTGGCACCGATCACTGATCAGTTGCCGGCCTCGGACAAGCGGGCCGAAATTCTCGAAGCTCGCCGGGCCGAGTGGACCACTGCAGGGTTCCTGCGCCTATTGGCAGACGGGGAAGAGCTGCGATTGGACGGAGATCTGGAGCCTCTTGTCTCTGCCGAGCAAATTGACTTGGTGGTGGACCGCGTGGCCTTCAATGCCTCCTCGAAGGCGCGTATGGCCGACGGGGTCGAACAGGCCGCCGCCCTCGCCCATGGCCGGGTCAGTGTGCTGATCAAGGGCGGCGCGCGCTTGGAATACTCTACCCGGGGCGCTTGCACCCAGTGCGGCTTTCAACTCAGTGCGCCCATGGAGCCGCGCCACTTTTCCTTCAACACGGTGGTGGGGGCCTGCTCCGACTGCCACGGACTGGGGGCCAGACCTGTGTGTGATGTGAACCTTCTGATTGCACACTGGGATCGCTCGGTTCTGGAGGGGGCCTTAGCTGAACCCTTTCCCCGCTATCTGGTGCGCGGCAAGGGTTTCCATGAGCACCTTCTCAAGGAGGTCGCCCGTGTGCATCGCATCGATCTCAGCAAGCCTCTGAACAAGCTCTCCCAAAAGAAAAGGGACCTGCTCTTGCACGGTCTGGGAGCCAAGCAGGAGTACACGGTTCAAATCAAGAAGAACTGGAAAACTGCCGAGCTCGAGCAGCGCTTCCGCGCGGAATGGACTGGTCTTTGTGGGCAGATTGACCGCTGGTCCGCGCGCAGCGAGGACCCTTCCTGGCGCGAACGTCTGGAGCGTGTGATGGTCGAGCAGACCTGTCCCACCTGCAGCGGTGAGCGTCTTTCACGCGCTGCCCGGGCCGTGACCGTGGGCAAGAAGCGCCTGCCTGAGATCCTGGCACTGGATGTGGATCGCGCCCTCGAGTTCGTCAGAAAACTGCACATCCCCGGGGCCAGGAAAGCCGTGCTGGGGCCGATTCAGGCCGAACTCCTGGCGCGACTTTCCATGCTCCAGCAGGTTGGGCTTGGCTATTTGACCCTGGACCGTTCCACCGGCACCTTGAGTGGGGGCGAGGCCCGGCGGGTGCGACTGTCCGCGGCGCTCGGCTCGGAACTTGTGGGGGTTCTCTATGTGCTGGACGAACCCACCGTGGGTCTGCATCCCGCAGATGTGGATCAACTGGTGGAGGCCCTGCATCGCCTGCGCGATCGTGGTAATACGTTGCTTGTGGTGGAGCACGACGCTGCGGTCATCCGTGCGGCGGATTGGGTCGTAGACATGGGGCCCGGAGCCGGAGAACTTGGGGGGCAAGTGGTTGCAGCGGGAACTCCCGCCCAGGTGGCGCGCTCCAAGCGGGGCTCCACGGGCGAGCTCCTGCGGGGTGAGATCGATCTCGTCGCATCCGTGCAGGCCCTGGAGTTGCATGCGGAACCTATTCCACCCTCCGAACCGATCCGATTGATCGGTGCCAGACAATTCAATTTGCGCGGTGTGGATTTGGAAGTGCATTACGGTCGCATGCTGGGTCTTTTGGGTCCTTCCGGGGCGGGTAAGAGCACCCTCGCGGTGGAGTGCCTGGTTCCAGCTCTACGCGGGGAAGAGCCCGAAGGTCGCTGGCAGGAGATCCAGAACACTGAAGCCAGCACCCGCGTCGTGTTGGTGGACGCTACGCCCATCGGACGCTCACCCCACAGCGTGCCCGCCACCTACGCGGGAGTCCTGCCCGGTCTGCGCGAACTTTACGCCCGCACCCCAGACGCCCGTCGTCTGGGCTTCACCCAAAGCTACTTTTCATTCAACTCCAGCCGTGGTCGTTGTCCCGCCTGCGATGGGCGCGGCAGTTCCCAGGTGGAGATGCAATTTCTGGCGGACATCTGGCTGGTGTGTGAAGAATGCGAGGGCAAACGCTATCGGCCCGAGGTCTTGGAGGTGCGCTGGCGAGGGATGACCATCGCTGAGGCCCTGGCACTTTCGGTCGATTCGGCTTGCGAGGTTTTCGGACACCAGTCCTCCATCCACGGGCCCTTGGCCTCCCTGCAGCAGGTAGGCCTGGGTTACCTGCGTCTTGACCAATCCTCTACAACCCTTTCAGGGGGTGAGGCGCAGCGCCTCAAATTGGCGGCTGAGCTTCTCAAAGCCGAGCATGGCGGCCGCAGCGTGCTGGTTTTGGATGAACCCACTACGGGCCTTGCAGCCTGCGATCTGGTGCACCTGGCCCGGGCTCTCAAGCGCCTGGTGCTGTTGGGCAACGCGGTGGTGCTGGTGGAGCACCAGATGGATTTGCTGCTGCTGTGTGACGATCTGGTGGAACTCGGGCCGGGGGGCGGGTCCAGTGGAGGGCGGGCAATTGCCACCGGCACCCCCCAGGAAATTTGCCACAATGCACAGTCAGTCAGTGGTCCTTACCTTCTGCGAAACACCCTCCCTGTGGCTTCCCCCTCCCCCAAAAAGAAAGCTCGCAAGGCCCGCAAGAAGCCCCGGCCCAAGCAAACCAGGGGGTCTAAGGCATGAGGCCTGGCGACCCGCTCATCGTTCAGCCGGACCGCTCGCTGATGCTGCATACGGTCTGCAATGTGGTGGATTCTGAGGGTAATGTGCTCAAGGATGACCAGGGCCGGCCCCTTACCGAGGAGCATCCGCGCTACCAGGAGGCTCGGGATCGGCTGGCAGTATTTGCCGAGTTGGCCAAGAGCCCTGACTACCTGCACACCTACCGCTTGAACACTATTTCGGTCTGGAACGCAGCGGCCTTGGGGGTTACCGCGGAGGAGATGATCGCCACCTTGGAAGATCTGTCCTGCGTGCCGATCCCGCCCAATATTGAGCAGGAGATCACGGAATGGGTCAGCTGCTATGGCGTCTTGCGCATCGAACGCAGGGAAGTGGGCTTTGAGTTGATTTCCACCGATCCCACGCTGGTGGCAGATGTGCTCGCCCATGAGGCCGTTCGCAAGCACTGCAATCTGGGCCCTGACGGTGAGGTCTTTCTGGACGATCTGCAGCGGGGCCTGATCAAGCAGGCCCTGATCCGGATCGGCTTTCCCGTGGACGACCGCGGGGGCTATCTGGATGGGGACCCTCTTGACATAAAACTACGCCAGACCTGCCTCTCGGGCGAGCCCTTCGTCCTGCGGGACTACCAGAAGGGCGCGGCCCAGGCCTTTCATGCGGGGGGTACTGAACTCGGAGGCAGTGGCGTGGTGGTGCTGCCCTGTGGTGCAGGAAAGACCGTGACCGGCATGGCGGTGATGGAGTTGGTGGGGGCCAAGACCTTGATCTTGACCACCAACACCGTGGCCGTGCGACAATGGCGTGAGGAACTGCTGGACAAGACCGAACTGACCAGCGATCAGGTGGGTGAGTACACCGGTGACGAGAAGGTCATCAAGCCAGTGACCATCACCACCTACCAGATGCTCACCTGGCGCCGCTCAAAGGCCAGTGCATTTGAGCACTTCGAAGTCTTCTCTTCCGAGAACTGGGGGCTGGTGATCTACGACGAGGTACACCTCTTGCCCGCTCCGATTTTCAGGGTCACGGCGGACCTGCAAGCCCGTCGTCGCCTGGGCTTGACCGCCACCCTGATCCGCGAGGACGGCAAGGAGGATGAGGTCTTCTGCCTGATTGGCCCGAAGCGTTACGATGTTCCCTGGAAGGTCCTTGAATCCAAGGGGTTCATCGCCAGTGCTTCCTGTGTAGAGGTGCGCGTGCCCTTGGACGAGGCTATCCGCACGGTCTACCTGGGGGCTGGGGCCAGAGCACGCTTCCGTGTGGCTTCAGAAAATCCCGCCAAGAGGGAAGTGGTGCAGAACCTGATCAAGCGCCATCCCAAGGGACGAATTCTGATCATCGGTCAGTACATTGAACAGCTCGAGCGCCTGGCATCCATCCTGGGCGCACCTTTGATCACTGGCAAGACCCCCAACGCCGACCGGGAGACTCTCTATGAAGCCTTCAGGACTGGCGCAGAGCGTCTCTTGATCGTGTCCAAGGTGGGGAACTTCGCCATCGATCTGCCCGATGCCAACATTGCAATTCAGATCTCCGGTACCTTCGGCTCGCGCCAGGAGGAGGCCCAGCGCCTGGGCCGCATATTGCGTCCCAAGAGCGACGGTTCCCGTGCGGTTTTCTATTCGGTGGTCACCGCCGGCACACGGGACCAGGAGTTCGCAGAAAAACGGCAGTTGTTCCTGACGGAGCAAGGCTACACCTACGAGATAACGGAAGCCGCAGGCATGCGCGCCTTGGATGAGGAGGTCTGTTCTTGAAGGATGGTAATCAGAATGGCCGCGCGTCCGTCCAGAGCGGAGCGCGGCAGAAGTGGCGTGGGCTGGAGCAGGTCCTCGACGATCTCAGCTCGACCGATCTAAAGGAGACCTGGCGTCACTGGGCCGGGGGCTCCGAAGGCAGCCTCCCGCGCGCCTCTGGGGACTTGCGCAGTCAGGTATTGGCATGGGCCAAGGATGGCGAGCGCGCGGACCAGCGGTTGGCCAGTCTGGGCAAGCGCAGTGTGGCCATTGTCGATCTGGTCTTGGATGCCCCGCGCTATGAGTTGTCATTCGTGGACCTTGCCGGAGCCAAGGCTCTGGCCCACCTTTCCCAATACGACTTGGAAGCGTCTTTGGCCACCCTTACCCGGCGTGCCCTGATCGAGGAGAGCACCTCGATCTCCGTGCCAACGGCGGGAGCGCGCGCGGTCTCAGTCCCTTCGGATCTGGCGGATGCGATCCTGCGCTATCGTCGCTCCCAGCGTGCGGGGGTCTTTGACAGCTTCACCCTGCGTGGTCACCTGGATCGCCTCTACGACGACCCGAGTTGCGCCCAGCGCACATCGCCCAAGCGTCTGCGTGAGTTCTACAAGATGTACTCTGGGGAAGCGGCAGCGGTGGCCCGGGTGGAGCGTTTGCCGGAGGGCCTGCGGGAGTTGGTGACCAAGGCGATCATGGAGTTTGGCGGTCTCTTGCCCCAGGCTCTCTTTGATCGCATGGACACGGAGTTGCCCCACTGGAATGGGCGCCGTTGGGCCAAGATCATGGAGGAATCCCTGGTGGGCACGGTCAGCACTCTGGATCTGGGGCGTTATGGCATCCAGCACAACGATGAGACTCTGATCGTCTTCAACGAGGTGGCTCTTGGTTGGCTCAAGCGAGTGGCAGTCCCCGGTGACCCGGATCGCCCTGCGGAAGAAGCAGGTCTGGGGGTCGATCTGGTTTCCAACCTGACGCGTTTTCAGGCCTACCTGATCGAGAACGATGTGCGCTTTACGGTCAAGGGGCAGATCTTCAAGACTACCGAGAAACGCATTCTGCACGACCTGATCCCGAACCCCGGGCGCGAGTTGGAGCGCTCTGAGATCTTGAGTTTTATGTATGCCTTCAGCCACACCCGGGGGCTGGTGGACCGCACGGGAGAGCGGACCATCACAGTTACTCCGGGGGGGCGGGAATGGGAACCCCGCAGCCTGGACGAGAAGCTCGAAGATCTGCTTGAGTTCGTGCTGGAAGAGACATCTCTGGGGGGCGAGCCCTACCACCAGATCGCCATGCGCCGCATTCTGCTGCGTTTGATGCGGCGGGTGGAACCAGGGGTCTGGTACGACTTGATGTATCTGCCTTTCCTGGCCCGCAACCAGTACTTGTCCCATTTGGACGAACTGGCTGTGGAGGACTGGTTCAGGGCCCGTACGGCTGCTGGCGGGGCTTCCGTGGGCAGTGAAGATATGCAACGGCTTTCCTGGAACCTGGTGGGGTGGATGCGTAAACGCCTCTATCTGCTGGGCCTGATCGATCTGGGCTACGACATCAAGGGTCATCCGGTGGCCATGAGAGTCACAGTGGCTGGTGCCCGGCACTTCGGCATCCGGTGTACCGAAGGGGAAGGTCCTCTGCTGCGCAGCCTGGTGGTGACACCGGACTTCGAAGTCGTGCATTTTCCCGAAGAAGACCAGTCGGCTCTGGTACACGACCTGGATCGTTTTTGTGAGCGCGAGAAGAGCGGCAAAGTGCGTCACTTCCGTATTACTGAACGATCGCTCAAGCGCGCTTTACGTGAGGGTTTCCCCCTCAGCAGAGTGCAGTCCGTGCTGGAGCAGAACTCACGCACGCCGGTGCCTCAGAATGTGCTCTACTCGATTCGTGATTGGGCGGTTCAGGCGGGGCTCCTGTTTCTCTCTGAAGATCTTGTGCTGAGCACAACAAATGGGGACTTGTCCAAGCAGGTTGGTGCTGATCCCGGTGTCCGTCCGCTGATTTCTAGGCGGAAGGATGAGTTCAGCATCCAGATGAAAGCCGAGACCAGCCCCAAGCGCCTTGGGGCTCTCCTGCGTGAACTCGGCTGGTTGGTGGAAATCGAGTGACTCCTCGCTTGCCACCACCGATCCTGGCCTTGAGTTGTGGCCAGGCGCTGAACCTCAGCCCCACAGATCTGGTGGCACGAGTGGAAGCAGCGGTGGATGCGGGCCTTGAGGGTCTGCTCCTGCGTGAGCGGGCGTGGGGCGATGCCCTCTTGCTGGAAACTGCTCGCATCTTGCGCCGGGTGCTGGGGACTGGCTGGTTGGGGCTCAGCGATGCGCCCCATTTGATTCGGGCCAGCGGAGCCGATGGGGTGCACCTCTCGCACCGGGCCCTGACCGCGCCAGAAGTGCGCGCTCTGGTGGGTGCTGACGTGGCCATTGGGATCAGTGATCACAGGTCTCACCCGCGTGATGATGGATCAGACGCGGACTACTGTTTCTTGTCTCCGCTGCACGCTGTTCGGGGCAAGGAACAAGCTCTGGGTGTGGACAAGGTGATCGCATGGGCTGGCGAGTGCGCCCTCCCTGCATGGGCTCTTGGGGGTGTTGGTCCCCAGGATCTGCAGGCCCTGCGCGCTGGTGGCCTAGCGGGGGTCGCCTGCTTGCGCGGGCTCTTGGCCCAGACCAGTCCTGGGGAGGCCTTGACTGCTTTGCGTTGTTCCTGGGGGGATGACCTATGACCCGCAAGGTATTCCTGGTTCTCGCGCGCCGCGTTCTGTTGATTGTGATGTTTGGGTGCGGCTTCTACCTCTATCTGCGTTTTGACGGCAGTCTGGCCCCTGGGATAGCCGGAGGTCCGGTCCAACGAGTTCTGGTGGATCGTTGGGCACGACCTGGAGTCGTTGGAGAGCGTCTCCTGTACCGGGACCGGGCAGGATTGTTGGCTCAGGGCTGGACTGTTCGCCAGTCCGGCCCAAATCTGATTTTGGCTCCAGCGCCCTTCATCGAGGTCCCTCAGGGCGGGCATAAGGTTGGCGTGGATCGAATTCGCGGGCGTGTCATTCTGGTTCTGGGTGCCGCTGAGGTACCCTTGCGGAGCGATGGCCTGGAGTGAGCATCAACTGCACCGCTGGCTGGCCCGACGGCCACGTCCAAAGTGCCTGAAGACGCCCCTGGGCCATGACGCGGCCCAGCTGCGGGGAGGGTCCGATGCGGTGCTGTGCGTGGACGCGTGTGTGGAGGGCGTGCACTTTGATGCGGCCACTGCGCCTTCCATGGTCGGGCGCAAGGCGGCGGCTCGGGCACTCTCTGATCTGGCTGCCTGCGGTGCGACTCCCAGAGCCCTGCTTCTGGGATTGCGCGCTCCAGGTGAGGCCGGGAGTCGCCGTTTGCAGGCCATGATTGTGGGGCTGGATCGGTTCGGGCAGGAGCACGGCGCGCCCTTGGTTGGTGGAGACACATGTTGTGCACCTGGGCCGGTGGGTCTGACAGTGACTGCCCTGGGTTCTCTTGCGCGGGGCCAGAAAGCGCTCTCCCGCGCCGGTGGCCGAGCAGGTGACCTGCTGCTCTTGA
The DNA here is from genome assembly GCA_012960475.1 of Planctomycetota bacterium. Lineage (GTDB taxonomy): Bacteria > Planctomycetota > UBA1135 > UBA1135. The sequence continues at coordinate 120,409 of DUBE01000063.1, forward strand.
CCGGTCCCGTTGGTGGCTCTCGGGCTGCGCGGCACCTGAGCTTTGAGCCGCGGCTGAAAGAGGGCCGCATGCTGGTCCAGGCGGGAGTACGGGCGATGATGGATGTCTCGGACGGGTTGGCGTTGGATTGCGATCGCCTGGCGCGCCAATCGGGGTTGGCTTTGGACTTGGACCTCGGTCGGATTCCCGTGCACGCCGATGCTCGGCGAGCTGCCAAGAGCGATGGTCGTAGCGCCTTGGAGCACGCCTTGAATGACGGGGAAGACTATGAACTGCTGGCCCTTTTGCCCCGTGGCAAGCGGGCCATGTTGGAGTCAGGAGGCTTGCTTGAGCAATTTTCCTGCATTGGTCAAGCCCGCAAGAGCTCCTCGCCCGGGTTGTTCCTGTGTCAGGGAGAAAGCTGTGATCAATGGAGCGGGACAGGGGGGTGGTTGCATGGTGCGTGAGCTCGTCCTGCGAGAAATCGTAAGCCACTCCAGTGAGCAGACCCTGGCCATTGGTGAGTGGCTGGGGCGTGAGCTGCCGTCGGGAACTCTTCTGGCTCTGGATGGAGATCTGGGAGCGGGCAAGACAACCCTGACTCGAGGCATTGGTCAGGGCCTGGGTGGATATCCGGTCAGCAGTCCCTCTTTCACCCTGCACGATCTGCATGAGGGCGGGCGCCTCCCGCTCTCCCACTGTGACGCCTGGATGGAGGGTCGCGAAGTGGCCTTTCTGCGGGACGGAGGCAGTGAGTGGCTCGCGGGCGAGGGCATCTGTGTGGTGGAGTGGGCTGAACGTGTGCGAGAGTGGCTGCCATGCCCCCGACTTTGGGTGAGACTCCTGCACCGGACCCTCCAGACTCGCCGACTGGAGCTGCGGGTGCTGGGGCCTGATGGATCCCCGGAGGGTCTGACCCAGGTCCTCGTCCAACTGCTTGAGCGCCTCCCTGAGAGCGGAGAATCCCCGTGAACCCTTCCTCGGCCCAGCCGTTGAGGGACTGTTGAGTGCCTCTAGCCACCCCGACGAGGACCCCCTGCTGGCCCTCGCCCAGGGCAGGAAGGCACCCTTCGAGGCTTTTGTCCACACCCAGGCACCCCGCCTGGTGGGGTTTTTCCGTTCCCTGGGGGCCCAGCGCCCAGAGGCGGAGGACCTCTGCCAGGAGACCTTCCTCAAGATGTTCCAGAGCGCACAGAGCTACCGACCACAGGGCAAGCCCGAGGCCTACGCATTGCGCATCGCGCGCAACGCCTGGATTGACCGCCGTCGCCGGGTGGCGATTCGACCCTGGCACGCACCCCACCAGACTCAGGACGAGAGCAGCCCTGATGCCCATGAGCTCTTGGTGACTGGGGAGCCCGCTCCCGAACGGGTGGCTGCGGGACGCGAGGAAATGGCGAGCCTCGAGCGGGCAGTGGCTGGCCTTCCCACGGGCCAACGCGAGGTCTTTGAATTAGGCGTGCTGCAGGAGATGGGCTACGCAGAGATTGGCGAGTTGCTCGGCATTCCAGTGGGGACGGTCAAGTCGCGCATGTTCAATGCGGTGCGCCGGCTGCGTGAAGTCATGGGGGATTCAGCATGAGTGACTCGAGGCAACCGGAGCAACCGATTCAGTCGGAAGATCTGTTGGCTGCCGCCATGGGCGAGACCGAGCAAACTCCGATCTTGGAGCATTGCTCTCCAGAGCAACGCCAGGAGATTGCGGAGTTTGAGGTGTTCCTGCAGCAGATCAGAGAGCAGCGCTATGGTGAGTTCGAGCGGGCGGGGTCGCAGCCGTTTGAGCAGGCTTCACCGCATCTGGTGAATTCAATCCTGGCCAGAACCACCCGGGAGGATCTGTCCCTGCGAGGAGATGTTCGCCTGCTGGGTCTCTTTGTGCGTCGGCGCATGGAGGACTCGCCGATTCTGCGTGCCGCTGCAGCGCTCTTGATGTTGCAGCTGTTGTTCGCTCCCGGGGTGTTGGCTTATCTGGCTCTGCGACCGAGAACGCCGGAGCCTACCCTGTACTTGAGCATTGAAGAGCCGGTCGAGTCCGGCCTGCGCGAGGCATCCGAAGAACCCCTTGAGGCCTTCTTGCCGGAGCGGCCGTTGGACGGAGTTCTGGGGGAGTTGAGCAGCGACCTCAGACGGGAAGAGGTGCGGGCTCTGGCCCGGGACCTGCCCGCTTTGGCAGGTCTGGACAGCATGGAGCCGGGCCCGTTGGAAGAGCCGCAGGGACTCGAAGATCAACTTACCGCCCAACGGCTGGATCCCACGGCTCCGGCGGGGCAGCTGCTGATTCTGGCCGCCGCAGACCTGGACGATCCCCTCGTGAGGGCTTTGGCCATCGAAGCCTGTCTGGATGTGCTTTCCAGGGGCAGCCTTGGCCCCGACCCCGAGGCCTTGCTGAGTCAGTTGCTTGAGGATCTGCCCGATGGGGGAGATCCGGTGGACCAGCGTCTGTTGGGAACGGCCTTGGCGCGGGTGGATGCGCATGGCTTGCTTGCCGGGCCTGGGCAGTTGCTCTTGGCCGAGATTCGTCAGCTGGCGCCCCGGGACCCGATTCTGGCGGCTGGCCCCCGCAAGGGAGGCCCCTTGAGTCCCGCATGGAAGCGGGCCCTGGCCGCCGGGCTCGATCGCCGTGGGATTGTGACAGGCCTTGCCTGTTCCCTTTGCGCTCAGGACTGAGCCGGGCGGGGGACGAGTCTTGATGGAACAGGAGGATCGTGGCATGGAGCGCTTGTGCTCGCCCTGTGTGCGTTCTTGCCCGGTAAAAATAGGCACTTCAGATCGTATCTCGACCACGTCCAGTGCCTAAAGATGGGCGCAGTGCCCCGTGGGGCGCTAATCTGCGCCCATGCAAGCGATTCTCTGCAGCAGCCTGATAGTCGGAACCCTCATTTCCGCTCAAGACCCAGAACCTGGGGCTCCCCATCAGCAGGCGGAACTTCTGCTTGCAGGGCCGCGCAGTACGGGCGCGGATTCCATGGACCTGACCTTAGCTGCGGCGGTTGATCTTGCTTTGCGGAGCAACCTCGGTTTGCGCAAGGCAGTGCTCGAGGAACAGGCCGCTCGGCATGACCACCTTGGATCCTGGGGAGCCTTTGCATGGGACCTGACTGGTTGGGCCTCTTATGGAGAAAACCAATCCCCAGGCAGCAACTCCTTCGAAGCGTCCGTGATTGACTCCACTACTGCTATTGCCAACATGAGTCTGCTGCGGCCACTTGCCAGCGGAGGCAGTTTCAGTCTGAATTTCAACACCATGAACCAGATCACCAACAGCGCCTTTGCGGTGGGCTCTGATTTCAATCGGAGCAACTTGGGGGTGACCTTCGTGCAGCCCCTGCGGCGCGGTGCTTGGGAGGAGTACGCCACTGCAACCCAGCGTGAGCGACGCTTGGATTGGGTCACATCGGGTGAGACTCGCCGGGGGGAACGCCACGCCCTGATCGAGAGCGTGCACAACGCCTATTGGGATCTTGTTGCGGCCCGGGAACAGTGGCAGGTGGCGGCCAGTTCCTTGCGGCTTGGACTTGAATTGCTGGCCAAGCGCAATCGGGAATGGCAAGCGGGGGTGGGCACCGAGGTGGAAGTGCTGCAGGCCGAGGCTGAGACCGCCACCAGCGTCGAAGCACTGCTTCTGGCCGAGAACGACCTGGAGAGCCGGGCGGACGAACTCAAGCTGATCCTGCTGGACGAAGGGGATCATATTCTTTGGGACCGCACCCTGCTGCCCACAACGGGTCTGCCCCAGACAGTCTCTGCCGAGGGAGTTGGCGACTGGGCCGATGCCTTTGTGACCGCCCTCGACCAGCGCAGCGACCTTCGCCTTCAGCGCATGGCCGTTGAGCGCGTGGGCATCACCCTGGTGCGCGCGCGTTCTGAGCAACTCTCAGGCGTCGATTTGGAGTTGCAGGCCAACAGTGATGGTCAGTCTGAGTCCGCTTCAGACGCAGTGGAGGACACTCTTGGTTGGGAGTTCCCTGGCTGGTCGGCAAAATTGACCTGGAACATGCCTATCGGCAATGTCTCTGCCACACGCGCTGCCTTGGCCGCGGAGACGCGCCTTAGAATTGCTAACCTGGAGTACGATCGGCTGGAGATGGCGGCCCTGGCCGAGGTGCGCGGGGCTGTGCGGGACTTGCTCTATCGCACAGAGGCGGTGCGCGCGGCGGTCAGCAGTTTGGCACTGGCTCAGCGGCAGTTCGAAGCCGAGCAGTTGCGCTATGATGAGGGGCTCTCCACCAACTACCAGGTACTGGAGTTCCAGCGGGACTTTGTCCAGGCCAGGCGCAATGAGCGCCAGGCACGGGTGGAGTATGTCAAGGCCAGGACGCGACTGCTGGCAGCCCAGGGGGTCTTGGATGGCCGGACTGACACACAATGAATGATCTCATCAAGCAAAGCTCGGGCACACGTTGGCCCGCAGTTCTTTTGTTCGCCATCTTGGGCCTGGTGCTCTGGCGGGGATGGCGTGACCCGGCCGAAGTTCCACTGCCGTTGACGGATCAGCTGGAGGCGGACCTGCGTATTCGGCGCCTTACCGATGACTGTTACATCGGCCTGCCCTTCCAGGGCGACACTTCCAACATGATCCCTGTCCTGGTTTCCAAGCTGGAAATGGGGCGCAGGGAGCCTTTGCAGGCCGCCACCAGGGAGCTTGCGGCCATCGGTGCCCCCGCCGTGCCTGAACTGCGCCGTCTGTTCGATCAATGCTCATCCAACCCCTATCTGCAGGGGGTACTCAAGAACGTGGTCGAGGTTTGTGCCCTGATGGAAGATCCAGCGGGCCTTCCGATCTTGCGTAGTGGACTTGACCACGCGGCGGAACCTCTGCGCATGGCCGCAGCTGACGGCATGACCCGTCATGGTCTGGCCGAGGACTATGAGTACGTCTTGCGCTGGGTCGACGCCAGCAAGAACACCTCCACCAAGGTGACCTATTGCAAGGCCTTGCGTGCCATGGACCCCGATCGTTTTCTTGGGGACTTTCTACGGTGGTTGGAGATGGGCCGGCACGCGGACCTGTATGGATATCTGTCCGTATACGCAACCACTGTCATCGATCCGGAAAGGGCCAAGGCCTTTGCCCGAGCCGGAGATTTTCATGATGTGGACTCAGCCTCGCGCATCTACTTGATCGCCTCTGCCGCAGCCTTTGGGAATGCAGTCCTGTTGGAGGAGCTGCTGGCAAGCGCGCAGGGGGAGCACGCTTCGCGTGCCGCCCTGGCGCTCGACGCTCTGGGCAAGGTCGGGATCTTTGCACCAGCGGAGGAGGCCCTCTTGCACGACCAGCGCATGGAAGTGCGCCTGTCCGCGGTGGGCGTGCTACGCACCATCGAAAATCTGTCGGAGCGCAAACGCCTCCTGCGCCTGGGGTTGGCCGACCAGGTCATCGAGGTGCGCGACCTCTGTCTGGAGGAACTCCTCATGCTTGGAGATCCCGAAGCGCGCCAGCGGACTTTGCAGCTCTTGCGAGGCACGGATGGCGAAAGGGGTCAGGGAATCAAGCGCCTGCGCAGAGCCTGGACAGCTAATCCTGAGGCGCTGGACGAGGCCCTGGTTCTGCTCACCGATGAGTTGGCTGCTCATCCCCAGCGAGCGCGCCATCTGTCATTGCTGCAGGCTGTGGCCATGATTCCGTCCCAGGCAGCAGTGGATGTACTTTGGGGATCAGAGTCGGCTTTGGCAGGCAGAGTCAAGGGGCTCGGGCCCTTCCGGTACTTGTGCGGCCAGATCTGGAATACGGGCCCCATCGGCCAGGCTTATCTGCGAACCAGGCTCGGCCAGGAATCTGACCCCTTCAGGCGACTCGACTTGATCGAGTGGATCTGGCAGGACCGCTCCGATGAAAGCCGCGAGGTGTTGCTTGAGGCTCTGCTCAACCAGCCCGCAGGAACCGATCCTGTGGCCCGGCCTTTCGAGGTGCTTTATCTAGCCGATCGGTTGGCGGTCATGGGTCCAGCCAGTCGCATGGCCCCGCGAATCGAGTGGGCTTACAAGGAATCCACCCATGTTGTAGTGCGGCCAGCCCTACAATGCCTGCTGTGGCAGTGGTATGGTGACACGCGTTTCATGCGTGAACAATAGGCCGGTTTGCCACCGGCAATTCCATGGATCAGCGACTTATCCTTCCCCTTCTGCTGGCCAGTTGGATGGGCTGCAGCGACAGTCCTACCAATCCCCAGCCAGATACCTCCGCCGCAGGCGACACCGCCAGCTCGCAGCGTCCGGTAGCGCCCGCCAGACTGTTTCCCGACAGCCTGGCTAGCTCGAAGGCTGGTTGGGATGATCTGCGCGGGCGTCTTGATCCTGGGCCGCGCGGGGATGCATGGCAAGCCGAGTCGGTGGCCGAGCGCAGTGAACAGGCGCTGAATTATCTGTTGCGGGTACTGTTGGCGGACCGAGCAGATAATCTCAAGGGTCTCGTGGGGGCCAAGTTCACCGGGGCCTGCGCCCTGGTACCCACGGAATGGGCAGCGATCGGTCCCCTGGGTGATCTTTCTGTGCGCGAAGGAATCGGCAGCGGTTCATTTGGCGCACAAGAAGTCGTGGGACTCTTCCGTGACCTGATTCAGCCCTGGCAGGGAACCCCGGCGCGCCTGACGGTGCATTGCACGGCAACCGAGGATCTAGGCGCGGCGATTTGGCGCACAACTCTGGGCGTGAGAATCGGTGGTGAGACAGCCGCAGGCGAGATGCTCCAGCGTCAGGCAACCGTGGTCATCCAATGGCGTGTTGCCAAGCGGTTCCTGCTTCTGGGTATCGAGTCCTGCCGCTTGGAAGAGGCTCTCCTCAAGGCGCCGATTTATCAGGAGATCACTCGCGCAAGCCTGGCGGGCAGTTCACTGGGGGGACCTGCAAACCTGTTTGGCGCGGTGGAGCACACCCGTCGCATGGATGTGCAGGTGGCTGCTTCGGCGGTTGCTCTTGGCATGCATGGCATCGGTGTGGGGGACCTCGATGGGGATGGACTCGAAGACCTCTATGTGGCCCGCCACTCGGGGGTTCCCAATCACTACTTGCTGGCCAAGGCTGGCGGTGGTTTTCGAGATGCTCCCCCGGGGCACGGAGCTGATCTTCTGGAAGACACTGCAGGAGTCTTGATCTGTGATCTGGACGGGGATGGGGCACGGGATCTGGCCCTGGCAGTTTTCGATGAAGTGGTTGTGCTCTGGAATGACGGTCAGGGACGTTTTCCCGTGTACACGGCTCTCGAATGCGAGGGCGGTGCCCAGGTCTATTCCATAGTTGCTGGGGATGCGGATGGGGATGGGGACCTGGATCTCTACGACACGCGTTATCACCGTGGAGATCATCAAGCCAGTCCGCCTCTGCCCTACCACGATGCTCACAACGGAGCTGAGAACCACTTCTGGCGCAACGATGGCCAGCGCGGCTTTCAGGATCAGACCGCCCAGGCGGGGTTTTCCGAGGGCAATGACCGCTACAGTTTGGCGGCCCTCTGGCATGACCTGGACGGGGATGGAGACCTGGACCTGTATGTGACCAATGACTTTGGTCGCAACAACCTTTACCGCAACGAGGGCGGGACTTTCCGGGATGTTGCGGACCAGGCTGGAGGTCTCGACATGGCCGCAGGTATGGGGGTATCTGTTGCTGATGTGAACCGTGACGGGTTCAGCGATCTGTACATTTCCAATATGTGGTCCGCGGCAGGCTCCCGAGTTACGCGCGAAGTACGATTCATGCAGCGGCATCCTGAAGAGGTGCGGCGCATGTACAGTCATCATGCGGCGGGCAACACCCTGCTGCTAGGAGAGGGCCAAGGGAAGTTCCGTGACGCCTCATCGGCCATGGGCCTTTCACCTGGGGGCTGGTCCTGGGGTTCGATTCTGATGGACTTCGACAACGATGGTTGGAGCGATGCCTTTGTGCCCAATGGGTTCACCACCATGAGGAGCGACAAGGAAGCCGCCAGCTATTTTTGGCGCGTGGTGGTGGAGTCCTCTCCGGCTAAGCCGCCGCTCACTTCGGAGTACCAACGGCACTGGCAGTTCTTGACTCACCTTGGTCAAGTGGAGGCCTGGTCTTTGGCGGGCAACGAACCCAACTATGCCTACTGGAATGCCCGGGGCCGTTTCGTGGATGTGAGCGTGGCCCTGGGGCTCGATCATGTGGAAGACGGCCGTTCGGCACTGGCAGTGGATCTGGACGGAGATGGTCGGCTTGATCTGGTGACCAAGAACCGAACTGCGCCGCTGGTGCGCGTGTTGCGCAACACACACCCCTCAGCGGGGAACTTTGTCAGCATCGAACTGGTGGGGCAGGCTCCCAATACAGAGGGGGTCGGGGCCCAGGTCAGCGTGCGAGCATCAGGGCACGCCAATACCCGCACGGTGCACGCGGGGGAGGGCTACTTGGCCTCTGCCAGCAAGCGTCTGCACTTTGGCCTGGGCAAGGCCGGGGAGATTCAGGGGGTCCAGGTCCGCTGGCCGGACGGTCAAGTCAAGGAGTACGGGGCCTTGCCCATGGGGCAACTGCTGCGCCTGCACCAGGATGGACGGGTCTTGGAGTCCAACCCGAAGGCTGCCAAGGCAGTGACCAGGAGCAAAGTGATTCCAGAGGGTCTGCGCCCAGTGCGGTCACGGGTGCCTTTGCTGGTCACCATCCCGTGGAGCGGTTGGGAACTACCCCGCTTTGATGGCACCTCCATCGCCACCGGATCCACGGCGGGGCCCATGGCGGTGGTGGCCTGGGCTGGCTGGGACGATCCATCGCGTCAATTGCTGCGTGAATTGGGAGCGCAGGGGAAGCGCCTCGCCGCGGGGAACATTCACTTGCATCCGCTTTCTCTCGACGAACCACAAGCTCTGGACTGGATTCAGGCGGACATCAAGAAGGCAGGGTTGGCGGAGATCGGCGGTCGCGCGGACACACGCACTCGAGGCCTTCTGGATGTGCTGGTAGGTCTTTCCATTGGGCCCTACGAGTCCCTTGAACTTCCCATTGTTGTGCTATTTGACGCAACCGGACGGTTGGCGGTGCTGCATCTGGGTCCCGATGTTTCTGCAGCAGCGGTGTTGCAAGATCTTGAGACAATGGGTTCAGAGACCCTAGGCCGTTACCCCACTCGGTTGGGCGGTGGCCAATGGCTGCGCATTCATCCCGAGCGTCCCCTGGAAGCAATCGCTGGGTATCTCGCGCGCAATGGCGAAGCGCATCTGGCCAACAGCGTGGCTTCGGATCTTGATGCCTCCCAAGCGACTGGTCCCCAGGGCAAGGACTAGCGGCGATCAGGGTGCCGTTCGCCAAGTTGGCAACTCGAGATCGAGGGGCCGTGGCATCTGTCCCTTGCCGGTCCAGCGGTGGTCCTTGTTGGGGTGTACCAGCAGGCCAGAGTCCGGGGTCCAAGCGTAGGCCGACTCTCCTGTGCGCCCGCTCTGCAGGGGCCAAGCGAAGAGGACCCCGCCTTCCGCTCGAGCCAACAGATATCCATGGTGCTCCACCAGATATCCCGCACCCAGGGGTCGTGCGTCGCTGAAACGATGGCGCAAGGGAGCAGTTGAGCGCATCAGGGTCCCAAGTGTGTGGGCGGCGGGAGCGGCGCTCAGCAGAGGTCCCAGAACCTGGGCTGCCTGGGCCGCATCCGCCTGATTGCCCGCGGCGGCCCATTGGGCCAGGCGCGGCATGGAAACCAGGATCACCACCAGGCCCACTGCTGCCAGCAGGAGGGCCGCGGGCGGGCTCTGGGCCAGAGTCGAGCGAGGCGAGGCACTCGAGGCCGGGGCCTCGAAGGGGATCGTTGCTTGGGAGATCATCTTGGTGAGCGCCGTGCACCCAAAGAGGCAACACGAATGGTGAACAGTAGAGAGCTGGGGGCTAGGCTTCCAGGATGCGGCAAGAATCATGGAGCCAAGGGCTGAACCCCCAAGCCCTGGCGGCGGCGCGCGACGTAGCGCGAGTGCTGGGGAAGGCGGGCCATCGGGCCTGGTTTGTGGGCGGCTGCGTGCGTGATCTGGCCCTGGGCCAACCTGCGAAGGATCTGGATCTGGTCAGTGCCGCAACGCCTGATGAGGTGCAGCAGCTCTTCCGGCGCACGGTGGCGGTGGGCAAGGCCTTTGGCGTGATGCGCGTGCTCATGGGGGACTTTGAATTCGAGGTGGCCACTTTCCGTTCCGAGGGAGACTACTCAGACGGCAGACACCCCAAAGAAGTCCGTCTAGTTTCTTCGGCCGAGACTGACGCAACCCGGCGCGATTTCACCTGCAATGCTCTTTATCTCGATCCCTTGGACGGGACACGGCTCGATCCCGCCAATGGGTTGAGGGATCTGGAGGCAAAAATTCTGCGCACGGTGGGCGATGCCGGGCACCGTTTTCGAGAGGATTCCCTGCGGCTGCTGCGCATGGCGCGCTTTGAAGCAGGTCTGGATCTGACACCTGTTGAGGGTTTGCATGAAGCTGCCCGGGCAGCGGCGACGGGTCTCCAAAGGGTCAGCTCCGAGCGAGTGCTCGATGAACTCACCAAGATCGCAGGGGGACCTGATCCCGCGCGGGCCTTGGCTGTCCTGTTGGAGTGCGACCTCTGGCAATATGCCCTGCCTGCCCTGATCGGGGGGGATGACCCGTTGCGCCTGGGCACTCTGAAAGAACTGGCGCGAGGGGCCGGGGAGGACGTTTCCCTGGTGCTGGCGGCCTTCCTCGACCCGGGGAGTGCGGACCCGGTTCCACTGCTCGACTCTCTTCCTCTCTCGCGGGAGTTGCGTCGACGCCTGCTTGGCATCTGGCAGACCCGGCTGCGTATAGAAGAACTGGCCCGCGCTGGGAGTGAGGACCAGGCGGATCTGGCCCGGGCCCTGAGGGGTGCGAAAGGCGCGGGCGGTCTGGCTCTGGCCCAGGCGAGCTGCCGGGCCAAAGGCGAGGACCCTTGTGGGTTGGATAGGCTTGCCAGCTGGGCGGCTGACGCAACCATGGAGGTCGAGCCGCTGCTCTCTGGAGACGACCTGAAGCAACTGGGGGTCGAGCGGGGCCCGCGCATTGGAACCTTGTTGAAGGAGTTGGAGGCAGCCCAGTTGCGCGGAGTGGTGGGAACCGTGGCCGAGGCTCGAGCTTTTGTGCAACGCGTGCTCTAGCCCATGGGTGGGTTTCAACCCGTCCGCCGATTCAGCTGGGCGGCGCTACGGTGCGCAAGGCGTTTGCCAGGGGATAGCCCGCCAGAATCACAAGCGCAGCCCAAAGACCGACCGAGCCCAGAGCCGAGGTGGACAGGGCAATTGACGCGCTGATCAAGAGCAGGCGGCGCAGCAACAGGCCGACGCAATGAGTCACACGCTCCCGGGTCCAAGGTGCAGGGTCGCGTGCGGCCTGCCAAAGACCGGGAGCTCCCGATAATGCCAGCAGAGCGCCCAGGGTTCCACCGACGGGACTGTGCAGGGCGACCCCGGCCACCAAGGCGGGCAGGGGCAGCAAAGTCATGGCGCACAGTAACCTGCCTCGTAGAACCGTTGGTTCAAGGGCTGCATCTCCATCCTCGGCCCGGGCCAGACCGCTGATCAGAACCACATAGCATCCGTAGGCCAGAGGCACAAGAAAGCGCCCGGGCAGGGTTTGTTCCAGGAACAGGTTCGTGGGTTCGCCCATGACCCACAGACTGCAGGCATAGGCCAAGGCCACGTTCCCTGCCCGGCAGGCACCCATGGTCAAGGGGCCTAGCCATTTGCCCCGCGGGCCAAGGTCATAGGCCACGATCAATAGGGTCAATCCAAGGGTTGCGAGCCCCGTCCTGGGATCCAGGGCAGATCCCAGCAGGACTCCCCCCAGCAGCAACCCCAGGGCCAGGCTCAAGGCCGAGGAAGGACTCACTCGCCCAGAGGGGATCGGGCGGTCCGGGCGTGTGTCCTGGTCGACGCCCCGGTCGCTCCAGTCGTTGAGCACCAGCCCGCCGTGAAACAGACAGAGGGAAAGCGGAATCAAAAGCAGCAGCTTCGCCTCGGGCAGGTCTCCGTGGCTCGCCAGCAGCATGCCCGCAATCGGATCCCCGATGGCGGTCGGGGCCAGGGAGATGCGTGTCAGTCGCCAGAAGTCCGTGCGTTGCAATGGACTTGCTCCGGGCTAGTTGCCGATCAAACGCAGCAGGTCGTTGTAAGTCACATAGACCATCAAGGTGACGATCAAGACCAGTCCCACCACCTGAGAATATCCCAGAGTGCGAGCGCTAACCGGCGAACCCTTTAGTTTTTCGATCAGCAGAAAAAACAGGTGGCCCCCGTCGAGCACCGGAATCGGCAGCACGTTGAGAAAGGCCAGGTTGACACTGAGGATGCACAGAAAAGTCAGAAGCTTGGCCCAACCCATGGTGGACACATGGAATGAGACCCGGCTGATGGTGATGATGCCCCCCAGATTCTTGGGGCTCACATCCTGGCTGATCATGCGCTTGAGTGTCTTGAAGGTCTGAAACAGGAAGCGCCAAGAGGAGCGTGCCCCTTCGCGCACGCTGGTCCACAGGCTCGTCGTCTGAAAGATCGCTGTGGGGCGGGCCATGTCAAAGCCCAATACGCGCATGCGGGCGGCGATGGGGGCAATTGTGATGGAGGCGGGTTCGGCATCGGCGCCAGACGTTGGAGTCCTGAATTGGATGGTGGCTTCTTGGTTTCGCTCGGAGGCCCTAGCGCAGGCGATCTGGATTGACTCCCAATCGCTGATCGGGGCGCCTGCAATGGCAACGATCTCGCTCCCACTGGGCATGCCGCCCAGGCCTGCTGCTCCTTCAGGATCCACCCAGACCTGGCCGCCACTTGTTTCCGCTTCAAAGCAGAGGTCACGGAAGAGGAAGGATCGTTGGGTGTGGCTGTCCGGCAACTCAAGGCTGAGGGCTTCCCCGGAGCGCTCGACGATCAGTTCCGAGGCCGCTGGGGCTGTAAGCAGGGCGCTCAGAAGATCATGCCCCGCCACAAGATGCTCATCCCCTATGCGCCGCAACAGGTCACCGGCCCGAAGCCCAATGCTCTGTCCCGGCCCTTCCGGGCGAACCTGGGAGATCAGCCGTCGGGGAGGGCCCAGGCCAAACAGGAGGCGTTCGGGCAGATCCTCAAAGATCGCAGGGATAGTGATCTTCTCGGGACCCTGGCCCTGGTCCACGGTCAAGACCATGGGCATGCCGCTGTCTATGGCCCACGCAATTTGCACGGCCAGAGGTTGTTCTGCAGGCTGGCCATCGACTTCCAAAAGGATCGATCCCTCTTGCAGTCCTGCGAGGGCTGCGGGACCTTCCGGCTCCACGCGCAGGGTGTGCGCCGGATCGACGCCGACTCCCAGGCCGAGGCGATAGAAGCCCAGGTCCGAATCCATGATTGGTGTCATGGTTCTCTCGTGCAGCAGGCCATCCCGGGGATCGCGGTAGGTCACCCTGGCGGGATCCGAGCCACCCAGCGCAACCTCGCCAATCAGATCTTCAAAGTCGCGCAGGTGATGGCCATTGATCTCAAGCAACTCTGCCCCAGATGGCAGGCCCGCCTGCCAGGCGGCACCTCCAGGGGTAGGAGCGGAGATAATTGCCGGGGTTATGGGCACGCCCACCCGATAGGCAATGGGGAAGGCGACCAGGGCGAAGATCACATTCATCAGGACGCCGCCTGAGTACACGAAGAAGCGCTGGCCCACGGTCTTGGAGCCTAGGTCGTCAGGTCTTGAGGTGCCCCCAGCAGCAGCACCTTCCCCAGCCATGCGAACATATCCACCGAAGGGAATCAGCGCCAATTGGTAGATCGTATTTCCCCTCTGACGGGCAAGTATCGCGGGTCCAAAGCCAAGGCTGAATACCTCGACCCTTACTCCGCACATGCGCGCGGCGATGAAGTGTCCCGCCTCGTGCACAAAGATCACAAGGCCGATGCCGAAGATCACTTCGGCTACTCGCAGAATCGAAATCAGGTCCATCAGGTGGCGTTGGCGGTCTTGGCGGTGATCAATTCCTGGGCCAGGGAACGAGCCCAGCGGTCGGCAGCCAGGATCGCCGACATGCTCAAGGGGCCTGCCGATTTGGTTGGGCGTGCGTCCAGGACCTCTTGGCTGATGCGTGTGATTTCCGCGAAGGGCACCTTTCCGGTCAGATAGGCTTCCACCGCCACCTCATCGGCTGCGTTGAGACAGCAACCTGAAGTGCCACCCTCCGCCACACAGCGAAATCCCAGTTCGAGAGCTGGGAAGCGCTCTAGATCTGGTGCTTCAAAGGTCAATTCTCTGAACTTCGACAGGTCAAAGCCTGGAAGGTTGGCTGGTTGGCGATCAGGGTGGTGCAGCGCGTAATGAATTGTCCCGCGCATGTTCGGCGGATTCATTTGGGCGATCACCGAGCCGTCGATGAACTCCACCATGGAGTGCACCAGGGACTGGGGGTGGATGATCACTTCGATGCGGTCGCTCTCCAAACCAAACAGATGATGCAGTTCGATGATTTCAAAGGCCTTGTTGATCAGGGTTGCGGAGCCGATACTGATACGCGGCCCCATGTCCCAGGTGGGATGGGCCAGGGCCTTGTCCCGGGGGGCATTCTCGATCTCGTTCAGGCTTGCTTCTCGCAGCGGCCCGCCACTGGCGGTGAGCAGGACACGGCGGACGCAAGCCAGGTCCTCCCCCCGCAGGCATTGCTCGATGGCGGAGTGCTCAGAATCAACCGGAATCAAGCGTCCCCCGCCTTGGGCCACCGCGTCGATCAGCAAATCGCCGGCGATCACCAGGGATTCCTTGTTGGCCAGGGCCAAGGTCTTGCCAGCTCGCGCAAGTGCAAAGGAGGCTTCCAGGCCAGCGCGTCCCATGACCCCATGGACTGCCACCTCGAAGTCAGCCGCGGCGATCAACTCCAAGAGGGCCTCGGGGCCGCTGAAGAGGGTCGTTTGGGGAGGCAGGTGCGGGCGCAGGGCTTCGGCGGCGGCGGGATCTGAGAGGGACACCAGGGGCGTGCTGGTGCGTTCAATCTGCTCCAGCAGCAGCTCCCAGGAGGTGTTCGCCGCCAGGCCGGCCACCACAAGACCCGAATCAGGCTGTGCTACCAGATCGAGGGTCTGTGTGCCAATGGAGCCGGTGCTTCCGAGGACGAGGATGGGTTTCACGGGGAGGGGGCCGGGAGAGCCCTCCCGGGGAAACAAAGTGTAGGACATCTGGCTTCCCTGGCGACTTCTGCTCTGCAATCGTTATCCTGTTTTCCGGGGTGTGCTCCCTGTGGCCACATTTTGAACGGCAATCCTACAACCATTTCGTCTGACCAGCCCGGGCGGTCCAGCCCCACAACAACGTGAGCCAGAACCCTTCACTCTCTTACAAGGACGCGGGAGTCAACATTGACGCCCAGGACGAGGCCTTGAGTCAGGCCAAGGATGCCATTCGTTCGACCTTCACCGCGGGAGTTGTTTCTGATGTGGGGCTTTTCGGGGGCCTGTTTGATTTGGCCAAGGCGGGCTGCGAGGGCATGGTTCTGGTGGCCAGCGCCGACGGGGTTGGCACCAAGCTTGATGTGGCCAAGAAGGTCGGCGTTTATGACACGGTGGGCCAGGACCTGGTCAATCACTGCGTGGACGACATCCTGGTGCAAGGGGCGCGGCCTCTGTTCTTCATGGACTATGTGGGCACCGGCGAGCTTGATCCTACGGTGGTCAGCGAATTGATCCGCGGTTGCGCTATTGCATGCCGTGAATCCGGCGTTGCTTTGCTCGGAGGCGAGACCGCCGAGATGCCGGGCCTCTACGCCAAGGGCGACTTTGACTTGGTGGGCTTTGTGGTGGGCGCAGTAGAGCGCGACAAGATCCTGGACGGTTCACGCGTAAAGCCGGGCCAGACCCTGTTGGGTCTGACCTCCAGCGGTTTGCACACCAACGGTTATTCCCTGGCCCGCAAGATCTTTTTTGAGCGCATGGGCTTGGATGTGAATGACCGTCCCGGCAGTCTTGGCGGCCCGAGCGTGGGCGAGGCTCTCTTGGCTCCTCATCGTTGTTATTACCCCATCCTCTGGCCCCTGCTGGAGGAACGGCGTATTGCCGCCATGGCTCACATCACCGGCGGGGGGCTGGTGGACAACTTGCCCCGCATTCTGGGTTCCTGCGATGCGCGCATCGATCTGAATTCCTGGGAGCGGCCTGCGCTCTTCCGCACGCTGGTGGAAGAAGGAGGATTGGAGGTGAACGAGGCACACCGGGTCTTCAACATGGGTATCGGCATGGTCTTGCTGGTGGACACAGACGAGGTCGCAAGCGTGAGAGAGCATTTGGAATCCGTCGGCGAAACTGTCCTGGAAATCGGTTGCACCGAAGCTGCGGCGGATGAGTCCGGGCAGGGCCGCGTGCGGTGGGCCTGATCCTGACCTACCTGGGCTCTGGGCTCCTGCTCTGTGTGGGTCTGGTTCCTATGGATTTGCGCCAGCCGCAAGATGAATCGTGGGATGTGCTCTGGCACGCATTGGCAGAAGAACTCAGTCCCCTGGAACGGGCCAGGCTGGTCAGTGTTTGGGAGCGCCGTTTGAATGTGCGCGCGGCAGAGGGGGATCCCCAGGAGGTCTACCTCCGCCAGCTGGCGCGCAATGCTCTGGGCTTGGAAGCGCGGTCCTTGTCACTGCCGAGCCCCACCTATCTGGGCACCCCTGGGGAGGCATGGATTGCAGCCCGCTTTCGGCCCCAGGATCGTGTGCAACTCATGGTCCATGGGCTGCAGGACGAGGGCCTGACCCCCGAGCAGGGCCAGCACAGATTACAGTCGGGCTTTGAGGTTTTCCTCGCCCTTGAGGGAGAGTGGAATGCCGACGCCCTGTTGGTGGCCCAGGCCCTTCACCTTCGTGCCCAGGCGCCCTGGTCCGCCTTCTGCCTGGAGGGGATTCAGCGCCGCCTGGGTCACCTGGATCAGGCCCTTGAGACCATCGATCAGATGTTGGCTCCAGTCTCTGCCGCTCGGGGTCCTGTCTGGCAGTCCTTGATGGGTCGCCGGGCCATCATCCACGCAGGGGCTGGCCACCGTGATCTGGCGCTGGCTGATCTGGGTAGGCTGCTGTCCTCAGGGGCGGCCGATGCACATCAGATCCTGGGCCTGGATGCCCTGTTGGACCGGCAGTGGCAGGTCTCCAGCGCCCACTTTGGCGTGCTGCTGGACAGTGACCGAAGGTCTGGGGAGCCCCATCCACCTTGGGCCCTGCGTGGTTATGGTGTGTCCCTGCTCCCCAGATGAACTAGAGGTGGGGGATAGCCTCAGGGCGTTCCCAGCAAGGGAAAACCGACCTTCCTGGCCCCTTTCAGTCCTGGTGCTTGCCATTCACCCCCCGTCCGACGATCCTAGAGGCTCCTCTTCTTGAGCCCCCCATAACCATGCTGCGATTAGCCCTTCTTGCCGCCCCTCTACTGTGTCTCTCAGCGGTCAGCCCTGCCATCGCTCCAGCCCTGGACGGCCCCTATCTCAAGGACAATGACCTGAAGAGGTTGGCCAAGACCTTCAACGACTACATCGAGGCCTCGGTGGCCAGAGAGGGTGTGCTCAATGCGGAGAACGAGGTGGAGAAGGCCTTGGGGAAGCTGGAGCGCAAACTGCGCAAGGCGCCGGTGCAGGATGTTCTCGCCAGCCCTCTTGACCTGGGGCGTGCTCTCTGGATGTCGCGGGAATACGGCAAGAAGCGGGTCAAGTTTGGCAGCATCCAGGATGGCGAGTATGACGTGACCGTTCCGGGTGGCGAAGGTCCCCTCAAGTACGCAATCCTGGCGCCCGCTGCCTATGACAAGGGCAAGAGGAAAAGCTGGCCTCTGGTGCTCTGCATCCCAGACGTGGATGAGAACCACAAGGAGACCCTCCTGGAGAACTGGGCCGACGGAGACCTGCACAATGAAGTGATCCTGGTCTGCCCTGAAATGCCCAAGGACGTGGACAAGTGGGGCGAGATGCCTGGCGTTGGGACCATGCTGATCCTCTTCCGCGCGATCTACGAGGATTGGGCCATCGACTACAACCAGGTTTTCCTGGCTGGGCGCGGCGCGGGGGTGGACGCGGCTCTCTCCATCGCCGGCAAGTTTCCTGAATTGTTTGCCGGCGTGATAGGTCGGGCGGGTGACGCCCAACATGCGACCCCCGAGAACTTTTCCAATCTGCCCACCTGGTTCAGTGGTGGAGGTTCCGGAGTCACTGCCTGGGCAGAGGCGGTCAAGGCGGAGGGCTGGGAAAACTGCACCGTTGACCCTTCGGGCCGCGAGAAGGAAATTCTCGACTGGCTGAACGACACCCACCGAAACGGGGTGCCCAGTGAAGTCACACTGGTCCCAGGCCGACCGTTTCCCACCCGCGCCTACTGGCTTGAGGTTCCTGCCGGAGATGAGGATGGTGGGCTGGTCAAAGCTCGGGTGGATCGGGATAACAACACGATCCACATTGAGGCAACTCTGGTGCCTTCGGTTACCCTGCTGTTCAATGATCTTCTGGTGGATCTCTCCAAGCCAGTCAAGGTGGTCATCAACGGGGTCGAGCACACCGACCTCTTGCCCCGTAGCTATCGCACTTGCCTCAAGCTGATCTATCGGGGCACCAACGATCCGGGCCGCATTTTTGTGGCCATGAAGACCTACTCGGTTCCCCCGCGGGCGAACAAGTGACGGTGGACGAACCCGCTGTCCCCGGGGGCGTTTCGGCCCCCCTCGTCCTGGTCTGCTGTGCCCTGGCGGGAGCGGGCACCATGGTGGTGGAACTTGCGGCGGTGCGCCTTGTGGCCCCTTGGTTCGGCGCCAGCCATGTGGTCTGGAGCAACGTGATCGGCGTTGTGCTGCTCGCCCTGACCATGGGCTATGTGTTGGGCGGACGTCTGGCTTGTGGTTCGCGACCGGCCCGCTCCATGGGGGTGGCCATTGCCGTAGCCGCGGTTTGGGTGGCTCTCCTGCCCCTTGGGGCTCAGAGCATCTGTCGCCTGTTCATGCCCGCAGCGACCGCGCTGGATCAGGCCCTGGTGCTCTTCACCTGGGGTAGTCTGGCGGCTTCCCTGTTGTTGTTCCTGCCAGCGGCCGTGCTGCTTGGTGCGGTCTCACCTCTTGCCACAGAAGTTCTTGCGCGTTTGGAGCACCTGCACGCGGGGCAGGCCGGCGGCCGCGTGTTGGCAGCCGCCACCCTGGGCAGTTTGCTGGGTGTCTTTGGCACAAGCCACCTGCTCTTGCCCATGCTTGGTGTGCGCGGCACGTTCTTGCTGGCGGCGGTTTTCTTGATGGTGGGTGCGACTCTCTTGCTTTGGTGCGCGAGAGACTCCCGATCGCTGCTCCTGCTTTGGTTGCCTTTGCTTGGGTTCGGGCAACTTGATGTTCATGGCCCTGCAATTTCACCGGGAGAGCGGCTCCTGGGGGCGGCCGAGTCGGCCTATCAGTCGATCCGCGTAATCGAATCGGGGGGGGCAGACAACCAATCCCGCCGGCTGGTGGTCAACGAGGCATTGGATTCCTTTCAGAGTGTCTGGGCCCCCAGTCCAGGCTTGCTCGGAGGGGGGCACTACTATGATCTGTTCACACTGCCTCTGGCATGGCAGGAAGTACCTCCTACCTGGAACCTGCTGGTGCTGGGGCTTGGAGCTGGCACGGCTGTGCGGGTGATGGTCGGGGTGCTGCCCGAGGACACGGATCTCATATGGACCGGGGTGGAGATCGACCCTGCGGTTGTGCGCTTGGGTCAGGAGCACATGGACCTGGCGGCTGAGCCTCCCAGCCAGGTCCTGACCGGATGGGATTCCCGGGCCGCCCTGGCTGTATTGCCCGGCCCGTTTGAGCAGATCATTTTGGATTCCTATGCCAACAACATGGAGATCCCATTCCACTTGGCCACTGTGGAGTTTTTTTCCGAGGCTCTTGCCAAGCTCGCCCCCGGAGGCTGGTTGACCCTCAATGCCGCGGGCTTCGGCGTACAGGATTCTCTGATCGTTTCCCTGGCTGGCACCCTGGCCGCCGCTGCGGATCGCCGAGCCTTGATCCTGGAAGTGCCCTTCAGCCGGAACGCCATGGTTTTCGTGCGACGGGATGGGGAGATCCCCTTCGGCACGGAAGCGGCGATATTTGAAGCACCTGCCCCGATCCAGACCCTCTTGCAATCCTTGGGCGCACCGGGAACTTTCCGCTGGGTGGAGCCCGCTAACGCAGACGATCTGCTGACTGATGACCGTGCCCCCTTGGAACAGTTGCAGCGGGCCTCCATCGCCCGAGGCAGAAGGGCTTGGGGCAAGCAAGGTCTGGCAGAGGAGAGCCAGCCGTGATCACCGCAGCCGTGTTGCTCTGTCTTGGGGGAGAGCTCAGCCACCCACAACCTCAGGACCAGGTCGCCCGTTACCGCGCCCTGCTGGCTGCCGGTCAATATGTGCAGGCCATCACCGCCGCTGACGGAATCCGGGATGAGCTTGTACGCCAACAGGCCCAGGTGGAGGCACGCTACTGGTGCGGGGATCTGAGCGGCGCTCTCGCCGCCGCGCGTTCCGCCCTCGCTGTGCACCCCGATGACTTGCAGTTGTTGAACACGGGGGCGGATCTGGCCCTGCAGTTGTTGCAACTCGAAGAGGGCGTTCGCTGGAGTCAGAGCCTTGCTCGTCTGGCCGTCGAAGCCCCCGACCTGCCTCATGAGACCCGTGTGTTCTACAGCAACAAGGCCCGCAATCACCTGACTCTGGCCGTTGAAGCCCGTCACGCACAGGAGTCTCGGGCCAGCGCCCTGCTGCGCGCCCAGTTCACCGTCGCCCTGGTGTGCCTGTTGGCCACAGGAGTCGGGGTTGCGGCCTTCCTCAGGTCCCGACGCTTCAGTTGAGGTCGTGAGCCGGGGGCTTGCGGGCATGACGACACAAAAGGAGCTGCCCGCTGAATTCAGCGGGCAGCTCCTCATGACCTCACCGGGCAGGCCCGGTAGTTCAATGCGCTCAAAGGATATCCAGGATGCCCGTGCCGCCGCCGGTCAGGGTCGTGGAGTTTGCGCGGTAGTTGATGTCCTGGCCGATCTTGGAGTTCCAAGGCAGCATCTCTTTGTCACACACGATGCCCAGGGCTACCGCCGCGAAGCCGCGGGCGCCGCCGGTCATCTTGGGACTTTGCAGCATCTCCACCAAAGGCTCGATGGAGTTGCGATCGCCGATCTGGCCTAGGGCCGTGGCGATGGCAGCCTGAGTGGCCATTCCCTTGGCGTTCGCCAGCATGTCCACCAGCTTGGGCACGATGGCTTTGTCGCCCAGCAAACCCAGGGAGATGGCAGCCTGCTTGAGCAGGTCGGGGCGGTACTTGGCCTCTTCGATCAGAACTTGGATCTGTTCCACCGGGCGGGGGTCACCGATCAGACCGAGGGCCACGCAGCAGTAGCCGCGGGCCTCGTCATCACCGGTGAAGTAGTCCAGCTTGTCCATGATCAGATTGATCGCGTCGACGTTCTTGCTCATACCCAAGCCAAGTACATAGGCGCCGATGTCCGCGGGACGACGGCAGTCCTTGGTGGCCGATTGCAGGGCAAGAATCGAGGTGGTATCCAGGCTCTGGCCTGCTTCCAAGAGGTCCCAACTCTGC
Organism: Planctomycetota bacterium; assembly: GCA_012960475.1. Taxonomy (GTDB): domain Bacteria; phylum Planctomycetota; class UBA1135; order UBA1135. Next base: position 141,863 of record DUBE01000063.1, read on the forward strand.
ACGCCAATGGCCAGACCGGCCCAGGGCTTGAGTTGCACCTTGCCGCGACCGAGGGTCTTGGTAAGGGCTGATTCCACTTCTTCGCGGCCGCCCCAAGGCTTCTCGCCGATGCCAGCGCGGGCACCGATTTGGGACAGGGCTATGAGTGAGAAACGGCGGGCCTGCTGACGGCCCTTGGAGGCGACCTCACGCAGACTAGCGCGGATCTTGTTGTCGATAGCCTTGGACCCATCGTCGTCACAGTTGCCGATCTGGCCCAGGGCCAGGGCGGCACTCATCTTCAGCTCGCGTTGGGTGTAGTCGCTACGATCGCGAACGGCTTCCATCAGCATCTCGGCCACTGCCGTGCGCTGGGTCTTGGCTTCTTCACCGGTCAGGTCCTCAAGCAGCATGGCCATGGAGCGGGGCGCGTGGGCGCGCACCAGATAGTGACGGGTGCTCTTGTTGGCGCGCACGTTGCGCTCGTTGAAGTAGTCGAGCAGGAAGGTGAGTTGGGCCTGGCGGGAAACCACATGAGGCAGGTTGCCCTTCATCTCGTCTTCGCTGAGTTCCGGGACGGCTTCCACCGCGTCCACACGGGTCAAGCCGAAGGCCACCATGGCGGCGATCTTGATGTCCCGGGTGGCGAAGCTCGGAGAGGTCAAGACGTCGGCCAGATGCTCGGCGATCTGCTTGCGCAGTTCGTTGTCGCCGGAGCGGTAACCGAGTAGGCCCAAGCCATAGGCGGCGAAGGCCCGGGTGCGCAGAGATACCTGGGTGGAGCCCACGGCCTTGCGGCCCATGGGGCCGTCGTTCATCAATTCCACCAGGATTTCGATGCTGCCCTCATCCGCCAAGATGCCCAAGGCCACCGCAGCGGTCTCGGCGATCTCTTGACTGGAGTCATCGAGGAACTTCACGATTTCCTTTTGGAAACGCGACTCGCCGCTTTCGTCCTGGTCGTCACCGATTTTGGCCAAGGCGATCATGGCGCCGGTGACGATGTCATTGTGACGTTCCTTTGCCAGGGCCTCGAGCAGTGCGGGAACCACCACATTGTCGATCTGTTCTTTGGTGGGGCGCAGGGTTTCTTTGGCCTGTTCCTTTTGACCATGGCCCAGGAAAAACTCAGCGGAACCGGTTTGGATGTTGCCGTCGTGGATGTGGCTCTTCAGGTTGAGGTAGGGGTCCTTGTTGAAGCCCCACCAAAAGTCCCATCGGGTCAGGTCGGGACCGGCGTCGCCGCCCCCTTGGGTCATGGGGCCTTGGGCCTGGCCCGGAGCCGGGGTGCCGGCGGGGGTGCCAGGTGCCGCAGCGGGGGTGCCAGGGGTGGTAGGTGCGGGTGTGGTGGGAGCACCAGGAGCCGGTGCTCCGGGGGCAGCGCCGCCGCCACCTCCGCCACCACCGGCGCCGGGGGGCACCGTGTCACCGGGGCCCCGGTAGGTGCCGCCGTGGCCCACGGAAAAGTCGCTCAGGGCAAGGGTGCTGGCTGCCATCAAGGCGCCGATAAGGATGAGTTTTTTCATGGTCATTCGAATGGGAATGGGTGTCTCGGGCTGAGGTGATCTCTTCAGTGCTGCTTGAACAGCTTCTGTCTGATTCAGTGCGGTGTGTTTGGTCTTTGCCCCAGTTGGGATATTCCAGTTGGGATATTCCAGTTGGGACCCCTGCTGGTTGGCAACAGGGCTGAGTGGGCACCAGTCCAGGGCGGTGTGGCCCCAGCGAAGTTGCCGGGGTTGTGTTTCTCCTCTGCAAGGGGCGTGCCGCTAGGCGCCTGTATGGGGGTTCAAGGATAGGACTGCGGGGGCTCCAGCGCAATGCGTGGGGTTATTGGGAAGGGGTTTCTGGGGGTCGCTGGTGGTATCTGTGAATAGGGGTCTAGCAGCCCCGCCTGTCCGTGTTTCCCCGGGGGAACACAGGTGTTCCCTTTGGAGGGGTCCCCTGGGGGGGGCACCAGGCGGCAGACTGTGCCCATGGCAGGTGCAACAAGGACCGATCCGGAGTTGGAACCCCTTTTCAGACGTCTGTTGGCTTGGAGTTCAGGGCAGGTTCCGCCTGCGCCGGATGCCCTTCTCAGGGACCTTCTGGAAGCCTCTCCGGAGCTGCTTGCCCTCGCTTATCTGCCCCAGGGCGGCCGCGCCTGGCGTACGCCCGGCTGTGGGCGCTGGGCCAATGGCCTCTTGGGGGAGGTCGCCTGGGCCAGCGCTGGCTTTCGGGGGAGGCCCCCCGCGAAGATCTCAGGCTCCTGGAGAGTGCAGCCGGCGATGGGGGAGGGGGGGCTGCTCCAGCGGGGCCACCTGATCCTCAGAAGCCGCTCCGAGGCAACCCTTGAGGCAGCCGGTTGGGAGGATCTGGCCGATGGGATCGGAGCCTTGCTGGCTCGCACGGGGTCGCGTCAACAATCCGAGCATCTGCTCGCCCTGGGTGCCCGCTCGGCAAGTCTGGTCCATGACCTGCGCAATCGTCTGACCGGGGTCATGCTTGAAGCCTGCCGCACGCGCTTGGACGAGAGAGCCGTGGGCTTCGGGCAACTGGAGGATCATCTCATGGAGGCCGCGGAACTCTGTGGGCGTGTATTGGATTCGGAAGGTCCAGGTCCCGGCGCCCCCTTGGGAACATGTCCGGCGGCAAGCCGACTCGATCTCTGCCAGGTTGCTGCGTCCGCCCTGGAGCGTTCCAAGTCGACCACCCGGGCAGGATCAGCGGCGCTGCCCCCGGAAGTCATCAACGACCTGCCCGCTAGAGGTCAGGTCTTCGCCAATCGCGCTCTGTTGGAGGATGCCCTGGTCAACCTGATCGTCAACGCCGCTGAAGCAGCGGGTTCCAGGGGCAGGGTGCGCGTCGGGCTGACCCAGGAGCGTGGTCTGTGCGGATTTTGGGTGCAGGACAACGGTCGGGGTCTGCCCGCGGGCGCGACCGATCCGGGGGCCAGCAACGGGGGCAGCGGCCACGGGTTGAGCGGAGCGATCGAGTGTGCTCGTCGCCACGGAGGCGAACTGACCTATTCGCGGCGGGAGGGGTTCACGCGCCTTGAGTTGGTTTGCCTCGATGCTTGTCAGCTTGAGGGCTCCTGGCAGATCCATTTTGATCCCCTGGCAGGACGTCTTGCCCGGGGAGCAGCCAGCCGTGGTGCGCGGGCACTCTGCACTCAACGCCTGGACTACGCCATCCGTTGGATGGACCTTCTGACCCCTGAGGTTGCGGGCGAGGTGCATGCCTGGCGTGGTACGCCTGGGCTGGGAAAGCTGATCCGCCTGGTGGGCGGTTGGGGCAGTCAGCACGTGAAGCTTGTGCTCCACAGCGGCGCTCACTGAGGCGCTCTCAAAGAGAGCACCTGGGCGTTCGCCTCTTAGCGGGACAAGATGCTGGCTCGCAGGTACTCGCGATTCATGCGCGCGATGTTGTCGGTCGAGATCCCCTTGGGACACGCAGCCATGCACTCGTAGTGATTGGTGCAGTGGCCAAAGCCCTCGGCATCCATCTGCTCCACCATGCCCAGCGCACGGGACACGCGCTCGGGAGCGCCCTGGGGAAGGAGCGCCAAATGGCTGACCTTGGCGGCAGTGAAGAGCATGGCGGCGGCGTTGGGGCAGGCAGCAACGCATGCTCCACACCCGATACAAGCGGCGGCATCCATGGCCAGATCTGCGTTCTGCTTGGGAATTGGCAGGGCGTTGGCGTCCTGGGGGGCGCCCGTATTGACCGATACGTAGCCGCCTGCCTGGATGATGCGGTCCAAGGGAGAGCGGTCAATGATCAGATCCCGCAGGACGGGGAAGGCCTTCGCTCGGAAGGGCTCGATCCAGATCACATCCCCATCGTTGAAGCTGCGCATGTGGAGCTGGCAGGTGGTGGTCTCTGACTCGGGCCCGTGGGGCTTGCCGTTGATTACCAGGCTGCACATGCCGCAGATACCCTCGCGACAGTCGTGGTCGAAGGCAAAGGGCTCGCGCCCTTCTCTCTGGAGATTCTCGTTGACCACATCAAGCATCTCCAGGAAGGACATGGCCGGACTGGCCTCCAGGCTGTGGGTCTCAAAATCTCCCGCAGTATCTGGGCCGGACTGGCGCCAGATATTGAGAGTCAAGCTCAAGGTTTCGTCGTTGTGCCCGCCCATTACTTGTAGCTCCTTGTAGTCAACTGGACGTTCTCAAAGGAGAGCGCCTCGGTGTGCCGTTGGTGCTGCTGATCGCGCCCGCGGTATTCCCAGGCAGCTACATGGCAGAAGTTCTCGTCATCCCGCTTGGCTTCCCCCTCGGCGGTTTGGTGCTCCTCGCGGAAATGACCTCCGCAGGATTCCTCTCGAGTCAGCGCGTCCTTCATCATCAGCTCGGAGAATTCCATGAAATCCGCAACCCGACCCGCATGCTCCAGGGCCTGGTTGAGGGAGCGTCCATCTCCCAATACGCGCACATTGCTCCAGAACTCCTCGCGCAACTGGACCACTTGCTTCAAGGCCTGCTCCAGCCCTTGTTTGGTGCGTGCCATACCGCAGTGGTCCCAGTTCAATTGGCCCAGAGCCCGGTGCATCTGATCCACCGTGCGCGAGCCATTGATATTGAGCAGCTTGTCAAAGCGTGCCCGGGATGTGGCCTCGGCTTCAGCGAACGCGTCGTGGTTCGTGTCGATGCGTTCGAGCTTGCGCCCGGCCAGGTGGGCGGTGACCGTGGCGGGAACCACGTAGTAACCGTCTGCCAGACCTTGCATCAGAGCGCTCGCACCCAGGCGATTGGAGCCGTGATCTGAGAAGTTGGCCTCGCCCAGCACAAACAGGCCGGGCAATGTGCTCTCAAGGTTGTAGTCAACCCAAAGGCCGCCCATGGTGTAGTGCACCGCCGGGAATATTCGCATGGGTTGGGAGTAGGGATCCTCGCCAGTGATGCGTTCGTACATCTGGAAGAGGTTGTCGTAGCGCGCCTCGATGGTTGCGCGGCCCTCCCTGGCGATGGCGTCGGCGAAGTCCAGGTAGACGCTGAGGCCTGTGGAGCCCACGCCGCGGCCCTCGTCGCAAACTGACTTGGCGTTGCGACTGGCCACATCTCTAGGCACGAGATTTCCGAAGCTCGGGTAGCGTCGTTCCAGGTAGTAGTCCCTTTCGCTCTCGGGAATCAGCGCGGGCTGGCGCTGGTCGCCCTTGGTCTTGGGCACCCAGACGCGACCGTCATTGCGCAAGGACTCGCTCATCAAGGTCAGTTTGGACTGGTACTCGCCGCTGACAGGGATGCAGGTCGGGTGTATCTGGGTGTAGCAGGGATTGGCAAAGAACGCCCCGCGCTTGTGGGCTCGCCAGGCGGCGGTCACATTGCAGGTTTTGGCATTGGTTGAAAGGTAGAAGGCGTTGCTGTATCCACCAGTGCACAGCAGCACCGCGTCTGCGGAGTGACGTTCGAAGGCACCGGTCTCCAGGTCTCGGGTGATGATGCCTCTGGCGATTCCGTCCAGGGTGACCACGTCCACCATTTCGCAGCGCGTTCTCACCTCCACCCGGCCCGCGGATACCTGACGCATGAGGGCGCTGTAGGCCCCCAGGAGCAACTGTTGGCCGGTCTGGCCCCGGGCGTAGAACGTGCGCGAGACTTGGGCGCCTCCAAAGGATCGGTTGTCGAGCAGACCACCGTATTCCCGGGCAAAGGGCACGCCCTGGGCCACACACTGATCGATGATGTTGACGCTGACCTCTGCCAGGCGGTGCACATTGTGCTCTCGGGCGCGGTAGTCGCCGCCCTTGACCGTGTCGTAGAACAGTCTGTACACGCTGTCCCCGTCACCCTTGTAGTTCTTGGCGGCGTTGATGCCTCCCTGGGCTGCGATCGAGTGGGCTCGGCGGGGGGAATCCTGAATGCAGAAGGACTGAACTTTGTAGCCCATCTCCGCCAGGGTGGCGGCGGCGGAGGCGCCCGCGAGACCTGTGCCCACCACCACAATCTTGAACTTGCGGCGATTGGCGGGGTTGATCAGAGGTAGGGCGAACTTGTGGTTCGTCCAGGCGTCGCCCAGAATCCCCGAGGGCACCTTGGAATCGAGCTTGGGGGGGGCATTCATGATGAAGCTCCTTGGCCGGTGAACAGCAGGTAGAGGGGGATCGCAGCGAAGCCCAGGGTGATCAGAGCCGCGCTGGCAGCGCTGACGTAGCGTACATTGTCAGCGTAGCGCGGATGACTCAAGCCGAGGGTCTGGAACGCGCTTTGCAGAGCGTGGCGCAGGTGCAGGCCCAGGGCAATGATGCCCCCCATGTAGATCACCAATCCGAGCGGGCTGGTGATACGTTCGACCACCGCCTGGCCCAGGTCTGCCACCGCCGGATCGCCCATGATCTTCTTGATGCGGAAGTCTGTGATGTGGATCACCAGGAACACGCCCAAGGCCAAACCGGTGATCAGCATGGAGCGCGAAGCGACAGTGGAGCGCCCCATGTTGGCGCGTATGCGGTAGTCATCCGGTCGGGCTTCCCGGCTTTGACGATGCAGGCTCAGGGCCAGCCCCATGTGCACCACAAAGAGCGTCAGCAGACCCACTTCGGCCACCATCAAGACCGGTCCCAGGTCCTCAAGCTTCTGGGCATACTCGTTGAAGGCCTCAGTGCCGCTGAAGAGCGCGAAGTTGCCCAGGAGGTGGACAATGACAAATCCGAACAAGGACAAGCCAGTGATGGCCAGGACGGTCTTGCGGCCGACCGATGTTTCAAGGAAGCGTCTGAGCGCATGCATGGATGTGACCTGGGAACAGGAAGGCTGAGAACCGTAGCGATGGGGGCGGCAAAGTTCTAGGCGGGAGCGAGGCTTCTTGGCCAGGGAGGTGGATTTTGGCGCAGAATCCGGGGGTTGGGCAGGAGAAGTGGGTGCGTGGCGGGCAGGGGATCTGCGGAGGGTGGGGGAGTTGGTTGGGGTCCGGCGCTATGGTGTGCCCATGCCGAATCCTGCCACTCGCATTCACCTCTTCCGTCATGGGCAGGTGGCTCAGGCCTGGCAGGGGATGATCTATGGGCGTCTTGATGTTCCGCTCTCCGAAACGGGGCTGGAGCAGGCTCGCTGGGCGGCCAGCAGTTTGGAGGATGTTTCCCTGGGGGCGGTGATTTCATCTGGCCTGCAGCGAGCCGAGACCAGTGCCGCACACCTGCGCCAGAGCCGGGATCTGCCCCGGCGTGATGAGCCCGACCTGTTGGAGATCGACCGCGGCTCCTGGGCTGGTTGGAGCCCGCAGCAGGTCAACCGCAACAGCCCGGGAGCATTCGAGGCATGGAAGGCCAGCGGCGGCTTGTTGACACCACCGGGGGGTGAAACCGTGCAGGCCATGGCCATGCGGGTCTCTCCCTGTCTGTTGAGCCTGGCTGAGGAACATGCGGGAGCAACCATCGCCATCGTTGCTCACATGTGGGTTCTGCGCATCGCTCTCTGCATGGGCCTGAGCCGGCCCTGGCAGGACACACCCCGCATGCAGGTTGGACCCGGCGTGCGCACAGACTTCGAGTGGACCGCAGGCGGGGGTTTGCGTTTTCTCGGAGTTGAGGCCCCCGAGGGTTCCGAGGTGAAACTCGGCTGATTCCGCTCAGGTTCAGTTCGTCGACTTGGGGCGTCGGGAGACCACCGTCTGCCAGCGGGATTCCACAAGCACCGTGTCGTCGGCTTTTATCACCTGCACCTGGAATTCGACTGTTCCGCGCCTCGACTTGGGATTGGAGTCAACATCGGCCACTTCCATGATGACCCGGATCGTGTCGCCAACCCGCGCGGGTGTCTTCCAGGCGATCTCCATGGATGCCAGAGCCACCAGGGTGCCGTGGAAAATGCCCATTTGAACCGCCAGGCCGGTGGCAATCGACTGCACGAGCATGCCGTGGGCCACGCGACCGCGGAAAGGCGTGGCCTGGGCGGTTTCCTGGTCCAGATGAACCGGGTTGAAGTCCCCGGAGAGACCAGCAAAAAGCACCAGGTCAGCGTCGGTCAGGGTACGGCCGAATGACTCGAAGCTGCGGCCGAGGGTGAAGTCCTCATAGAAGAGGCCTGCAGGCAGACGGCCTGTGGTCTTGGATGGTCGGGGCATGAGGACTCCTTGGGAGTCGGACATTCGAGCGCATGGGAGGCCCGGACACAACCGGATAAGTGAATCTGCCCGGCCGCAGGTGGTGGTTTGCGGCCCTGTGGCGGCATTGGGGGCTGGGGAGCCGTTTCCCGGGTGTGCGGCAAAAACCCCCCTTGCAGGCCTATAGGACTGCCTTTGGTATACATAACATACATTATCCGACACAACTGGTTGGGGGGTGCCGGCTGGTGCCGTGGGCCGCGCTGTACTAACCTAGAGGCGTGCGAAGACGGCACCTGATCTCCATTGTCCTCGTCGGACTGACTGTCGCGGTTTGCGCCTCATTCCGTACGGCCATCGCCCCTCCGGGCATAGGGACTCGTCCACCCCCCATCTCGGCGGGCCACTGGTTCAACTGGATCGGAGACGGCCCGACCTTGGCGTCTCTCAAAGGCCGCACAGTGCTGGTGCACTTCTTTGTGTGTGAGGAGCCCAAGAAGGCAGCCTGGCTCGGCCTGCTCAAGTTCCACCACGACCACGCAGAAAAGGGCTTGGTTATCCTGGCCGTCACGCGTGACTCGGCGGGCGATGTCAAGGCCCTGCTCAACGACTATCCCCTGCCCTTTCCGGTGGGCGCCGCCAGCGACATGCAGTCGACCTGGGGCTCGGGTGATGACTACGGGCAGGTCGTGCTCGACACCCACGGCGAAGTCTTCTACCGCACCGATAGTTCGAACGGCACCTGGAATGGCAAGTTGGTCAAGGCGCTCAAGGGCTCCGATCGCCTCGGTGCCAAGGCCTGCCTGCGCTTCGTTCCGGAGGGCGACCACGGCAAGCGGGTCAGGCGGGTCCTCGAGCTAACTGGGGCGGGAAAGCTGGCGAAGGCGTTCGCGGCCCTCGACGCGATCGATGCTTCGACCAGCGCGAGCGAGGATGATCGTGAGCAAGCGACTGCCTTGCGCAAGGCGCTGGAAGGCCACGTTGCCACGCTCATGGAGCAGATTGAAGAGATGCTCGAGCGGCGTGAAGTCCTCCCGGCGCAGGGCGCCCTGGAGGCCCTGGAGAAGGAGCTGAAGAAGCACCCTCTTGGCGACGCGATCCGGGCGCGAATTTCCAGCTCCAGCGATGACGAGACCTACTCCGTCGAGCTCGAGGCCGCTGAGGAATACGAGCGACTGGTCGAATCCTTCTGGCGGCGCGGCTGGAAGAAGAACATTGCCCGTTTCGAGAACCTGGTCGAGAAGTATCCCGAGACGCGTGCGGCCCAGAAGATGACGAACTTTTGGATCCCGCATTCCTGGTAGGCGCCGCCAGCTTCCGGCGATGCCCGCAAGGATGCACCGGGCTCTGGCCCTTTGGACTTCCAGACCTCGGCCCCGAGCCAGCTGCGGAACCAGGAGCCATGCTTGAGTCCAGCGCACGTCTTCGACTTGGGGGAGATCTCTCGCCTATGCCATCCGTTGGTGCCTGGATGGCCTATTGCTCAGGGTCACAACCTGGCCTGCGGCCATTCTTGGGTTAGCCCGGCTATATCGGCGTTCCTTCGAACTGCGCCAATTGGGAGAGCAAGGGGGGCTCCTGAGAATGCCCGTGATCTTCTCTCCAAAAGGAGCCGATAGGGAAGTATGCCCACTGGTGACATGAAACTGATCCCAATCACCCTCTCGTTGCTCTTGTCCTCATGCGCTCTGCGGGGTGCGGTCCCTACTGACCCGGGCCCCACCCATGCTCGCTGGAGCGCCGGCTTCAGCGAACTGCAGGTTTCCCACCCGCCTTTTCAGACGGTGCACGCCAACTGGAAGGACCGCAGGCAGGTGCCTTATGTCTACCTTGAAATCCGCGGAATCCAGGCGGACAGGGAGGCGATGATTCCGATCCTGCAGCACGAACTGGAGGAGCAGGGTCTGGTCGCGGATGGCCCGCCTTTCTGTCTTTTCTATGACATCCCTGATGTGCCCCCCACCGAATCCTCCAACTCAAGGGTATGCATGCCGGTTCACAGAGAGGTCAAGACCCTGGCGCCCCTGGAGTTCGGAGTCTTGCCCAGCACGACGGTTGCCTATGGTCTTGCCTCGGGCGTCAGTTCGGATGTGCGCAAGGCCTGGACAGGGATCTTCGACTATGTGGAACGCCAGAATTGGGTTCCGAACGGACCGCTGCGCGAAATCTATCTTGTGGTGCCTGGAACTGATTCCAATCCTGCGGATCTGCTCAGCGAGGTACAGGTCCCAGTGCGCAGTGCGCATTGAGGGAGGGTCACTGCAGCGGACCAGCTGGTCGATCTGGTGCGGGATCGTGGGCTGATCCCAGGTGCGGGCTTCGCGACCTGGTAGCGTCGCATCGGGGGCTCACGCATCCAATCGATGTGCGCTCCCCGGATAGACACTGCGTATCTCCAGTTGGCTGTCGTCGAGCAGCTTGGCACGTAGCAGATCACCCTGTTGAGCAGCGCGCAGGGCTTCGCTCTTGATTTCGGTACGAAAAGGCATGCCACCGGGAATCGAGACCATCAGACCCGGCAGGCCCCGGGGGTCTTCGGCTTCAAGGACCTCGAACAGTTCCCCGTCTTGGTCAGGTCTGCGGGGCAGGCTCTGATTGAGGTCCAGGATCCGCTCCAGATCGACGAGGAACTCCCCGTCGCTGCCCTGCCAATCGTCCACTTCAAGGTCCTGTTCTTGGCTGGCCCACTGGCAAAAGGCTTCGAGGGCTGGTACCAGGTTCGCGACTTGGGTGGGCTTGACCCGTTGTTCAGGACACCAAAAAAAGAGGAACTGTCGCATGGCCTGGGCTCCTAGTTCTTCTGGCTGCTCAAAACCTGCGCCAAACTCAATCAACAGATCGAGGGACTCAAGCTGTTCCCTGGTCAGCTGGATTTCCTTCGACGCTTGAGCTTCCCAACGGAACTCTGTCACGATGGCCCGGGCGACCCCACCCGAGGGCAGGGAACTGACGGGTTCGGCGCCCTCGGAGCCGCTCTCCCCAAGCCCCAGGTCGCGCTCAAGATCGTCCAAGAGTGCCTGCACATCCCGGCCTTGAGCCCGTCCCTGGTCAAAGTCCGCCAGAGCATTGGTCACTTCCCGGGGACTGGTCCGGCGCTCTGCGGAATCCAAGCGCAGACTGTGCCAGGCCGTAGCCAAGGCTGCCCGGGCGCGAGTCAAATCCACCTCTGTGTCAAAGGCCAGCTCATCGAGGATCTCTCCCAAGTGGTCATCAGACCCCAGGACCAGGCTCTTGGCCTGCATGGGTGTTGAGCGTAGGCGCGCGAAGATGTCCTGGATCGCGGCCTCGGACAACCCGGCTTTGCCCAGGAGGGCCATGGCAGAGTCAAGGGGATTGACTGCCGTGGGCGATTCAGCATCCAAGGCCGGATCTTGGGTCAAACAGAAGAAGGCTTGCTCAAGGGTCTGTTGATCGAAGCGCAAGAGAGCTGGCCCCCCATCGCTGCGGCGTCGCGCAAGGTCCGCTTCAATCGCCTGATGCAAGTCTGAATTGCGGAAGACGCCAGCTGCAGGGGAGGCAAGAACTGCACCATCGCCATCCGGATGCAGGCGCCCGACGATTAGATCCCCTATATCCAGGGAGGGCGCCTCGGGGTTGGGGCGCAGGGAGTGTTCCTGCAGGCAACCAAGATCCTCCAACCAGGCGGCACCGTCCTCTGCCACTCCTCGCACGGAGAAGATTCCCGCGCAGGAATCCAAGAGAGCTCGCTCCCCCACCTCATGTTCTTGCAACTGTTCCGCGACCGCTTTACGCCATTCGCCCAGCAGACGCTCGCAGGGCACGCCCTCCAGATGGGCACTATGGCGCTCAAACAGAAACCATTCCTGATGTCGACGGGCGTTGAGCAGGTCGTCCCCTCGAAGCTCCTGTGGCGCACTCATCTGAGGGAAGAAATCCCCAACACTGCTGGCCAGTTCGGTTTCGAGGGCCGAATTCTGGCGAGCCAGGCTCAGTAACTGTTGGAAACCGAGTTCCAATTCCGTGGGCGTGAGGGTTGCCATAGCCCATTAGTTTAGCCCAGAGGGCCCGTTCGGGCAATCGAGGGGGCCCCTTGGATTGATCACGGGGGAATGCCATGATGGTCCCGTGCAAGCCCAAGAGATCTCTGAGCATTTGCAGGCCTCCAGCGTCGTTGCCCTGGCCTGGATCGACCAACTGGGATTGGGCCTGGCCGGGCTGTTCCTGGTGCTTGGTATCTGGCGCGGCCTGTGGGGTCAGATTCTGCGGCTCTTCGGTCTGGTGGCCGCAGTGGCCGTTGCCCGACAATTGTTCCTTCCCCTGGGAGAAGTCCTGGAGGGGTGGGGCCTGGGGCTGGGTACTACCTTGTCGGGGACCCTGGCCTGGTTCCTGATCTTTATCTCGGTCATGATTTTTGTGGCCATCCTTGCCCGCCTAGGCAAGGAAGCCTTGGCCGCCATGCAGCTGGGGCTTTGGGATCGGGCTGGCGGCGCCCTGGCCGGTTGCTTGACCGGCTTGTTGCTGCACGCGGTGCTCTTGTTTGTGCTGGCCGTATTGGCCCCCGAGGTCTGGGTCAAGGGCACCCTCGAAAATACCTACTCGCGCACCCTTTTGGAAAAATTCCAGGTCCTGGCTCAACAAGCCCTGGACGCAGCTGAAGAACAGGTGGATCTTGAGGATCTGGGGACGGGTGGAAACAACCCCGCAGCGAGCAACTCGAAGGGGAATGACGGCTAGGGCGCTCTTGGGTTGACTTGGCCAGGGGGCCATGTGAAAGTGGCCCCTTCAAAATTTGTCAGGTGCCCCATGCGGGGGAAGTTCGTGTGATTCGAATGCGGTCCCGCCACTGTGAAGTCCATCCCTTGGACTGAGCCAGGATTCTCGCTGTGGTACCGGGACCCCGGGGTCTTGTTCAGTACCAGTCTTGTCCGAGGAGTGTTTCTTTGGGGCGGTGCGACATCAGGTCTCCGGGTCTATTCAGCGGAGTACTGACTGGAGCACCCATGAAACCACATTTCTCAATTCGTGTCCTTGGGGGCACTCTTTCTCTGGCGCCGGCTTTGTCGGTATTTCTTTTTCTCGCCCCCGGCACCCAGGCCCAAACCGTTGCTCGACCCGGTTATCAAGTGAGCGACACTGCACCTGTGGCTCTGGGCGCGGCCGTGAGTTCACTGACCGATGGCCGCTATGTAACCTTTGACGGGGCGGCTGTGGACCTTTGGAGTTCTGCTGGGATACACCAGTTGAATCTTGGATCGTTCCCCAGCCCCGTCTTTGCGAGTTTTATCGCAGTCGATTCGAGCCAGACAGTGGCCATCTTGGGCGAGAGCACCAACGGCGAAATCTACTCGGTCGATCTCAACGGCGGTGGCATGCTGCTACTGGCCCAGGCGACCTTCAACTACGCCTTGTGCTTCGACCCGGATGGACTTCGAGCTTGGGTCTCGGCGGCCTTGGGTGGATGGGGCGCAGGCAATGACCTCCTGGAACTTGATCTGGCCACAGGACAGCTGACTCCCCGCGCACACGTGTCGGGCCCTTCAGGTCCCCTGGCCACGGATGGGGCCGGCAACCTCTACTACGGCACTCAGTACGACGGGTGGCCCGTGCCCCCGGACACCCAGAATCTGATTCGCTTTGAGGCCAGTGATCTGCAAGGCCCCGGCCTGTTGACTGAGCTGGACGCGACCGTGCTGATCGACCAATTGGATGGCACCAGCGCAATCGTGATCGACGAGCAGGGCGAGAGCATGTTTGTGGTGGAGAGCGACCCCTCCGGGGGCGCAGAGAACATCTTGCGGCGCTACGACCTCGCCGGCAACTTGCAGGACGAGGTCCTGGCGGCCACGGCCTGGCTCAACGCCCTTGAGTTGGTGCCCTCACCGGGTTCCTCGATTCTGGCCCCCTATCAACCCCTGGGTGCTGAGTTGCGTCTGGGCAGCACCGATTTCAACTTCGGGGTCAGCGAACGGCTCATCCTGGAGAGCAAGCGTTGCGGTATTTCCTTCAGTGGTCCCAATGGCCCTGCAGCGGGCCCTGCCCTGGTGACCGTGAGGGATGTACCCCAGGGAGGCAGCGCCTCAATCATGCTGACCCGCACGGCATTTCTAATGTCCCGTGAGTATCAGGTTGACTTGGGTTGGGGTGTGCCGGTGTTCTTGATGACCCAGCCCGCGTTGATTCTGCGTCGCACGATTCCCTTGGATGCGGACACCAATGGCGAGGTCCAACTGGCCTACACCCAGCCAGGCTTCATGTTCGGTGTGGTGGGATATCAGGCGGTGATCCATGACGCGCTGGGTACACCTGTGGGTACCAGCGAGATCGTCATCAATAATTGACCCGGCGAGGCATCCTCTGCGTTTGCTGACCGGGGCCGTCCTTCCTCCTCTGTGCGGGGCGGCCTCGTTTTTTCCCCTGGCGCTGGGCTTCACTCTTCGAGTTCGACCCCGGTGACCCAGGGCAGACGCTCCTTGAGCTTGGGGGCCACAGCACCCTGCAGGGTCAAGATGCTGGCCCCGCAGCCGTGGCAGGCGCCATGGGCTCGCAGCAACACTCTCCCATCAGGGGTGATGCGGATCAGGGTCAGGTCGCCCCCGTCCGCTTGGAAGGCGGGACGCAATTCCGCGAGAACTTCATCTACTGCTGCGCTGTTGGCGTCCTGGGCTGGAGTGCGGTGCTTGAGGAAGCGTCCGAGCAGGGGGACTCTTTCCAAACGCATCATGGCTGACTCAGGTATTCAGCTGGCAGCAAGAGGTCGGCTCCCGGGCCGTCAGTTCTGTCCACTAGCGTGGCTCCCGGCACCTGCTCTACAAATTCCGCCGGATCGCATCCGGGCAGGACAAGGCGCCAGCCATCTGCTTCCAGGCGGAAATGCCATGCGCTGGGATTGGACTGTTCCCCCACTTGCCAGAGCAGACTGCCCACAGCCCAGGGCACAGACCAACCGTCTGGGGTGCAGCCCATCAAGCGTGGGAGGGTCGCAGGAGCCGTGGGCAGGGGCCGTTCCTCACGCCTGGCAGCCTTGGTCACCAGGGATACGATCCAATCAAGGCCCGCCGGTTCTCGTCGAGCCAGCAGCACATCATGGCCCCCCGCCGCGCCGAGCACTCCAAGCAGCCAGCCCAGGCGCTGTGTATCGTTTCCTGCCCGGGCCAGCTCATCCTCATGGCTGGCGAGCAGTTCTTCCCCGCCTGCCATGGTGGTCAGGGCATGCAGACCCGTCAGCAACTGGGTGGTGTTGGCCAACTCGTGCAGCAGAGTTGGCAACAGCGCTCGGGCCAGGGTGTCCATTGGATCGGGTGGGTTCGCGTGTTGCCCCCGCCCAAAAGAGTAGCGGGTGGTACCGGGCAAGGGACTCGAACCCTCATGGAGTTGCCTCCAACGGATTTTGAATCCGTCGCGTCTACCATTCCGCCAGCCCGGCGCGAGGCAGCAGAGTAGGGAGCCTGTGCTCATCCTGCAAGCGGCTTGATCAAGGAGCAGGGCAGAACCCGCCCCAGGTCCCCTCTTCCGACATGCGAACCCCAAAGGCCGACTCGAGGCCCAGCTCGAATCCGCTCAGGGTCTGCACATGGTTCAGAGCCAGCAGAATCCCCGGCCCAAAGGCCTCGCGGCTGCTGACCTGGTGACTGAGCCGCAGGGTCTCCGCGCCCCACTTGAAGGCCACGGTCTGGTTGGCCAGCACTCCCTCCAGGCGTTCCGATCGGATCGAAATGGCTGGTGCTCCGTCGGCCTCCAAGAGAGCAGCGGTCCGAAGGGAGGTGCTTGAGGGGGAATCGATCTTTTCGAGGTGGTGCTGCTCCTCAAGGCTGACCTGGACATCATCGCGGTCCGAGCGGGGCAGGAACTCAAGGGCCAGTCGGGCGCAGAGTTGCTGGATCGTTATCCCAAGGCAGAAATTGGGCACCACCAGGCAGCCCAGTTGTGCCTCTTCCGCCTGGGCCTTCAGGTCCTGGAGCTCGCTGGGCTGCAGACCGCTGGTGCCGATCACAGCTCGCTGACCACTCTCCAGGATAAGCCGCCCATGGGACGCGCCCAGACCTGCCCGGGTCAGGTCCAGCGCAATTTCGCTGGAAGACTCACGCAGGCAAGTGCCGATGTCATCTTCGCGTAGGATTCGGGCCGCCAGTTCCAGGTCGGGAGTTCGCTCAATACAAGCGCAGGCCAACTGGCCCATGCGCCCCTGGGCACCGATCACCGCTATTCGGGTCTTGGCCGGGGCGCTCATGGTGTGCGGTTCTTGAGAGCTCGCTCGAGAATCAACTCCACTAGATCTTGAAAGCCTATGCCCGCTGCTCGTGCCGCGAGTGGCAGCAGTGAACGCTGGGTGAAGCCAGGCAGAGTGTTGATCTCCAGACAGACGGGTGGCCCCTTCGGGGGCACGATGAAGTCCATGCGGGCGTAGCCGGCGCAGCCAGCGAGCCGGAAGGCCCGTTGGGCCAAGACACTGACCTCTGCGCAGCGTGCAGGCTCAAGGTCTTGAGGCGGACAAAATTCCTGAGCGCCCCCACTGGTGTACTTTTCTTCAAAGTCAAAGAAGTGTCCCGGATGGGGGCGGACTTCCACCAGGGGCAGGGCCCGTGGGAGATCCCCGTCCTGGTCCAAGAGGCCGAC
The DNA here is from genome assembly GCA_012960475.1 of Planctomycetota bacterium. GTDB lineage: Bacteria > Planctomycetota > UBA1135 > UBA1135. The sequence goes on from DUBE01000063.1 coordinate 158,435, forward strand.
CGTGACCTCCACCCCATCGATTGCGGCTTCTACGAGGGCCTCATCGCCCGCCGCGCGCACGGCCTCCAGGGCAGGACCGAGGTCCTGCCAGTTGGTCACGCAAGTGGTGGCCAGAGATGATCCACCCCGACGTGGCTTGACAAACCAGGGACCTCCCCCATCTTTCCTGCAGGCCTTGGCCTGCTCGGGCCCCACGGTCCTGCTGGTGATCAAGCCTCCGGGTGCCACCGCCAAGCCTTCATCAGAAAACAACAGGCGGCTTTGATGCTTGTCCATGCAGAGGGCTGAAGCCTGCACGCCTGAACCGCTATAGGGCAGATTCAGACTGCTGAGCAGACCCTGCAGGCTGCCGTCTTCCCCAGGGCCACCGTGGAGTCCCAGCAGAAATACTGAGTTGGGGGGCAGGTTGCTGAGGAAGGCAACCGGGGGAGCAATTGTGCGGTCATCTTTCCAGCGACCATCCTGCAACCACTCGATGCGTTGCAGACCCCTGATGCGGCTCTCGCCCTGCAATCCCTCCAGGGCCTGCTGCAGGGCCGCGCCGCTCTGGAGGGAGACATCGCGTTCTCCGGAACTCCCGCCCACCAGCAAGATTACCGTGTGCTGGGTTAGATCAGTCATCCGGTCGGCTCCGGCGGAGTCAGCGATACAACCAGCCATGTTCTCCCTTGAGGACTTCCAGACCTCCGGCGGATTCATTGGCCGCGCAGAATTCAGATTCGTCTTCGGCCACCCGGGGATCCACTTCCAGAGGAAGAGTCCCATCCTGGTCCCGTTCCGGTAGATCCAGTCCTGCAGCTTGCAGCATATGTCCGAAGGACTCGGTCAGGGCCAGACGACAGGTAGAGGGGGAATCCGGGCCCTCTGCATTCTTGACCGGCGAGAACTCTCCCTCCCGGCGAACTTCCAAGGTCACGCTGTTGGCCGCTGCCCCCAGAGCGTCAAAGACGAAGGTCTCGAACTTGACACCCGGAACTTCGCCAGGGTTGCCCTGAACATCGAGTCCCTTGAGATTCTTCTGTGCCAGATGCCAGGGCAGGTCCAGGAGGCCGTCTTTGGTGAGCTTCTCCACGAAGTCCCGGCGGATCATGTGCACCGCGATGTTGCCAGCGCGGAATCGAAGCTGGCCGCCCCCGTCCTTTTCTGTTCGCAAGTCCTCTGGCAGGTCCGAGTACTCGATGCATCCCAGTTTGCCGTCCGCCAGACCCAAGACGCCGACCTTCTCCGCGGGATCATTCTTGGTCACCACCTTGCTGGACATGTCAGCGTCGGCCAGGGCATGCAACCCCAGGAATAGCGGGTCCGCCGGACGTACCAAGGGATTGTCCACCTGGAAGTAGCTGAACTGCTCGATACCAAGGCCCGCGGCCACGTCCAGCATGCCCTCAGAGCGCAACGCCGCCAGGGTTCCGCCATGGCCGTTGGGGGCCAGGAAAAGGGCATCGGAGGCCGTGCGGACGATGCGTCCCTCCTGATCCAGGGCCGGCAGCATCTCTTGGGTGAAGAAGTGCACGTTCTGTTGTCCGAGACCGAAGAAGTCCTGCTCTTCAAAGAACGCGCGAGTGGCCCCATCATTGCTGGAGGAGGTCATCACGAACCAGGTGATGTTGCCGCCATGGCGTTGTTGTGCAGCGCTTAGGCGTGCCGCGTGCCAGCCAAAGAGGCTCAGGCCGCTGACTGGTCCAACCCCCACCATTCCCTTGGGGCCATCGACACCCAGGCGGCTGCCCTGGCCGCCAGCCACGAGTACGAAGCCGACTCTGTTCTCGCGTAGCAGTCTCTTTCCAAGGGCGCTGGCGTGTTCGGCCTGGGCCGCTTGTTCCGCGCTTCTCTCCAAGGGAAAAGTGAGGGGCGGCTCGAAGGACTTCGCAGCGTGATCATTGGGCGCTCGTAGGCGTTCCCTCAGTCGCTGGACCTGCTCCAGATCCAGCCCCTCCAGGGCAGTCAGTAGATTGGTACGTTCCCCGTCGGTCAGGTCACTCCAGGTGCCCATAAGATGTCCCTGACCAGCGGCCTCAAGGGCAGCAGCCAGGTAGCTCTTAGATTCCGGTGTCATGGCCCGAGTCTAACGTCAAGAGGCCACTGATTCGAAGGCCATCTCTACTCGAGGATTCGCTGCAAACCGGGGCCTCCCGCTCAGGGATGGATCGTTCGCCTGGGGACACACCGGCCCTGGGCTCAAAGCGCAGGTTCACACGGCACCCACGAGGGGTTTGTTCTCAGACCGCTTCGCGTTCTTGCGAGAGCAGCTCGAACATCTGCTCTGTCAGGTGCACCAGGGCGTCGATGCGCTTTTCTACAAGAACCTGGCGGCGCACAAGCTTCTCCACCACCGGGGGCAGAATGGCTTCGCGTACATAGTTGTTGATCATGTTGATGATCTCTGCCCGGTCCGCATTGGGGAGCTTGTGAAAGTGGTAGTGAAACTTGTCCTCGAGGATCTCCTCAGTAATGGTCATACATTCTGAGGTCATTTCTTCCACGCTCTGCCGGTCGTGAGCGGTATGGAAGACATCGACCTTGTACTGGTGCAGCAAATCCTTGAAATTCTGATGCAAGTTGGGCTCCGGTTGTGAATACGGGAGGCGGCATGCCCCCTATGGCCCCATTGTATGGCTGGACCGCCCAAAGGGAAAGGGTGCAGTTGACCGGCCTGAGCCCTGGCACATTCCCAGGCCCCAGGCGCCGGCGGGGCCCACGCAGCAGCGTACTAGTCCACCTGCCCGATGCAGATCGACACATTGTGCCCCCCGAATCCGAGGGAGTTGCATAGTGCGTTGCGCACCTCCATGCTCCTGGCCTCTCCTGGCACATAATCCAGATCGCAAGCCGGGTCGGGAGTGCTGTAATTACGGGTGGGGTGCACCTGCCCGGTATGCACGGCCAGAGCCGTGTAAATCAGTTCCACCGCGCTGGCGGCCCCCAAGAGATGTCCGATCATGGATTTGGTGCTGGAAACCGCCAGTTTGTAGGCGTGGTCCCCAAAGGTCCGTTTGATGGCCGTGGTCTCAATTGCGTCGTTGAAGGCGGTGCTGGTGCCGTGGGCGTTGATGTACTGCACGTCCTCAGGCTGCAGGCCCGCATAGCGCAGGGCCAAGTCGAAGGCACGGGCGGGTCCCTTGCCGTCCTCCCGGGGAGCGGTAATGTGGTAGGCGTCGTCGGTAGAGCCATAACCCTTGACTTCGGCGTATATGCGCGCTCCCCGCGAGCGGGCGCGTTCCAACTCCTCCAGTATCAGGATGCCGCAGCCTTCACCCATCACGAAACCGTCTCGGTCCTTGTCGAAAGGCCGCGAGGCGCCCTCTGGGTCGTCGTTGCGTTTAGAGAGGGCGCGTGCCGAGGAGAACCCGGCCATGGAGATTGGTGTCACGGCTGACTCGGAGCCGCCCGTCACCACCAGGTCCGCGTCGCCCCATTGGATCGTTCGCCAGGCCATGCCAATGGCGTGACCCGCGGATGCACAGGCGCTTGAGGTTGTGAAGGCCGTACCCAGAAGGCCGTGGCGGATCGCCACCTGACCTGAGACCGCATTGGACATGATGCGCGGAATGAAATGGGGCGAGACTCTGCGCGGGCCCTTCTCTATCAGCACAGCCTGCTGCTCGATGATGCCCATGATCCCGCCTATCCCGGTGGCGATGATGGTGCCGCAACGCTCGCGTTCTTCTTCGGGAAGACTTCGAATATCTTCAAGGCCCGCATCACGTAGGGCTTCGTCGGCACCCAAGAGGGCCCACATGGTGAATGGGTCAAGCTTGCGCAGGTCCGGCTTACCAAATCCATGGGCGCTCGGATCCCAATCGACCATGCCGCCGATCTTCGTGGCATGTTCACTGGTATCAAAGGATTCAATGAGGCGCACCCCACTCTCACCCTTGAGGATGCGAGGGAAGGTCTCCTCCACCGAGAGCCCGAGGGAGTTGATGGTCCCCAGGCCGGTGATGACTACACGGCGCATAATTGCGTCAAACCGGGGAAGCCCTGGGACCTTGAGCCCGCAGGAGTTCCCCTGGTTGCTGGCCTAGAGCTTTCCGCCGATGTATTCGACGGCTGATCCGACGGTGCGCATCTTGTCAGCGTCTTCGTCGGGAATGGTGATTTCGAATTCTTCCTCAAGGCACATGACCAACTCGACGGTGTCGAGGGAGTCAGCGCCCAAATCTTGGACGAAGTCAGTTTCGGGTTTGATCTGGTCAGCAGTCTTGTCCATCTGGTCGCAGACAATCTTGATGACGCGGGATTCAATCGAGGCAGTGGTATCGCTCACGTGGCGTTCTCCGAGTGATCGGTAATTCTTAGTTGGACTGCCGGCCGAATGGCGCGGCAGAAAGAGATGGACCAGCGTCTAGTCTAGAGGGAGAGGCCTCCATCCACCACTAAAGTCTGGCCTGTGATATACCCGCCGGCAGGGCCGGCTAGGAATGCTGTCAGAGCGGCAATATCAGCGGCCACGCCGATACGACCGAGGGGAATGCCCGCCAGGAGGTCTGCGCGCTGATTCTCGCTCAGGGCTGCCGTCATGTCGGTTTCGATGAAGCCCGGGGCGATGGCGTTGCAGGTCACCTTGCGTCCAGCCAGTTCCTTGGACACGGACTTGGTCAGTCCAATCACTCCGGCCTTGGAGGCGGCGTAGTTGGCCTGTCCCGCATTGCCAGTGACCCCCACCACAGAAGAGATGTTGATGATGCGTCCCGCGCTCTTCATCAGGGGGCGCGCTGCAGCCTGCACAAAATTGAATGCGCCCTTGAGGTTGACCGCAATCACCTGATCAAAATCCTCTTCGCTCATGCGCAGGAGTATCCCATCACGCGTGATGCCCGCGTTGTTCACCAGGATGTTCAAGCCCCCGAGTTGTTGCACGGCATCCTTGACCAGGGTCTTGACCGCAGCGTTGTCGGCCACATCGACTCCCAGGGCAAGGGCTCCATCGGTCAGAGCGGCACACTCTGCGGCGCAGGCCTCTGCGTTGTTGACGCTGGTCGCTATGCAGGCGACCCGCGCACCCTGGCCCGCCAGGGTGATGGCAATGGCACGGCCAATTCCTCGGCTGGCGCCGGTGACCAGAGCGGCCTGACCCTCGAGGGGCCGTTGTGTCGTGGAGGAGGTCATCGGGTGATGGGCATTCTAGGGATCGGGAACCGTCTGAGTCATGCTGAAAGATCGCCAAGGGAGGCAACAGATCGCACTCGGGCATCTTTCTCGGTCTTGCGCATCAGCCCGGCCAGCACCTTGCCCGGTCCTGGCTCGATAAATTCTGTCTGGCCCAGGGCCAGTGCAGCTCGCATTGAGCGCTCCCAGAGGACGGGGGCACAGACCTGGCGAGCCAGGAGCTCACGAATCATATCCGGGCTCCCGGCGGGCTCAGCGGTCACGTTGGAGAGTACAGGGATCTTGGGATTCAGGACTTCGACGTCAAGAAGGGCCTCCTGAAGGCGCTCGGCGGCGGGCCGCATGACCTCCGAGTGAAAGGCTCCGGCTACGCTCAAGCGGATACAACGCCGGATGCCATGATCCTTGGCAGCCGCCTCGGCCGCATCGATGGCCGCGTTTTCCCCTGACAGGATGATCTGACTGGGGCTGTTGAGGTTTGCCACCTGGCAGACACCTGCTCGGGCGGCTTCTTCTGCCAGGGCGGTGGCGGTTTGTTGGGTAGCTCCCAGGAGGCTGAGCATGCCGCTGGGAGTTGCCTCGGCGGCTTGCTGCATGGCTTGACCCCGCAAGTGCACCAGGCGCAGGGCGTCGTCGAGAGAGAATGCGCCCGCCAGCCACAGGGCACTGTACTCCCCCAGGGACAGTCCCGCGCAAAGGGGCACCTGAGTTCGGTCCACCTGGCCCTCGGCCTCGAGCACGCGCATGATCGCAGCGCTGGTGGCCAGGATTCCCGGTTGAGCGATGTCCGTGCGGTTGACATCTGCGTCCGCACTCCAAAGCGCTTCCGAGAGGGAAAAACCCAGGGCTTCGTCCGCCTGCTGGAAGGTTTCCTGGGCCACGGGAAAAGCTTCGGACCACTCCTGCCCCATGCCCACAAATTGAGCTCCTTGACCAGGAAACAAGATTGCTGCAGTCATGAAAAAAAACGCTTACCAGCGTAAGAGGGACCCGCCCCAGGTCAGGCCCGCGCCAAAGGCGACCAGCACCACATACTTACCCTCTTGGATTCGGCCCTGCTCAAGGGCCTCATGTAGGGCAATTGGGACACTGGCGGCAGAGGTGTTCCCGTAACGGTCTATGTTGACCATCACCTTGCTCTGGTCCCAGTCCAAACGATCCAGCGCGCCCTCGATGATGCGTTGGTTCACCTGGTGGGGAATTACGCAACACAGGTCATCCTGGTCGATGCCCTCCATGGCCCAACGAATCAACTCGGCCATTTTCTGAACGGCGAAGCGGTAGACCTCGCGACCCTTGAGTTGGATGAAGTGGTCCTCCTTGACATAGGAGTCCATATTGTGGAAATGACGGGTGCCCCCCATGGGGAGGGCGATCAGATCATGCCCCGAACCGTCCGCACCCAGCGTGCTACGCAGGATTTCGCCGCGACCGCAGACGTCAAAGGGCTGCAGGATCGCCGCGCCGGCGCCATCGCCAAAGATGATTGCGGAGCCTCGATCGGTCTTGTTCACCATGCGCGAGAGGGCTTCCGAACCAATCACCAACACACTCTTTGCCAAGCCCGCGGAAATGTGGGTGCTGCCCACCTGCATAGCGGTCAAGAATCCGGTACAAGCCGCATTGACATCGAAGGCGGCGCAGGTCGCGCCCAGGTTGTGCTGTACCTGACAGGCCACGGCCGGAAAAACGCAATCTCCCGACACTGTGCCAACAACGATCAAGTCCAGGTCACTGGCCTTGATCCCCGCATTGGCCAAGGCTTCTCGAGCGGCACCCGTGGCCAAATCTGAGCATTGGACACCGTCCTCCACCCAGCGCCGCTCGCGGATGCCCGTGCGCTTGATGATCCACTCGTCGCTGGTGTCGATTACCTTGGCCAGCTCGTCGTTGGTGACCCGACGCTCAGGAAGGCAAAGCCCTGTTCCGGCTATTCCAGCAGCTATTAGGTTGGTCATGGTTGGGTTCTGGAGGGCGTGAGGTCCGATTGAGTCTAGCCCCGCCCAGTGACTGGATCGAGGGAGAATGGGCCTTGATTGCTCAGCAAACCATGTGGAGCAGGCAAGATCCAGGGTTGTGGCGCCTAAGGGGCAGGGTGCTCCTTGGCCCTCTTGGCGAGTGCTTCCACGGTCCTGCCGTTCACATTGGAATCCAGGTCCTTGGCAGCAACTTTGAGAGCGTTGAGGACCGCATTGCTATCCGAGCGGCCGTGACCGATGACCACCACGCCATTGACTCCCAGCAACAGAGCGCCGCCGTACTCGGAATAGTCCACGCTGCGCATGGCCTCGTCCAGCACCTCATCCGGCAGAGGCTGACCAATTCGTTTGCCTTCTCTCACGATCTTGTCCAGCAGGAAAGATCCAAAGCCCTCAATCAGTTTGAGGACCACATTGCCCGTGAAACCGTCCGTTACGATCACTTCGGCGCAATCGGTGAAGATCCCGTCTGGTTCAACGTTGCCAACGAAGTTGAGGCCGCTCTCAAGCAGCAGCTCACGGGCTTCCTTGGTCAGTTTTGTGCCCTTCTTGTCCTCTTCGCCAATATTGAGCAGACCAACTCGCGGATCTTTGACCCCCAGCACGCCCTCTTGAAGAGCCGCGCCCATGATCGCGTATTCAACCAGATCAGAGCCCCGTGGCGCCGCGTTGGCGCCCATGTCCAGCAAGGTCGTGGGCTTGCCCGTCAGATTGCTCGTAATTGCAATTCCCGGTCGCCGTACGCCGGGCAGGGTGCGCAGAATGAGGGTGGCGGCACCTACCATGGCTCCGGTGTTGCCCATGGAGACCGCCGCGGCAGCATCACCTGAACGGACGGCTTCGATACACATGGGAATTGTGGCCTTGGGTTTGGCACGCAAGGCCGTACCAGGCTCCTCGTGCATGCCAATCACCTCTACGCTGTCGAGGATTTCGAAACGGTCCAGAGCGTTGTGCTCTGCCAGAATCGGCGAAAGCTGCGCCCTGGGCCCAACGAGCAGAATGCGGTCCGCATGCAGACCATCATCCCGAGTGGGATCGGTTGCACGCAGGGCGCCTTCGAGAATTTTACGGGGGGCGTGATCGCCTCCCATGACATCCAAGGCTATACGACCGACTGTCGTCATCCTGGGAGATTGTCGAATGGGATCAGAAGTCTTCGCGCTCGAAGACCTGGTAGCCGCCCTGGCCACCCTTGTCAAAACCGTAGTGGGTGGCCTCTTTCTCGTTCACACGGTGGGGCCGAGTGAGCGCTCCCGAGCGCGGGTCACGCTGTAGGGCTTCAGGCTTGATCGCAAGGTGCGAACGGCGGACGCCCTTGCGAGCTTTTGAGGTGCGGCGCTTGGGATGGGGCATGGTTTGGAGGGGCTGGGGCCCCGGGGAATCGTTCGTGGTGGGGTCGACAGGACTTGAACTCCCGCCATTGAAGCGCCAGAGGGTACCCGCAGGGGAGGGAGGGGTCAAACTTCTGCCGCAAAAGATGGACATCAGAGAGCCTGGGGGAGCTGTTCAGGGCCTCGGAACGGCCGGCCGGCTCATATCAGGCATGAATCAGGGCGCGGGGTCATGGCTGGCCCCAGGGAAGAGGAGTTCTCAGCCCAGGGTTTCCTTCACCCTTGCGCTGACCGCAGCGATGGCCTCATTCAAGCCTTCGGGCTTCAAGCCCTGACCTTGTGCTGCGTCCGGCCGACCGCCGCCGCCGCCGCCCAAGAAACCAGCCAGGGTCTTTGCCAGCTCACCGGCGGCCAGCCCCTTCTCCAGGGCGGCGCCACCGCAGAGCACCAAGAAAGGCACCTTGTCCTCGAACTGACCCAGCAGCGTGATGCAGTGATCCTTTGAGAATGACTTGGCCCGGGCGGAGAGTTCTCGCAGTCCCGCGGCATCGATCTCCCCCACTGACACCACGCCCCAGAGGACGCCGTCAGCTTCTGTCAATCCAGCCTTGACCTTGTCCGCCAATGCGTCCACATCTCCCATGGCGGCCTGCCGGGCTGACTTTTTGGCATCTTTCAACTCACTCTGTAGCGCCGCAATACGCTCGGGAACATCCGCAGCCGAGGTCTTGAGCAGACCTTGGGCCTGGTTGAGCAGAGCTCGTTGCTCGCGGAAGTGTTCCTGGGCTGAACGCCCCGCCACCGCTTCGATGCGCCGCACTCCAGCTTGGATGGCCTTTTCTGAGAGGATTGCAAAGCCACCTAGATCGCCGCTACGGGTGGCGTGCGTCCCGCCGCAAAGTTCCATGCTCCAGCCCCCTATATCCACTACGCGCACCATGTCCGAGTATTTTTCACCGAAGAGCGCCATAACCCCGCGCCCGGTGGCCGCGTCATAGGACTCCTCGGTGGAAGCGACCAGGTGGTTGGCCAAAATGGATTCGTTCACGAGTCCCTCGACGCGATCGATCTGTTCGGGTTTGAGGCCTTTGGGTTGACTGAAGTCAAAGCGAAGGCGGTCCGCCCCAACATAGGATCCTTGCTGGGTCACATGGTCCCCGAGTACTTCCCGCAGGGCCGTGTGCAGCAGGTGTGTTGCTGTGTGGTTGGCACGTACACCGTGCCGATGGCTGTGATCCACGGCGCAGGACACCTCTGCTCCCGCTTCGAACACGCCCTCGCTCACGCCCAGGTGCACTACAACGCCCCCGACTCTTTGAGTGTCATGTACCTCAAAGGCGAAGGTGCCGCTGGCGTTGGTGATCCTGCCCCGATCGCCTACCTGACCACCGCCTTCGCCGTAGAAGGGCGTTGCGTCAAGAACCAACCGTTCTCCGCGCCCTTGATCAGCCAGCAGGCTGAGAACATGTCCCGTGCCCGCTTCTCCCAGAATCTCGGCGGGAGCACCCTGCTCGGTGCCGTAGGCCAAAGAGTCGGTCTCCCGCAGGCCGGTCAGTTCTTCTGCGGAGAGCAGCTGCTTGAATGATCCTTCTCCTTTGCTGGCTGCGGAGTGGTCGTTGCGGGCCGCTTCCCAGCCTTCTGAGTCGAGTTCCAACCCTCGTTCTCGTCCGAGCAACTCAACCAGGTCCTGTGGGAATCCATAGGTGGCATACAACTCATAGCTCTCGCGCCCAGGCAGCGTTGCTCCCGATCTTAGCTTGCCTGCCAGTTTCTCAAATTGCACCAAACCCCGGTCGAGGGTCTTGCGAAAGCTCTCCTCTTCGCTCCTGATTACCAGCGCAGCGTGTTCTGTGCGTTGGGCGATCTCCGGATAGGCTTTGCCCAAAATCGATGCAACAACATCCACCAGTTCAAACAGAAAAGGCTCTTTGAGCTCCAGGTTCTGCAGACCGTAGCGACTGGCGCGCCGGATCAATCGGCGCAGTACATAACCACGGCCTTCGTTGGAGGGCAGAGCGCCATCGGAAAGGGCCACGGTCACCGCCCGTACATGGTCGCCGCAGACCCTCATGGCAATGTCGGTTTCAGCGTCTCCCTGGCCATAGACCTTGCCCGAGAGCTTTTCCAGAACCCTGAAAATCGGCTGAAAAAGGTCCGTGTCGTAGTTGGACAGCTTGCCCTGCAAGACTCCCAGGACCCGCTCGAACCCCATACCTGTGTCCACATGTTTGGCGGGCAGGTCAACCAGACTGCCGTCGTCCATGCGGTTGAACTGCATGAAGACCAGATTCCAAAGTTCAATGAAACGTTCATTGCCCGCATTGACGCCGATCTTGAGGTCTGCCCCATCAGTGGGATCTGAGTCCGGCCCTCCCCGGTCCAGGTGGATTTCCGTGCAGGGGCCGCAGGGCCCTGTGTCCCCCATCTCCCAGAAGTTGTCCTTGCGGTCGAAGCGCAGGATGTGTCCGGGGTCGATGTCTGTGTTGTTGCGCCAGAGAGCTTCCGCTTCCACGTCTGGCTCCAGGCCGTCCTTTTCATCGCCGGCAAAGACTGTGACCCAAAGGCGTTCCTTAGGCATACCCCAGACCTCGGTCAGGATCTCCCAGGCCCAGGTGATTGCATCCTCCTTGAAGTAGTCTCCAAAGGACCAGTTGCCGAGCATCTCAAAGAAGGTGTGGTGGTAGGTGTCGACCCCAACCTCTTCCAGGTCGTTGTGCTTGCCCTGCACCCTGATGCATTTTTGCGCGTCCACGGCCCGGCGGTAGTCACGCTTGCCCGTGCCAAGGAACACATCCTTGAACTGGTTCATGCCCGCGTTGGTAAACAGCAGTGTCGGGTCATCCTTGGGGAAGACCGGCGAGGAGGGCACGCTCTTGTGGCCGCGTTCAGAAAAGTAATCCAAGAAGGACTGCCGAATGGCCGCGGAACTGGTGTCTTGAAGAGTGCTGCCTTGCATGGCTCAGGAGGGGCCGTTGGGGATGAGCATGAGTCTTGTGGAATGGACCAGGGGCACGGCGGGCGATGCTCGCTGCGCCCCAAGCAGGGTGTCCAAGGTGCAGCATAGGGTGTCCATGGTGCCCACCCGGAGACCCACTTCAGGTCCTCGGGCTGGAAGCTCCGCCCACCCTCTGTCAGGAACGGCAAAGATGGGAGGCAGTTGAGAAGTGTCAGAAGATCGATCCGGAGGCGAGGCAACCCCGCCTCCGGCATCCTAGAACATCAGGCCTTGCCGCTGGCCGCGGGTTGTGCCTTCTTGGGGCTCGGCTCCGTGGGCTCCTCTGCCTTCTCATCTGGTTTCGGCTTGGCCTTTCCCGTGCTCTCAGAAGCCTCCTCCTCGGGCTTGGGAGCCCACTTGGAGAAGATCGCCTCCTCGATCACCGCGGCCAGATCCGGGTTGTCAATCAGGAAGCTGCGCGAGCGCTCCATACCCTGGCCCAGACGGATCTCCCCGTCCGTGGGGTGCTTGAGACTGAACCAGGTTCCGCTCTTGAGCACGATGCCCGCCTTTTGCCCCAGGTCGAGCAGCTCGCCTTCCTTGCTGATGCCCTGGGAGTAGAGGATGTCGAATTCGACCTTGCGAAAGGGCGGCGCCAGCTTGTTCTTGACCACCGTCACCTTGGTGCGGTTGCCGACCACTTCTTCGCCGGCCTTGAGCTGGCCGATGCGACGGATATCCAGGCGCACCGAGCTGTAGAATTTCAGCGCCCGACCACCGGTGGTGGTTTCGGGGCTGCCGAACATGACCCCGATTTTTTCGCGGATCTGGTTGATGAAGATCACCAGGCAGTTGGACTTGGCGATGGCTCCGGTCAGCTTGCGCAGACCCTGGCTCATCAATCGCGCGTGCAAACCCACAAAGGAGTCGCCCATCTCGCCTTCGATTTCCGCCCGTGGTACCAGGGCAGCCACCGAGTCGATGACCACCATGTCCACAGCGTTGGAACGCACCAAGGCTTCGACGATTTCCAGGCCCTGTTCACCCGTGTCGGGCTGGGAAACCAAAAGGTCATCGAGTTGCACGCCCAAACGACGGGCATAGGTCGGATCCAAAGCGTGCTCTGCATCCACAAAAGCGCAGATGCCGCCAGTTTTTTGAGCGCTGGCAATGGCGTGCAAAGTCAGGGTCGTCTTGCCGGAACTTTCCGGCCCGTAGATCTCGACCACTCTGCCCCTAGGCAAACCCTTGCCCCCAAGGGCCAAATCAAGGGTCACCGATCCGGTGGAAATACCGGACACATCGCGCATCATGTTGGCCTGATCGCCCAGACGCATGATCGAACCCGGGCCATAGGCTCTTTCAATTTCACCAAGGGCCGCAGCCAGCGCCTTCTCTTTCGCTGCTCCTTGAACCGCTGCGCCAATGGAACCGGGGGCCGCCGAGTTGGGGCCAGTACCTTTCTTTTTACTCATAGTCTTGTCTTACTTTCGTCTCATGGACCCCGCGGTGCCTGCCACAGAATCAACTTTCGGTTGGTAAACCGGTCTTCAGCCCCCGAGCCTAGCAGTCTGGACCCGAGGAAGGAACCAGGAACTAATTAGACGTTTGGCGATCCCTCAGGTTTCACCCCTGGGTTGAGATTTTTCTGGGTCGCCCGCAGCGAACCCCTCTGGGACACTCCTCCCAGGGCACCTCGCACCCCAACGGAGGGCATCCTATCTTCCGCCGAAGGTCACCACCCCCACATCGGTCACGCTACCCGCCGGGCCCACCCGCACGGTTTGCTCCGTGCGCCTGAAGGCCAAAACTGAGTTCGGCATGAGGAAGTCCAACGAAAAGCGTCCGTCCTCATCCATGGAATCGCTAAAAGTGGATCCAGGCACTTGGTGCCAGTGATCGGTCTCTGCCTCTGCTTCAGCAGGCGGGGGCTCTACTTGCGGCTGAACGTCAGCATTCCCACGTCCGTCACACTGCCCGCGGGGCCCACGCGCACGGTTTGATCGCAGCCCCTAAAGACAAGGACTGAATTGGCCACGACGATTTCCATTGAAAAACTACCGTCCTCTTTCCAGCGGGCCCCATAGGGTTGCGCCCCCGATTCAGCGCAGAATTCTGCTAGCTCCACCGGCATGGCCACCACTCCGAAGTAAGGGCGTTGCCCCTCGACCATTTGACAGGTGCCCTTGATCGCGGCGGACAGCACGGGTTGCACATGCAGGGTCGTTCCCGGCCCCAAGGTGGCCCGCCCCGTCGCGATGATCCAAGGATTCTTTCCAGCAGGAGTTTCCGAAGCCCGGTCGCGTCCGTGGTAATCGAAGTAATACTCCCCCTCCAGCAAAGCGAGGTCCCCAATCAGTCGGCCTTTCCCGTCCCCATGGCAGGTCACGCTCAGCATCCCGTTGACTCCGCGCACACTGACTTCTCCTCGCTCACCAAGGTCTATCCCGGGGCTTGGTGTGACGATCACTTGAGTGCGCTGCTTGGCATCCACGATCACCACGTCGAGGATGATGGTGGTGTCTTCTAAAAGATCGAAAGTTTGACCGATTTCTCCGGGGAGCCTTTTGAGTTCCTGTCCCTTGCCAGTTTGTCCGGGCAGGCGAAACTCCCTGGGGACCCGAACCCAAAGTTGGACCTCGCCTTCTTGGAGCTGCAAGCGAAGGGTATCCTCGGCGTAACGCCAAGGAATAATCTCCGCCAGAAAACCAAAGAGCCCCTTGCCCGTGGTACTAATATGCAGCTGGTTGACCCCGAAGTAAGCCGGATCGAGATCTAGCTCATTCCCTTCCATGTCAATAAAACGGGTCCGGAGGGTCAGCTCATGCCCCTCAACCTCTTGGATGTGCACCACTCGATCTCGGCTCTTGGGCAATGTGACCTGTGCCTGACCAAAACTCAAGCAGCCCTCATCCGACAGCCATTGTCCGCGCAACAAGTACTTACCCGGGGGCAACCCGCTGACCCGGGCAATGCCATCCCCATTAGCAGACGCCTGAGCCACAGTGGAGTGGTAGGCCTCCATGTGCCCAGTTGGGCCCATGGCCCAGCCATTGCTCAGCACGCGCAAACTGGCCCCGTGGGCATCGCCCGGGAAAACCGCCACCAAAACAGGCCCGCTGCTGCCCCCCACCACGATGCGCTTGGTCTTTCCGGCTTGCACCATAAAAATACCCGAGAGCTTGCGGGTGGGTTGGGGCGCGCCCGAGCCAAAACCGGCCTCGATGGCCTTGGCCCAGGATTCATGGGCTGGAACAGGAATCACCCCCGGGGCCCTTCGGATTGCCCAGCGCAAATCGCGCTTCGCATCCACACGCAGCCAGTCAATCTGCCCATCGGCATCGGGAGAAAGCACGCGCTCTGCCACCGGCCAGGCGCGGCGCGTGTCGCTCGCGAGCTCTTTCATCCAAACGGGAATCAGAAGCGGATAGGGCGGCAAAACCTCAAGGGCTCCGGACAAAGCAGCCCGGGCTTTTTCGGAGTCAGTCGGCCTCAGCTTCCCCACCAAGTCCAAATCCTCCAGCCCCGGACCATCGAGTAAACGCACGATGGCCTTGGTGGGAATATCCTTGGGAGGTCCTGCAAACCGCAGTTCGACTCTTCCCGTGGGAGGGACCCGGACCACGAGGGGCGAGGTAGAACTCTCCTCCAGCAGAAAAGCCCACTCGGACTCAGCCCCCCGTTGCAGTTCCAAATAAATTGGCAGGGCCAGCGACGTGCGCAAGATCCCACCGGAGTTGACCAATCCACTCTCAATCTGGCAGCTCCTATTGACCGCCTTCCACTCCATGGCCCCGGGGTCTGGGAGTCCCTCCACTTGGATTTCGAGATCGCCCACCACGCGACCGCCAATGGAAGCAATTGAACCGGCATCTCTTGCCGTCGAAGGAGGCACGACCGTTTTTGCCCGCAGCGGTTCTAGGACCTCTGCCTCCGGCCACAGAACCCAAGCTGAGCCCACGATGAGGGCTGTGAGGAGGAGCAGGCGTCTTGGGTCTTGCATGGCAGGCATTTGGCTTTGGTTTGGATCTCTGGGGGGCGAAGCAATAAATGGACCGACTCACACGGATCTAGGGTCCACAGAGGATTCTTCGATGGTGTGAGTGATCGGTCTCTGCCGATGCTTCGACTCTGCCCCAGGCATCAGCGAGAACGCCAATCCATATATTGTAGCCGTCCGCTCTGCCTTCCGTGTGGCAAGTCACGGCAAGCGTGAAGTTGTATTCATTTTGCTCTGAGACTTTATCACTGAACTTCGGATTTGACTCTTCGATCTGGAATTGTCCATCCCCAGTCACGGTGGTGATGGGCACAGTCACAGCCACTCCACCGAAAATGGGGACAGTGAGCGAGCCATGACTCTTGGACCCCGTAGCCCGCGCGAATTGTCCGACAATCTGCTTATCGTATGCTTCCCCGATGTTGTGGTCGATATGAGTGCCGATGATCGAGGCGATCATGCTGTCGTCCTCCAACTCCGCTATTCCTCCGTTGTACCGCATCTCAAATCCAGCCTCGACCTCACCGCGACAGTTCGTCCACTGGGGATAGAACTTCCACTGCTCATACAGGTACCCCGTAGCGCCCACATAGGCGCTCGCTTCAATGCCGGGAGCTGCGTCCCCGACCTCCAGCTCTGTGTATCCCCAGGCCCAACTCGCCTGAACATTCCACTTAGCCCATCCAGCCGGAACCAGGCCCCCATAAATGCCTTCACTGCCTACCTCAAAATCCGTTTCAAAGTGCAATTGAGTTTGCTTCCAATGGGGGGGCATCCAGAACGGCACATCGGAGTCATACCCCGGAAGCTGAGGACTGGCGGTCACGCCTTGAGACAGAAAAACAGACAGGACGAAGATCAGACTGGTAGCTGCAAGAGCATGTTTCATGGTGCTTCCGGGTAGATTTGGTTGAGTGAGTGGTTGCCCGACCGGCATCGCATTTCGCGGGGCTGGTCGACACGGAAAAGGTACCCAGCCCTGGTCCTGGGACTCGCCTAAGATGGCAACAAGGTTCCACATGGCTCCCCTCCATCAATCCTAAGCCATTGCTCACACCCACGTTAGGCGTCTTAGGATCTACAGGGGGCCTACCCCGGGCTGCAACTCGCTGCTTGCAAAATCGCAGGTTCGAGGAGTTCCGCTTTGCGCGAGACAAAGCTCATGAACACTTTTGGTTTGTGGATAACTCTCAGCCCCTAAACCGTCACGATGCTCAACAGCTCGTTGTAGCGCTCGTCGATTTCGGCTCGGGTGCGGGACCCGATGTCTTCCACGCTAAAACCCTGCACGCAGAAGCTCGCGGTAATCGTGCCGTGCACCATGGCTCGGCGCAGGACGCTGGGCTCAATTGAATCAGCTTCGGCCACGGCGCCCATAAAGCCCCCTGCGAAGCAGTCGCCCGCGCCGGTGGGGTCCACCACCGTGCTCACTGGGTAGGCGGGCAGGGCGAAGTGCACGCCCTCGCCCATCAGGAAGGCGCCGTGTTCGCCCTTCTTGACGATCACATAGCGAGGGCCCATGCCCAGCACCTGCTGGGCCGCGCGGATCAGGTTGTCCTCGCCTGTGAGCATGCGCGCCTCTTCATCGTTCAGGATCAAACCGTCGATGCGGCGGATCAAGCCCTTGAGATCGTCGAGGGCAATGTCCAGCCAGAGATTCATCGTGTCCGCCATCACAAATGTGGGCGCGTCCACCTGGTCCAGCGCACGGGCCTGCACCGCTGGCGCGGCATTGGCCAAGAAGACGAACTTGGCATTCCTGGATTGCTCTGGCACCTTGGGATCAAAGTGCTCAAGGACATTCAGTTCCGTGAAAGTCGTATGGCGTGTATTCCAGTCCGGCTCGTAGCGGCCGCCCCAGCGAAATGTCTTGCCGTCCACCTGTTCGACGCCTGTGCAGTCCACACCCTTCGAGCGCATCATGGCCAGGTCCTCTTCCCGGAAATCCTGGCCCACCACTCCCACCAAGGCCGGCTTGGTGTAGAAGGCCGAGGCCAGAGAGAAGTACATGGCAGACCCGCCGAGTGCGTTGTCCCGCTTGTCAAATGCGGTTTCGACCGTGTCGTAGGCTAGGGTTCCGATTACGAGCAGGCTCATGGATGGGGACTGGTGTGGAGAGTTGAAGACAGGCCAGGTATTGGGCCGAACGCTTGATTGCTCTGTAATTCCAGAGGCGCGCATTGAAAGCTACCGATCTGAAGAGGTCAAGGGCTAGAGACGGGTGTGGACTCTTCTGGTCCTAATGGAGGATCCTTTTGGCTGGTTTCGGACGTTGATTGGTTCCCCTGAGAATCCTCCACCACGGGGTCGCCCTTGGCCGCTGCTCTGAACTCCTGACGCATCTCTCGCCCTCCGGGCAGGAGGCTGGCCAGACCGCCGATCAAGCCAACCGCCAACAACTCAAGGCGCCAGGCCAGGCTTGTCCCAACTCCCAGAGCCCAGGATCCCCCCGCCATGCGGAACAGGCCTCCAAAGAGGATCTCGCCCACTCCGAGCCCACCGGGTGCCAACGGAATCGCGCTGAGGGTATTGGCCACTGTGCTGATCACCAGGATCTGGTGGAAGCTGACTTCTTCTCCCAGCCCTCGGGCCAGCCAGAAAATCGCCAGGGCGCTGGTGAAATGGTTGGCGAAAGAGAGGCCTAGGGCACAGAGAACGACTTTGGGCCGCTGGGCCAGCTCTTGCCCGACCCGATCCAAGTCCACCAAGACCGATCCCTTTGGCAGGCGTTTGAGACGCTCTTGCAAGCGCAGCCAACGGCGCGGGCCCTCCAGGGAGTAGACCACCCAGGCGAGAGTCAGCCCCGCCGCAGCAGCAGCTACAGGCAGGCGTAGACTTTCGAAGCGCAAATCGCTGGTGGACACTGCGGCCAGGGCCACCAATGTCATGGCCCAGAGCCCAAAGACCCGATCCGCCACCACCGTGACCACCGCCGCGCTGCGTCGTTCGGGATGGCCCCGGGCAGCGATCCAACCGCGGGCAAGATCACCGCCAGAAAGACCTGGCAGGATCACATTGAAGAACAGGCCTGTGTAGGTGATACGCAGGGCGTTCAACCAAGAGGTGGGACATCCCGCCGCGTGCAGCAGCAACCACCATCGAGTGTTGATCAGCAGGGTCGCAAAGATGAGGGCGGCTAGCCCCAGGGGCAGAGTGTTGCCGTCGGCGCTCTTGAGGATGCTGCTTAGCCCGGGTCGCACTTCGACACCATCGAGCTCGATTCCGTCGATCGAGCCCTTGCCTTCGTGGCCTACGTGAATCGTCAGGGTGGTGCCGCGAGCGAGTTCAGGCAACAGGGCCCCTATTTCCTCCGGAGGTGCGGCCTCTGGCTCGAACTCGATTTCGCCCTTGAGTTCCTTACTGCGCCAGTTGCCCTCCAGCAGTGAAAGGGGTGCGCTCCAACTGACCGGAACGCCTCCATCCTTTGATGCACGCAGGACCAGGTGGTCCCCAAGAGAGACCTGGGCCAGGGCGTACCAAAGAAAGGAGAGGGCCAGAGCGATGCCCACCCAACGCATCCAGGAGCGGCTCGAGGCACTGGATTGCTCAGACATTCTCTGTGTCGTTGATGGCTGGGTCCGTTGGACTGCCTACGGGGGCCTCGGTTGCGTTGCTGGTGGGCGGTACCGAGGTCTCGGTGGTTGGAGAGGTTTGAGCTTGTTGAGCGAACTCCCGCCACCAGGCCTCCCACTCCTCCTTGCGCCGGGTTCCGGGGCCTTCCGGAGCCAGGGCCGTCAGGGCACGCAGAGCCGAGGCCCGCGAGGCTTCATCAAAGGTGACCATGTCGTAGCTGATTGCGATCACCAGGTTGATTACGCGCAGGCGCGTGTTGTTGCGCAAACCCGGATCCATGTCCCCGGGTAGATTGAGTCCTCCTGCAGCCAGCTGGTCGAGCACGCGCTGCACCACGAGCCCCTCTCCTGGCACGATGGGGAACAAACCGAACACACGGGTGCGCGCCACGCGACCCTGTGAATCTGGCTGACTGGGGCTCAGACTGTCAAGGGCTTCCAGAACGAACCCTGGACCGAGGAATCGCATTCCTGTTTCCATCGCTGCTGCGCGAACCAAAGGGTCGAAGTCTCTCAACCCCGAACCCAGAGCCATGGCAAGCGCACGCCCTTCGAGGGTGCGTGCAAGCTGGAACAGAATCGGCTTCATCTCTTCGGTGGCCTTGTCGCGTTCAGCCACGGCCTCGAGAGCCTTGAGCACACGCCAGAGACCCTGCAAGTCGAGTTCCCGATCGAGCAGATCCTCCGCAGATGTCTGCAGGTTCTGGATTCCCTCCCCGGGGGCATCGTTCCAAGCAGAAATGAGATGCCTTAGCAACTCACTCACATCGTCCGCCTCTGCGGGAACCCTTGGTGGATCCGCGGGTGCCGACACCTTGAGCTTGAGAAGCCACGGGCCCATGCCCAACAGGGCCCGCTCCCGTGCCAGGCGGCCGGGACAATGGCTTGCATAACGGGCGAGTTGCCGGATCAGGCGCAGTTCCGCTGCCAGGCTGTCGCTGGGGACCCTGAGAAGATCGAGCAGTTGGTGCAAGGCTTCAAGGCTGGGGTCGCCCACATAGACCTGGTCTGATCCCACCTGATCGAGGATCTGGCCCGCCTGCGCCGCGACCCCGACAGCCTGCTCATGCACCGAATCCAGTAGGTCCCCATCATCCTCCAGGGCTACCGCAACCCCCACCGTGGCTCCCAGTACAGCGACTCGACCTGTCAAGTCCAACACAAGCTCGTCCGAGAAGCCGCGCAACTCGACCACGTGACGCAATTGATCATTGCTGTCCAAAAGCTCATCGAGATTGTGGGAGGCAGCTGGACCGGAAACGCAGGAGGCCAAGAGTGCCCCCAGAGTGGCGGCGGGGATCAATCGTAGAAGGGTGCTGCCCATTAGTTGAGTCTAGGGACTCGGTGGACGAGGTCCAAGGGGCAGCGGAGTTCTTTGGGAGATGCCCTTGTCGCCGGACCGGGCATGCTGCTCGGCCGATCCTGCCGAGCAGGCAGGACCAGGCAATGGTGGAGGCGGGGGGAATTGAACCCCCGTCCCGGAGCCGCCAGCCCCGGACGTCTACGCGTGTGTTCCGTGCTCAGTTTCTCGTCTTCCAGCTGCCCACGGACAGGCGGCGTTTCAGACCAGCCTCAGAAAAGTCTCGTCGGGTTGCCCTGAGGCGCAACTCTCCGACCAGCCCGTTGTTGTCGTCTCTGCGGGGCCACGGGCGCTCCCCGCAGAGACGGCGGCTGATAAATCAGGCCGCGAGTTCAAAATTGTTGGCAGTTAAAAATTGCCGTCCCGGGATGTTGACGGGGTGACCTGGGATCCCCGACGCGCAGTCCAAAGTCGCACGAGAACCGGTCGAAACCAGTGCGCCCCCAGTTGCTTGGTGTCATTATCGACTGTTGGAGCCAGAAGGTCAAGCAGGGTGCTGCCCCCTTTCGTTCTCGAAATGGGACCTGGACAGCTTCTGGAGTGGTCGGGCCCAGATGGCGAGCGGTTGATGCGCCTTGGGGGTCTTTTTAGAAGGCCTGGAAAATTCGACCCTACAAGTGCGCAGCACCGCCCTGGGCTGGGGCCGCCTAGCAGGACCCTTCTCACATTTTCTTCAGCGCCGCTCGTTGCGCTTCGCCTCACGAGCGTTTTCACGTTTGTCGTCCCGCTCCCGTGTAGCGGCCCGCTTGTCATGCATTTTCTTTCCCCTCACCAAAGCGATCTTGAGCTTGGCATGTTGGCGTAGGAAGTACAGGGACAAGGGCACGATTGTAACTCCCTTCTCACGGCTGGCTCGTTCCAGGCCCGCGATCTCACGCTTGTGGGCCAACAACTTGCGGGTGCGGGTTGGCTCGTGGTTCTGTTTGCCCGCGTGCACATATTCAGGGATGTGGGTCCCCACCAGGAACAGCTCCCCGCCCTTGGCGCGCACATGGGCTTCGGCCAGGCTGCAACGCCCAGTGCGCAGGCTCTTGACCTCGCTTCCGAGCAGCACCAGGCCCACCTCGAGTTCCTGCAGGATCAGGTACTCGTGGCGCACCTTGCGGTTCTGGGCCACCAGGCGTGGAGCATCGGGGTCGATCTTCTTCATGTGCGCTCCTATATTGCCAGGGCTGGGCCCAGGTGCGCGCCTCCAAGTCTCATTGGGAATTTCAGGGGGCCGCGTTGACGGATTGGGGCAGGTCTCTGTAAGGTCCGCGCCCCTAGCCCGGGTGGCGGAATTGGTAGACGCGCATGGTTCAGGTCCATGTTCCTGCAAAGGAGTGGGGGTTCGACTCCCCCCTCGGGCACCACATCCCTTTGGAGGTGGCTGAACGGAGGCCCGCCAAGCCGTGCCTGGCGCTCGCCGGGAGACCGTGAGCGATTTGTGGTCGAGCGGTACATCGAAGTCGCTTCGCCTCTCGGAGAGACCATGAGCAATCCCAAGACCTCGACTCAATCCGCAGCTCCCGGTTTCGGAGCCTTGCTGCGAGCAAACTTGGTGGTCTTGGCCGCTGTGGGTGTGTTTGTGGCCCTTGCCTATCTGCTCTGGCGTGGAGCGGCAGCCCTCTTTCCAGAAATCGGGTGGTTGCAGGGCCCTTTGAACTGACCTGCGTCAGCAGGAGACTCAACGCCCGGCGCCGCCAGGAGCCCTGTAGATCAACAGAGCACGCTTGCCCGCATCATTGGGCAGTTCGTACTCCACCACCGTGTCAAAGTGGAATCCCAGGCGTTGCGCCTCCCGCTCGCCTGCCCGCATCTCCCGGGACCAGGTGGCGCCCTTGAAGAGGATCAGCTCGTTGAAGCGGTGGCGCACCTTGCGCAACAAGCGAACGGTCTCCCGTACACTCGAAAGGGCTCTGGCCATAACCACGTCGACTCCAGCCTCGCCCAAGTGATCTTCTCCACGGGCTTCGACGACGGACACATTGGGCAGGGCCATGGACGCTGCCGCCGCTTCCAAGAAGCGCACTCTTCTTCCGCGGGACTCGCAGAGGGTGACCGAGCAGTTGGGCTCGGCCAGGGCCACGGGAAACCCTGGGAAGCCGCCACCTGAGCCCAGGTCGAGCACCTTGCGACCAAGCAGAGGCAAGAGCCGAGCGGCCTTCCAACAATCAAGGTAGTGCTTGACCGCCATGTCCTGGGGGGAGGTGATGGCAGTCAAATTGACCCGCTGATTCCAGTCCAGCAGCAATTCTGCATGATCCGCGCAACGCTCAAGATAGTTCGGAGGCACGTCATTCTCTTCCGCGAAGGCTGCCACCAGGGCCGACATGATCAGGTTGCGGGAGGGCAACGGCCCCTCCCATATGGGCTCAAGATCCTTATCGGGGTCTTCCTCGGGCTTGGCAGAGGATTCTTTGGCCGCGTGATCGTCCCCCACTTCGTCAGGCTCGTCAGGGGCAGGGGGCTTGGGTTGCATGCTGAATCGGAATCACGCTGGTTCATCGGGGCCAGCATCTGAAGGAGGGCTGGCAGGGGCGGAGGGACTCGAACCCCCAGCCTACTGATTTGGAATCAGTCGCTCTAACCATTAGAGCTACGCCCCTTCCGGGCAGGGAGCCTAGGCCCCAGAGGGCCTCAGTGCAACGATGAAGTGGCCTGCCCAGACCCCCTGAGCCGCTTGGATCCCCGCCCTGCTTCTGCTTCAGTCATGGAGAGATGAGATTGACACGGGGAGGGCGCAGTCCCTCAGGTACCCTCTGCTTGCGCCACGATGGACCTGGGCTTGGGGAGCCTGCTTGATCCGTGGCCCGACCCATTCATGACGGACACTCCCAGAAGACGTCGGCCCAGACGCCGCAGAGATTCAGCGGACAACTCGCGGGGCGAGAGCCGTGGTAACCCTGAACACAAATCGGGATCCGAGCCGCAAGGTACTTTGAGCCATCGCGAGAAACGCAGGGCGGAGCGACGTTCCGAGCGTAAGGAAGTCCGTCGTCCGCGCAAGGGATCCCAGATCAAGGCCGAGGTGCACAAGATGCACAAGGATGAGATCGACCCGCGTGCCTTGGACCGGGACGCTCGGCGCGTGGTGACGCGCCTCCAGCAGCATGGATTTGAGGCCTACTTTGTGGGAGGCTGCGTTCGTGACCTGTTGGTCGGTCGCAGGCCCAAGGATTTTGATGTCGCCACCGACGCTACGCCCCATGAAATCCGACGCCTATTCCGCAACGGACGCATCATCGGGCGGCGTTTCCGACTGGTGCATGTGCACTACGGGGACAACATCATCGAGACCAGTACATTCCGTTGTGAGCCTCCCGAAAAAAAAGGCGATGATGATCTCCTTATTATCGAGGACAATGAGTTCGGATCCGCTGAGGAAGATGCGCAACGCCGAGATTTCACCGTCAACGCCCTCTTTCTGAATCCCAGCACCTACGAAATCCACGACTGGGTTGAAGGCATGGACGATCTCGAGTCCCGCCTGCTGCGCACGATCGGTGACCCAATGGTGCGCCTGGCGGAAGACCCTGTCCGCATTCTGCGGGCGGTCAAGTTTGCCACGCGCCTTGACTTTGAGATCGAAGAGGGCACCTGGCAGGCCATGGTGGAGTTGGCGGAGCACCTGGGTCGTTCAGCCCCCCCGAGGGTGCTCGAGGAAATTCTACGGTTGTTGCGCTCCGGCTCGGCCTTGGGTGCCATGAAGATGCTGCGGGCGGCGAGGGGCTTGAAGGTCATTTTTCCAGAACTGGACGAACGTCTTGGGGAACGGGACGCAGACGATCACGAGGTCCAGCAGCGCGCTGCACTCTTCTGGCGCCTGCTGGAGGCCCTGGATCAACGGGTGCACAGTGGACTAGAGCCAAGCAACGCGCTGTTGCTGGCGGTACTGTTTGCGCCTCTGGTGGAGAAATCCTTCCTCCCAGAGCACAATCAGCTGGATCGTTTGCGCATCGCCGAGCAGTGCCTGGCCTCAACCGCAGAAAGCGCGCGCCTGGCCAAGCGCGATACAGGTCGGGCCGCGCGCATCCTGGCCAATCACCCACTGTTCGTGATGCAGCCCGAGCAACGTTTCAGTCCGCTGCTGTTTGCCCTGACATCTGAATTTGAAGAGTCCCTGGCCTTTTTCGGCCTCAGGGTTCAAGCCCGAGGGAAGGGGTGGGATGTGTTCGAGGCCTGGGAAGAGCGTCTGGCCAGAGCTCTGCAGGCGGATGAAGAGGAGCTGGAGGGGGAGCGCAAGCGTGTCCGTGGACGCAGGCGGACCCGCCGACCCCATAGGGGAGGTCGCGGCCGATCCAAGCCGGGGTAATCATTCACAGATCCAAGTAAGGGGCTTGTGAGAGCCGCCTTCAGTCCCCGTGGCCTGGACCCGACCCCCCTCAGGGAGCTACCTCAAGGACAGGGTCCAATCTGAGACGCTCAGGGGGCTCCTATTCAAGACCGGGCAACATTTTCCTGATTCACCCGTGCAATGGCCTCGTTGTGCTGTACTGTTCCCGTGTGCGGTAGGAACCGGGAATGAGGCCCCACTTTCTCCTCTCTCCACCCCCCCCGACCCTGACCAATGCGGTGAGTCGTTGTCGGACGGAAGGAGGAGCCCAAGAAGGCTTCGCGGGAAGCACCTGGTTCCAACCTGCGCCACAGCCCCCCTGCGGCGTAGGAGTGGCGGCCCTCGGGTCGCCGCGAAGATGCTGGGGCGGTCCTTCTTGGACCGCCCCCTCTTTTTTCGCCATAGCACACCCTGCAAGGCGGTCGCGTGATGGAGCACGAACCGTTTTTTTGCTGAGCCTTGGGCAGACCCTGCATACAGGTGGCACCATGGGTCCATGTTGCGCCTCATGTCTACTGTGCTTTGGGCTCTGACTCTGCCCATGGCGTGGTCGCACCTGGGTTCCACCGAATCACCTCCTCGGGCCGTCCTGCCCGCAGCTGAGGTTCACGGGGATCTTCAAGATGTGAGCGATGAAAGCCTGCGCAAGATCTGGTCGGCACTGCCCAAAGAAGAGCGAAAAGAGATCTCAGCCTGGTACCGGGCGGAGTGTGACCGTCGTCGCACCCTTGCACGCCAATTGGAGCGCCACGTCTTCCACTCATTGAGAGAAGCGCGGGGAAATTGGGGGGAACTGGAGGCAGCGGGCGTCTACGACGGGGCCAAGCATGCTCCCGCTCAACCGATCATGCGCACGATGCTCGCACACCAGGACCCGAAGGTTGTGGCCGAACGCAAGCGCATGGGCCTCACCCAGGTCGAGCCCGCCCCCGCCTGGGTCTATGATTGGGCCACAGGCATGGTCCTGCAAAGCGAACAGCCCCTTGCCCCCGATCATCTCTTTGAACTGGCCCTGGCCGGTCGGGCGCCGGAGCAGGATCTGGCCATTGCCCTGATCGAGCAATCACTGGACTTGGGCACTCTGCGCCCCATTCACAAGGCCTTTAGCCATACATACGCTTCCCGAACGGGCACGGCCTATTCCGGTATCAGCCTCTATGACGCCTGGGGGTCGGGGGTCAAAATCGAAATGCCTGATGTGGAGTGTCTGGGGATCTTGCACGATGTGGAAGACGACTGGAGGTCTTTCCGTGCACCTGTGCCTGGCGGCCAGCAGGCGCCACTCTACAAGCGCATCGGCAAGATGTTTCACAGCATCCGGCGCGAGCGCGGCCTGGCTCAGGCCTTGGCGGCGAGCTACTTCAATGCGGATCCAACACTCGACCCCACCTATGCCTCGGCAACAGATCGCTTGCAGCTCTTCTGGACGAAGCACGATTCCGCCCTGGACGTGAGTCGAGGAACCCTCCCTGCCAGTTCCGAATGGGACGCCTGGTGGGAGAGCTTGGCCCTACTGCAGACAGAAGAGGATCTACTCGAACGGGCCGCTCAGCGACGTATGTCCTTACGAGCAGAAGGAGTACGGCTGCGGGGCATCATGGTCTGGGTCCTGCGCGAGTGGGGAGCACTCAAGGACAAGTGATGCAGGGGAATCTGCATCAGGCTGGTTGTCAACCTGGCTGGGGCAGAGCGAGAGCCGCCACTTCTGCGCAGGCAAATGCAACCTGAAAGTTCAATCCGCCGATCGGTCCATCCAAGTCGAGCAGTTCCCCCAATACGATCAAACCCCTCAGACGGTTGACCCGCATGCTGAAGGGATCCACCTGGTGCAGGGCCAGACCGCCTCGGGTGACCTCAGCCGCTTCAAAACCCCGCGTGCCGCTGAGTTTGATGGGCAGACCATGGAGGGTTTCCACCAGGCGATGTCGGGCAGAGCGGTCCAGGTCAAGCGCCTGGGGATCGGGGCCACTCAACTCTGCTGCACGGGCTACGGCATTGAGCAACCGGCGGGGCAGAGGCTCCTGCAGACAGCGGGAAATACGCGGGGACCCCTTGCGCCCTGCCCCCTCGATCAGCCGAGTCCTGGTCTCCTGGCGGGATTCCTGGGGAAAGAAGTCCAGCAGCAAGCGTAGACCCGTTCGGTTGCCCTGCGCCACCTGCCCGGAAAGATCCATGGCTGCAGGACCTGAAAGACCAAGGTGAGTGAAGAGCAATGGCCTGCGGCGGCGACCGACGACCTTTCCCTCGCCATCTTCAAGCCGCGCCTCGCCGTTCTGCCAGGCGATACCCTTCAAGTCCTGGACCCAGCTCTCGTCGCTGGTCAGTGGCACCAGGGCGGGAGTTGTGGGGGTCAGTTCAAGGTCCAATTCGTTGAGCCAGCCATAGCCCTCCCCCGTGGTTCCCGTGCTGGGAAAACTGCGCCCCCCCACTGCCAAAACCAGATTCTGGCAGCAGCCCGTTCCCAGCGGCGTCTCTACCAACCAGTCGTTTCCATTGCGATGAATCGCTAGGCCAGGAGCGTTGCAGATAATGCGGACTCCCGCTGCCCGGGCGGCAACCTCCAGTGCATCACGCACATCTCGGGCGCGACCGGAACGGGGAAACACTTTTTCCAGGGGCGCTTCCTCCGTGGGAACTCCCAGTTCGGCGAAGGCCTCGCGCACCGCACTGGGTGGCAGCACCTCAAAGGCGTGTTTCAAAAACCGCGAGCCCCTTTGCCCGAAAAGGCTGGCTGCTTGGGAGTGATCGAGGCTGGTGGTCACATTGCAACGCGTGCCACCACTGGCCAGGATCTTGGTGCCCGTACGGGGAGTTTTTTCGAGCAGCAGGACCTGAGCCCCGGCCCGGGCGGCGCGCCAGCTGAACCATAGCCCCGCAGCTCCAGCCCCGAGAACAATGACCGCTGAGTTCAGGTCAGTCTTGGTGGCCGCTCCCGACTGGACATCCTCCATCAGCCCCCCTCCAGGGCGCGTTCATGGGCGGCGATCTCGGCGGGACTGTGAGGCCCCTTGGGGGGCGTGTCATCCTGCAAATCATCGAGGTATCCCTCGGGAAGGCGCACCTTTTGACGGCCGCCGCGTTTGGCCCGGGATGTCCGCAGGGCTGAACGCGGGAAGGGCTCATCAGGGTCGAGTTCGGACAGCAGGCTGTCGAGTTCTGCAAGGCTCTCGATCAGGTGCAAACGGCCGCGAATGGCAGCTGAGCCATGGAATCCTTTGGTGTACCAGGTGCTCCATTTGCGCATGTGGCGCAAACCTGTGCTGGCACCAAAAAGGTCCGTCAAGCGCGCCGCATGGTCGCGCATGACCAGTGCCACCTGCCCCATGTTCGGGGGCGGGTCCGGTTCCCGCCCGTCAAAGACCTGGGCCAGCTCGCGGAACAACCAGGGCCGGCCCAAACAACCACGGCCCACCACCACTGCGTCACAGCCGGTTTCACGCATCATGCGCAGGGCGTCCCAACATTCCCAGATGTCTCCGTTTCCAAGCACGGGCACGGCGACGGTTTGCTTGAGACGCGCGATCGAGTTCCAGTCTGCCTGCCCTGAATAGAGTTCCTCAGCCGTGCGTCCGTGCAAAGCAATCGCCGCCACCCCTTCTTCCTCAGCAGCCCTGGCCGCGTCTTCAAAGGTGATCAAGTCAGCACTGATGCCCTTGCGCATCTTGATGGTGACGGGAACTGCACCTGCCACGCTGGTCATGGCGCGCACCAGACGAGCCACAAGCCTTGGCTTGAGGGGAATCGCCGAACCACCCCCCGTACGGGTCACCTTGGGCACCGGACAGCCCAGATTGAGGTCGATGTGGTCGACCCCCTGATCCACGAGGGCGCGCACCATTTCGCTCAAATCGATGGGGTCCGAACTATAGACCTGCACCGAGCGCGGCTTCTCGCTGGGATCGCTGGAGGCAAGGAGATTGGTCAGACGGTTGCCGTTCAGGAATCCACGGGCAGTGATCATCTCGCTCACAAAGAGCCCCGCCCCCTGCTCCCTGCAAAGACTGCGAAAGGCCAGATTGGTGACCCCCGCCATGGGGGCCAGAACCACCGGCGGCCAGACCGCAAGTGGACCCAGCTGGAGGGGTTGGAACTCTCCCGCCTTGGCCACCTGGCCCGCAGGGCCTAACTCTTGGGACACGCTCTCGACAGGGTCCGCCATCACAACTTGTCGTCCTCCGTGGGCACCGGCTGTTCTTCGCTCGTTGTGCTCGGGGGTGTCGGTTCGGGTGTCATGGTCGACACGCGCGACTTGACCGGAGGCGTTCCGCGCCCCCCATGCATGTCGACCTCGAGGCTGATGAAGTCGCTGCGCCTGTCTCCACGCACGCGACTGTGCACCAGCGGAGCTCCGTGCTCGTCGACTCCGCAAAGCACCCCACCGGCACCGCTGCGAACGCGCAAGAGACCATCGTCTCCCACGGTCAGATCCCAGGGCCAGATGCGAGGTTCAGCAGTGGCTCCTTCCATGGTCAGCACAGGGTTTTCCCCGGCCGGACAGTGCTGCACCAGAATCATGGTGGTCAATGCGGGCGAAACATCCAAGAGAGCCGGCTGATCACGTAGGGGCGTGTTGCTGATGAAGACCCCATCGAGGCGGCGCTCCACCTGCATCTGGTTTGAGCCATCGATTCGCCGCCCCATGAGGCTCATTACCTTGCCCGAGGAGATGTCCTTGACCGAAAGATCAAAGGACTCCAGGACACCCTTGGCGATGCGCTGCACCAGCATGGTTTCGCGGCCACCCTGCCCCGCGGATTGCAGGTGTATCAGGTGACTTCCATAAAGGCGCATTCCATCGGGCAAGCGCCCCACAACCCAGTGCTCCTGGGTCAAGCGCAGACCCGCCACATAGACCTCTGCTTCCCCCGAAAGCAGGATGCGGGCATCTTCGGAGAGCTTGGGAGGTTCAATGTCCAGGTGCCGTGAGATAGCTGCGCGGGCATCGGCCTGGCTCTTGCGCAGGGCCGCCAACCGAGCGCCGATGTCTGTGCGTGTAAGGAGCTTGCCACGCACCATCACATAGGCCGGATTCCTGAGTGCCTCGATGTCAAGGGTGGGATCCTGCGCCAGCACCAGCAGATCGGCTGGTGCCCCATCGAGCAGGGTGCCGACCTTGGGTTCGTCGGGCAGCAGGATTTCAGCGGCGCCCCGGGTGGCGGCCTGAAGCACGCGCTCAGCGGGGATTCCCGCTGCCTGCCAGAGAATCAATTCCTCCACAAGGGAGCGGCCGGGAAACAGCCATGGATTGGGGCTGCCAGAGCCCGGTAGCACGCGTGCGCCGGAGGCCACCAAGCCAGCAAGAGCAACCCCCTGGGCTCGCTGGACCCCTTCCAGCCGGGCGCGGAATTCAGGGGTCACTTCCCGCTGCCAGCGAGTTCTTTCGGCGGTCCACAGGGGCACCATATGCACCGAGAGAAAACTGAGTTCTGGCGTATCGGCCGGGTACTCGAGCAGGACGCGCCCCAGTACGCCCAGCATGGGGACAATTGCCGTACCGCCTTTGGCGAGTCGTTGAATCGATGCTTCAACCCCCGCCTGATTGCCGGATTCTTCCCAGGTTCCTTGAGGGGGCAGGAGGGCCTCCATGCCCATGATGCCCCCCTGGCCCAACTCAAGCGCCTCCTCCAGAGTCGCACCCTTGGGCAGCGGGCCCCAAAGTTCCAGGCCCTGTTCCTTGGCAGCGGGCACAAGCGCGCGCCAGGAAGAAAGAGCCAGGGTCTCGTCGTTGACCAGACCCTCCAAGCTGACTCCTTCAGCGGCCAAGCCACTGAGCAGGGAAGCGAGTTGTCGCACTGCGTCCTCCCCCTTGGACGCCATGGGCCATTGCATACCTGGGACCGAGGTTTCCGCAGCCATTCTGGGACCGCCGTAGAGAACTCGAGGCCCTGGCACCTGATCCCTGGTCGAAGCTCGTGCCTCTGCCAAGCCTCGGGCCAGTTCGGCGCCCGTGTGACGTACAGTCGTGACTCCAGCTGCCACGTACAGGATGTCGTGTTCCATCTGGTGTCCGGCGGCGCCATCGATCAGACCGGGAACAATGAACAGACCCGTGCAGTCCACTTGGACACAATCAGCGGGCAGGGCCTGGTCTGGGGCCAGGACCCGTAGACTGCCTTCGCTCACCAAAACTGTGCCAGCAACGGGGACTCCCGGAGCCATGCCGTGCAAACTGGCCCCGATCAGGGCGATCTCACCAAGTGTAACCATGGCCCTAGGATCGGTCCCGCAGGGGTCCGGCGCAAGTCCCAATGACCCGCTAGTTTTGCTCAGTGGTTGTGGGCGACAGAATTCGGGACGCATTCCTCCCCCAGGCACGGCAGGCTGCCCGCTACCCTGTGCGGATCATGACCCTGCCCCAAGTACGTCTGCTCACCGATCGGTTGCCCGCGGGTCCTTGGATCTTTGGCCGACAGGTGGATGAACCCAGCGGCGTCGAAAATGGCGCTTTGGTGGAGATCCAGGATGCCTCGGACCGCTTTGTGGGACATGGCCTCTACAACAGCAGTTCGGACATCCGGATACGTGTGCTCAGCCGCGGTCGGCGGTCTGCCTGGGATCGTCCAGTCGAAGCGCTGCGCCAGATGATTGCCCGTAGCGCTCGTTTGAGAAGCAAGACCTTGCACATGGGAGACCACAGCGACATGTGGCGCGTGGTACATGCGGAGGGGGATGACCTGCCCGGGTTGATCGTAGACCGCATGGGCGACTGCTATGTGGTGGAGCACCACGCCCTGGGTTTCTGGCGCCTGCGCAAGGAAGTCGAGAAGGCGTTGCTGGCGATCACTGAGAAGGCCACGGTGATCCACAGGGTGCCCAAGAACGTACGCAACCTGGAGAACTTTGAACCTGAAGATGAAGGGGGCACCGTCGAGGGGCGTTGGCTGAACGAGGGCGGAATTTCCTACCCGGTGATTCCCGGTTACGGCCACAAGACAGGCTGGTTCTGCGATCAACGGGACAATCGCCAGACAATCGGGGCCCTCTGCCGCGGAAAAGTGGTGCTCGATCTGTGCTGCAACGCCGGAGGATTCGCTTTGCAGGCAGCCAAACACGGCGCCCATTCCGTGACGGCGGTGGACTTGGATGAAGATGTACTGGAGCGCGCCAAGATGGCCGCGGAGAAAAACCAATTCGCGGTTACTTTCGAACATGAGGACATCTTTCATAACCTGCGCAGACGGGCCCACGAAGGTCAGCGCGCGGAGGTGGTAATCCTTGACCCACACAAACTGATTCGCGGACGCTCGTCCTTGGAAGAAGGCAAAGAAAAGTACCTGGACATGAACGCCCTGGCCTTGGGCGCGGTCTCCCAAGGTGGACTGCTGGCGACCTATTCCTGCTCGGGCGCCCTGGACCTGCCGAGCTTCCTGGGGGTCATCTTTCAGGCCGCTCGCCGCGCCGAGCGAACAGTCAAGATCCTGGCCATTCAGGGAGCCGGTCCGGATCATCCCCAACGGCCGGATTTTCCACGCTCCAGGTACCTGAAGGGTGCCCTGTTGTTTGTGGACTGATGCTGCCCCAGGGCCCTGGGGCCCGCCTCCTGTACAGGGCCAGGTTCATCGCGCACGAATTGGGCAGCTTTCTCCTTGGAGCAAGTGGACCGCAATGCCACAATAGTGTTACGCCCCCGTGGGTATCCATCTGGATGCCCCGGGGGCGTTCCCCTTGTCCGCTTTTTTTGAGCGCCCAGCTGGGATGCCCCCCGGTGAATGAGCCGACATTCGCCGACTTCCATAATCCACCAGCCATCGATCACCACAATGCAACTATCCAACCTCGTTTCCCAAGAGAAGTGGCAAGAGTTCGACAGTGCTTGGAAGGACGGCATGGCCGATGCTGATCTCAAGGACGTGCTGGCGGCTCTCGCCCTGGCGGCCAGCAAGAAGCGTATCGCGCGCTGCGTACCACTGGCCCGGGAGCACGCCAACCTGTTGGAAGCTGATGGCCAGGCGGAGAATGCCGCGCGCATCATTGGTGCGACTCTGCTCGCAGGTGGCAACCGCCCCGAACTCTCTGAACACCTACGCCGCCTGGTGGACGCGGCGTTCAGCTCAGAAGACTGGTGGGTAGCCTGCCGCACCCTGACCGGTTTCGACGGCGAGAGCACGGACCTGCGCGGTCCTTGGAAAGCCCTCTCACGCTTCCTCGCTTTTACCCCGAAGAGCTTGATCCTGCACCCCGGTGGCTGGGGCGTGGGCGAGATCCTTTCCCGAGATGATTCCGCCCAGGAAATTGAAGTGCGCTTCCACGACGGACGCAAAGACGACTTCCCCCTGCGCACGGCGGTCGAGATCTTTGATCCTCTGCAGGAGGGAGACCTCAAGGCACGTCACTTCCGGGATGCGGAAGGACTCAAGAAGGAGGTCAAGAAGGAACCCCTGGAAGTCCTGCGCGCTTTGGCCGAGCAGGCCAATGGAAGCATCACCACCAACAACATCAAGACCGCCATGGCCAACATCGGTATCGAGGGCAGTGCCTGGTCCGCTTGGTGGCGCAAAGCACGCAAGTTGGCGGAGAATTCCGAATGGTTCGAGGTCTCGGGTTCGGCCCAAAAGGCAATCATCCGGCTCCTGACCGCAGCCAAGGATCCCTCTGAGGCCTTACGTCGACAGTTGAAAATGAGCGCCAATCTGGCGGATGTGCACCGCCGCGTGCGCGACCTCCTGGCCACCGCAAAGGACGGCGATCCCCTGCGCAAGATCGCCCTGGATGAGCTCGCAATAGCCGCCGAAGACGAAACGGAATCCCGGGCAGAGCGCCTGGCCGCCTGGCTCTTGCTGCGCGACTACACTGGAGCCACCCCCGAGGCCCTGATGCCCGCCATCGAAGATCTGGTCAATACCGAGCCCACCTCAGATCCAAGCACACCCCATCCCCTCTGGGCGCTCTTTCAGCAATTGCCCAGCGCAAAAGATCAGGAGCGTGCCACGCACCTGCTGCAAGAGGTCTTCGGGGATGCCTGGATGGATCATGCCCTGGAGAATCTGTCCCACGCGGCTCCGGGCATGGTACGCCCCCTCTTTGACATGCTGGTCAAAGCCGGCTTCAGGGATGACGTACGCGAAGTCTATCGGGGCCTGCTGGCCAGGCCTCTACGAGCACCTGCCCTACTGGTAACCCTGGCGGCAAACTTTGAAAAAGAGGAGTTGCCCGATGTCTTTCCAACTCCGCCCCAGCGCGCTCAGGCCCTGTTGACCCTGGCGAGTCAGTTGTTCTCCACCCGCCGCGGAAACCCTCACCTGACCCGAGTCTGCACGCGCCTTACCGATGTGCTTTCCAAGGGCGAACCCTCTCTCGTGCAGCGACTGCTTGAGACCAGCGATATGCCTTCGTTGCGCGGTGCAACCCTGATCTGTTCGCGCGGAGTGGATCCGGATCTGGATCGCGCCGTGACTGCGGCCGCGCTCTCCCATGACCGGCACTTCTTCGCTGTACAGACCGGCCCCTTCTGGGAGGGCAAGACAACCTGGACCACGAAGATCGGTCTGGAGCGCCGCTCTGGCGAGCTGCGGGAACTGACGGAAACCAAGATTCCCGCCAACGAGGTAGCCATTGGAAAAGCCGCTGCCTACGGCGACCTCTCAGAGAACGCTGAGTGGGAAGCCGCCATGGAGGAACAACGCAACCTGACCCAGCGGGCAATGGACATGGAAGCAGAACTGCGCGAGACCGACCTCCTTGAAAACGTTGTCCTGCCTGACGGTGCGGCGGCTCCGGGCACCAAGGTCATGTATCGCGAAGCCGGTGGGCGTGAGCGCGAGGTCGCCATTCTCGGCCCCTGGGATGGCGAATTCTGGGACGGCGTACAGGTCGTATCCTACCGAGCCCCCCTGGCGGCTGGCCTCCTGGGCACCAGCGCAGGGGAAACCGCGGACTTGGTCTTGCCTTCCGGCGAGGAGCAGGTCGAAGTCCTCAGTGTCACACCCTTGGTCTTGGAATAGGCAGAAACCTTGGGGAAACGCGGCCGTTCGCCGTCAACCTGAACCAACTTGCATGGCCCAGGGCCATTGACCCTACTAGCATCAACCATGAGTACAACAACTGATACCGTCCTAACCGACTTCGAAGTCAAGCACCTGGAGCAAGCCGCGTTTGGCCGCCAGGAGATCAAGTTGGCTGAGCACGAGATGCCCGGCCTGATGGCCCTGCGCAAGGAATACCACGGCCAGTTTCCCCTAAAGGGCGCTCGCATTACGGGCTCCCTGCACATGACCATCCAGACCGCGGTCTTGATCGAGACCCTGGTCGATCTGGGCGCAGAAGTCCGTTGGGCATCGTGCAACATTTTCTCCACCCAGGATCACGCGGCCGCGGCTATCGCCGTGGGTCCAAACGGTAGTGCCGAGCGCCCGATGGGCATCCCGGTCTTTGCCTGGAAAGGCGAGACCCTGGAGGAGTACTGGTCCTGCACCGTACAGGCTTTGACTTGGCCCGATGGTGGTCCGAACATGATCTTGGACGATGGCGGGGACGCCACATTGTTTGTGCACAAGGGTGCTGAGTTCGAGGCTTCTGGAGCGGTCCCGGAGGCCACTGCGGATGACTCGGAAGAATACGGCCTGATCCTAGATGCCCTGCGGGCTTCACTCTCCGTATCGAATGACAAATGGACCAAGATTGCTGCTGGTGTCCGAGGGGTTTCGGAAGAGACCACCACCGGCGTACACCGTCTGTACCAGATGGTCGAGAGAGGCGAACTGATGTTCCCTGCCATGAACGTCAACGATGCCGTTACCAAGAGCAAATTCGACAACCTCTATGGCTGCCGGCATAGCCTGGTGGACGGCATTTGTCGTGCCACAGATGTAATGCTCTCGGGCAAGGCCGTAGTGATTTGCGGCTACGGAGACGTTGGTAAGGGCTGCGCCCAGTCCATGCGCGGCCAAGGCGCGAGGGTGATTGTCACCGAGATCGATCCGATCTGCGCCCTGCAGGCGGCAATGGAAGGCTACCAGGTCACCACTTTGGAAAGTGTTGTCTCTGATGCAGATGTATTCATCACAACCACCGGGAACAAGGATGTGATTACTGCCGACCACATGGGCCGCATGAAACATAACGCCATCGTGGGCAACATTGGCCACTTTGACAACGAGATCGACATGGTGGGCATGGCCGCCCTGCCCGGCATTCAAAAAACCAACCTCAAGAACCCGGCGGAACACGGAAACCAGGTGGACATCTGGACCTTCCCGGATGGCCATGCAGTGATCGTTCTGGCGGAGGGACGCCTGCTCAACCTGGGTTGTGCCACGGGGCACCCCAGCTTTGTCATGTCGAACTCCTTCACCAACCAGGTGATGGCCCAGATCGAGTTGTTCCAAAACCACGGCGACTACGAGCGGAAGGTCTACACCTTGCCCAAGGCCTTGGATGAGCGCGTTGCGCGCCTGCACCTGGGCAAGTTGGGGGTTGAGTTGACAGAACTGACCGACAGTCAGGCGGACTATCTGGGACTGCCCAAGGAAGGGCCGTACAAGCCGGACCACTACCGCTACTAGGGAGTTGCCCGGAGAGCAGCAACACGCGCCCTGGCAAGTGCCTCATTTTCAGAGCGGGGCCCCCGGAGGAGAACTTCCGGGGGCCCCGTACGCATTCTCAGCAGAGTCTGCCCCGCAGGGATAAACTTGAATCGATGTCCTGGTCTTCGGTATTGATGTCCCTGATCGGTCTGGCGTTGCTCGCCAGTGGGGAGAGTTCTGCCCAGACACCGCCGCGCAAACTGTTGGTCATCGAACTCGATGATGTGGGCCTCGAGCTCCTACAGGCAACACCAACCCCCCATTTGGACAGTCTGGCCAGTGCAGGACGCTACTACCCGCGCTTTTACACCTCGCCCATGTGCACCCCCACCCGGGCGCTTTTTCAGTTGGGAGCCAGGGGCAGTCGGCCAGAAGTTCGCTGTACCGGCAATGTGGGCCCAGGCAACACCTACCGCCTGCCGATCGGCCCCCTGACTCCCCTTGCCACCAAGGTGCAAGCGGCCGGCAAGAGCGCGATCAAGATAGGAAAGTGGCACCTCAGCCCAGACGACCTGCTGCAGCACCCCCCCACCCTTGGCTGGCAGCCTTATGTAGGGGTGATGGGGAATGTGGGTAATCTTGGAGTGGGCAGCGGTGATTGGTTCAATTACCCGGAGAACCGAAGCGGCAATTCCCACTGGATCAGCGGCCTGTACCTGACCACCCGTGAAACCGACCTGGGGATTCGAGCAGTGCTTGAGGGCTACGACCTGATCTCCCTCAGCTACCACGCAGCCCATCGTCCCTTTCACGATCCGCCACCCCATCTTCACACCTTGCCCCTGCCCTTGATCGGCCACTGGAATCAAGCCCGTGCCTCCTTGCAGGCCCTGGACACTGAG
Organism: Planctomycetota bacterium; assembly: GCA_012960475.1. Taxonomy (GTDB): domain Bacteria; phylum Planctomycetota; class UBA1135; order UBA1135. Next base: position 195,403 of record DUBE01000063.1, read on the forward strand.
TTGGCGCGCTTGACTCCCTTGGCCCTGGCCCTGGGTTACACCGTGATCGTCTATAGTGACAATGGTCTGGCGGGTCCTTTGGGAGGGCTCAAGGGCACTGTCTACGATGGCGGAGTGCACACCATGCTCTGGGCTCTGGGCCCGGGCATCCCCCCCGGGGTCGACAACTCATTGATTGAAGTTGTGGATGTCTACGCCACGGTATTGGAGCTGCTGGGGATCCCCCAGGGTCCTCTTGATGGCCCCGATTCGGTTTCCTTTGCGTCACTCCTGCAAGGCTCTGGGACGTCCCCGCTGTTTGTGATGGCCGAAAGGGGCGGACCTGCAGGGACTGATCCCCATAACAATCCCTTGCGCTGGCGGCGCACGGCCAGGGAAGATCGCTACAAGCTGATTGTCAATCAAGACCTCTTCCGCGCGCGCCTATTCGATCTCTGGAACGACCCCCAAGAACAGACCGATCTCCTGCTCGCTGGCCCGCTCTCATCTCGGGCTATTACAGCCTACGACCTCTTGAGGACGGCCTTGGCGGGGCTGTAGATTCGACTGGAGCCACCCAAACCCACATAAAATCGGCACCCTCCAAGATTCGGCATAATTGACCGCAATGCTCACTGGAATTCGCTCCCTCTGGATTCTGCTGGCCGCCTTTGCCGGCTTGGAGGCGGCGGCCCAAAGCCCGTCCAGGAAACTGTTGATCGTGGACATCGACGACTTGGGGCTGGAGTTGCTGCAGGCCACACCGACTCCCCACCTGGACAGCCTGGCAATCCAGGGACGCTACTATCCACGCTTCTACACCTCGCCCATGTGCACGCCCACGCGGGCTCTTTTTCAACTGGGGGCCCGGGGCAGTCGACCAGAGGTGCGCTGCACGGGAAATGTGTCCCAGGGCAACAGCTACCGCTTGCCGACCACCCCCTTCACCCCACTTGCAACCAGAGTCCGTGCGGCCGGCAGAACGGCCATGAAAATTGGCAAGTGGCACTTGTCTCCCAACGATGCCCTGTTGCACCCAAACGCTCATGGTTGGCTGCCCTATGCGGGAGCCCAGGGGAATCTGAATCCCTGGGGAGGAACTTGGTTCAACTACCCGGAGAACCTCAATGGCACGCTCCATTGGGTTTCCAACACCTACTTGACCACCCGTGAAACCAATCTCGGGATTCGGGCCGTGCTTGATGGCTACGACCTCATCTCCCTGAGCTACCACGCGCCCCATCAACCGTTTCACAATCCACCCTCTTCCCTGCACACCTTCAACCTGCCCCTGGTTGGTGAGAGGAAGCAGGCCCAGGCTGCCCTGCAAGCTGTTGACACCGAGCTCGCACGCTTGACACCTTTGGCACTGGCCCTTGGCTACACAGTGATCATCTATTCAGACAACGGTCTGGCCGGTTCCCTGGGTGGTCTCAAGGGCACCGTCTATGAGGGCGGGGTGAGGACCATGCTCTGGGCGATTGGGCCGGGCGTCCTGCCGGGCGTTGACAATTCCCTGATCGAAATGGTCGACATCTACGCAACCGTGCTGGAGATCCTGGGGATTTCCCAGGGCCCCCTGGACGGCCCCGACTCGGTGTCCTTCGCGCCCCTTCTGCAAGGTACGGGCACTCCCCCTCTCGTGGTGGTCGCCCAGCGAGGTGGGCCCGCAGGAGTCGACCCCCATACCCAAAACCACCTCTGGCGGCGCATGGCCAGAGAAGATCGCTACAAACTGATTGTCAATCAGGATGTCTTGCGCTCGAGGTTGTTCGATCTATGGAATGACCCCGAGGAGCAGACCGACCTCCTCCTCGCTGGCCCGCTCTCCCCCCAGGCGGCTTTGGCCTATGACCTGTTGAGGACGGCCCTGACGGGGCTCTAGGGGATCTTCTGACTGAGAGCTTGAGCGCGAACCCTGGCGAAGCAATGCTGTTTGGGTGAAATCCGTTGGCCGTCTTGCCCCAAGCCCCACGGGCCCTCTGCACCTGGGCCATGCTTTCGCGTTCCTGCAGGCCTGGTGGACAACGCGCTCTCAGGGCGGACGCGTGGTACTACGCATGGAGGACCTGGATCCCGAGCGCTGCACGCTGGAATTTGAGCGCGGGATTCTCCTGGATCTTGAGTGGTTGGGTTTGGACTGGGACGGGCCAGTGCTACGTCAGTCGGAACAGTTCCCTCGCTATCGAGAAGTGTTGGCCGATCTGATGTCGCGGGATTTGACCTATGCCTGTCGCTGTTCAAGGCGCGACATTCGACTGGTCCTGGCACCACATCCGGGAGAGGAACTGCGCTACCCTGGCACTTGCCGCGAGCTTGAACTGAACACATCTTCCGACGGAAAGTCCTATGGCCAAAGACTGAGAGTTCAGGCAGGAAGCGTTCTGCTTCAAGACCGCTTACAAGCTCCGCTTGAGGCCGAAATCGCACAAGAGTGCGGCGACTTTCTACTGTGGACCAAGGCAGGTCTGCCCTCCTACCAATTCGCCGTGACCCTTGATGACCATCATCAAGGGATCACGGAAGTCGTCCGCGGACGTGACCTGTTGCCCAGCACTGCCCGGCAGAATCTGTTGCGCCAACACCTCAACTACCCCAACCCCAGCACGGTGCACCTGGGCATGATCCTGGACCGACAGGGCCAGCGCCTGGCCAAACGAACGGGGGCCAGCAGCATTGCCGGGTTCCGGGAAGCGGGGGGCCAAGCTGGAGATTTGGTGATCTGGGCCGCCGAAATCGCGGGCCTTGAAAGCCGCGGACCGGCGCCGGGGGACTATCTCTCGGACTATACACTGCCCCCAAGAGAGGACTGGTGGCCCTCGCAAGCATCTGCTGGACCCTTTCCCCCAAGCAGCCCCCAGGATCCATGATTGGCGTCGCTTGCTTCCATCCCTAGCTTTCGCACACCAGCCCGCTACACTGCGAATACGTGCGAACCACTCTCCTCCTTCTCGGGCTCCTGACCCTGCTCGGCCCCAATGCTGGCTGCGGGGCCGTCCCCGAAGTGACGCGCTCCCGCCACCGGACAGAGAACCGCTATTCGCCACCCGCCGGACTCAATGCCTCGCACTCTATTGGCGCAGTGAACATATGGGTGGATCCGAATTGGGAGGCTACGGCGCGCACCTGGCGTTTGTTCCTGCCCCAGGTCAGAACTCGCCTGGCCCAGGGTCAGGGCTCCAAGGAAACTGGCTTGGATGTGGAGTGGGGTTGCCAGGCTTTTGAATCCGCCTTGCGCCGGGAATTGCACGACCATGCCTTCGAAATCGTCAATCGTCCACGACCTGGTTTGTACCGCCTTGAAGTGATTCTGGAGGGGCAGGCCAGGGCCTCGGCTCTACAGACCCCGGTCTGGATCCAAGCCAGCTTGTCAGTGCCTGGACATCAGAAGCCGGTCCTGATCCTTCGCACCCCAGCAGTAGGCTCACCGATTCAGGAGAACGGCGTGATGCGCACATGGGGTGAAGGCAAGAAGGCAGTGCGGGCCTGGGCACGGCAATTAGCCAGCGCCCTTAAACAGGTCCGCAGCTCTAGAGTTCTGTGACTACGACCTCACCCAGGGCCAGACAAATGTGGTGTGCGATCAAGACAAAGGCTCCGCTGGTCTGCCCCTTGTCTGTCGTGGCGTGCACAAGGTCCCACTCCCCAGGCTCGACGGAGCCAGCGGGCCAGACCTTCAGTGAATAGAGGCAAGAACCATCAAGTTGGCTTTCGCACTGAAGTTTGATGTGCATCGAGACTCCCATGGAAATAGCTGGCCCGTTGCTCCACTCGACTACCGGCTGGGTCTCCTCAGTGGTCAGACTCCAATAGGGTGTCTCACCGCTCCAATGCAAAGCGAACAGCCCCCCCATGGGATGGGGATTCTCCGCAGGTTGTTCCAAGCTCCCGAGCTGGCTGTGCCCACGCCAGCGGGCTCCGATACCCAAGAAAGGGGCTCCCTCCTGGGGCGGATTTGCGTCCAAGGCGTCCACAACCAGGGTCAACTCCACCAGATAATCCTGCCAGGACTGAGGGCCATGGCCCTCACCAAGGGTGATCATGCGCTGATAGCCCAGGGAGTCAGGATCATTGCAAAGGGCATGTCCCAGCAGGCCATGGGGCACATGCTGCCAGCGACCGTCCACCAGCCCCACTCCAGGCACCGGACCTGATCCTGTCGCCGAGGTGAAATCAAGGCTCACGGGCAGTTGCCAGGAAACACTCGGAGTATGAGCCAGGTATGCCATGGCCCGCACGCTGTCTCCTCCGGCAAGGCTGGCTTGCAACTCCACCAGATGAAGCAATTGTCCATCCAGGGGCAGTCCATCCTCCAGAGCATTCACATCGAGCTCCACGTTGAAGTCCCAATGATGGGTCAGTCGCTTGGGCAGGTAGTTTTCAAGGGGGTCTTCACCCAGACCCAGGGAGATCCAGGGTCCTCCGTCCAGGCGAGCGGTCAAGTCGACCTCTGAGACCTCTGAAGACTGGGGCATCCCCACCAGGGAGCCGCGCAGATTCCACACGGACTGGGGATCCCCCAGTTCTCCACTGGTCATCGCCCAAATCCCCTCGGACTCCTCCAGGCCTTCCCAGAGGGACATGCGTGGTGTTGAAGATGACTGTGGCTGGGGAGTGGAGGCACTGAGCGGAGGGCTCCAGGTCGCATTTCCGGAAGCGTCGATCAATTGTGCTCGCAAGTGCAGCAGGGTGCCGGCCTGCAGGCCGGACAAAAGCAGGAAGCCGTCGGCGTCTGGAGTGAGGCTGCCGAGGGATTCGAAAGAGGAGAGGCTCGTACCCACTTCCACCAGTGCCGTCACGGCCTCGTCGGTCTCGAAACGCAGGCCAACCGTATCTGAAGACACAGTCCAGGCGTCCGCCCGGGGACACCAGGGAACACACGCATCCTCTGTCGGATCTAAATCAGGATCCATGTCGGGCTGCTTGCCTTGAGTACGAACCCAATCGAAGCGGGCGCGGAAAGGGCTCGCGTGCCCACCAGAGTGGGCGACAGCAGGACCCATGCGCCGCACCAGAATGGAGAAGTCAAAACTGTGCCCGACGGTGAAAGTCTCCCCATCAAGGGACCACTCCTGGGTCCAGGTGTCATCCACCCGAATCACGCGCATCCAAAGGTCCAGGTTGCCGTGGTGGATCGCCGGCGGTAGCGCAAGAGTGTCCTGCACCACCGATTGGCCGGAGCGAAAGCCTGCTACAAAGAGATGTGTACGTTGATTGATGGTGACAAACTCAAAGCGCAGCCAGGTTCCGGGACCCTCCTCGATCAACAATCCGTGCCCCGTACTGTTGGGGCCATTGGACCCCAGGGAGCGGAACTCCAGCCACAAGTCCTCATCGATCACATTTTCCAGCAAGGCCAGGGACTGATCTCCCGTGGTCCAGTTTTGATAGGGCAACGAACCGGGCACGCGCAATTCCAGCAGGCGCTCATCCCCTTGAGTCACATGCCGCGCCCGCCCGAAACCATGGGCATCCTGCAGCTGCCAGCGCTCCAGATCGATGTTGG
>DUBE01000064.1:0-54178 GCA_012960475.1 Planctomycetota bacterium
TGAGACCCGAGCGAATGAATGGCCCACAGTGCTCACTGTCACAGAGAAAGCCCCAGGACTTTCATCTGCTGTGGTTGCCGCTGGCGCCGATCTGACCCCAGCCAAAGTGGAGGCCATCGAAGCGGGTTATGCGCCTGAAGTGGCCGCGAACTTTCCCAAACTCTTCGACTGGGCACATGCTCAGGGCTTCCGCATGACAGGCCGCTTGCCCCATGAATACGAGCAGGTGGTGCGTCAGAGTCCGAGCCACCTGGAGGAATTTGCCGAGCGGATCCCGATTGGAGAGAAAGTCGGGGTCGAGGGCGTGAATTGTTTTGAGTGTCACCAGGGCCTGGATGGTTCCTACCAGAAGGATCCGATTGCCTGGGCACCGGCTCTGACCAATACCCAGGACCGCTTGCGGGAGGAGTGGGTGCGTGAGTGGATCTGGAATCCCGCAGCTGTTTATCCAGGGACCTCCATGCCTGACAACTTCTCGGCCCATGAGCCCCAGTACCAGGAGCAGTACCCGGGCTCCAGTAATGGCGTCCAGATTGATGCGATTATGGATTGGCTCTACAACCTGGGTGGCTCTGCCCCATCTCAGTCTGTGGGTCAGTTGAACTTGGACGCGGTGGACGATGACCAGCTGCTGGCGATCTTGCGATCGCGCGGGGTTCAGTTCACCGATATGAGCGATCACAACCAGGCGGGGGAGCCGGTCGAAGAGCCCGAGGTCATCGAGGAGGAAGAACCACTTGAGGAGCCCGCGGAAGAAGATCCAGTGCTGGTGGACCCGGAGGTGGAAGATCCGGAGGTAATGGAGCCGGAGACGCCTGTGGACCCGATTCCCGCGCCCGTGGCCGCAGGGAGCCTGGTGGGCCGCGTGGTCTACGATGGAGTCCCTCCAAGTATGAAGCCCCTCGTGATCAAGGCTGATCAAGCCAAGGGTTGCTGCACCGATGGCTCCACGGTGGACAACACAGATCGCAGCCTGATGGTCAGTGCCGGCGGGGGCATCCAATATGTCGTCGTCACCTTGACGGTGCCCGGAGCCAGCGCCCCTGCTCCCGTGGACAAGCATGCCCTGGACCAGGCCAAGTGCCGTTTCGAACCGCATGTGTCGGTGGTTCCTGTGGGTACAACCCTCTCCTTCACCAACAGTGACACTGTGTCGCACAATGTACACACCTACTCAACCAAGAACGATGGCCAGAACAAGACCATTGCGGCAGGTGGTTCCTATGACATGAAGGTTGACAAAGCTGAGGCGATTACCATCGGCTGCGATATTCACCCCTGGATGAAGAGCTACGCAGTCGTTACTGATGCCACCCATTGGGCGGTGACCGATGCTGATGGAAGTTTCTCTTTTGTCGGCGTTCCCCCCGGGGAATACCGCCTTCAGTTCTGGCACGAGTCCTTGGGCAAGTCCAAAGAGACCGTCACCGTGACCGCTGCTGGCGGGAGTCTGGAGGCCAAAATGAGCCAAAGTTCCGGCCGCCCCCGCCGCCGCTGATCGGGGTGTCGTTCTGTCACATCCCTGCGGGGCGGCGTTCCATTCTGAACGCCTTCCTGCATTGTTCTTTGGGTGGCGTTGAAGGCAGCTGCGTCCCCCTGTCGCAGGTAGCAGTTGCAATCGTGAGCGAATTGGCAGAATCCGCCTTGGGTTGACATGCAGCGGGGCAATTCTTCCGCTTAGAGACTCCCGGTCCCCACGGATCTGTGCGATAGAATAGTGCGCGGATTCGCCGGAGGGAGACCCCTCTGGAACTCACCCATAGCAAGAACCTGAAATCATGAAAATCACCCCTATCCTGGCGCTGGCCGCCAGTGCCACCATCGCCCTGACCCTGGCGACGGCGAACAGTGACACCCCTGCACCGGCTGCTGGCAAGGTGCACGGACGCATCGTCTTTGATGGGAAAGTGGAAGCTCCCAAGCCCCTCAAGATCAAGGCTGATCAGGCCAAGGGCTGCTGCGCTGATGGCGTTGCTGTTGACGCTGTGAATCGTAGCCTGTTGATCGGTGCTGACAAGGGCATCGCCAATGTGGTCATCACCATGTCGGTGGCGGGAGCCAAACTCGAGGTCCCGAAGGAGCCCATTGTGCTTGATCAACAGAAATGCCACTTCGAGCCGCATGTGTCCATCATCCCCGTTGGCGCGACCCTCCGGTTTGCCAACAGCGACGCAGTGTCCCACAATGTGCACACCTACTCGATCAAGAACGATCCGCTCAACAAGACCGTTGCTGCCAAGGGAAAGATCGACATGAAGGTTGCTAAGGCAGAGCCGATCACCATCGGCTGTGACATTCATCCCTGGATGAAGAGCTACGCCTTTGTGACCGATGACACCCACTGGTCCCTGTCGGATGCCAGCGGCCGTTTCTCAATCGATGGTGTACCTCCCGGTGAGTACAAGCTGTCCATCTGGCATGAGACTCTTGGCAAGGCCAAGGCGACCGTGACGGTCAAGGCCGACTTCAGCAGCGAGGCAGTCGAAGTCAAGATGGGCAAGAAGAAGAAGCGTCGTCGTCGCTGATTTCAGGCCATCCCAGTCGGTTCCAAGAGGCGCCTTCCCTTCGTTGGGGGGGCGCTTTTTCTTGGACACAGGGCCATTTTCGTGGCCATGGAATAGAAGTGGAGGGGGTATCAGGGGGAGGGAGCGTGGTGTCCTGGTGAGGCTACCGTTGGGAGCAATCTGCCATGGGGGAGGCATCAGGGCTCGATCATTGGGACTCTTGTGTAAAGATTGCCGATAAGTTCCCCGAAACCTATCTTGCAGCCCAACATGGGCGCCGACATGCGTACTGATCTGCTTGTCCCCTACCCCTGAATTCATGATGTCTACAATTCCCCTTCTGGCCCTCGCGGCTTTTGTCTTCCCCGCTTCCCAGGACAACGGCACCGATGCCACTCGCTGGTTCTCTACGGTCTCCACGGGCAATACCGTCGAGTTGGCGGTCAGCCTGACCGATGCGTTGCCTGGCTACGCTGTCAGCGAGTACACAGAGGCTCCCGTTGACGACGAGCGAGGCTACCTGGGCATTTACATGGATGTCACCGATCGTGGAATCGTTGTCAACGGTGTCATTCCCGGCAGTCCGGCAGAAGAAGCCGGTCTGGCAGAGGGCGACCTGATCGTCTTGATCGGGCAGCTTGATTTCCGCAAGGAGGGTTCAATTGAGGCGCTGGAAGAACTCAAAGCTGGCTCAGAGGTCGTTGTGCGCGGCTTTACTCCTGAGGTCTACGCTGGCGCCAAGTACAAGGGTCGCGAGCGCTTCAGTCACACCGTGACCCTTGCAACTGCGGGGGATATTGGCTTATCCGGCGAAGAGTCCAAAGAGGCGGCTCCCAGGGTTTCTGTGCCCATGGTACCGATGATTATCAAGGCTGACCCCAACAAGCCCTGGATCAAGGGCGACAGCCCTCTGGAAATTGAAAAGAAGGAAGCAGAGGCCGGCCGCGTCCTCAAGGAGATTCGAAAGCTCGAAGAGGAAATTGAATCTGGCGAGTCAGGTCGCGAGCGCGTGCGTATCCGGCGCTTGCGCCGCAGCGACGACAGCGACAACACCGAACACGGTGGCATCTGGATCGAAAATGAAGAAGGGCAAGGAAATCGCTCTGAAATCGAGATCGAGAGAGTCGTCGAAGGCAGTGATTTGCAGTTCCATGGCTCGTCTGGTGATGTACACACGGAAGTCTGGGTCAAGGGGCCTGGCGACTCGCAGGCCCGCCGGATCAGTGGCTCTGGAAGTGACCATGAAGGTCTCGTGCGTCGACTGCGCAGAGGAGGTGTGGATGCTCTTTTAGAGGAGCCCATCGAGCTGAATATTCGCGAACTGCTCGGAGATCTCCATGGCGAGATCGAGATCCACGTCGATGTGGATACCGAAGAAGGCGGAGCCGGCCCCAGGGCTCGCTTCCGTCGAGAGGTGCGCATGGGCGATGGCGAAGAGGGTGATCACGTTATTCGCATGCTGCCTTTGAAGGAAGGGGCCGGAGGGGGTGATCGCCGGCACATGGTGCTGGAGATGATTGGCTCCGGGGAATGCGAAGATGAGTCCTGCGAAGGGTGCGAGGACTGCCGAGAAGGGGATTCTTCTGGGCGACGTACATTCGTTATTGACTTGCACGAAGAAGGCCGCGAAGGAAACATGTTGTTCTTTGGTGGCCCTGAAGGTCATGACGCAGGTGGTGATGTCTCGCGTGCTCCTCACGATGCCCATGATTCCCAGGGCCCTCACCGTGAGCACGGTCATGACGCAGGCGGTGACGGTCCGCATGCTCCTCACGATGCCCATGATTCCCAAGGCCCTCATCGTGAGCACGGTCAAACGAGCCGTCGAGGCAGACCATCTCTTGGGATGACCATGCGCGGCCCTGCTGTGCGTAGCTTCCAGCCTCGGCGTTCACAGGGGAATGGTCCTGGCGAGGTAGATGAGCTTCGTCGCGAAATCGAAGAACTCCGTAATGAGGTGGAAGAACTGCGCAGCGCCATGGTTCGCATGCGTATCGCTATCGGTGAGCGCATGCAGCAGTCGGATCGACGCCAGCAATCCGATCAGGTGCGAGGCAGGGATCGCGATCAAGGCAATGATCGTCGTGAGCGCACGGACCGCCGCCGAGACAACGATCAGCGCGAGCGCACGGATCGCCGCCGAGACAACGATCAGCGCGAGCGCACGGATCGCCGCCGGGACAACGATCAGCGCGAGCGCGATGGCCGTCGTCGGGAACGTTCGGATAGGCGAGATGGCTGAGAGGTTGCAATTACCCATGCAGACGGCCCGTCTCTCCGATGGAGAGACGGGCCGTCCTGTTCGTTGGGGTCAACAGACTTCGTCAGGCTGCTTCCTTGCCCTCATCTTCGTCTGATTCGTCGAAAAGGTCATCGGGGAGGAACTCCTTGGGGATATCCAGGGTCAGCAAGGCTTCAGGCTCGGGTTCCCACGTATGCAGGGTCCTGGCAAGGGTCTTGAGCACATCCTGATCGAGTTCTTGTTGTACTACTTCCAGGAGGTCGTCTTTAGGATGCTTGACTCCGTGGGCTAGAGCTTCGTCAGTCAGGACCAGAATACGATCACGTACAATGGTCTCCGAGATCAGGGCTCGCTCAAGCAGGGGCAACAGGCTCAGTCCCAGATTCAGGGGCAGGTTGTGCCGGGCGCACATGCGCTGGAGAAGTTGTTTCGCATCCATGGGGAGTAGGCTCCGCATGAAAGCTACCACACCTCTGAATTTGAGGCGCTTGGACGGGATGTGGCTGCGCGGTTTGGGTTGAAGCGAGACCTCTTCTCGTTTTGATACTCCAGCCTGCATTGGGTGGGTCGGGGACGCTTGTTTGCTGTCTCGATTGGAGACCGCTGCACCCATGCTCCAGAGGCGTTCTCCGACACCTCGATGAAGGAATTGCGCGCCACCCCCTTTTTTCGGCGTGTACATCCAGAGCGTCATGAGAGGCATTCTCTTTCTACTGGCGGTGTCGTTGATCGTCACCGTCTCTCAACCCCTATTTGAGCAACCCTCTGCAGCAACTGTGTTGCGCATGGACTTGGAGCAGCAGGCTGATCTCGCTGACCTTGTGTTCGAAGGCACCGTGGCTTCCGCGCGTCCCCTGCGGGCTGCCGATGGAACCATTCGCACAGAGTATGAACTGCTCATTGATCGCACTCTGTGGGGCGAACCTCGCGCCCGGCGCACCGTGACTCTGCCCGGCGGCGCCTTGCCCTCGGGTCTGGTGACTTTGATTCCGGGGATGCCTGTGCTCAGCGTCGGTGAGGATTGCCTCTTGTTGCTTGGGCCTGAGACCACCACAGGCCTGCGCATTCCCGTAGGGCTGGGCCAAGGTCGCTTGCGTTTGGGCCGTGGTTTTGATGGCCGCCGGACCCTGGCCCAGGATCGTGCCGGCTTGAGTTTTGTCAGCCGCACGGGCTTGCGCGACGCGGAAGGCGGTAGCATCCAGGACTATTCAGAGGTGATCTCTCGTTTGCAGGCGCGTCTGAATGTGCGTCGCGGGGAGCAGCGCTGATGGTACGCGGGAAACAAGTTTATACCGTGGTCTCGTTACTGTTGGTGGTCGCTTTGGCTGCTGCTCACGTGCGTATTGTCTACGACGGCAATGGGCAGGCGATATACTGGAACAATCCCTCCAGTGTGTCCGTGGTCATCCAGTCCGCCGGCTCCGACAACATCAACGATGGCAGCGATGAAGTCGCCCTGCGCAATGCTATTGATGCCTGGAACGACGTGAGTTCCACAACCGCGACCCTGGTGGAAGTGCAGAGCGCCGCGCAAAAGGCGCGTACGGACTGGCAGGCCGATGACATCCACCTGATGATGTTCGATGAGAGCAATCAATCAGGCTACTTCGGCCCGTCCAGCGGAACCGTGGCGGTTACGCCGCTGACTTTCTACATCACCGGTGCGATTATTGACGCGGATGTGCTCTTCAACGGCGGCGGTTATCAGTTCACCACCACTGGCCAGAGCGGGCGTTTTGACATTCAGGACGTGGCTACCCATGAACTGGGGCATTTGCTAGGGCTTGATCACTCGGGTGTGGCCGGGGCGACAATGTTCCCCTATGTGGATCCTGCAGTGATTCTGCATCGCAGCCTCTCCGCGGATGATGTGGGTGGCTTGCGCCACATGTATCCGGCTGGATCCTTCGGTCGTATCGGCGGCTCTCTCTTCCGGTCGGACGGTACGCCGGTGATCGGGGCTCAGATCAGTGTGCGTGACAGCGCGGGCCGTACCGCCGGAGCGATCTTGACCAACAGTGCTGGCGCCTTCACCGTGCAGGCTCTGGAGCCTGGGACCTACAGTGTTCTGGCCGTACCCATGGATCAGCCTGTGAGTGCTGCGAATCTGTCCAATTGGTACACCATTCAGACCAACTTTGGCGCCACCCTGATGGGTCAGGCGGTGGTGACCGGGGGCGGCACCTCCAGTATCGGAGGACAAACGGCTCTGCCGAACACGAGCCTTTCCCTGGGCCGCAGCTTCGACGACTTTCCACAGCGCGTGACCATGGGGCAGACCACCACGCATCTCTTACGGGGGGCAGGGCTTGTGCCGGGAAGTACCCTTGTGGCGTCCGATCCGAGCATGGTGATCACTCCCACTGGCTGGAATGGGTCGTCGGTGCAGTTTCAGGTGACCTGTCCTGCGAGTGTATCCCTTGGGCACTTTGATTTGAGCGTGACTGATCCCCTGGGGAACCTTGAGATCTTGGTAGGAGGCCTGGAGGTCACGCCTCCGAACCCCACGGTGACCACGGTGAGTCCTTCCGCAGCGATTGGCGCGGGCGGTGCGGTGATTTCGCTCAGTGGCACAGGTTTCCGACCAGGCTGCCGGGTGATCCTCGGGGATCAGATCTACGAAGAGGGCCAACCTGGAGGAGCAATTCTGGTGAGTTCCACTAGCTTGCGATTGGTGCTGGCGCCAACCATCGGCGGCCTGCACGATGTGGTGGTCATGGATCGCAGTGGGGTCGAGGGGCGCAAGGTCAATGGCTTCACCGTCCAGGCCAATCCGGTCATCGCAAGTGTTTTTCCCGCCGTGGGCCAGTCCTTCGGTGGCACTCTGGTGCGCATCACCGGCAGTGATTTTCAGGTGGGAAGCAGTGTCCATATTGATGGCGCCTTCCAATCCTTGGTCAGTGTGATTTCCCCCAGTGAGATCGAGGTGGTGACTACTGGTGGCGTACCTGGTGGTCCATACATCTTGACCGTCCAGGTGCCTAGTGGCGAGGTGGCCAGTTCAGCCTTTCAGTACGAGAGCAAGCCAGATCCTGTCCTGACCGAGGTCAGTCCCGCTAGCGGCACGGACAAGGGTGGCAACACCGTGACCTTGAGCGGCTTGCAGCTGCACTCGGACCTGGAAGTGGTATTCGGTGCCAATCCCTCCACAGGCCAGGGTGGCAGCTTGGCCCAGGTGCTCACGGTAACGGAGAGTCAGATTGAAGTCAGCGTACCCGCTTGGTCGGCGAGCTCGGCTTCAGTGCTGCTGCGTGATTCACTCACGGGCCAGGCGTTCATGTTGACTGGCGCCTACACCTACATCGCCAGCAGCCAAAGTCATGTGGGAGGTGCCTGCGGCAGTGTGATCCCTACGGTGCCCCCCGGTTGGCGTGATCGGTTGAGCGCGGGAGGCTGGTTGTTGTTCCTCTTGGTCTTTGGCTTGGGCCGAGCACGGCGAGGATCCCTGGCCGCTCTGGGCGTGCGTGCTTCCTAGAGCCTGTCCTGTAGTTCGGGTGGGAAGAGAGCCCTCTTGGTTGCGGTCGCCTGGGCAGGCGCCAGCCAAATCGCGACGATCAGGTCCACCCTACTGCGCTAGACTGGATCCATGAGCTCCGTCCCCAACCTGGTCTATGACATCGAGGTAGCGGGCCTCCCTTGGGAGGAGGTCGATGAGATTACCCGCGGCTACTTGATGAGCAAGCAGCGCGATGACGCGGCGCGGGAAGCCGTTCGGGAGCGAACCGCTCTGTTTCCTGGTCTGGGCAAGGTGATCGCTATCGGTATGTGGCTGGTGCAAGAGGAGCGCGGCATGCTGTTGCTGGAAGGCGAGCAAGAACCGGAGCAGACTTGGGAGAAAGTTTCCCACTCAAAAATCGAGCGCGGTTCTGAAGAGCAGATCCTGCGCCGTTTCTGGGAGTTGGTGGATCTCCGAGGCAAGGGCAAGCGCACCCGGCTGGTGACCTTCAACGGGCGCGGCTATGACGGACCCGTCTTGATGACTCGTTCGGCTCAACTGGGCATTGCTCCCTCTCGCAACCTGGTGCCTTATCGCTATGACATCAGCGATCATTGTGATCTGTTCGATGTGCTCGGCTACCAGGGCGCGAGTCGCGATCGGTTTTCATTGGATTATTGGTGTCGTCGTTTTGATGTGGAGAGCCCCAAAGGTTCGATCGACGGCAGCCAGGTGGCCAAAGCCTATCGTGCGGGGCGCATCGAGGACATCGGCGAATACTGTCTGCGGGATGTGCGTGCTACGGCGCAGTTGTTCCAGCGTCTTGAAAAGACCTTGCTGCCCCTCTTCAAGGGCGGTTCTTGAGGGGTAGCGCCTCGTACGGGGACGAACCGACTGCCGCAGGGTCGCGGGGATCAGACCCTGTGCTTAGGATAGGGGTCTCCCCAAAACCTCTTTTCCCATGCGTAAGACTGTCTCCATTCTGCCTCTTATTCTTGTCGCCGGCCTCAGCTGGATGTCCGTTCAAGATTCTGCCAAGGTGCCTCGCGACCTGGTGATTGAAGTGCACGTGCTTGACGCGGTACGCAACCCCCTGCCCTTCGTGGGGCAGTTGACCGTGCATCACCCGGGTGAGGTCCAGGGAGACATTCAACTCACCGGGGTCGAGGTCCAAAGCAACGGATCTGTTCTTTGGAGCCAGGATCTGGACATCAGCCTGCGCGGGGACAGTGAGTACGGAGACCTGCAGGGACTCATCGAACGCCTCCCAGAGGGTGTGGTTCATCGCCATGGGGAGGCCTCCGAACGAGTCTACAGTGACCCCAGTGATGCCGAATTCACCTTGCTGCAGGGCTTGGAGGTTCGTGACGACCTTGTGCGCCGGGTACAGGCGCTGAGCAATCGGCAGGCGGCCGGGGAACGACCCTCCTTTGCGCAACCCAGACTGATCGTGCCCGCGGACCAGTTGATGTTCCCGGACGCGCCCACGGGCAGCGAGGTCAGTGTTGATCTGGTCTTGCACTACACCCTGGCCTCCGGGGTCCAGCGCACCCGCAGCCTTCATCATTTGATCCACAAAATGCCCTCGTTGCCCGGTGCCCTTGGGAACTTGGAATCGGGAGCCGGCTACACCATTCACGCGGGGGACTTGCATGTGCACTCTTGCCATGGAGAGGCCCTTGGTGCGTGCTCGCCCTCGGATAACTGCGTGGCTGAGTCGTTTCAGTTGTCGGGTTCTTTCTCCTTCGCCGAACTCAAGACCCAGTTCCAGGCACTTGGCGTGGACTGGTTCACCTCTACCGACCACAGCTATTGTGTGGACACGGACACAGAATACGCCGCGGTGGTGAGCGAGTGCGCTGCCCTTGTGGACGCAAACTTCATCGCCATCCCCGACCTGGAACTGTCCAGTGAAGAGCAAGGGCCCCAGAGCGGTTCGGACCTTTTTGATTTGCTGTGCTTGCTCGGCCCCTCGGCCAACCACATGGGTGCCCATGGCATCAGCACGCGCCTAGATGGGGGCGACAGCGGATTCTTGGGGTTCTGCAACGGACTCTTCTCTACGGCCCTGAACGGTTTCATCAGCAATATCAGCGATGTCAACGCCCAGGGTGGTTTTACGATTGCGAATCACCCGGCCGCAGGAGAGCTGGGCTGGAACAGCCGTGAAGCCACCGTGGGGCAAGAGGCCGGTGGATTGCACGGGGTCGAGGTTTGGAATGGCACATCCATGTCGGGCCAGGGCGGAGGAGTAGGGGCTTGGGTCGATTGGCTCTTGGCTGGTCGTCGGCTCTATGCCTATTCCGGCAGTGACACCCACGACGAAGCCCATGGTTTTGGCGCCAACTGTGCCCTTGTGGATGGCGCCTTCACCCAGGCCAATCTTGAAGACGCCCTGCGCGCCGGGCGCAGCTTTATCTCCAACGGACCGAGCCTGGTGATCGAGGTTGGCTATGGAAGTGTCGATCTGGAGATGGGCGCGGTGCAGTCTCTTCCGTCTCCGGTTCCCAGCGCTCCGGTGGATGTGCGCGCACACTTTGATACGGTGGGAGCCTCTGGGACCGTGACTCTCTTCAGCGGCCAGGCGGGCGCTGGTGGGGAAGTGGTCCTGGGAACTGCCCCTGGGCAAACCGGCGTGGGGACTTTCTCCATGTCCATGAATCTGGTGGCTTCCTCGCGCTCCTGGGTGCGTGCCTATTTTGAATCCGATGACGGATCCCTGGTGGCCTACAGCAATCCGATCTTCTTCGAATCTCCGGCCCCAGGTTGCAACGCTGATGGCTTCAGTCCGAACCATTCCTGCGCCGCCGCGGCTCCCCTGGTGGATGGGTCCTATGACTTGGAGGTTTGCAAGAGCGATCCGGATTTCCTGAGCTTTACTATCGCCGCAGGGGACACCTTTGACGCTGCGTTGACATTCAGCACGGGCGTTGCGGATGTGGATGCGATGCTCTACGACGCGGGCGCCTGTAGCGATGACCAGAACTCGGGCTGCGGGTTCGTCCTTGCCTGTGGCTTCTCGGGATCCGACAACGAAGATTTGTCTTGGACCAATGCCTCAAGCGCTGATGTGGACTGTGTGCTGCGCATTCATGTGTGGCCAGGCTCCCCGGGCGTTGCTAATTACTACTCCCTGGATGTAACGGGTATCACGCCGGGAGGGCCTCCGATCAACAGCTTCTGTGATCCGGCCAACGCGAACTCATCTGGCGGCCCGGTTGCCCTGGCCGGATCTTCTAGCGGCGGCGTCTTGCACCTGGAAGCCACAGGTGGACCTGCTGGTCAGTTCGGTTTCATGCTTGTTTCGGGCGTATCCGTGGGCGGTATTCCGGTGAGTGCGGGCCTGCTTTGCCTGGGAGCTCCGATCGGGCGCTACAACGTCGCCGCAGGCGGCGCATTGAACTCCCTGGGTCAGTTCTCCAGTGCAGGGGTCCTGGTGAACTTGGCGGGAACCTCTACCACTGGCACCGGGTTCGACGTGCCCACGTCCTTGCCGAATCCTCCGGGCGGAGTCATCATTCCAGGAGCCACCTGGAACTTCCAGCTCTGGTATCGCGACGGTGCCAACTCGAACTTCTCCAGCGGGATCGAGGCCGGGTTCTAGGGTCTCCGTTGTTGGTCGGCTAGCCGAGCAAGCGTTCAAGTTCGACTGGATCCCGTGCCTCGCCCAGAGCCAAGAGGCCCTGGTGCACGAACGCCCGAGCCGGGCCTGACCATTGGGGCAGGGCTGCGTGCTCGATCAAAGCCTGATCCTTGGCAGGGTCAAGGGTTTGCACCACCCGGTTGGCCACATAGGGGCGCAGGGCGGCAAGTTGCAGGGAGCGCGTGTCGTCCGCGCCGCTCGTACCCACCACAGTGATGTGCAGAGGGTGGGCGTTCATGAGATCCACGGCACGGCCCCACGCGGCAGACCAGTGTCCGAAGCGGCGCCAGTCGTTCTGGAAAGCGGCCAGGATGCGACGGCCATCGCGCACAAGCTCCTTGGCCCGGGCCATATGTCCCAGGCGTATGCAGGCTTCGGCGAAGAGAGCGTTCCAATGGATGTTCTCGGGCCGTTCGGTCAGGCTGCCCCGGGCAGCGGGTTGATGGCGCCGATCGAGCAGACTGCCGTCTGGCGCGGACATGCTGGCCAGGGTCCCGCGAGCCAGGGTGACCGCTGGTACCAAGAACCGATTGTCCCCGGCTGAGTGCATGGCCTGCACCATGGCGCGCAGCAGGGCCGCGCGATCGGAGAGCATGCCCGGCAGTTGGGGCAGGCCCTTCCATTCGTGATGCACTCCGGCTCGCACGGTGATCAAGTTCTTCACCAGGAAAGTCAGGTTGTCAAGTGCTCGCTCCTGCCACTTGTTTTGATCCAACACCACCGCGGCTTTGAGCAGGGCTTCTACAGCCAGGGCGTTCCTGTCGGTGTAGAGGGCTGGGTTTCCGCCAGCGCCACCCTTGACGGGGGAGTCGGATGAGCGATCTTGGCAGGCATACCAAAGGCCAGTCTCCTGATCTCGCAGGGTCTCCTCCAGCCAGTTCAGAATCCCAAGCGCCGTCTCCGCGAAAGAGCTTGCCGCAAAGGCCTGATGAGCTTCCAGGTAGGTCAGCAGGCGCCCAGCATTGGCGCCCAGTGGTTTTTCTTCGCTCGGCTCGCTCCAGTCGGGCTTGCCGGCGTAGCGAAAGAAGCCTCCTTTGGACGCGTCATGGATCGCGCCTTGTTCCATGGCCTCCAGAGTGCACAAGACCAGTTTGCGCAGGCGTTCGTCTCCGGTTCTCGACCAGCGCACGGTGGCGAAGTGCAGGGCTTCAGGGTGCGGGAACTTCTGGCGTTTGCCCCAGCCGCCGTGCACTGGATCCGAACTGGCGATCAGGTGCTCGAGGACCTCGTCGGCGAGGGACAAGGGGACTTCATCCTCTGCGCTGTTTGAGATTTCTTGGCCTGCGAAGCATTCTTCCAGGGCGCCCGCCGGTGAGGTTCCGGCATCCGCGCCCAGCATCAGCCTTTGTGACAGCTGCCGCGGGGGAAGGTAGCTCGCGTGTCCTAGGGGTTTGCCCTCGTGGTTGAGCCAAAGCAATGTGGGCCAACCCAGGCCCCCGTAGGATTGTTCGAGTTCCGGTTGCTCGTCCTTGTCGGCCTTGATGCAGGTGTAGTGGCGATCGAGCAGGCCCAGCACCTGTAGGTCCCGCAGGCTGCCAGTCTCCAAGGCGCGGCACCCGGGACTCCAGGCAGTCCTCAGATAGAGCAGTACGGGGGTGCCGCGCTCCTTGGCCCGTTCAAGGGCCTCATCCAGGCTGATGTGCCAATGCATAGGTCTCTCAGACTATCGGCACGGGGGGAGGGGTTGCTCAAGCGTTGCAGCCGAACTCAGCGGTTTGCCGTGGAGGGATCCGGCAATTCTGGGAGTTCAACCTTCTGCCACTCAAGTTCCTCGCAGCCCTCGTAGAGACCCTCGATGCTGTAATACTCTCGGGCATCCGGCTGGAGTACGTGGATGACCACATCGCCATAGTCCAGCAGCACCCACCAGCCCGTGTCCATGCCCTCGGCGCGGGCGTGATGGGCTCCGGCGGTCTTCAGGCGTATATGCAATTCGTCGATGATCGCGCGCACATGGGGTCGGCTGGTGCCGGTGCAGACCAAGAAATAGTCCGCCACCTTGATGCGGTCTTCCACATCAAAAACACGGATGTCGATCGCCTTTTTCTCGTCGGCCAGATGCGCCGCTGCGGCGGCTAGGACTTGTGCTTCCATGGGTAGGATTCTAAGGGCGTTGGGGGGGCAGAAACCGGTTGTACGTAACCAGGATTAAGACCAGCAACTTCGCAAGGGACCCCCTTGGCCTGTCGGTCGAGGGGGTCCCTTGCGAAGTTGCTGGTCTTGAGCCTGGTTCCGTATCGCCAGCCTCAGCTGATGAACCAGGGCAGGAAGACCAGGCTGACTACGGTCATCAACTTGATCAGGATGTTGAGGGAGGG
This sequence comes from Planctomycetota bacterium, assembly GCA_012960475.1. GTDB lineage: Bacteria > Planctomycetota > UBA1135 > UBA1135. Next base: position 14,144 of record DUBE01000064.1, read on the forward strand.
ACCGGAGGTGTCTTTGAAAGGGTCACCGACCGTGTCGCCGACCACGGCTGCCTTGTGGGGATCCGAGCCCTTGCCGCCGTGGGCGCCGCCTTCGATGTACTTCTTGGCATTGTCCCAGGCACCGCCGGCGTTCGACATGAAGATGGCCATCATCACGCCGGCCACCAGCGCGCCAGCAAGCAAGCCGCCCAGGGCTTGCACATCCCAGAAGCCGACGGCCACCGGAGCGGTGACGGCGATCACGCCAGGCAGAATCATCTGCTTGAGGGCGCCATCGGTGGAGATCTTAATACAACGGGCTGCGTCGGGCTTGCCGGTGCCGTCCATGATGCCGGGGATCTCGCGGAACTGGCGGCGCACTTCTTCCACCATGGCGAAGGCTGCATTGCCCACGGCGCGCATGGTCAGGGCACTGAAGAGGAAGGGCAGGATGCCGCCGAGCAACAGGCCAATGATCACATTGGGGGTGTTGATGTTCAGCATCAGGTTGTTATTCACAACACGATCAAGACCCTCACCACTTTCGGTAATCATTGTGCCCGCGCGGTAGCAGAAGGCGCTGAACAGAGCCAGGGCCGTCAGGGCCGCAGAACCGATGGCAAATCCCTTACCGATGGCCGCGGTGGTGTTGCCCACAGCGTCAAGGGCGTCTGTGCGTTCGCGAACTTCCGAGGGAAGTTTTGCCATCTCGGCAAGGCCGCCAGCGTTGTCAGCAACCGGACCGTAGGCATCGACAGCAAGGGAAATACCCAGGGTCGAAAGCATGCCTACGGCGGCGATAGCGACTCCATAAACACCGGCCTGATCATTGGCGATGAAGATCGCAGCGCAGATCAAGAGTACGGGGATGGCCACCGACTCCATGCCCGTCGCCAGGCCGTGGATGATGTTGGTGGCAGCGCCGGTTTCGGACTGCTTGGCGATGTTCCGTACGGGGTGCCGGTCGGTGGAGGTGTAGTACTCGGTGACCTTGCCGATCAAGACGCCAATGGCGAGGCCGCTGATCACTGCGATCATCAGGCTCATGCCCGCTTCGTTGCCATTGACCAGTTTTTCCGGCAGGGCAATCCCGCCCATGTTGGTCAACCAGTAGGTGGCGCCCACAACAATGATGGAGGCCACAACAAGGCCGCGGAAGAGGGCGGAGTGAAGCTGGTGCTCGTCAGCGGCCTTGACGAAGAAGGTGCCGATGATTGAGGCGAAGATGCCGAGTCCGGCCACAGCGATGGGCAGCATGATCATGCCGTCGCCGTTATCCACATTGGCGTATGCAAATCCACCAAGAGCCATGGCGGCTATGATCGAGCCCACATAGGACTCGAAGAGGTCTGCGCCCATGCCGGCCACATCGCCCACATTGTCGCCCACATTGTCAGCGATCGTGCCGGGGTTGCGGGGGTCGTCCTCTGGGATGCCAGCTTCCACCTTGCCCACCAGGTCCGCGCCCACATCGGCGGCTTTGGTGAAGATGCCGCCGCCCACGCGCGAGAAGAGCGCGATGGAAGAGGCGCCGAAGCTGAAGCCTAGAACCTGCTCGAGGCCATTGGTGTCGTGCCCAAACCACACCGTGAAGCCAACCACGCCCGCCAGGGCCAGGCCAACCACGCACATGCCCATCACCACGCCGGAACTGAAGGAAACCCCCAGGGCGTCGGCCAGCGAGTTCGTGGCCGCCTGGGTTGTTCTCACCGCGGCGCGGGTTGCCGTGTGCATGCCGAAGTATCCAGCCAGGGCCGAAGCAGCTGCGCCAGAAACGAAGGCGATGGCCGTATTGATTCCCAGCCCGTCTTCAGCGCTGGAGACGCCAATCAGGATGGCGACCACCACAACGAAAACCGACAGCCACTTGTATTCGGCCTTGAGGAAAGCAGCAGCGCCATCTTGGACCTGGCTCGCGATTTCCTGCATGGCGGAGGTGCCATCGGAGCGCTTCATGATGGCCTTGTACTTGACGAAGGCAAAGATCAGGGCTGCGAGGCTCGCGGCACCGGCGACTTGGAGGAAATCCATAGGAGTTGAAAGGGATCGGCTGGGGATGGGGTGGATCCGGGGTCGTGCCCGGGGAGACCGAAACAGGGCTTGCCAGTATTTCGGGGCAAGGAGTTTAGGGGTTGCTCCCCTGTCGTCAACCCCTGCTGGGGGCTCGGGGTCTCGCTTGGGTGCTTATCGGTCCAAATCGGGCTTCTCAGGCCCCTGATCGTTGGAATTGGCCGTCAAGCGCTGCCTGTCCCGGTGATTGACCCAACCCCTCACCAGAAAGGTCCCGAGTACGATCAGGAGAGCAAAACCGAGCCACTCTGAGTAGTCCGCCACGCTTCTTTCAAGAGAACGGATACTCTCTCCGAAAGTCCTTCCAAGCAGAACATAAAGGGGCACCATCAGGCAGGCTGCTGAGGCATCTACAAGAATGAAGCGCGTGTAGGGCATACGCAGAGTGCCGGCGGTGAAGAAGCCTGGCATGCGCAGTCCTGGCAGGAAGCGGCAGGTGAACACCGCCCAGATCCCGTGGCGTTGCATGCGCTCCGTCAGGCCGGTCATGCGTTCGGGGTGAAGAATGCGCGCGATCCACTTGAAGCGCAGGGCTCTTTGTCCGAAGAAGCGGCCCACCAGGTATGGGATCGTGTCGCCGATCAAGGTGGCGATCCAACAGACCACTGTGATCTTGAAGAAGACCACCTTGCCCGCGAAGACCAGGTAGCCGGACCCGGTCATGGTCACCTCTTCGGGCACCGGGAGTCCTGCGCCTGCTCCTACCAGGAACAGGAACGGTGCTGCATAACCAAGACCGTCAAAGTAGCGGTCCAGGAAGGACTGTTGCAGGAGGGCCAACATCGGGTGGCAGGATACCTGAGGGGGGACCTCGGATGGAGGGTCAGTGTTCGTGTTGGTCGTGCTGGGGGCCGGTATCGAGCCCGGAGGCCGGGTCCAAGCCGAAATCACGGGCAACTTGGTACGCAGCCTGTGAGGTCTGCTTTAGAGCGGTTGCTCCTCCGGGCCACTGCACCGCCCCGTCTTGGACCAGAGGTAGAAGATAGAGCCCGGTCATGCGGGCCTTGACCAGTGCCACCTCCCCCGGAGATCCGCTGCGTTCGATTCCCTCGTTCAGAACGAGCAGCCCGGCGGCGAACCAGTGGGCGCGGCGGCTTGGGTCGGGTTCGCGCTCCGCGGAGGCACGGATGAACCACAGGTGCTCCGCCAATCGGATCCAACCAGCGGAGGGCCAGGGATCCAGCTGCAAGGCCCGATCAGCGGTCAGATAGGCTCGCTCCATTTCGCTGTTGTGCACCTGCATGTCGAAACGAACCCAATGACCCGCAGCCCACATGCTGCTGAGAGGGCCGGCGAGGCGGCGGGCCAGGGGACGCGGGTCGGTGTCGGGGACCTGCCAGGGTGCGGCCAGGGTCAGGGCCAGCAGGACCAGGGACGGGCGCAACAGGATCATGGAGATCTCCTCGGACGCTGGGCCAGGGCCGTGGCAGTCAGCCATGTCACCAGGAGGATCAGCCCGCCAAACTCATGCCACTGGGGCGTACGCGTCAGCCTTCCCTCCGCCGCCAGATGCAGTGCCCTGAGCAACTCGCCCATTGGCAGGAATTGTGAGGGAATGCCCAAGAGCACAAGGCCGAGGGCCAGCATTGTGGTCAGGCCGGGCTTGAGGAACGGCCGCACCAATGCCACCACCAGCAAGACCAAGGCGAGCATGGCCGCAGCCCGTGCGCCGATTTCCACGGATGCCTGACGCACCGACGGTACGCTTTCGAGCAGTGTCAAGCACCGTCCTCCCATAATCATCGCGTCCCCAGGCCCCATGCAGACCAGCACCACCTGCTGGGCTCCCGATCCCTTTGGTATGGAAAGTTCTACCCTGTCCCGCCCGTCGATTCGTTGATTCTTTTGGGTGTTGGTCTGGCCAATCAACTCCAGCCGAACTTCGGTGGTAGGCCCTGCGCCGCCGCCCGCCACCACCTCCAAGGAGATGCGCGCGTCATGGGAGCGCTGTCCCGGGTCAACCAGCAGGGCCAGTTCTTGCCCGGCTGGAATGCGTCTGGGAGGGCCCAGGTCCACCGAGCGCGTGTGACGCAAGCCCTGACTCTTGGGTGTGGAAGATTCCGCCAGGAGGCCGATTCCGAACAGGGTCACGCAAGCGATGAGCAGAGTGCCCAATCCCGAGGAGGCTCGTTCTCTTGAGAATCCTCCCGGGAAAGACAAGATCCAGGAGTGCTCACGGGTGCGCAGGCCCTGGGCGAAGTGCAGGGCGCACAGGGGTAGCAGAAGCAACAGGCCCAGGGACCAGATGTCTTCGCGGGCACGGGCGGCTGGCAGATCGAGGCCCCCGGGGACCGCATTGTTGAGTCGGGTGGTGAGAGCCATCACCAGGGCCATCAGGAGAGTTGGGAACATGATTCGCCTGGTTGCCCTGGTGAGCACCAAGCGCGGTTGGACCGGGAGTCTCACTCGGCGGGGTTTCCCGGGGCTGTTTGGTCCTGGCCTTCGGCGAACTCATAGAGGCTGCGCAGGGTGCTGCTGCTTCCCAGGCCCAAGGTCCACTGACCCCCGTGTTGTTTGACCCAGCTCTTGAGTTGGTCGAGTTGTTCTGTGTCGAGATCTTTGAGGGTCAGTGTTGTGCCATTGCCGGCTTGCATCAGATTCTCGGGTTTGCCCCAGAGGCACATGCGCCCCTTGAGCAAGACCCCCATCATGTCTGCTCGGTTGGAAGCATCTTCAACCAGATGGCTGGCGACGACCACCGTGGTGTCGTTGGCTCGCGCCTCTTGCAAGAGGCCGTCAAAGAGGTCAAAGCCCTCCGCGTCCAATCCCCCAGTGGGCTCGTCCAGTAGCACCAACTCCGACTTGGTCAAGAAGGCGCCAATCATTCCCAGGCGCCGTAGCATGCCCCGCGAAAAGGTCCGCAGGGGAGCGGATGCATGGGGCTGGAGGCCCGCACGCTGTAAGAGGTCGGCGGCACGCTCCTGCCAGACCCTTTGGCCGAAGAGGCTGGCGATCAGTTCAAGAGCTCCGGGGGCGGTGAGTTCCCCGGGAAAGGGCGATTCGCTGGGCAGCCAACTGACGCGCTGTTGGATGCGCGCTTCGTGGGCCTTTCCGTCGAGTACTCGCAGTTCTCCAGAATTCGGTCGTTCGATGCCCGCCAGCAGTCGTAGCAAGGTGCTCTTGCCCGATCCGTTGGGTCCCACCAATGTGACGATCGCGCCTCGTGGCACGGCGAGATCCAATCCACATAGGGCTGGCCGCACCGCTTGAAACAGGCCGGGGCGGTAGGATCGCGTGACAGAGCGGGCTAACAGGGCCAGCGGGGTGTCTTGAGGCATGCTTGGCATGATAGATTGCAAGCCCATGCACCGTGCGGGAACAGATTCCAAGAAGGGCGAGTTGGCGGCTTGCCTCTACACTCGAGAGGGCTGCGGCCTTTGTGAGCAGCTCGTCGAGCGCTTGGGGGAGGCTGGATTGCTGAGGCGGCTGGATCTCAAGATGGTCGATGTGGACTCTGATCAGGGCTTGAAGAAGCTCTACGGACTGAGGTTACCCGTGCTGGAGGTGGCAGGGGAGCTGATTTTCGAGGGGCAGCCGGATCCTCTGGTCCTGGTGCCAGCGGTGCGAGCTGCTCTTGAGGTGGCCCCATGAGCGCGAAGCTCTTTGTGCTCTCGGGAAAGGCCCTGGGCACCATCTTCAGCCTGCAAGAGGCCGCCATCCTGGGCCGGGGAAAGGATGCGGGGGTGCGACTTGCCGATGCTTCGGTCAGTCGATTGCACGCACGAATTGAACCGGAGGGCGATGGCTGGCGCGTGACTGATTTGGACTCGTCCAATGGGATCTGGGTTGCGGGGCAGCGCGTGCAGACTGCTCTCTTGAAGGACCTCGATGAGTTCCGGGTGGGGGCGTTGGAGTTGCGCATTCGGATTGGCGCAGACAACGGAGGGGAGGTGGCTCCTATTCCAGTAGAGAGTGTCAAGCCGGATGATGTTGAGGCGGGCGAATCTGCGTCTGAACCAGAGGCGCCTGCTGAGTCGGCATCAGATGCTCCAATCTCCGATGCAGGTTCTTCGACACCCATCGATACCAGTGGCACACTTGAGTTGGAAGGAGACTGGTCCGAGCCGCAGTTCGAGCCACCTTCAGCCGCATTCATCAACCCACCGGCCTCTTCAACGGGTGCGAGTTCTGCCGCCAGAGTCGCGCCTTCCAGCTCCGCCCACGATCCTGCGCGCCCCATCCTGCAGCATGTGGGGGCAGGTCGTTCGGGGGGCCTGTTCTCCTCTGACCTGGGCCAACAGCCTTTGCTCGTGCGTTGGGGGCTCTATTTGCTTGCTGCCGCCTTTTTCTTTGGCCTGGTTTGGGGCGTTCAACATCTGGTTTCTGGGGTCCGCGAAGCCCGTTCGAATCCCCCCGCGGAGTCCTTTCAGTGAGCACAAGCCCCTTGATCGATTCGGGAGCGCCCCGAGAAACAGCGATTCCCCAACTTCTGAAGCAGGAAGGGGCCAAGCTCCTTTCCCTGGCGGGCCGTTTCTGTGGTTCGCGTACGGAAGCGGAGGACTTGGTCCAAGAGGTTTTTCTGCAGGCCTGGAGCGGCTGGGATAAGTTCGAGGGTCGTTCCGCCCCGGGCACCTGGCTCTACTCTATCGCTGTGCGCACTTGCCAACGCATGCACCGCAAGAAGAGCGGCGAGCCGGACAGGCTCGAGTCCCTGGACGAGCTGCTGCCTCTGGGATCAGCACGCATGGCTCTTCTGCCATCCCAGGACGCAGGCCCCTTGGATCTCCAACTTCAGAAGGAACAGGTTGAGCTTATCGAAGCGGCCATCTCTTCTTTGCCCCAGGACTTTCGCCTGCCCTTGATCCTCAAGGAGGTGGTGGGGTTCTCTGTGCAAGATGTGGGCCTGATTCTGGACCTGCCAGAGAACACGGTCAAGACGCGCCTGCACCGGGGCCGCCTGAGACTGCGCGCGGCTATGGACACGGTGCTGCCCCAGACCCAGGGCGTGGACCCGAATTACTCCCGGGAGGTCTGCCTGGATCTCTTGGCCGCCAAGCAAAAATGCCTGGACAAGCACCTCGAATTTGAATTCCCCGACGGAATCATCTGCGAGCGCTGTGCCTCGGTGTTCGGGACCATGGATCTGGCCCAGGCCACTTGCCGTCAGATCGGCGAGGGAACCCTTCCTGAAGCCCTCCAAAGCCAGATTTTGGTTCGCTTGGAGGGTTCTTGAGATTTCTTGGAAGGGTTTGGGGAACCCCGCCTGGATTGGTGACTCTCAAGGGACAGCACCCTCTTGCACTCTTGAGAAATCCCGAGACCCAAGACCTCCAACCCACATGTATTTCGAACAGCACTATCTGACCTGTCTGGCCCAGGCTTCCTACTTTATCGCTGACACCGAATCTGGCAGCGCAGTTGTTGTGGACCCCCAGCGGGATATCGAACCCTATCTCGCGGTGGCAGAGAAGCACGGCTGGAAAATTGAGCATGTGTACCTGACTCACTTCCATGCGGATTTTCTGGCGGGTCACTTGGAGTTGCGCGAGCGGACAGGAGCCAAGATTCACCTCGGCGCCCAGGCTGAAGCCGAGTTTGACTTTGTGCCCGAGTCTGACGGCAGCACATTGGAGTTGGGGCCTCTGGTGCGCATTGTGGCCATGGAAACACCCGGACACACGCCGGAGAGCATTTCGCTGCAGTTGTTTGATTCGAGCGCAGAGGACTCTGTGCCCCAAGTACTCTTGACCGGGGATGCCCTGTTCATCGGGGATGTAGGCCGGCCGGATCTCTTGGCGTCGATCGGCTATACAAAGGCAGAGTTGGGCCGGATGCTCTATGACAGCCTGCATAACAAGATCCTGAAGTTGCCGGATGAGGTCATGGTCTATCCTGCCCACGGGGCGGGCTCCATGTGCGGCAAGAACCTCTCGGATGAGACATCTTCCACCATTGGTGAGCAGCGGCGCACCAACTATGCCCTCCAGCCCATGACCCCCGACGAATTTCTGGCCGTGGTTACCGAGGATCAGCCTGCGGCTCCCGCTTACTTCTTGCATGATGCCGACCTGAATCGGAAGGAGTTCCCCAACCTGGCCGTTGCCATGGAGCGTGGTCTCGAAGCCCTCTCCTTGGATGGTTTCCTGGCCCAAGCCAACCGGGGTGCCCAGGTGGTTGATACCCGCGATGGTGAAGCCTTCGCACAGGGACACCTGGCGAGGAGCCTGAACATTGGCTTGGAGGGCAAGTACGCCACATGGGCGGGTTCTCTCTTGGATCTGAAGCGCCCGGTCATCCTGATCGCTGACGCTGGTCGCGAAGAGGAAGCGATTCTGCGTCTGGGTCGCATCGGTTTCGACATTGTGATCGGCTACCTGGATGGGGCCGCTCTTGCTTGGAAGGACCGCTCCGATCTGCTGTCACAATTCGAGCGTTTGGATGCCCTTGAGTTGTCCCAGGAGATCGAAGGCGCGGATGCTCCCAAGATCCTCGATGTGCGTAGTCCGGGGGAGTTCGCAGCCGGACACCTGGAGAATGCCCTCAATATCCCCCTTCCTGAACTTGGGGATCGCCTGGATGAGGTTCGCGAGGCTCAGCCCATGGTCATTCATTGCGCCGGGGGCTATCGCTCGGTGATTGCCGTCAGCCTGCTGGAGGCGGAGGGTTTCAGTGGTCTGCGTGACCTGCGCGGGGGCTTTGAGGCCTGGACCAACGCCCATCAAGCGGTGGTGCAGCCCAACGCCTGAGCGCTGAGGAAATAGACGAAGTTTCCCGGGAACCTCTTCGCATGGCTTGTCTCCAAGAGAACGGGCCAGTTCCCCAAAACGAGAGGACAAATACCATCATGACTCAATTCCAACTGACCAGCGTCAACGCTGATAACCCCGAGAGTCTCCTGCCCGCAGAATGCTTCGTGGTGGATGTTCGTACTCCCGCGGAATTCAACGAGGTGCATGTGGAAGGTGCCCTGAACTTTCCATTGGGAGGCCTGGCCCGTGCCGCGACCAGGGTGGCGGAACTCGCCGCTGGCCGGCCTGTGACTTTGGTCTGCCGTACAGGCAAGCGTGCGGAAGAAGGGCGCAAGTTGCTGTCCAGTTCCGGGCTTGACGATGCTCATTGCTTGGAAGGGGGAATTGAAGCCTGGATTGCTGCGGGCAACCCGGTCACGCGTAGCGGCGCCAAAGCGATCAGCTTGGAGCGTCAGGTGCGCATCAGCGCGGGAGCCCTGGTGTTTCTCGGTAGCTTTGCTGCTTGGTTTGTTGCGCCCGCCTTTTTGATTCTGCCTGGGTTTGTGGGCGTGGGGCTGGTCTTCGCTGGAGTGACTGACACTTGTGGCATGGCCATGATGTTGTCCAAGATGCCCTGGAACAAAGCTCGAGGGTCCGCCCCTCAATATTCTGTCTGACGGTCCAGGTTGCTCCCATGTTCTTTGCTCTGATCGGTGCTCTGGTGGTTGGCTTGTCCCTGGGAGCCCTGGGTTCCGGGGGCTCGATTCTGACCGTGCCAGTCTTGACCTTTCTGGTGGGCCAGCCCGAAAAAGTGGCCATTGCTGGGTCGTTGGTCATCGTGGGGGGCATAGCCCTGGTGGGAGCCAGCAGGGCCTGGCGCGCGGGGCGCGTGGACTTGCACAGCGTGCTCTGGTTCGGCGTGCCGGGCATGGGCGGATCCTTCGTTGGGGCGTGGCTTGGGGGCATGGTCCCGGGCAGAGTGCAGTTGCTGGTCTTTGGCCTCGTGATGCTCGTCGGGGCCTGGCTGATGCTGCGACCCATGCAGGCGAGCAAGGTGGCTCACGGGCGGCCGCCCTTGGCTCTGATCGTGGTGGAGGGCTTCTTGGTGGGGGTCATCACCGGATTCGTGGGGGTGGGTGGAGGTTTCTTGATCGTGCCTGCCCTCGGGATCTTGGGTGGTCTTTCCATGAGCCGCGCGATCGGTACGAGTCTGGTGATCATCGTGTTGAAGTCCTTGGCTGGTTTTGTCAAGTATCAGGGAGTGTTGGAGGCCCAGGGGTTTGAACTGGATTGGGTCGTGATCGGTCTTTTTATTGCGGTGGGAATCGTTGGCACGACCTTGGGCCAGACCTTTGGCCAGCGCATGTCCGACGTGCGCCTGCGACAGTCCTTTGCGGCGTTGCTCTTGGTGGTGGGTACCGGAATCCTGGTTCAGGGAGCCTGGCGATTTTCGCACACCGAAGACCAGACGCCCACGAGTGATTCCGCCGCGTCGTCCCAGGTTCGCACCTGACCCATGACCGGGGCTTGATCCAAGGCCTGGCTCAAGGCTGTGGCGCAGTCTTGCTGACTTCCCGGAGTGAATCGTGGAACCTCAGTCGGCGCGATTTCTGCGTGGGCGGGAATGTCGCTGATCGCCAGACGCGCCCCCGCGTGCAGAGCTTCGAGCACGGGTAGGCCAAAGCCTTCAAGGCGAGAGGTCAAGAGCACTGCGGAACAGGTAGCGTAGAGTTCAGCCAACTCCTGATCGGGAATTGGACCCGTGTACCGCACCCTGTCCAGTACACCCAAACGCGCTGCTTCGGTTTGCATGCGCTGGGCCATGGAGCCGCGTACGGCTCCCACGAAGAGCATGGTGGGCAGGCGCGGATCTTCTGCCAGTGCGCGTACCGCGGTCAGGGGATTCTTGCGCGGCTCTAAGTGACCGGGCACCAGCACGAAGGGTTTGCTGGGGGTGGAACGCTTGACCCGCTGAAGGTGGTCGCCCCCGTGGTGAATCACATGTAACTGGCGCGGGGTTGCGAGGCGCGCCACCTCATCGGCAGTAGCCTGACTGACTGTGATGACGGCCTGGGCGTTTTGGATGGCCTGCTTGAGCCAGCTACGGCCCAAGAGAGAACTTTGGCGTCGCACATCGTGTTGCAGGTGCACCATGGGAAGGCCTTTGGGACCCGCCGAGGGCAAGTGTCCTCCGTGCACGAGATCGATTGGCCCCAGGCTTTGGATAGCCCCTTCCAGGGCCTGCTTTTGCCCCAGAATTCGTTGCACCCGTGAGGATCCGATGCTGCTGCGGATCAGTTCCACCCCGGGCAATCGGAACCCCAATCCCGAGCGCGGTGTGAGCATGCTCAGGGACCCTCCGCGTTCTTTCAGGATCGCGGCCGCGCGTGGGAAGATCTCCGTAGCGTGTCGGCGCACACCACCCATGGGTTGAGCCAGGGCGAGGCCGTTGATCAGGACTCGGGCAGCGCTCATGAGAGCGACTTCCATACTTGTTCGATGCCTTGGGCCGTGCGCTCCCAGGTAAATGGAGCGGCTTGTGCGATGAGTTGCTCGCGTCGGCTTTCGCTCTGGTCCAGGGCATCTGCGATTCCGTCCGCAACCGAAGCAGGATCGGCGGGATCACAATGGAAACCAGGAGCTCCCGCGGTCTGTGCTTGCACGCTGCCAGCTGGCGTCAAGGTTGCCGTGCCCGAGGCGTGAGCCTCAAGCACCGGCAGAGCAAAGCCCTCCGAGTGGGAGAGCACTGGTACCAGGGCAGCGAGGCGCATCAGCCCCGGCAAGTGTGCGGCTTCAATGGTCCCCGGAGTGGAAATGAAACGGGCCAGACCCAGCTGCTGCGCCAATCCCAAATCCGTGCGCAGGTCATGGGTATCGGGCCCTGTGATGACTACTTGCACCGTGGGCCCTTTTCGTTCCACAAGAGCGGCGACCCCTCGCAGCAGGGAGGCGAGATTCTTCTTGGCGCGCACGGCGCCCAGGCAAAGCAAGAGCGGTCGCTCGGGCAGGGTGTAGGTTCCCAGCAAGACCTCGTCTATGACATTGTCGGGTGGTTGGGCGCAGAAGGCGTCATCAACGCCCCAGGGGATCACATGCAACTTGCCATTGTCCTCGGCCAGGGGCAGCCCCAATTCGTCAGCGACTACGCTGGAGGCCGTGATCACCCTGTCTGCCCGGCGTGTTCCAAAGCTGGCCCAGAAACGGTGACTCCAATCGGCGTTCTCCTGGCAACCATGTCGCCAGGGCAACTCGTGAATGGTCTGCACCCGTTTGCCTGGTCCGCGCCAGGCGAAAGCCGAGGTGAAGCTGTGGATGCCAGCCAGATCCATTTCCTGGACCCGTTTTCCATGGCCCGCACGGAAGGCCCGGGGGGTCGTGCCCTGGGGGGGCAGGAGGCGTACTACTTCAAGCTCACCTCGGGACTCAAGAGCCGTCAGGGTTGATTCCACAGCCCGGGTGATTCCCGCCGAGTGGGGAGGCAGGGTCGGGCTGAGGTCGAATCCAACGCGCATGGCGAGGGAAGGATACCTATCCGCAACAGGAGAGTGGGTGTTCTCCACGCTACTCTTCAGCCCATGCAACCAACCTCACAACGATGGATTGCCGCCCTCATGGCGGGTGCCTTGCTCCCCAATGTGCCAGCCCAGGATGCGCAGGTTCGCACGGGGGAGCCCCAGCAGGCCCCAGCCTCCAAAGTCTCGTCACAACAGGCCAGGGTCTTCACTCTGCCCTTCGGTGACAACCTGGTCCGTCAAGCAGACGGCGCGGCTACTTGCGGCCTGGGGAGCGACTGGCATGCAGGCAGACGCCTGGAACTGGCCGGCCGCCTGGAGACTGGCATTGTGGTTTTGCGAGGAATGCCCGAACCCAGAGCCAGCTTGGGTTTTCATCAGGACAAGAATTTTTGGTATCTGACCGGGGTCGAGAGTCCGAATGTTGCTTTCGTGATCGACTTGGACACGGGCCGTGAGGTGCTGTTCGTTTCCAAGCCCAGCGGCTTTGCAGAGAGCTGGAACGGGGAGATCTGGGATACGGACGATGAGTGGGTCAAGGAACTGACCGGCATTGAAGAAGTGCGCGCAAGCGATCCCGGCAGAGGCGCCAATAAGGGTTTGCTCGAACTGATCGATGAGTTGGTGGAAGAAAACGCCGAGCGGCCGATCTGGACCCTGCAAACCGCTCATGTGGAACTGTCCGGAGCCTACGACAGCGCCTTGCCCTATGACCGTGCGCGCAAGCTGGACAGCCTGGATGGAAGGATCAGTCGTGAGATGGTCTTGGCTCGGCACCTTACCCAGCGATATGCAGAGCAGGGAATTGAAGTGCGCGACTTGACCCCGGCTCTTTGGGAGATGCGCGTGATCAAGACGGACAGAGAACTGGAAGCCATGCGCCGCGCGTCGCGTTCGGGAGCCCTGGCGATTCAAGAGGCGATTCGATCCACGCGAGTCGGTCTTGGGGAATGGGACATCGACTCCTTGATTACCTGGCAACAACGAAGATTCGGTGCCACGGGTCCGGCGTATGCGGCCATTGTCGGATCTGGCGTCAACAGCCTCGTCTTACACTACAATTTTTCTTCACGGCGTATGCTTGCGGGAGAAGTGCTGCTGGTGGACTTTGCTCCCGAGGTGGATCACTATGTCAGTGATGTGACCCGCACCTGGCCAGTTGGCGGCGTGTTCACAGACGAGATGATTCCCATCTATGACGCTGTTCTTGCCGCTCAGGAGGCTGCTATCGCCCAGGTAAAGGCTGGGGCGCGCATGCGCGATGTGTCTGGTGCGGCCACCAAGGTGCTGCGTGAGCGCGGGTACCAATGTCCCCATGGAATCTCTCATTCGGTGGGCATGGCGGTGCATGATCCCGGGAGCCTTGGCAAGACACTCAAGGCGGGCATGGTGTTCACCATTGAACCAGGCGTGTATGATTCAGACACTGGCATCGGCGTTCGGATCGAGGATGTGATCCTGGTGACAGAAGATGGCTGTGAAGTCCTGTCGGCTGACTGCCCTAAGAGTCGCGAGGATATTGAGTCCCTGATGGCTGAAGACGGCATCCTCGACCTGATCGATGCGCGCTGACCAACCCAAGTGAACCCAATGAACAAGTTCTTGATTCTTCTAGCTGTCGTGCTGCTGCCCGGTTGTTTCATTTCCCGCACTACAGTGGATCGGCCTTTGGATGAAGGTGTGGTCAGTCGTCTGGTTCCCGGTGAGACCACGGCCGCAGAGGTGGCCCAGTTGATGGGGGCTCCAGCTGAGGTCGTACAGCTCGGGCTGCGCACGGCTTGGCGATATGAGTACAAGGTCCAGAAACAAGCCGCTGCATTCCTGCTGCTGGTGGGGCTGCGCGGGGTTGACGCCCAGTCGGATCGAGTCTGGGTGTTCTTTGATGAACAAGGAGGTCTGACCCATGTGGGCACCTCGTTTGCTTCGGATCAAGCCGAGTACGCGGTTCCGGGTTTTTGAGGACCGGGTGCTGAATGAGGTTTTCTGGCGCGGTTTGGGGATTGAAGGTGGCCGGCTGTGTGCTGGCTCTCGGCCTGTGCAGTTGTGTTAGCGGGACTTTGGCACAGGAACGTTGGCACGAGGTCATCTCCCCCGGAGCGCTTGACCAACTTGTTTCTGGCGATTCCACACTTGAGGACTGTCTTCGAGAACTGGGTGCACCCTTGCGGGTGGAGGAACTCGGCGAGCAGACGGTTCTGATTTGGGGTTGGCGTGATGTGCATGGCTTTCAGGTGTCGGTTTCTGTTCCCTTGGGGGACAATTCGGCAAATTTCTCCTGGACGGACGAGGTCCAGCACCTTCAAGGAGTAGTGGCGATTTTGGGCCCCGATCAGGTCTTGCGCCTGCTGCGCAGGGGCCAGCTGGGAGAGATCCTGCCAGTCAAGCGCCGGGCGCCTCGTCTGATCGTGTCCGATTGAGGGCAGTTCCCGCCCGTATTGCCACGCCTGCGGTCCCTGCTTGCAAGTCGGGCGTCCGCTGGGGATGATGCGCAGGCCTGGGTTGGGCTTTCCTGGCCCCGCTCTTGCCGGGGCTTCCCTTTCCCATTGAAGTGCCCCCGCCGCCCATCCGCCGAGTTCAGCCCGGTGGCCCTTGATCCCTCTTGATTCTCTCCATGACAAACCAAATCCACGCAAGTGATCTCTCCGAGCGCGAGAAGCGCCTTCTCTTCTGGGCCAGCTTCCTTTCCTTGACCGCAGCTGGAGTGGGCTTTGCGTTCCGAATGGCTAAAGGTGGCGAATATGGCGAAGCCTTGGGTTTGAGCAACCAGCAAGTGGGCGAAGTCTTTGGTGCTTCCTTGTGGCCGATTGCATTGACCATGATTGGATTCAGCTTGGTCGTGGACCGAACGGGGTACAAGGTGCCCATGATCGGCGCCTTTGTGCTGCAGGTAGTTTCCGCAGTAGGCATTTGTATGTCGGAGAGCTATCAGTCTCTTTACCTCTTTACAATCTGCGCAGGACTGGGACATGGAATCATTGAAGCGGTTATCAACCCCATCTGCGCTGCGGTCTACCCAAAGGAAAAGACCAAGTGGTTGACGATTTTGCACGCTGCTTGGCCTGCGGGCATGATGCTGGGGACACTTGCGATTATTTCCTCTGACAGTCTCTTTGATGGGGGTGTGGGCTGGCAGATGCACTCTCTTTGGATGGTCATCCCTGCGGTGGCTTACTTGTTCATGTACATGCCATGCAAGTTCCCCGTTGACGAGCGGGTTCTGGCCGGGGTGCCCTACAGGGAAATGTTGCAGCAGGTGGGCGCCTTGACCGCTGCCTTGGCCGCTTTCCTGATGACCTATGAGATTGGCAATCAGATCTTCCAGTTGACCGATTGGTTTGAGAAGCCGGACGACTGGTTCCGGATCAGCCTGGGGGCGGGAATCGCCTTAGGCTTAGGGTTTGGCCTCCTGGTGGGCAGTTTGGGTCGGCCTTTGTTCTTCCTCATGTGCCTGCTCATGATCCCTGTGGCCACGGCGGAGCTGGGGACGGACGCTTGGATTAGGAACCTGATGGCGCCGGTTCTGACCGGTTACGAGATCAACCCCGCCATGGCTTTGGTGTTCTCAGCCGCGATCATGTTGACCCTGCGTGTCTTTGCCGGTGGCGTACTCAAGTTCTTTAGTCCTCCGGGCCTGTTGTGTGTGAGCGGAGTGTTGTCTGCAGTCGGCCTCTACTGGCTTGCAGGTGCGACAGGCGCCGCCGTCTTTGTGGCTTTTGTGCTCTATGCGATGGGGCAGACATACTACTGGCCTTGTATCCTGGGGTTCACTTCAGAACGCTATCCCAGAGGCGGCGCCTTGACTCTAAATACGGTTTCTGCCATCGGCCTGTTGTCGTTTGGAGTGATTGGTGCACCGATTCTAGGAGCGTTCTTTGATGAGTCGATTCATGAGTCTGTCGTTGCGGACGCTCCGGAACTGGCGGAGAGTGCCACCACTGATGGCGACTTCATGTGGATGACCCATAAGAAGATTGATGCAGCCATGGCGGGCGAGTTTGCAGCAAGCCTGAGCGAGGCTGAACAGGCTTCCCTAGCCGAGGTCTATTCCGACTCGGGGAGCGCACAACTAGAGGCGGGCCGCGGCGCCCTGAAGTTCGCAGCTCGCTTTCCCGCGTTGCTGTTTGTGGTCTTCGGTCTGATCGCTCTCTACTTCCGCTCCAAGGGCGGCTACAAGCCAATCATCTTGAACGAGGAGTAAGGAGTCACAGGAACCTGTTGGGCCCGGGCGCGCGTTGTGGGCCTGGCAGGAACTCTTGTGTGGCTTGTGGTTGATGAAGTTGGTGGCTGCCGATCCGACTGCCATCCTTCTTTCTACGGGCTGATGATCACGCGTCAGACGGCAGGTAAAAGAGCGCCGGCACCGTGAGTGATCACGGTGCCGGCTCCTCTCTCTTTCCTCGCGTGAAAGACTTCTGGGGATCGCTCTCTCTCGTTGAGCACTTGGTTTGGGCCGTGTGGCCCGTCCCGCCATCTGTCTTCTCGCCTCGGTTATGCCCTATGTTGAGTAGGTGAAGACCAGATCGATAGTGGGGAATACCCGCGCACTTGACCCAAGTGTAGGGTCTTCAAGGACTTAGGGCCCAAGTAAAGATCCCGGCCCTGTCTTTTTAAGAGGGGCAGAGAGACAGGGGTCCTCCACTGGGGTGTGCACTGGTTCGCAAGAACCCCGTGAGAGCACAGTCCTCAGGTGAGAAGCAGGCCCACAGGTCGCTAACCTTGGCCCTCCTCTGATCTATCAAACCCCTCTCCGCTTCACAATTCCCAGTCCATGTCCTCCCAACCGTCTCCCGCTTCCGTTCAGCGCGAACTGACCCCCCTCTCGATCTTCCTTGGGATTCTGCTCTCCCTCGTGATGGGCGCCGCCAACGTCTACGTGGGGCTCAAGGCGGGCATGACGGTATCGGCTTCGATCCCGGCCGCGGTGATGGCCATGCTCGTGTTGCGTGTGTTCTTGAAGCGCGGATCGATCCTGGAGGCGAACCAGGTACAGACCTGTGCTTCGGCGGGGGAGTCACTTGCAGCAGGCATCATCTTCACCGTGCCGGCCCTGGTCTTGGCGGGGTATTGGACCGAGTTTGACTACTGGACCACCACTGGTATCGCCCTCTCCGGCGGATTGCTCGGTGTGCTGTTCATGATTCCCATGCGCAAGGTGTTTGTGGTGGACAATCCTGACCTGCCTTACCCCGAAGGGATCGCTTGCGCGGCGGTGTTGCAGGCGGGGGAAGAGACCGAGGACGGAGAGGGGACCCGGAGTGACAGCGCACGCGCCCTGGTGTTTGGCGGTCTTTTGGGTGCAGTGATCAAGTTCGGCGGAGGCTTCGTGGGTCTCTTTGCTGGCCACCTGGAAATCGCCCGGGCGTTTGGTTCGCGCATTTTTTATTACGGTGCGGATATTTCTCCCATGCTCGTAGCAGTGGGCCTGATCGTGCGCCTGAATGTGGCCCTGTTGATATTCATCGGGGGCGTCTTGTCCTGGGTGATTGCCCTGCCCATGCTCGATGCCACCAGCGTCCTGCTGGAACAGGGAGCCGTGGAGGGCGCATGGGAACTTTGGAGCACCAAGATTCGCTATGTGGGCGTGGGAGCCATGGTGCTTGGGGGCGTTGTCTCGATCTTGCAGGTGCGCAGCGGGTTGATCGAAGCGATTCGTATCTTGCGCGCCCGCATGAGCGGGACCCATGACGACACTTCCGAGGACCGGGACTTGCCCACGGGGTTGATGCTCTTGGTAGGCACTGTGAGCGTGGCGATCATCGCAGTCCTCTACTGGAACTTCACTGGCAGCGGCCCGATCACGGCCTTGACCCTGGTCTTGATGCTGGTGCTGTCCTTCTTCATGACCGCTGTGGCCAGCTACATCGTTGGCTTGGTGGGCAACTCGAACAGCCCCGTGTCTGGGATGACGATCACCGCGGTTCTGGCCACAGGCGCGCTTTTGACCGTTATGGGCTACAACGAAGGACCCAAGGCCATGGCTGCGATCCTGGGTGTTGCGGCGGTCGTCTGCTGCGTTGCGTGCACCTCTGGTGATGTGTGCAACGACTTGAAGACCGGATCCCTCGTGGGTGCGACCCCACGCAAGCAGCAGATCATGCAGCTGATCGGTGTTACGGTGGCGGCCTTTGTGCTTGCACCGGTTTTGACACTCTTGCACAAGGGCACTGAGGGAGGCATCGGGGGAAAGAACCTGCCCGCGCCTCAAGCTCAGCTCTTTGAGTCGATTGCGAGCAGCTTCACCGGAGGTGCGCAGCTGCCCTGGGATATGGTTGCCCTGGGAGTGGGGCTGGGCATTGTCATCCTGATTCTCGACGCAATACTTGGGGCCAGAGAATCGCGCTTTCGATTGCACCTGATGCCTCTTGCGGTGGGGATGTACTTGCCATTCGGCTTGGCCACGCCAATTCTGCTGGGCGGTATTATCGCACACTTTGCAACCAAGGGCGCTCCTGATAGGGCCGCCGAAGAGCGTCGCATGCAGGGCGGCGTCCTGTTCGCTTCGGGAGTGATTGCGGGCGAGTCATTGATGGCCGTAGGTTTGGCGTTCTTGGCGGTTTATGGAATCAAGGGGCCCGAAGACTGCAAGACAGCCATGACCCTGCTCGCTGCCTTGGTGGCACTCGTGGCGTTTTGGCGCATGACCATGAAAGTGGCTCGGTCAGAGTGAGGCCTCAAGTGCGAAGCATGAGACACGCCCTTTTCTTGGCCTGGGCCGTGCTCCTCCTGGGGACGCTTCAGGCCCAAACCGCACCCCCAAGAAATCCCAACATCGTGCTGATTATGGCCGATGATTTGGGCTGGGGGGATGCGGGCTGCATGAATCCAGAGTCCAAAATCCCGACCCCCAATCTGGATCGCGTGGCGGCGGAAGGCATGCGCTTTGTCGACGCTCACTCCCCCTCGGCGGTTTGCACGCCCACCCGTTATGGCTTGCTCACCGGTCGTTACGCCTGGCGCACGCACTTGAAGGCTTGGGTCTTGGGCGGTGCATCACCCGCCTTGATCGAAGAGGGACGTAGCACTCTTGCGTCCATGCTTGGGGACGCGGGCTACCACTGCATGGGCATCGGTAAGTGGCACTTGGGTTTGGGCACGGCCCCATCCACGGACTTTGACGCGCCCCTCAGGCCGGGCCCCATCAGTTGCGGTTTCGACACCTACTTTGGCATCCCCGCATCCCTGGACATGCCGCCCTATGTTTGGATCCTGGACGAGGGGCTGGTGCAGGCTCCGACAGGTTCACTGCCAGGTGAGAAGCACCGGCGGCAAGATGGCCTGGGTTTCTATCGCAAGGGCGCCGCAGCTCCGGACTTTCGTATGCACGAGGTCCTGCCGCGGGTGGAACAGAAAGCCGTGGAGTGGATCGAACGCGCCCAGCGGGATCAGCCCGAGCAACCGTTCTTTCTGTACCTGGCCCTGCCCGCTCCGCACACTCCCTGGGTTCCGGTGGCACCTCATCTGGGTGCCAGCGGGGCCGGTTGGTACGGGGACTTTGTGCATCAGGTTGATGGGACCATCGGCGCGGTGCTTGCTGCGCTCAAGCGCACGGGTTTTGCCGACAACACCCTGCTGATCGTCACGAGCGACAACGGGTCCCATTGGTTGGAAAAGGACGAGAAGAGCTTTGACCACATGGCCAATGGTGACTGGCGTGGACAAAAGGCCGACATTCATGAGGGAGGGCATCGCGTGCCGTTCATGGTGCGTTGGCCGGGAAAAACCCCCGCGGGATCGGTCTGCCCGGATCTGGTTTGCTTGACCGATGTGTTTGCGACTCTGGCGGAATTGATTGAACATCCTCTGGGAGATGCAGAGGCCGAGGACTCGATTTCCCTGCTCCCTGCCCTTCGAGGGGAGGAGTCCAGCGGTTCTGCCCGCAAGGAAGTCGTGCATCACTCCGGCGGGGGCATGTTCGCTGTGCGCTCAGGTCCCTGGAAACTGATCCTGGGCCTGGGCTCCGGTGGTTTCACCCAGCCCAAGCACATCAAGGCCACCGATGGCGGACCCAAGGGCCAGCTCTATCATCTCGAGCGGGATCCCAAGGAGGAAAAGAACCTTTGGAGCGAGCAACCGCAGGTCGTTGCTCGCTTGACGGAGAAACTCAACATCTGGCGCGCTTCCGGGAGCACGCGCTAGGGATCCAACCCCTACCGGAACAGCCGCTGCATGGACGGCTCTTCCTCGCCCATGTCCTGGGCAGCTTGATAGGCGAGCAGTGTGTCCTTGGCGCAGTTCTTCCAGCTGAACTCGCGCGAGCGCTTGAGGCCCAGGGCGATGTATTCCTCTGTCAGGTCAGGTTCTGTCAGAAGGCGCCGGGCGGCTTCAAAAATCCGCTCCTCGTCCGTGGGCTCCACCAAGAAGGCGGCCGGGCCCAGGACTTCGGGCATCGAGGTCACAAGGCTGGTGACCACCGGTGTGCCGCAGGCCATGGCTTCCAGGGGCGGCAGGCCGAAGCCTTCGTTGAGGCTGGCCCAAAGAAACAGCGATGCTTGGGAGTAGAGTTGCACCAGTTCTCTTTCGCCTACCTTGCGTCGCCAATGGACCCGATTTGCGGCGGGGGAGTTGGCGAGGGCTTGAGAGAAGTCCTCGTGGCCATGACCCTCGACCCCGGCAATGATCCAATCATGTGGCAAGCCCTCGCGCACGAGATTCTCGAAGGCGCGCAGCATGCGCAGGTGGTTCTTGCGCGCGTCCACCCGGGCCACGGTCAAGATAAACGGTTTCTCGGGCGCATCAAACCCGGCTGGGGGCAGATGAGCCAGCACATGGTCGCAGCCCAAGGATGTCACTCGAATGCGTGCGGGGGAGACGCCCAGGTTGACTACCACCTCAGCGCCCACGAATTCGCAGGGCACCAGCACGATGCGCGCCCGTTTCACCAGAGTCTTGATCGCTGCTTGCATGCGTGAAGCATCTTCTGTGCGCAGGTAGCCAGGACCGCCGGGTCCTTGCGCGTCATGGGACCAGATGCAATCGAAGACCGTGACTACTTCCGCTGCTTCGCGCACGGGCAAGGCGTTGGGCTGGGCGTGGTGGTACACATCGCAGCCGCCTACAAGATCATCCACACCCTTGTTGGTCCACTTCAGCAGCTTCGGAATCCAGGGCGAGGGCAGGCGCAGGCGGCAGAGCTCTGCTTTTGATCCTGCGATGCCCAATTCCTTGCGGCTGAACTTGGAACCTCTCGCGGTGTAGGCGAACAAGCCCAGGTTGCCTCCGAACCCATGGTCCACCAGGGCGCGCACCAACTCGCGGCTGGTGCGTCCTATGCCTTCTTGATTGACGAGGGCCGAGCGGTAATCAATGCCGACGCGCATGGGGGACTAGGATACTCGGCTCTTTGGCCGGTGGATCAAAGCAAGGGCGGCGCCCAGTGCGATCCAGCCCTCGGTGATCAGGGTTGCCCGGGCGGCACCGATCAGGCCTTCGGTGGGAACCCATAGTGAGTTCAGCGCCACATTCAGCAGCAGGGCACTCAAGGTCAGGGTCAGCACCGAATAGGTGCGCCTCGCAGCAACCAGAGCGGTAGAGAGGGGAGCTCCAGCGTGCACGCAGATCACCGCCAGGAGCAGGAGCTTGAGGGGATCTTCCGCCACCCGAAATGACTCGCCGAAGAGAGCCAGGATGTCTCCTGTAAAGGGCCAGAGGAGCGCCACTCCCAGACCCGCTCCCAGGGTCAGGGGCAGGGTCAGGCGCATCGCAGCCAGACCCAGCTCCTCGCGCTTGTGGGCGCGACTGAGCCAGGGCAGGGCAGCCGCAGCCGCGTAGACCGCCAGGCTCAGGGACCAGGACATGATGCGTACCGCCACGTTGTAGGTACCCACGCTGGCTTCGCCCCAGTAGGCGCGCACGAACAGGTTGTCCACATAGAAGTACAACTGTTGGGCCAGGGCCGCGATTCCAAGGGGCAGGGCCAGGCGCAGGAAGGGCTTCAAGGGGACCGCCGAAAAAGATCCACGTGGGAGGAGTGGTTTGCCGACTCGGTGCAAGAGAACATTTCCGATCGTGCTGCCTGAGGCCACGAGCACCAGGATCACCCCTGCCCGGGATTCACCCATGAAGATAGCCGCTCCCACCAGGGCAAGCCCCATCCCCGAAGCAATCGAACGCATGGCGACCAGGGGCTTCCATTGGATGCGATTGCGCAGTCCAACGGTCGAGAGTTCCAAGGTGTGGGTCAGGGGATAGAGCCCTGCTAAGGCAATCCAGCCCGCGTCAGGTTCCTCCATCAAGAACGCTCCCAGGGCAAGGGCTGCGGCTGCGCCGAGTCCCACCATCAGCCGCATGCGCCGGGCGCGAACCAGCAGGGAACCCAGGAGGCCCGGATCTTGCGCTGAAAGCTGCACCGTGGCCTGGCCTGTGCCAAGATCCACCAGGGCATCGAGCACACCGAAGAGTGCCAGATAGAAGGTAAGGCGCCCAAAGGAATCATCGGCCAGGTGCTGGGCGCACAGCCAGAGCACCGCCAAGGTGCAGATCGAACTCCACAGGCGTCCCAGCACCATCCAAGCGGTGCTGCCCCAAACCCGGCGCGGAACCGTGGAGTCCTCGGGGGTGCGGGAAGTGGGGGACACGCTCATGGGGCCGCGTACGGTACTCCAGCCCGTGCCTGGTTGGAGCCGTGGCGTGACCGGCCAGCCCCAAAAAGAAGGGGGCCCCCAATGGACAGGGGGACCATTGGGGGCCATCGAGGCTCTCTAAGGGATGGTGAGCCTCGGGGGAGGTGTGTTTGCCTGGCGGGGGGATGGAGTCCGCAGTCAAACGCGTCCCGTGAGACGGGACGTTCCTCTAGTTTGCACTTCTTGTCAGCACGAACCGTTGGATTGGTTCGCACAAGCTATGTATCGGATAGTTGCAAAAATCCCTGAGCGAGAATTGGGAATAGTGGGAGATTTCCTTGTGTGGAAAAAATTTCTCGAAGAGCGTGTAGTAGCCCACCAGGCTGATCGGGTCGAATTTGAAAGGATGCTCTTGCTGCGCCGTGGTGTTCTGCACCTGTGCCCCGAGGAGACGAATCGCCCGCACCCAACCCAGATGGGGTATCCTGCGCCTCAGCGAGTCAATTCCCCAGTAGTAACACCCAACTGCGGGGAACCAACTTCCTCTACGCGCTTGCGCGTGGCCGTCATGGACATCCTGCCAGGTATCACTTCATGAAATCATCACTGCTGCTGCTCACACTGTTGGTCGCCCCCTTGCCCCTGGTTTCCGCTCACCTGGTGGACGACGAGGACTATCGGCTGCCTCCCCCGGAGGTGGTCGAGCTGGTTGACGCCCTGTCTCCGCCCTCGCTGAGCATCAGCCCCGATGGGCGCTGGGCCCTCGGCGTGGAACCGGACACGCTGCCATCGATCGCCGACGTCTCGCGGCCCATGCTGCGCCTCGCGGGCCTGCGCATCGACCCCACGGCCAATGCCCGCCACCGTAGTTCGTTCAACCGCGGCCTCTTTGTGCGGGACCTTACGAGCGGCGAGGAGACGCACGTGCTCCTCCCCATGGGCTCGCGCCTGGTGGGAGCGCGTTGGTCACACACCTCGCGTCACTTTGCCTATACCACTCTCACGGCTTCCGGTACGTCATTGTGGGTGGCCCGCGTCAGCACGCCTCGGGCCGCGTTCGAGGCCAGCTCCAGGATCTCCTCGGTGCTGGGCTCCGGCTATCAGTGGAGTTCCGACGGGGCGAGCTTGATCGTCACCGAAGTGCCTGCCAAGCGCGGGACGGCTCCCACCAAGCCCCTGGTGCCCACGGGTCCCAACGTTCGCGAGACCAGTGGCTCCAGCTCGCCCCTGCGCACCTATCAGGATCTGCTTTCCAGCGGACACGACGAGGCGCTGTTTGAGTACTACGCCACGAGCGAGCTCAACCGCATCGACCTCTCCAATGGACAGCGCACACCCGTCGGCTCGCCTGCTCTTTATAGCTCCTTCTCCTCGTCACCTGACGGCGGACACCTGCTGGTGACCACCATCCAGCGCCCGTTCTCCTACCTCATGCCGGCCTATCTCTTTGGTCAAAATGTCGAGGTCTGGGACGCAGAGGGTCAGATCGAGAAGCGGGTGGCCAGCATTCCCATCGCGGAGGGCATTCCCCTGCACGGCGTGCGCACGGGATCACGCAGCATCGGATGGCGCCCAGGACACCCGGCGACGCTGGTCTGGACCGAGGCGCTGGACGGAGGCGACCCCAAGAAGGAGAGTCCGCACCGTGATCGTTGCATGCTGGCGGAGCCCTTTGATGGAGAAGTGCGCGAAGCATTCCGTACCAAGTTCCGCTTGCGCGGGATCAGCTGGCTGCAAGACGGTCAGCGCGCTCTGGTTCGCGAATACGACCGTGACCGCCGCTGGAACCTGACCTGGCTGCGGGACATCGAGGATCCTGCCGCCAAGCCACGCCTGATGGAGGACCGCAGCAGCAATGACCGCTATGGAGATCCAGGCTCTCCACTCACCTTGGTCGACGCCAGCGGCGATCGACTGGTGCGCGTGGATGGACCCTGGATCCACCGCAGCGGTCGAGGTGCTGGGCCTGCGGGCGCGCGTCCGTTCCTGGACCGACAGAATCTGGAGACCTTGAAGAGCGAACGCCTCTGGCAGTGCGAGGAGAAGACGTATGAATCCGTGGCGGCCCTGATCGACGTGACGGCCACCGGACCGGTCTTCATGACACGCCGCGAGACCGCCAGTGAGCCGCCCAACTACCGCCTCCATAGTGGCAATAAGGTCCGGGCGCTGACGGATTACGCCGACCCGACCCCACAGCTTCGGGGAATCACCAAGCAACTCGTCACCTACGAGCGCGCCGATGGCGTCGCCTTGTCTTCGATCCTCTACCTCCCTGCGGGCTATGAAGAGGGCACGCGCCTGCCGCTGGTTGTGTGGGCCTACCCCCGTGAGTTCAGTGACCCCAAGACAGCCGGCCAGGTGGGTGGCAGCCCCCATCGCTTCACGCGCATCGGCGGTTCGTCGCACCTGTTCTTCCTGACCCAGGGCTACGCCATCATGGACGCCGCGACGATGCCGGTGATTGGTGATGCCGAGACCATGAACGACACGTTCATCGAGCAGATTGTGGCGGCGGCCCAGGCGGCCATCGATAAAGCGGTCGAGATGGGAGTCGCCGACCCCACGCGCGTTGGCGTCGGCGGTCACAGTTATGGAGCCTTCATGACAGCCAACCTGCTCGCCCACTGCGATCTCTTCAGCGCCGGGGTGGCACGCAGCGGCGCCTACAACCGGACCCTGACGCCCTTCGGCTTCCAGTCGGAGCGACGCACCCTGTGGGAGGCACCCGAGATCTACTTCGCCATCTCGCCCTTCATGCACGCCGACAAGATCAATGAACCGATCCTGCTCCTGCATGGCGAGATCGACAACAACTCAGGCACTTTTCCGGTGCAGTCGTCACGGCTGTACCAGGGCATCAAGGGCAACGGCGGTACGGCGCGCCTGGTCTATCTGCCCAATGAGAGCCATGGGTATCGCGCCCGCGAGTCGGTTCTCCACACCCTGGCCGAGATGATCGACTGGTTCGACAAGTACGTAAAGGGATCCAAGCCCTAGGCTGGCGGTGCGAGTAGTCCGCGGCGAAGCCTGGTGGAAGTGCTCAGGAGGTCTGCATGGAACTCACCAGGCGTCGTTTGACCTCATTGGTGAATTCCGAACAGGAGAGAGTGCCGCCGATGTCAGGTGTTGTGGCGCCTTCGCTGATCGCATTCATGACCGCCGCGCGCAGGGCGCGGGAGGTTTCGATCTCGCCCAGGTGGCGCAGCATGTTGCACATGGCCAGGATGGCGGCGGTGGGGTTGGCCTTGTTCTGGCCAGCGATGTCAGGTGCAGTGCCACCAGAGGGGTCGAACATGGCGGTCTCGATCCTGCCCGAGTCATCAAAGGAGTAGGACGCGCTGTCCCCGAGGCCCACTGAGCCGATCAGCCCACAGGCGGAGTCCGAGAGGAAGTCGCCGTACTCGTTTGGGCAGACGATGATCGAGTAGTCCTCTGGGCGCATGATGATGCCCGCCAGGAGTGCATCGAAAAGTTCGCGTCGGTAGGGGGTCCCAGGATAGTCTTCGGCCACGCGGCCCACCGTCTCTTCGAAGAGGCCGTCTGTGGCTTGTTGAATGGTGTACTTGCTGGTGGAAACCACGTTCCTACCGCGCAATTGGGCCAGGCGGAAGGCAAAACGAGCCGCATGGCGCGCAGGGCCGCGTTCGATCACCCGCAGGGAGACCGCCGTGTCTGGGCCGATGCGCCGACCGGGATCCTCGTAGGTACCGCCAGTGGCGATGCGCACCACATCGATGTCGATCGCCTTGGTGAAATTGGTCTTGATGCCCGGAATTGTGCACACCGGGCGGTGAATCACCGAGAACTGCAGGCGGCTGCGCAGTATCCGATTGGGGGACTCTTCGGTGGTGGCGGTGGGGTATTTGATCCCCACGCCCAGGTCGCGCATGGCAGATTCGGCCAGATCGAAGACCACCATGCCTTTCTTCTTGCGGGATTCGTCCGAGAGGTCCACGGGCAGGAAGTCCAGCTCGAAGGGCAGAGCCCCGGCCACGTTGTGGATGGCCTGGGAAAGCTCATTGCTGATTCCGTCCCCGAGAAGTTCAACGATGCGGTAAGTGGTCATTCGTCTTGATGAATCGAGCGCAGGGGAGGAAGCGGCACTTTTGGGCGAATTTGGAGCTTTCACGCCTAGCAGTAGCCTCCCCATCGTAACAGGGACAGGGACGGGTGTGGGGGCGAATTGCAGGAGGCTCGCGTCGGTTCCTGCTGGTTGATGTAGTCCTTGTGCTTGTGTCTCAGATTGAAACCTCTACCCTTTGAGAATCATGTGGGGATTCTTGATTGCCGCTTTGCTTGGGGCTGGTGGAGAGAAGTCGGCTCTGCCGGTGCAGAGTTTCAACTTGCTTGACAACTCGGCGCCCGTGCTGGAGAAGCAGTCAGTGACTCCCTTCTGGCGCAGGACCAAAGAAGGTCTTGAACAGCCCATTGCGGCCTATGGCCCCATGGTGGACGGGATCGTGATCCGAGGAACGGCCTCGAGTCCTGCGGTTGTGATTCTGCGGGATAGCAGCGGGCGCGAGTTTCGCCGAGAGGTGCAAGGGGGGTTTTCCTGGTCCGTAGGCGCTGACGCTGCCGCCACGGGGCAGCCCCTTGAGCCGCGTCTGACCATTGTGCTGCCCTTCAGCGCGCACCCCGTTGCCTGGAGCGAACTGGAGGTCCTTGTTCCACTGCCCGCCCCTAGCGTTGACGAGTTGGCCGAGTTGGTCGCGAGCGAACTGACCCGGATTCTCGGCTGGTGGACAACCTTGGGGGCAGACCCCTCAGGGGCCACGCACTTTGCAGCTCGCAATTGGAATGTGGAGACCGGGGAGTCCCTCCAGAACCTGCCCGGCTGGTATCACATCTATGCGGATGTGCTACTGGGGACTGCGCGTTTTGACGGGGCCTGGCAGTCACGGGCGGAAGGCTTGCTGGATGATCTGTTGAAGTTGGCCAGCGATCCCAGGACCGGCCTGCCGCGCAAGGTCCATTGGTACCAAGACGGCCCCGGGCGTTTTTCTGATGGGCCTCTTGAGGTCTCACGGCAGTTGGCTTTTCTGGAATCCGTGGCCGAAGGCCGCTACCACGCCCGTCCGGACCAACGTGAGTTGGCCGCTGCGGTCTTGGAGCGAGCCATGGGCACCCTGTTGGTCAGCGCGCCCCAGCCGGACGGGTCCTTGGCGGCCAGATTCACACCATCCAGTGGTCTTGCCCATCCCGGGGCCAGCGAGTTGCGCAAGTTGGATTTGGCAGCGGGGCTGGCCTCTTGGTCGCGGCGCACAGGCAATGCGCAAGTCCGCGAAGTGCTCGAGAACTGCTTGCAGGAGTTCCTTTATGATCACACCTGGGCGGGGGACTGGCAGCACATTGACCCGGGCTTCGATGACTTGTTCGGCCACTACGGGGCAAGAGGCCTCGATCTTTGGCGCGCCTTTCCAGACGATGTGCTTTTCACGCGCATCACTCGCAGTGGGGTCGAGTATTTCTTGCCGATCTGGCAGGAGTCCCTGGAGCGCGGAGGAAATGTGGCCGCGGACCAGGTGCGTTGCTGGGATTTGATGGGGGATGTGGGGGAGTTGGATTCAGCCTTGCAAGAGCGCATTGCGCCAGTGTTGCGCCTTGCAGCACGTGCGCACTTCAAGGGTGAACAGCTGGAAAACGGAGTCTGGCGTGATGTGACTGTGATCGGTTTTGACCCCAGGCCTCAGGTGCAGGACGGGACGGTGGGAGGCCTGCCCCAGAACCTGATCATGGGGTTGGCACGTTTGCATGATCCGAAGTTGGCGGCGGCAGGGGGGATGCCCCTGGCGGAGGTGCGCGCCTTGTTCAGCGCGGTGCTGTTGACCTCCCGCGAGCACTTTGGCGCGGCCCATGGGTACCGCACACCAGAGAGCATTGCATCCGGTGCCTCCCTGCGTCTGGCCGCCGGGTTGGTCGAGATTCTGGAGCGTCTGCAACCGTGACGCGAAGGCACTTTGGCATGACCAGGAGCAAAGTGTGTTTTTCACTCTGCACCCAGTACCTTTCCGATCTGTT
Organism: Planctomycetota bacterium; assembly: GCA_012960475.1. GTDB lineage: Bacteria > Planctomycetota > UBA1135 > UBA1135. The sequence goes on from DUBE01000064.1 coordinate 42,953, forward strand.
CTGGGTTCTCCGCGCCTGATCGAGATCAGTTCTTGATCAAGAGTATTTCGTTGGAGAAATTGCACCCGATGATGAGGGTTGCGCTCTCTGACCCTGATTCTCCAGGACTTGGGATGAAGGTCACATCCAGGGGGCCGCGCCCTGCACCCAGGTCCGGCAGGCGTGTCAGCGTTTCCTCTGCACTCCAACCAAACAGATTGACATGATGGCTGTTCTGGGCGCTGACAACGACTTCGAGGCGTCCATCCCCGTTCATGTCGCCTGCGGCCAAGGCGTGAGGGCGCAGGCCAACGGGCAGTTCCTGCACGAGCTTGTAGGTGCCATTGTCGTTTGGCGCTAGCCGCGCAAGTTTGCCCGGTGAGTTGTCTCGGACCCCTTGGAGCAGCGCCAGTATCTGAGTGGGGCCGTTCTCATCAAGCTTGACAGTCACAAGATCCAGGGGTTTGCCGGGGAGGGGGAGGAACCCATCCGCCTGCAGGTTCGAGGTGAGCAACAGGATTCCAGAGCGCTCGCCACCCTGACCGATCAACACACGACCATCTGCAAGCGCGGCAATGGCTGTGCAAGGGCTTTCAAGGACGGTGGCCTTCGGATCTTGGTCAGGGACGACCAGATACAGACCAGCGGTACCCGCCACCAACAAGTCGCTCGCGCGTGCGAGTAACGGTCCCATTCCTGCGATCGCCATAGTTTTGGGATCCGTCAGATTCCCTTGCCCGTCCCCGGCAAGGATCCGCACTTCGTCCCTGGCCCGCACCGCCAGATCCAGGTTTCCATCTGCATCAAAATCACAGGCGATGGCCTCGCTGACACCAGGCCCGGGAGAGGGCTGGGCTGTGGGCTGGTAGGAGCCGTTGTGGAGGCGAAAGAAGCTCAGGCCATCTGTGCCCGCGTCCACTGTCAGCAGGTCCGGATGCCCGGAATTGCTGAAGTCCGCCGCCACCAGCACCAAAGGAGCGATTCCCGTAGGCAGGGAACGGGGTCTGCGCCAGGACCCCGAGGCATTCGAAAAGAGCACACTGACTCGCTCCGCCCCGCGATTAGCCAGCACCAGATCGGTCAGGCTGTCCCCGTCCAAGTCGCCTCCGGCCAGATCCCATGTGTCCTGGCCCCCATAAAAGGATTGCTCAAGGCCCTGCATGCCAAAGACCCTGACGGACAGGTCGCTTGAGACGCAGGCGAAGCGTTCTCCCCCCAAACCGAGCAGGCTCAGGGGCGCGCGACCCGCCTGCAACAAGTTCCTCCATGTGGAACCATCGTGATTCCAGAGGTCGTGGTCCCCGCCAGCCAACAGTTCAGCGGCCGGAGTCAGCAGCCAGTCGCGGGGGATGCCGGTCAGGGGTTCAGGGGGTCCTGGAGTGAGAGAGTTCGGCCCACTGACCATGTACCTGCGCAGGCAATCCTCACCGTCGCTGCCCGCGCCCATGGAGCCCACCACCACCATGGACGCATCCAGCGCCAGGAAAGTCGTATGGGGTTCGAGCAGTGGCACCGAGAGGCTCGTGCCCAAGGGAGCGTTCTGGTCTGTGGTGATTGGAAACAGCAACAGTTCCCCCGCGCGGGTTGCCACGGCGAGGGTTGCTTGTGTCTGGCCAGTATTTTGCGCGGTCTCGAAGAGGGCGGGTCCTGCCGCCAGGGCTCGGGGTGCGCTGTCCAATTCACGCCGTTGAATGATCTCCTGCCCTCGTGGCATTTTCAGATCCAGGATCAAGACCTCTCGGCTGCTGCGCGAGGCCACCGCGATCAGTGAACTTCTTTCCAGTGCCACCGGACCCAGGGGCCAGTCTGGCAAGCGAACCGTAAGTTGTGTCTTCAGGTCTGGGCCGAAAGAGCGAAGCGCTGCATCACCTCCGCTGCCTGATCGACAGGTGGCGATAATTTCGGCTATCCCATCCCCGTCGGCGTCCATGACGATCACCCCCTCGGTGCGGCCGGGCATGGGTAGTTCGAAGCGGGCGGAGAGTCCTGTGGGCCAGGGGGCCTGGGGCCTGGGGGTTCGCCCCGCAGCCGTGGCATCCATGGTCTTGCTGGCTTCCTGCTGTGGAATTTCCGATTCACACGAAGAGAACGCAGCCCCGATCGTCCCCAAGGTGGCGATTCTGGCCCACGTGCCCAATCTTGCCCCGATCTTCATTGCCCTAGATTGAGCTTTGAGGCTCAGGGGTGCAACCTGTTCCTCTGCTAGGGGTCAACCTCAACCGTAAAGCACACAGGGGGTATCATGCCCCCGTTCCATGTCCCGTCCTCTGATTCTGCTGTTGGTCCTGATGTGCGCCCTGGGCGCGGGCTTGTGGTTCCTGGGCGGTGACGAGTCCAAGGCGCCTGGGCCGATCCTGGAGTTGGACCCTCTCAATCGGATTCCTACGGGTGAGCCCCAAGTCCCCGATTCTCTTGATTTGGAGGAGCGCATTTCACCGCCGACTCCGGCCGTGCCCCTGCCTCACCCCCTGGTGGTTGAGCTGTCCTTGCTGATCGACGGGGGCGTGCCCTTGGACGAGACCCTGCCCACGCCGCGCTCTGGAGCTCGCGCGCGGCTCAGCGGTCGCCTCTTGGGGCCGGCTGGTCGACCTGTGACGGGCAAGCTGACTTTCCTTTATGGCACCAACCGCGACCGGGAACTGGAAACCGATTCCAGCGGGCGTTTTGGAGCCAGTGATCTCTGGCCCGGCCTCGCGGTGGTGCGCGTGGCAACCGTTACTGGTCTTGTGGCTGAACGCGAGGTCATCCTGCGTAACCTCTCAGAGGCCAAGCTTGGGATTTCCTGGGGCGCCACGGCTCTGGTGAAAGGGCGTGTGACCGATCCCTTTGGTGAGGGCATCCCGGCTGCGGAGGTCACCGTTGATGGGAATCGCACCTTCACAGATGACGAGGGTCGTTTTCTTCTGCCACGCGTGGCTCCCGGCCAGAGAATTATCGCCCTGGCAAGAGTTGCCGGGCGCGCAACCCATCGGGAAGTGCTGGCCATTGGGCGGCGGTCGGTGGTGGATGAGGATCGGCTGATCTTCCGCCTCAAGCCTGGGGCCAAGCTGGAGGTGGTTGTCTCAGAATCTCTTGGTGCTCAAGAACCAGTGCAGGTGCACCTCTTTCCGGCGGGCGGCATGGCCGGTTCCCAGCGTCAGTTTCCCTGGGAGGAGTACAGCCCCGTATCGGTGCCTCCAGGAGGGCGCGTGATGTTGGAGGACCTGCCACCCGAGACCATCACCCTGGTGCCTTTTCATAGCGGTGCCGTGGCCGTGCCTCCGCAGATCAACATCAAGCTGGTGGCCACGCGCTCGAATGTTGCGGTCCTGCACATGCGGCCTGGGCCCGTGATTCGCGGCACGGTCGTGATCGATGGAGAGCCCGTCGGGGGAGCGCGGGTTGTGCTCGACGCGCCCGATCCATCGGTGGCCACCACCAAGGCCCTCGGCCGGTCGCCCACCTATCATCAGCAGGCGATTTTCTCCCATGTGCATGCGGGCCACCAAGAGGTGCGGACGAACAATCGTGGTCGGTTTGTGCTCAGCGTTTACCCTGCAATTTCAGAGCGCTGGTACCTGCGGGCTGAGAGTCTCGACGGGTCTTTGGTGGCACAGGCAATTGTTGCGGGTGGCAGAGAGGACATTGTGCTGGAACTCGTCAAGCCCGATCTGACTCCGGGGGTCCTGGCCATGGACCTACCGCCGCACTTGCGCAGTTTCGACCTAGATGTCCAGGTGCAGGGTGCTCCTCGGGACCGGGTTCAGGTTCATCCGGGAAGTGAACATGTGGTCGACAACTTGTCCCCGGGCCTCTGGGCCATGAATGTGCGCTATCGCGGCGAGCGCTTGATGCAAGGGAATCAGGTGCAGATCGAGGCAGACGGGACTGCGAGGATCACCCTGCCCCTGCCCGCAATCGCCAGTCAGCCGCTGCCCATCAAGCCCAAGGGCGATCGACGCACGGGACCTCCTCCCTTGGAGCGGCAAGGACGCTAGACTCTTCGCCGTGAAGAACCTGACCCTTGGTGCCAAGCCCCTGACCCTCGCGCAGCTGTCTCCCCTGGCCGAGGGCCAGCGCCTAAAGCTACGCGTGTCTGCCAAGAGCTACGCGCAGCTCAAGCCGTCGCGCCAGATGGTGGAGGAGGCGGTAGGCAAAGGTGAGGTGGTCTACGGCTTGACCACAGGCTTTGGCAAGCTCAAGCACAAGGCGGTGTCACCCAAAGATCTGCACGATCTGCAACGCAACTTGGTGCTGTCCCATTCGGTGGGCAGCGGTCCCGACATGTTCCTGAGCGAAGCGCGTTTGGTTGTGCTGCTGCGTATCGTTTCGCTTCTGAGGGGAGTCAGCGGAGTCCGTCCGGCTCTGGTCAAGCGCATGGTGGCCTTCTTCAACTGCGACTTGATTCCTGCTATTCCCCAGCAGGGTTCAGTGGGAGCCAGCGGAGATCTAGCGCCTCTCTCCCACATGGCTGCCGCCTGGATGGGGCATGGGCATTCCTATCTGCAGGGCAAGCGCATGGGGGCGCGAGCGGCCTTGAAGAAGGCGGGTCTTGAACCCTTGGTCCTGGAGGCCAAGGAAGGGCTGGCCCTGATCAACGGAACCGAAGTGATGAAGTCGCTGGCGGTTTGCCAGGTGATCCGGGCCATGAACCTGTCCCGGGTGGCGGACATCGTTGCGGCCATCAGCTTGGAGGCTTTGATGGGATCGCCGCAGCCTTTTGGCAAGCGGCTGACGGAACTCAAGCGTAGTGATGGGCAGGCCCGCACGGCTGCCAATGTGCGACGCATGTTGCGGGGCAGCCAGGTGGTCAAGAGTCATGATCAATGCGATCGCGTGCAGGATCCCTATAGCCTGCGTTGCGTGCCCCAGATTCATGGGGCCTTCAAGACCGCATTGCAGCATGTGGTGGATGTCCTGGGGGATGAATTGGGAGCTGTGACGGACAATCCGATTGTAGATCCGGTGACAAGTAAGGTCTTCAGCGCGGGGCTCTTCCATGGTCAGCCCCTGTCGATGATCTTGGATTATCTGGGCCTCTCGTGTTGCACCCTGGCCAATGTGAGCGAGCGCCGCATCGAGCAGATGGTCAATCCAGACTTGTCGGGTTTGCCAGCGTTCTTGACCCCTGATCCGGGTTTGCACTCGGGGATGATGATTACTCAGTACGCTGCGGCGGCCCTGGTCAGCGAAAACAAGATCCATGCCCATCCTGCCAGTGTGGACAGCGTGCCCACCAGCGCGAACCAGGAAGACCATGTGTCCATGGGCGTCACTGCCGGCCGCAAGGCGCGCACGATTCTCGACAACACCCAACGGGTGCTGAGCATCGAGTGGATTTGCGCGGCCCAGGCCCGGGGTTTCCGCGCGGAACTCAAGGCTGGCAAGGGAGTTGAAGCGGGAGTTGCCCTCTTGCGCACCAAGGTCAAGGCGCTCAAGGGGGATCGTTACCTCAAGCCGGATCTGGATGCGGCGGAGGAGCTGATTGCTTCAGGTGCCCTGGTTGCGGCGGTGGAAAAGTCCGCGGGCGCATTGAGTTTCTGAGCCTAGGCCTTGCCCTTATGGGACCTGGCTTGATCGGGCAACCAAAGATCCAGCAACACCAGGATCCCAGCCAGACCGATACCCAGGGCATGGGCTGCGCCCCCGATCAGGATTCCATTCACCCATGCGGCTGAATCCCGCGCCAGCCACCAGGAAACCAGGTCCAACAAGAGCCCTACGGAGATGGCGAGGCTGATGCCACTGATCCAGGACTTCTTGAAGCGTGTCAGGACCAGCAGCAAGACCGCCGCCAGGCTGACCCCAAAGAGGGACAGGGCGTGGGCGTGGGTCGAGGCCAAGAGAATCGCTTCGTTCGTGGGGGAGACATCGTTGTCGAAGGCCAGGGCGCGTACATCGTCCAGGTACTCAAGGGGAGGTTCAGCACGCCAACTGGAGCTGCGTCCGTGGCAGTCCATGCAGTTGATGTCGAGAAGATCTGCGGGAACCCTGTCGCCCAGGTCCAGGTTGTCCCAGTCCTCGATTACGCGGTCCGAGCCGAGCCAGGAAAGCAGAGCTTCCCGGTCTGTTGCTGGAACTTCGGCGGCGCCGTCGATTTCGCTGGGGTGACCCCGTTCCAGGGCGGAGCGCAGGAGGGAGGGACTTTGCACCCCATGGTAGACACCAGTGATGTCAGAGCTGGTCAGGCCCTCCTGGCCATCTCGTGGGCCGTGGTGTTCGGCCATGTGCAAGCCGGAAGCAGCATAGCCGCCGAGCAGCACCAGGGTCAGGGCGGTCAGGGATAGCCGCAGTCCCAGGGGTAGTTTTCTCAAGAGCAGGGCGTCCATGGGTTACTTGGATGTGAGGTCCGACTCGTCGATGTTCTGAGGCCTGCCCGTGGCAAGGGCAGCTTGCACTTTGATGGCGATCGCCGTGGCCCGCAGGCCTTCCTCCGCCGAGCAGACTACCTTGCTGCCCTTGGCGATACTCTGGAAGAATGATTCGAGCCCGTAATAAAGGCCCGGATGGGGCAGGCCAACGCCTTTCTTGAGTTTGCCCTGGGAGGCCAGCTTGGTTGCATCGGCGATCAGAGTGATGCCTTCGTCGTTGTGGAATTGTTGACGGTTGGCGTAGACCTCCCAGCCTTGTGTGGGGGCATCCGATTCCTTGAAAAGCCAGCCATGGGTCCACGCCAGGCGCACAGTTCCCATGGTACCCATGAGTAGTTCTTGCGTGCCGTTGTAGGTGTTGCCCAGGGTGGCGCTCCAGTCCAGTTGCGAACCGTCCTTGTAGGTCAGCTTGGCGTGTACGGTGTCCGAGACCTGGCGCCCATCGCGCCACGCGAGGACTGCACCGGAGGCCTCCACTCGTACGGGGTACTTTGAGGTGAACCAGTGCAGTACATCGAATTGCTGGGCACCCAATTCCCCGGGCAGGCCAAGACTGACTTCGGGGTCCAGGCGCCAGTTGAGCGCTTTCTCTCGGGCCGGATCCGAGCTGGGTGTGCGCCACGAGTTCTTCTGGTTGCTCTGTGCCGCCAAGCTGACCACATCGCGGATCGCGCCGGAGCGTACGAAAGAACGGGCCAACGCATAGACAGGATTGGCGCGGCCCTGGTATCCGGTTTGGAAGACTTTGCCCGCACTGCTGGCGGCCCCTGTTATCGCACGGCAGTCTGCAAGAGTGTGGGCCAGGGGTGACTCGCAGTAGATGTGCTTCTTTGCTGCCAGGCCTTCCTTGCATGGTTCCCGATGCAGATGGGTGGGAGTGGCGATCAGAAGTGCGTCCAGGTCAGGATGGGCTGCCAGCATGGACTCTTGGGTCGCATAGCCCTGGGCTCCCCTGGCGCGTCGGCTGGCGGAACGCAGACGGCGTTCATCTGTGTCGCAGTAGGCCAGCAGGGTGACCTCGTCAAACTTGCCAAGTTCCGCCAGCATGGCGCGACCTTGGCGGCCCACACCTACCAGACCCACGCGCAGTTCAGCGCCCAGGTGAGGTCGAGCGGCGAGGAAGTCGGGCAGGATCTGCGTGGCGGCGCCACCGGCGCCAGCCATCAGAATGGTGCGGCGGTCGGGGGAGGGGTTGCTGGGATGCATGGTTCAATTCGGAAACAGTTCGGGCGCCCGGGGGAGAGCAGCCAGGAGTCGGGTGAGGGTTGGGTCAAGAGGCTGTGGCTTGCGGGCACATGCGTGGGGCGGCAGCCCGCCACAAGGGCTGTGCTCCAGGCGTCGCAGGCTGCGGCGCTTGGGCCCACCACAGCCGCTGCCAGGAGATGGCGTGTACCGCAAGCCTGGTGGGGGTCCAGGATATGGCTGTGGTGGTCCCTGGAGTGGTGTTCCGTGGGGTCATGGCCTTGTTGCTCCTGGCCTGTCTCGCTGCTGCTCTCGATGGGGGACCCATGCCGGGAGTGTGCCGCCGAGACGCTCAGGGCTGTGTTGGCCAAGAGTGCCTGGGGTGCGTGTTCGCCGGTTCCGATCACCACCTGCCAGGCATCTCTTCCCGGGGGCGGATCCAGGGCCAGGGCGGTGGAAGTGCCTCCATGCATCAGGGCACAGGTGACTCCTTCTTCGATCAGGACCCGGGCAGCAAGGTCCAAGGCGGCGCCTTTGGCGATGCCCCCTAGATCGAGTTCCATGCCTGGCCTTGCCAGGCCCACGCTGCTGGAGTCGGGGTCGAGGCTGATTCCTTTCACATCAATCAATGTGGTCAAGGGTGTGGTGGTCTCCTCGGGTCTGTCATCTCGCAGTCCAAGCTGGCGCAGAAGCGGACCCAGGAGCGGGTTGAAGAACCCGTGGCTTTTCTTTGCCACCTCAACGCACAAGTGCAGCAATTCGAAGGTCTCAGGATCTACCTTCACTTCAGGTCCTCCCGCGCAGCGCGCCAGGTGGGCTACCACCGAATCAGAAGCAAAGGCATTCCAGCGTCTGTGGGCGATCTGGATCTCTTCCAGGGCCAGCTCGCCAACTGCGCGCAGTTGATCCTCATGCTGGCCAGTGAGGACCAGCTCGAAGCGGGTCCCCATGGCCTGACAGGCGAGGCGCAGGGGCATGGTCAAAAACGGTGCCAGGGGCCTAAATAGCCTTGGCCTGGCCCGTGGCAGAATCAAAGCCCCAAGCGCTGCCGGTCCACATGGAACGGGTGGCCAGATCGACAACGACCATCACCTGAGCGGCGAGTTCCACCTGACTGATGTTCTGTTCACGGGTGCGGACACAGTGCAACCAGTTCAAGCGCAGGGCTTCCTGGGGCGAGACCCGGCTGCATTCATGGCGTTCCGGATCCACATCGTCGGCAAAAATGCGTTCCGGGCGCAATTCGCAGTCGTTGGAGCCAAGGTAGAGGTTCGCCTCATGTCCGCGGATCAGGACCTCAAGGCCCTGCTCGTTGCAGGTCGAACCCGCCACGATCATGGTGTGCTCCTTTTCGAATTCGACGGTCAGCATGACCTGATCGTGGTTCTCCATGGATTTGTCTGAATAGTGTCCGCCAGAGGCCGTTACCCGAGTGGGCCAGCCACGATCGAGTGCGAACATCAAGGGTGTCATCATGTGCACCAAGAGATCTCCGATGATGCCTGTGGACCAGTTGCGGTAGCGACGCCAGCGGTGGTAGACCTCGGTGTCAAACTCCGCCAGGCCCTTGGGTCCGCACCAGCGATCCCAGTCCAGGGTGGTGCCGGGCTCGACCTTGGGGTCGATTCCGTAAAGCCACTCCCCGTTCTTTGAGTTGCGGCAGTAGCTGGTTTGTGAGAGGGTCGGCAGTCCGATGCGCCCATCGGCGATCCACTTGCGCGCGACCTGATACTTCTCATACATCATGTACTGCGTGCCCACCTGCAAACGCATGTGCGGGTTCGCGGCCATGGTGTCGCGCATCCAAAGGGCTTCTTCAATCGAGAGCGTCATTGGCTTCTCGCAGTAGACATCTTTGCCCGCTGCAATTGCGTCCACTGCCATGGTGGCGTGCCAGTGCTCCGGACTGGCGATCAGGACGCAGTCGATGTCTTTTCGTGCCAAGAGTTCCGTATGGACCCCATAGGCGCCGACCTCGACCCCTTCCTGACGCTCGGTGGCGGTTTTCTGGGCCTGGTCCAAACGGATCTGATTCACATCACAAACCGCGACCACATCGAAGGCCTCTTTGCCGGCTTCGCGTTGGCCCAGCATGGAACCCAGGTGACCGCTGCCCATGCCCCCGCAGCCGATCAGGCCCAGGTGAAGGCGCTCGCCATCAGCCTTGGGGCTCTTGTCGGGGGCGCTGGGAATTGGAAATTTCGCGTCCTGGCCGGCGATGCCGTTGCTGATCGCAAGGGCGCTGGCTGCTCCGCTGGAGAGAACAAGGCGACGGGAGGGGCTAATTGAATTCATGGGGGGCTGGGTTGAAGGGGCCGAGAGACGCTGGTGATTCTACCCTCAGGCTGCCCAATGTGATGGTTGCAGGTTGGGGGTCTGCCTGAGATGATCTCAGCTATGCCCTATTTGCTATCCACTGCCCTCCTTGCCACTTTCCTGCTTCCTTCAACCGCCGCTTCCGATGGCTGGCATTCGCTTTTTGACGGAGAATCCCTTCAAGGCTGGACCGCTACCGGTGGTCGCTACGACGGCAAGGCGCTATGGGGTGTGGAGGATGGCGCGATCACCGGTCGCGAGGGCCCCGGTCGTGCAGGCGGCCTGATCTACACCACTACCACCTGGTCCGACTTTGAGATGAGCTTCGACGCGTGGGTGGACTATCCGTTTGACTCGGGGGTGTTTGTGCGCATGCGTCCTGACCAGGACGGTATGCAGTTCACTCTGGACAATCGTCCCGGCGGTGAAATCGGTGCGCTCTACTCGGCTGGCTACTTCCTGCACAACCCGGCCGGTGCGGGCCACTGGAATCAAGAAGCCTGGAATCAGGTGCGTGTGCGTGTTGCGGGCAATCCCATGCACCTTGAGATGTGGATCAATGGCAGCAAGACCACAGACTATCGCTTGCCCGATGGCACACGGCCATTGGCGACGGAAGGCTTGATCGGATTGCAGGTGCACGGTGGGGGCAATGCTGTGGAGGGAGCGCGGGCTGCATTCCGGAACATTCAACTGCGCCCCTTGCCGGTGGGCAGCGGGGAATACTGGTCAAGAGACAAGGCGGGGACGATGCGCTTGACCGCCGCAGGTGCGCGCGCCGGATGGGAGAGTCTGTTCAATGGCAAGGATCTCACCGGCTGGAAGGGAGCAGGGGACGGCAGCGGATATGCGGTTCGAGGTGGTCTGATGGCATTCCTGGTCAAGGGGTCTTCGTCTCATCTGGTCACCCTGGCGGACCACACGAACTTCCAATTGCGCCTGGACTTCAAGATTGCCCGGGGTGCAAACAGTGGCCTCTTCCTCAGGGCAGATCGCGGGGGCGGCAATCCCGCTTACAGTGGTCGCGAGGTCCAGATTATCGACGATCATCACTGGGAAGAGGACACCAACTCGAAGCTCAAGCCCTGGCAGTTCAGCGGTTCACTCTATGGCGCAGCGGCTCCGGCCAAGAAAAATGCCCTGCGCCCGAATGGGGAGTGGAACACCATGGTCGTGACCCTCAATGGTGCGCGCATGGTGACGGTATTGAATGGTGCGATTCTCTACGATCTGGATACAGAGAAACTCAAGCCCATCCAAGGCGGTGCCTTTGCGGATCGCGCTTCCACAGGCTTCATTGGCCTTCAGCGCCATGCGCCGGGAACGGTGGATGGGGATGCCTACGCCTGGTTCCGAAACATCTATCTGCGCGAGATCCCCTGAGACGGGTCGGCGCATG
>DUBE01000064.1:54216-58875 GCA_012960475.1 Planctomycetota bacterium
AGGTGCTTCTGCTCACTGAAACCCGATCGTGATCACATCGGAGAAATTCGATGTGGAGATCGGCGCTACGTCTCGATACCAGAGTTGGAAGATCCAGCTGTCACCGGGCTGAATCGCGACGCCGGCTCCAATCGGGAGTTGGGCCATGTTGACATCGATTGCCAGGTGCCCTGTGTTGCCCGTGCTGGCCACCTGTGCCGTGAAGCGGCCGATCTGCCCGCCCAGGCACAGGATTCCCATGCTGCCGCCAGGATTGGGTACGACGGCGGAGGCTTGGGAGCAGAGGTAGTAACCGAACTGCTGGTGGGGCAGGTTGATTGTGGCCAGTTGCAGGTCCTGGTCGGACACGCTGGCGCTTCCGGTGGCGTGCAGACTGGCTGGGTTGCCGGTTGAGTTGGGCACTGCCGGAGAGCATGAGCGCTGGCCCAGGCCTCCCGGGTCAGCGGGAACAAGGCTGACATCATCCAGGGCGGCTTCCACGATGGAGCCACTGCCCAGGTCCGAGGCCATGAAGCGCAGGCGCACCGCAGCGGTCATGTTGAGACTGGTCTCCAGGTCCAGGGAGTACTCGTTCCAGCCGCCGTTGGCCCCGGCGGGCCCCACGGTGGCCAGGTTGGTCCAGCTGGCGCCCCCATCGTCCGAGCCTTCGATCTCGAAGACATCCTGACCTGGAGAACCTCCCGTGCTGTTCGAGTACCAGAGCCAGAAGTTCAGTTGTACCGCGCTTTGACCGCTCAGGTTGAAGTTGGGAGAGGTCAGGGTCGTGGTGCCGCCATCAACATCGTTGGAACCCAAGCTGCCGCCCACGACGCCCTGGCCTGTGAACCAGCAGCTCGTGCCGCCGGGGGTGTGGTTGTCTTCCGGTTGGGCTGCGGTACCAACGGGGTCGCCGCGTTCCCAGGCTCCCGTGGAGGCGTCATTTGGCGCGCTGAGACTCCAGCCCTCATCCGAGGCTCCTTCAAAATCGAAGACTGCCAAGGGGACACCAGCGCCCGCCACGAACGCATCGGGTGCGCTGAAGCTGTGGCTATCCCATGTGAACTCAAGCGAGTACTCGATCAGGGTGCCTGCGGGAACCCCCGCCAAGAGGTCGAGCATCTGCGTCTGGTGCAGGTCGCTGAAGGAACTTACGTTCGCCGCACCGCCAGGGCCTGTGCTGACCACGGCCCAGGGACTCAAGCTGGTCAGAGTGACCGTGACCGGTCCGGTGGGGGCGAGCCCTGAGTTCCGTAGGACCAGATCGAACAGGACACTTTCGCCTCCCTCAAAAATACCGTCTCCGTCTCCCGCGTCCATCAGGTTGTGGGCACCCAGTCGCAGCCAGGCGCCAGCAGCCAAGGCGGTGCGCGCAAGGGCCAGGCGGTTTTCTTCTGCAAGCGGAATGATGCGATCGACCGGCGGCCAGAAACCATCGGACGAGTTGCCGATCTCCGGCGTCCAGGCCAGAGTTCCGTGGGCCCCATGGTCCTGATCAAAGGTCACGCCGTTGGCCTCGTACAACAGGAGCGAAGCCGGGTCGTGGGGATATCCGTTGAACTCTGTGGCCAAGGACCCGATCTCGTCATAGGCGGACCAGTTCGCGGGATAGAGCGGTGCATAACCCCAGGGCGCGAGCCACAGGTTCGAGTAGGTGTGCATCGAAAGTGCAGTCTTGAAGTCGCGGCTGGCCATGAATGCCACCATGGCTGCTACCTCCGGCTCGCTGGCTGCAGCGGTTCCCCGATAGGTTTCTCCGTTGGGGTTGGAGCTTGATCCCGAGTCGTCAAAGAACCACTCATAGGGATAGTTCCGATTGAGGTCGACACCCATGGACCCGCCCCCGTTGTCGCGCCGGTTCTTGCGCCACATACCGCCGCCGCCGGGTTGAATCGTCTGGTTGTAGACATAGCCGTCTGGGTTGACCACCGGCAGGATCCATGTCTCGCGGCGATTGACCAGGTAGGTGGCCAGCGGATCCGTGCCACATTCCTCACACAACCAGAGCAGATACCAGAGTGCAGTCTGCATGGACTCGGGCTCACGCGCGTGATGCATGGCATCGAAGCGTACTTCTGGTTCGTTCTCGTCCACTCCCGGTTGATCGGAGACCTTGACTGCCCAAAGATCGCGGCCTTCCAAAGACTGGCCTAGGGAAAATTTCGGTGTGATGTATTGGGGATAGGCAGCCCCGATTTGATCGAGCACCGACTCGACTTCGGCGAAGGTGTAATAGCCACCCATGCTCCCCTGTCCAAAGGCCGGTTGCAGCCAGCTGCCAAGACCCGTGCCTTGGGGTGGAGTGGATCCGGTGGCCAGGCGTTGGGCGTAGTACCCTGCGATGTCCTCGATCAGGATTGTGGCATCGAGGCCCTGGGCTCTGAGAAACCTCAGCTGTCCATCGTCCGCCACCAGATCAAAGCGGCCCCCGGGAATATCGCGTTCAACCAGGTCGACTCCCAGTTTCTGCAATTGTGCCAGGGTGCGCAGGTTGCCATCGATGCGTGCCAGATGGGCGTCACCGTTGGGGGCGGGCAGGCTTCCCTGGAGAGACATGATCAAGCAGAGGGTATTCAGCATGGTTGTTCCTGGCAGTGTCGGGGTGAGACCCATGAAAGATACCCCCTCTGGTCCATAGACGGGGGTCCGAGTTGTGTCTGAGGCACCACCCCGGTGATCTTCTGCGCTAACCTGGGCTGTCGTGGACGAGCACCCCTTTCCTCGCCTCCTGGGCGTTGATGAGCCAGCCGAAGTTTGGATGGATGGAGAGATGAACGCCGAGTGGGTTCTGGGCGCCTATTCCAGGGGCTTTTTTCCCTGGCCGGTGGAGGACCGTCTGGCCTGGTGGTGCCCCCACGAGCGGCTGGTGTTCGAGGATCCTGCGCCCCGGATCTCTACCAGCACCCAGCGCTCCCTGCGCCGGGGCGGCTGGCGCGTCTCGCTGGACGAGGCAACGCCGCGAGTCATTGTCGCCTGCCGAGACGCTCGGGGACCGGATCGGGATGGGACCTGGATCACCGAGGAAATCAGCAGTACCTACAGTCAGCTGGCCGAGCAGGGCCTCGTGCATTCCTGTGAAGTTTGGCATGGAAACAAGTTGATCGGGGGTGTCTATGGCTTGTCTCTTGGCACCGCGTTCTTCGGGGAGTCCATGTTCTCCGAGCGCAGCGATGCATCCAAGGTCGCCTTTGGGGTGTTGTGTGCCTGGCTGCGCAGCCGGGGCATCGATCTGATTGACGGGCAGGTGGAGAACTCGCACCTCTTGTCCCTGGGAGGCACCCTGGTGACTCGCGACGCATACTTGGAGCGCCTGCAGCGTGCCCTGGAGGGGGTTACCTTAGTGGGTCCCTGGCATCTGGACGAGGATCCCGAGGTCCTGCTGGGGGCCGCACGGCACTGAGGTTCAAGGCTCTGTCAATTTCCGGCCCAGGTATGACAAATTTCTTTCTCTCTTGTTATCTTGAAAGTATGTCCGAGCCGCTAAAGGACCCCTTTCCCGCGACCAGCCCAGGCACTGTCACTGTTCTTGAGTTGAAGGTCAAAGAGCGCGTCGCTCCAATGATGCGCGTTGTTTGTCACGACGATCCGCACACCACTATGGAGTTTGTCGTGGGCATCTTGACTGGTATCTTTCGCTTGCCACATGCACGCGCGGTGGAGATCATGCTTGAAGTGCACCAACGGGGCGCTGGAGTCGTGGGTTTTTATCCTTTGACCGTTGCCGAGCGAAAGGTGAAACGCGCCACATCCCAGGCCAGGGCGAATGCGTTCCCTTTGACCTTTTCGATCGAAGAGGACTAGAGCAGCTTCGTTGGGTTCGGGCCTGATCAGCGTGGAAGCAATTCTTCTTCGTCGATTATGATTGGTTCCCCGGGACCTGCCCTGAGCCCCCAGATGATTCCAGCCATGGTGGTGCCCCAGGCCAGGAGTTCGCAGGTCCAGGCCAGAATCGGATTGTGCAGGAGGGCTTCGCCCCCGCGCATCAGTCGACCCGCGAGCAAGGTCAGAATCAGTCCCAGACCGAAGATCGCCAGACGCTTGGGTCCATCCAGCCGGCGGTCCTTGCGTGCCAGAAACAGCAACACAAGCACTCCTGTCAAGGCGGCTGCCCCCAGGAACAGCATGCGTATTCCCTGGTGCTCCCCGCGGCTGGTGCTTTCTGGGTCCACGGCACGCGCCAGGGCTCGGCCAAGATCCATCGCGGGAGCCTGCAGGTCCAGCGCCTTGTCCAAGGCGATCACCCCCGTCGCGCCGGCCACCAGCCACCAGACCGCTTTCGTGTGCGGTACGGCTCGACAGGCAGCCCGCGCGGCCAGGGTCGCCGGCGTGCCCCAGAGGAGCACTTCGAAGGCCAACTGTGCGCCCTGGACATCACTCATGGGAGTGTTCCTTCGAGCGCATGACCAAATAGGCTGTCAGTCCCGCCCATAGCAATTCGATGCCAAAGCGCAGGAACGGTTGGCCAAAGGCGCGGGGCAGAATGTCATCGAGGAAAGCGGTCCAGGCCAGCAACCAGATCAGCCAACCCGCGACTCCGATCACGCCCCGTCGCAATCCGCAGCCGGCAGGCCAGCGGCGCACCCGGCGCAGAAACCAGAATCCAGCTATCAAGAGTCCTGCACCGATGCCGAGTTTCAACAGGTCGCGGGCAAAGTAGAACTCTTCCTGCTGGAGCCACTTGCG
>DUBE01000065.1 GCA_012960475.1 Planctomycetota bacterium
TTTCGGATCTCGTAGGTGAAACTGGTGGGGGAGACGGCCTCGCCCACGGTTCCGCTGGCGGTGAAGCCGGTGGAGGGGGAGGCCACCAGGACCGGTCCGGTGGCGTCGTCTGTGCCCGCTGTGAAGTTCTGTTGGACCTCGAACTCAGCCAGAGCGCGATCGTAGACCGCCGCCAGGTGCAGGCGTCCGTCCCAGTGCCGGCCGCCGTTGACCTCGTTGCCAATCACCAGAGGATAGTCGCTGGACCAGTTGCTCAGGTCGCCGCCGGTCTGGCCAACCGCGCGGGTGACACCGTTGACATACAGGCAGGTCTGGCCGTTGATGCTGCGCGTGTAGACCACATGCAGCAGGCCCACCGAGGCGGCGCCGGCGCTCGTGTCCAGGGCCGGAAAGCCGTTGCTGTCGGTCTCGGTGGAGCGCAGGCGGGTCGTGAATGTGTCGGAGGCTTGCGTGCCCCAGAGGCCTTGGCCCAGGGTCACATTGCGATCATGGGCATCGAGGCTGAGGCTGATCAGGCGCGCGGGACCATCCTGGGTCACATTGGCAGGAGTCACCCAGGCTTCGAGGGTCAACTCGTTGGATGTGGAAATAGCGGAGTTGATGCGGGTGGCGGCTCCGCCGGAGGTCAGGACCGCACTTGAGTCGAGACCCAGGGTTCCTGCGCCCCAGTTGGATGAGCCGGGTGAAGTGATCTCCAAGTCAATAGAAGGGCTCAGGCCGGAAAGATCATGGGCCACCGTGCCACTGATTTCCTCGAAGTCATAGAGGGCGATCAGTCCATCACTGATGCGGCCGTTCGGTTGTTCACCGACCCGCAGGGTGACCACGGCGGTTTGCGTGTCCGCCTGATCGAGGGAGTTGTTGAAGGCGATAGAGCCCATGTGGATCCCTGAGCCTTCGGACAGGCTGTCGGTCGCGATGGCGGCGGTCAGTTCCTGGCTCGCACCCTCCGCCAGCACGCCTTGGGCGTCGCCTGTCAGAAGCAACCAGCCCGATTGGCTCGCGGCAGCCCATTCGAGCTCGCCGGGGCCCTCGTTGGTGATGGTGTAGACCTGGGTCTGGCCCTCCAAATCGGCCAGGGTCGGGGCTTCCAGCTCCCAGGGATCCTCTGGCGTGACGCGCAGATCGCCCGTGGGGGCAGGCTCTACCGTCAGCAGGAAGGCCATGATCAGGATGCCGCTGGGGTCCGAGCGGTCCCGGAAGATCAGATCCGCGGGGTAGTCGCCCACCGTCAGGGTCTCTGCGAAGGCCGTCTCGATGCTGATGGTCACATCAACCGTCGCACCGGGGGCCAGGGCTCCGGCGGGAACATCAGAGGAGAGCCAGGGCACGCTGGACTCGATTTCCCAGGCGAAGAGGCCCAGGGTGTAGTTCACCAGTGTGTAGGTGCGCGAGCCTTCAGGGAAGGGGCCTCCTTCGGGGGCCGTGATGTGGAAGGGGCTGCCGTCCACCACGCCGAAGGCACCATTGCCAACCTCGTCTCCGAGCCCTGAGACCGATTGGTCGCTCGGTGCGCAGGCGGTCAGGCACAAACCCAACCCAAAAAGTCCCTGTAGCAGAAGTTGCCCAATCCCTTGGGTCTTTGTTCCTTTGATCATCAGAATTCCTTGGTGGCATTCCCGGGTCGAACAGGCCAGCGTTATCCAATCCACTGTGCTTGCTCGGCGGTCAGCCAATGTATATGTCTTTTAGAAGTGAGAGACGCCCATCCGAAGTTGGGCGTCACAAAAAATTCCACGCAGACTCTAGCGAGCGATTTCGCCAGACCCAGCATGCATTCTCGATTCCATTTGAAACGGGTGATTGGGGCATCCTTTGGGAGCGACCATTTTGTCTCTCCTTGAGAATATCGCAAATCGGCCTGTTCGGTCTTGGTCGAGGTCATGGCTAGGGTGAGTGTTCCGCGATTGGCAGGGGCTCCATCCATCCTAGGAACTTCCTGCGCTCTCACCTATCGAACGCAGTCTGTCGGGGCTTGAAGGCCTCTGGTGGCATCTCGATCTGGGGCTCATAGGAACTCTCAATCCCTCAAGGTCCACGCTTCAGGTGTTTGGTCTTGGGAGTAGTACAGGCAGGTCCTTCGATGTTCAGACAGGTGCGCACTTGCTTCTTCCCCGCTGCTCAAGAGGTGTGTTATGGACCCCCAAGGCCAGTCGAGAAAAAGTTGCACACACCTAATGAAAGTGGACCGCGGTGAATTGCCTGCCCTGGGCCGCGTGCCAATGGCCCTGGCCTGCCTTGGTCAGAAATCTCGATCTGGACCATTGGCTGAGGGGCTCGGGGATGCACTAGGCTCTGACCCTTGAGCACTCCCTCTCTGAAGGAACTTTGAATTCCTTCGACTTTCAATAATGCCGATCCCATGCTCTCTTTCCTGAGCTTCAGAGTCCTGCCATTTTTCGTCCTTTTCTCCCTAGGCGCACTGCTTGTTGCGGACAGTCGTAGTCAGCCGACCAGGCTGGGGGACGAGGATCTGGTGGGGACCTGGGAGGGCATTGACGAGAACACGGACTTCGAGCAGCTTATCGTGAGCAAGGACGGCACGCTCACCGTAGGTGGGTTGAAGGGGACTTGGAAGACGGTGGGCTTGTCTCGTTTGCGCTACACCTTGGATGGTGAGACTCTGACCATTCGCTACAAGATCAAGAAGGATCTTCTGACCATCACCGCGGATGGGCAGAAGCTGGTGTTTTGACGCAAGTCCAAGGCCCCCGTGGTCAAGCGCGAGTACTACATGACGGTGACCGCCATTCTGCTCTCCAAGAAGGAGGGCGCCTATCTACCCGGCGCGAAGCGCATCTTTTTCTCTCTGGCTCCTAAGCCCCCCAAGTGTAACCCAGGGGCGGAGGCAGCCCTGGCCGGGCATAGCATCGCAAAGACCGATAACAGCGCGGGCGGCTTCTCGGGAAACACTTATGAATTCAGTACTGGCGGGAGTGTCACGACTGAGTTTCTGTTCAGTGGCATCACGGGGGGCGTCGATGTGGGTGGCTCGAACACCGAGCACGGGACCTATGAAGTGGTGGGGCAGATGCTCTACATGTACTTTCGATCCGGCCAGGTAAACGGGGAATTGGTGCTGGAACGGGGCCGCTTGACTGGAGTCCGGCTGGGCGAGGCCTTCTACCCCCTGCGCTGACCCGGGGGTTCGCGCTTTCGCCTGCCGGTTTGGAAGAACCTGGGTCAAGGCGCTGCTTCCGAGGGGATGCGGGTCCTGGCGCTGTGCTCTCCCACTGACGCTAGCGGCTGAGAGGGCCTCCTCAGTCAGCCCCATTTCCACTGAGGACTGCTTTGGGGGTCCTCAGCAGAATCAACAGGTCGAGCATCCAGGACCGGTTGCGGATGTACTTGAGGTCCAGCCGCACCCATTCTTCGAAGCCGATGTTGCTGCGGCCCTCTATCTGCCAGAGGCAGGTCAGGCCACCCACGAAATCAAGGCGGCGGCGTTGCCAGGGCTCGTATTCGGCGACCTCGTCGGGCAGCGGCGGGCGTGGGCCGATGAGGGTCATGTCTCCGCACGCGACGTTCCAGAACTGGGGCAGTTCGTCAATGGACAGTTTCCTCATCCAGCGGCCCACGCGGGTGATGCGTGGGTCGTCCTTGATCTTGAAGACCGGGCCTGATTGCTCGTTGCGGCTGCTGAGCGCCGCCCGTCGTTCCTCGGCATCCTTGTACATGGAGCGGAACTTGATGAAGCTGAAGTGCCGTCCGCCCTGGCCTACTCGTGGCTGCTTGTAGAGCACTTTTCCTTTGGAGTCCAGTTTGATCAGCAACGCCAGCAGGGGCAAGAGGGTGATGCTGAGGACAATCAGAAGCGGGACGCTGACCATGATGTCCATCGTCCTTCGCCAGGTTGGTAGCGGAACCAGGAAGTGGGGCTCAAGATCCTCGCAGGGTGTCCCTTGCATCAGGTTACGCAATTGCGAATCGGTATCGGCTCCCACGCTGCGCAGGTTGGAGCCTTCGCTGGCTGTGTTGGCGGGGCGCTTCAGGTGTGGCTTACCCTTGGGCAGGATGGTCCTGTGGTCAGAGGAAATCTGCTGGGCTTCATCGTCATCGTCGAGCCAATCGAGGGGGTAGCTGTAGATCTTCACGCTGGCCCCAAGATCAAAGTGTCCGAAGCGCTCGATCACACGGTCCGAAAAGACGAGGGCGCTCTCCGGATCACACTCTGGCAGGATGACTCCCAGGCTTTGCTCGCCAATTGATCCGATGGCGTCATAGAGGCGGGCGGTTTTCTCAATTGTCCGAACCGCTTTTGACAGATCTGCTTCGCTCTTGGATCCCATGGTGAAGACCACTAACGAGAAAATTGAGCCTGTGCGCTCCGTGCGCACCCTCTCCGCTTCGAACACGCGAATGAGCTCGGACTTGTTGAGCAAGGGCGAGGGCGGCGGTGTATCTTCGAGCCGATCCCAGTGCGATCTGTCGGGGCTGAATTGGCGAGGCATGAGGGGCCCTTGGGCGGCTGGGCCCAAGGCAATACGGGGGATAAATGGAAGGCCGTGGGAAGGGGCTTTGCAAAGTCCTTCCCTTGCACAGAAGGGATACCCCTGGAGGTAGGGGGCGCTCGCGCATTGCGAGGCCTGGAGTGTACCATTCCGGGACCCGTAGCTGTCCCTTCAGGGCGGTTTTTACCCCGGCCTAGCGGTAATTGCCCTCCGGAACATCCGTTCCAGATCCTCGATCAGGGGCTCCGCGGGAGAATCCCCTGCGAATCCGCATCAGGTGGTACAGGCCCTGCTGGTGGCATCCAGGATCTTGTCCACTGGTATCTCGTCCATGGCCACACGCTCTCCCCCAGGCTGCCTCCCGAGCACTTGATGGCCTTCACCATAGGGTCCCGTGCGTGCTGGCTCACTTGGGCCGAAGAGCGCAACCACAGGGCAGTTGAGCGCCGCTGCCAGATGCATGGGCCCTGTGTCACAACCCACCCAGACCCTGCAGCGTCTCAGGAGGGAGATCAGTTGCGGCAGGGATGTGTGGCCCACCAGATCCTGGTCGGGCTGAGCTACTTTCAGGGCCTGGTCGGCGTCCATCCGATCCCCGGAACCGCCGGTCAAGACCACGGGACCAAGGCTCTTCTCTTGGAGTCGTAGCATCAACTCGCCATAGCGCTCGGGGGCCCACCGGTTGGCCAACTTGCTGGCGCCGATGTGGACACATAAGGGTGTGACTTCGGATTTGGATACAGAGTTCAAGTTCCTAACAAAGTCTGTGGCCCAGGACTCGGCTGTTGGATCCACGGGCAATCGCCTGCGGGGCTTGGGGTCTTTGAGCCCGAGGGCCTCAGCAAATTCCAAGTACCAATCCACCATGTGGGTGCCGCCGCTGGGGGAGATCCTCTCTGAGTGGAAGAGCCAGGAACCCTCCTTGGAACGCCCCGGGTCGAAACCCAGACTGCGTGAAGCGCCGCTCATACGCGACAGGATTGCGCTCTTCAGGATGCGTTGTGCGTCGATGGCCAGATCGTAGTTCTCAGCACGCAGTTCGCGACGCAGGCGCAACCACTCCTTCAGCCCTCCCTTGCGCTGGAAGATGTGCACCCGGTCCACCGCGGGATGGCCTTTGACCAGGGGAACGCACAAGGGATGGACCACCCAGCCAAGTTGGGAGATCTGGCCCGTGGCCTTGAGGGCTTCGGCGAGTACCAGGGCGTTGGTCACGTCTCCGATTGCTCCCGTGCGCACAATCAGCACCCGTTTCGGGACCAGCGAGGGCCCGTCCGTCCCACTAGCCTCCGCCATAACCCAAGCCCTCCAGCATGCTGCGGGTCTCGGCCGCCGTGGGCCGTAGGGGAGGTTGAATCGAGAGGCCCGCTTGGATCCAGGCTTCGATTTCGTCACGCATCCGTTGGGTGCGGACTGGCTCTTCGCTTGAGAGGTCCCAAGCGCGCTCAGGGTCCCTTTCGGTGTGAAACAGCCGGATTATAGGGCTCGACCCCTCTTGGTCGGTGTTGGGGCAGCTGATCAACTCCCAGGGCCCCCGGCGCAGGGCATGGGATTGTCCCAGGCGCACCATCCTTCTGGTCTCCAACTCACACCACAAGCCACGTGTGTGCATGGAATAGGCACCTTGCTCAAGCACCTCTCGCAAGGCTTCGGGGCGCAGCAGGTTGCGCGAGGTGCCCGCCCCGGGCTCACTGATTCCAGCCAGCTCCATCAGGGATCTGGCCAGATGACGGTTTTCAAGGGGGCCTTCGATCACCTTGCCCCGCGGGACTCCGGGGCCCGCGAAGATCAGAGGTACATGCAGTGACTCATTCCAGAGTTGCGCGTCGTGCTGTGCCCAGCCGTGTTCGTTGAATTCCTCTCCGTGGTCGCTGGTGATGCAGATCAGCGTCTGATCTTGAATCCCAAGCCCCTTCAATCGGTCGAGCACTCTGCCAATGGCGGCGTCCGCATCCCGTACTTCTGCATCATAGAGGTCCAGTTGCCTGGCGCTCAATTTGCGGATTGTGCCTGGTGATCCGGTCCCCGCTTCATACCAGCGCTTGAGGGCTTGTCTCAGGTCCAGGTGGTCCTCTCCCTGGGCTGGCGCAATTCCCAGGGCCTGGCAGGATTCAGTACTGGGCGTGTAGGGAAAGTGCGGTTCCACCAGATGCAAGTAGAGAAAGAACCGTTCCTCTGCGTGTTCTCCGAGCCAGTCGAGCCAGTCGCTCTCGTATTCGCGCGCCATGCCCCAGCGGCGTGATTCAAAGGTCTCGAAGCCCTGATCGAAGCAGCTGCCCTCTGATATCAGGGGGTTCATGCTGAAACCCGCGGTCGACCAGCCCTCCCGCTGGAAGGCCTCGGCCAAGGTGAACAGGGGGTGTGCCAGGGAGCTTGTGGGGGATGCGCCGATGCCATGCTCGGGGGGCGCAAGGCCGGTCAAGATCGAAGCTGTTCCCGGCAGGGTCCAGGGCCCGGTGGTGAGGGCGCGCAACAGGCGCGTGCCATCTTCCGCAAGGGCGTCCAGTACCGGGCTCGTGTTTCGCCCATTGCCTCCCTGGCCAAGGCGATCCGCGCGCAGGGTGTCCACCACAATCAGGAGCACATTGGGATGCTCGTTGTCCGCTGGTTGAGCTTCTACCAGATAGGGCAGATGCACCTCCAGCCGTCCGAAGCCCATCGTGGGGAGGTCTTGGGCGCTGCCCTCCCAGATCGTTTCGAAGGCGATCACCCCGGACTCCGAGGGCAGGGGCACAGAGAATTCCTTCCACTGGCGCTGGGCCTCGGGAGTCTCCGGGGAGCAGGAGATGCTGGTCTCATGCAACAACTCGTCATCCACCCAGATGCGGCTGGTCACCTGTCCCCCCTGCCAGGACTCATGGTGCGGAGCGAGCCCTACGAGCAACTCGCGGCCCGATGGGCCCTCTGGCAAGGCCAACTGCACCAGGGCGTTTCCCTGCAAGACCAACGCAGGGCGCGCTCCTCTCAGGCCCCGGCCCAGCCGCGTGGGCCGCAGCAAATCCACACGGGGGCCTGCTTCTGCGGGCGCGCGCTCCACCGAGGTCGGCTCGAAGGAAGCGAGCAGGCTAAAGAGTGTCGTGCGCACCTCGCGGGGGGCGAGAAGATCTTCTTGATCGGCTCCACAGGCCATCAGAAAAGCACACACCGCCGAGCACGCCCCAAGCAGGATCGGGCTGCTACCCGCGGGAATCCTCAGCGCTGTATGGGTTGCAGGCTGCTCTGCGTGTTGCCCTTTCGTTGTGCCCGTCATGTGATGTCTTCCCAGGGGAGGATTCTGGTCAGGATCAAGGTCTTTCGAAGAGAAGACAGTAGTTTTCCTCAAGGCCTTCCACCTGAATCTCTCTCAGAAAACGGAAGCCCGCCTCTTCAATTTCCGCGCGCACCGTTTCCTTGCCGGCTCTTACGTGTCCCAGGATCCAGTCACGGCTGACACCTTCGATGCGTTCGAAGTCGACCACGAGCAATTGACCTCCCGGGCGCAGGGCGCGCAGTATTGAGCTGGTAGTCGTCAGAGGGTAGGTGAAGTGGTGGTAGGTGTCGCAGACGAAGGCACGGTCGATGGTGTTCGCCGGGAGACCCGAGTCGTCCTCTGGGCAGAGGACGGTCTGCACCTGGGGAATCTTGCGCTGCTGTGCCTGGGCCGTGAGGTTCTCAAGAAAGACCGGTGAGATCTCCACCGCATAGACACGGCCTTCGTTGCCCACTGCCTGGGCCATGGGGAAGGTGAAGAGCCCTGTGCCCGCACCGATGTCTGCTACGGCCATGCCCGGCTTGAGGCCCAGGAGCCCTTGAATCGCTGTCCGTTCGCGCCAGACTTCGCGGGACTCCCCCTCAAAGGCTATCTCAAACCTCTCCACATCCAGGCCTGGATCGAGGAAGCGGTCATTGAGGCCCTCCCGTACAGGGGCTTCATGGACCGCAGGCGCCTCGCAGGCGGCGAACAGAAGAAACAAGAGGGGCAGGGCCTGGCGCATGCGCCGAGTCTAGCAAGCCCGAAGAGCCCTCCCCAATGGTCACCTGGGTCCGAACAGGGGCAAGGGGCCCCCAGGGCTCTAGGCCGCGAAGTCGCTCTCGAAGGCCTTGAGGTCGTTGGAGCGCTGGCTCATCCAGGTTTCGATGGCGCTGACCTGGTCAGGCGTGGGTTGCTCGAAGGCGAGGCCGATCAAGGTGCCGCCTTCGACAGAGCAAAGGCGCGCCACGCGCACTTTGGGGGTTGTGCTGCATCCATCTCCGAAGGGCAGGGTGATTTGTCCCGCGGAATGTTGACTGGGTAGATTATCGGGGGATCCCGTGTACCAGATCCCAGCTCCGTTGACGGAGAGATCCACCAAAGACGCTTCAATCGTCTCATCGTCAAAACGATACTCGATGGGCGTGCGCTCTTTGAGGGTTGCCGTCGTCCGTTCGGTCCCGCGGCGGTTGAAGTAGCGCCCCAGGGCCGAGTCTAGTTGGGAAAGTAGATCCCCCTCGTTGATGAAGGCCAGGCCCACATGGACGTGGTCGGGACCGGTCAGGCAGCTATTGCGCACCTCGGCGGTCGTCTGCACCTGCCAGCCATCGATCGGATGGGAGATGAGTACCTTGACCAGGGAGCCCATGGGCAACTGAGGCTCCGGCTCGTGCGACATCTTCAAGCCCACACCGCGGGCGGAGAGATCCGCCAGGTTTGCGGGAATCACGTATCCGTCCCATTCCACTTCGACAACCAGGCTGTCGGAGGGAGGGAGCGTGACGCGCATGGTTGAGCGGCGGTCGAGGCCAGAATTGTGCTGCCAGTGGGAGTAGATCATGGGGTGGTCCGGTGCTTCCCTGATCGGCACCCTGGAGGCCTTTGCTTGAGTCCCGTTGGACTATCCTTGCCCGCCTGCGTCTCAGATCGGGACACAACTCTGTGGGGCTTGAAGGAGGTTGCAAAGGTGGGATCGAGGTCAGGAGGCGGGGCGGCTCCTGGGCTGCAGCCTCGGGTCGTTTTAGGGTATATCTTGTGGCTCCATTTTGCCCCCCCCACAACATCTGGTAGGCTGACCCCATGGAGCAACCCGCGCGAATCTATCTTGTCGGTGCCCACTCTACGGGCAAGACCACCCTCGCCCGCTGGATCCGAGACAACTACGGCATCCCCATGATCAGTGAGGTGGCCCGCAGTGTTCTGGCCGAAATGGAGGCCCAAGTGGACAGCCTGCGGGCGGACGTGGACCTGGTCAATCGCTACCAGGCAGAGGTCTTCCTGCGTCAGGCGCGCTCAGAGGCAGAAGCGGAGCAACGAGGCGCCTTTGTCTCCGACCGGGCCTTCTGCAATCTGGCCTACGCCGCGCAGCATGGGACCCTGCTGGCGGAGGTTGCCAGGGATCCCCGCTTGGCCGCCTATATGCAAGGGGTAAAGCAGGGGCTCGTTTTCTTTGTTCGGCCGCATCAGGCTCTCCTGGCGTCAGACGGAGTGCGCGAGCGTCTGGATTGGGAAGAGGTGCTCCGTATCGATGGCATGGTGAAATTCATGCTGGAGTTCTTTGGGGTGCCCTATGTGCCCGTGGCGTCCCTGGCCATGCAGGAACGTCAGCGCTGCCTTGAGCGAGTGCTCTCCTTGGCTGGACTCGAGAAGGCCACGCCGGACACGCGCTACCTCTCCGGCCTCACCCGAGAAGCTGCCCAGTCCCTGGAACAGTCGGGTCCTGAGTCTTCCCACGTAATTTCGAAGCGCGTGCCTGAATCTGCCTTGCGTTGACTCCCCATGTCGGGGCCCCACGGAATGGCTTCTCGGTCCCGCAATGAGACGCTGACGGTTCCCCAGGAAGGCTGTCAATGGGATAGGTTTGAGTATGCAACCTCTCCAGCCTTCTTCCCAGTCCGGAGACGGGCTTGATCCTGTGCCAGGTACCATTCGGGTTCGGAAGCAGGATGATTCTTCGAGCCTTTTGATTGCTTCTCTGCGTAGTCGTTTGGCTCAGGCCTGTGTGCAGATTGACACTTTGCGCCGTCAGAGCGAGGACAACGCCCTGCGTGTGGATTTCTTGCAGCATGCTCTGGAGTTGGAGCGGGCTCGCAGTCGACGCGCCGTGAGGGAATTCAGGGACCTGTGCACTCTTCATGATACGGGAACTGCGAGAACCGATGAGGGCTCCACCCGAACCGATGCAGGATCCGAGAACGGAGCAGCGTGATGTCTGCACGGAGAACTCATATCTGTGTTCCGATCCTGATTACTTTGCTCTGTTTGGGTTGCTTGGTCGTGACCCTCGGGGCGCCCGAGTCTGAGCCGAACCATCAGGATCCGGTTGATGCTCCGACGCCCAGGCTGGCGTTTGCTTTGGACCTTCGAAATTGACCTGCATCGGGACGCTGACCCGCCTGCCTGAACAGGGGTAGGGGGGTAGAGTTTGATGGGTAGACGCCCCCAGACTCGTGACACGCCACCATTCCGATTTCCCCATCAACCTCTCGCGCCTTGGTGAGAGCGACCTGCGTCAGCGTGCTACGGCCTGGTCCCTGGACCGCATTGTGCGCGCTCTCGGTCGGGTGGAGGCATCCCTTGCGCGCATTGCAGAGCGTCCAGGATTGGTGGTTTGCATGACCCGTGCCCGCAAGCGGCGACTGGCGATCCTGTTGGAGGATCTGGAACTAGCCTTCCTCGACGCCGCCAAGCATGCGGCCTGGCTTGAGACCGCATTGATGGGTGAGGCGGGGCATCAGGAATTGACCGGCGTCTTGAGCGAGGATGAGTGGCAGGTGCTCGGGTCCTATCGACGCGAGCGTCTGGCCGAGGGGCTTTTCATGATTCAAGAAGGCCGCCGCATTCTTGCCAAGAGCAAGGGCCTGCTTGCTCACTTGGACGCACGGCTGCGGGATCGCGACTTGCGCAGGGGAGCCTAGGGCTGGTCAGTCCGTGCATCTACGGGCTGGGCAGCGTATGGTTCTGGCCCCTTGACCAGCCCCCTGCCCCTGACCCTGATAGTTGGATTCTTGGGAAGCGGAAAAACCACGCTTCTGAACCAGCTGCTGAATTCGCCCCTGCTTGACTCACTTCACGGAGGGCGGGCCGTGGTGATCGTCAATGAGTTTGGCGACGTGGGACTCGACGGCGCGCTTCTGGATGTGAGTTCGGAGGGTCTGATTGAACTTCCGGGGGGCTGTTTGTGTTGCACCATCCAAGGAGACTTGCTGCGCACCCTCAGTGAGCTATTGCGTAAGCGTGCCCGGCGCCTATTGCCCCTGCGCTTTGACCGGATCTTGGTCGAGGCCAGCGGCCTGGCTTCCCCCGGTCCGATTCTGCGTACTCTGCTGGTCGAGGAGAATCTGGCCGCCGCCCTGGCGCCCCCGCGGGTGGTTGCTGTGGCCAACTCCGTGTCCTTGGGTGAGCAGTTGGAGCAGCATCCGGAGGTGCGCGAACAACTGGCCCACGCCGACACGGTGGTGCTCTCGCATTGGGACCGTGCGAGCCATGACCAGCGCGCGGATGCTCGGGAAATCGTCACCCGTTGTGCGCCCGGGGCCAAGGTTGTGAGCGCCACCAAGGGCGTGTTGGCTGATGAGCAGGAGTTGGCGGAACTGCTTCAACCTGCCCCTGACCTGGCCACCCTGCGCGAAAGAGTGGAGACTCATGCCCATGAGCACTCAGGTGAGTGCGATGGACAGCACACAAAGGGGGTGAGCGCTGTATGTTTGACCTCCGAGGCTCCTCTCGATCGAGAAGTTCTGGACATCTGGCTGCATTTTCTGGCGAAGCGACGGGATCCCCGCTTGCTGCGCATCAAGGGTCTTGTCCGCGTGACCGATGGTGCCTGTCTTGAGGTCCAAGGGGTGGGGGAGTGGTATGGGTCCGAGAGGGCGCCCAGCCAGGATCTGGTTCAATCCCAGTTGGTGCTGATCGGCGTGGGGCTTGATGAGCAGGAACTGCGCAGGGGCTGGGCCAAGGCCGGGGGGTAGTGAGTTCCGGGATCTATTCAGGGTTGATTGCTGGGGTAGACTGCTCCAATGATCCTTTCCTCACGCCGCCAACTTCTTCAGGGCACGGCTTCAGCCGCTGCTTGCTTGACCACTCCAGGCCTCTTGGCCGCCGGATTCACCAGCGTTGCTGGGGCTGAAGAGTGGTTTGACATTTCATTGGCCCAGTGGTCCTTGCACCGGGCCTTGCGCGGGGGAGGTCTGGACAACCTGGACTTTGCTCGGGTGGCCCGCGAGGACTACGGGGTGAACGGGCTTGAGTATGTGAACTCCTTCTTCAAGGCCCAGGCGGGTAATTTTGAGTACTTGGCCAAGATGAAGAAGGCCGCCGGGGATCACGGGGTCAAGAGCCTCTTGATCATGGTGGATGGGGAAGGTGCCCTGGCAGATGAGGATAAGACCCGTCGTCGCAAGGCAGTTGACAATCACTTCAAGTGGCTGGCTGCAGCAGCCTATCTCGGTTGCCATTCCATTCGGGTCAACGCCGCTGGTGGGGGCGACCGTGGCGAGGCCGAACGCCGTGCGGCCGATAGCCTGGTGCACCTGGCGGAAGTGGCCACGCCCTATGGCCTGAATGTGATCGTGGAAAACCATGGAGGCCTGTCCTCGGATGGCTCATGGCTTTCGGCGGTCATGCGCCGAGCGAACCACCCGCGCGTGGGCACCTTGCCGGACTTCGGCAACTTTCGCCTGGGTGGCGGCAAGAGCTACGACCGTTACAAGGGTGTCGAAGAACTGATGCCCTTCGCCAAGGCTGTGAGCGCCAAGTCGCACGACTTTGATGAGCACGGCAATGAGGTTCACACGGACTATCTGCGCATGATGGGTATTGTCAAAGATGCGGGCTACCGCGGCTTTGTGGGCATCGAGTTCGAGGGCGGCGGCCTGTCCGAAAAAGAGGGCATCCTGGCCACTCGCCGCCTGCTAGAGCGCGTACGCAGCAAGTTGCAAGGCTGACCTGGGATTCCCCGGGCATGTCCCGCAGGGATACGCTTGTGTATGGTTTGTCCTACCGCGGCGCCTTTTTTGAGCGTTCCTCTGGAAGGAGTGTCTCTGGGGTCGTATTTGGAGGCCGGGAGCTTATGCTCTCTTCTCCTTGTCGATACCCTTGAGCTTCGACTGCTGGATCCTCGTCAGCGGATTTCCAGGCGGTTGGGCCCTACAAAAGCATTGTCGGCAAGCACGCTGGCGCCCCAGATCGACTCCTGTGGGCGTTCAGCGCTTCCAGCAGCAACCCAACAAGACAGCCAACAGACCCCATGAAACTACCCCTTCGTGCATTGACTACCGCCCTCCTTCTGGCCCCGGCTCTGGCCAATGCCACCCCCATTGAGACCGAAGGACATTGGCTGGAGGACTACGACGAAGCGGTCAAGGTCGCCCGCGCAGAAGGCAAGGACCTGTTCGTGGATTTCACTGGTTCTGACTGGTGCGGTTGGTGCATCCGACTGGACTCTGAAGTCTTTGAGCATGACGAGTGGCTCGATGCCGTTCGGGGTGACTATGTGCTGGTCAAGCTGGACTTCCCGCGCAAGCAGGAGATCAAGGACCTGGTCCCCAACCCCAAGCGCAATGAAGAACTCAAGAACAAACTAGGCGTCACCGGTTTCCCCACGATCATGCTCTTGACTGCTGATGGTGACTCTTTTGGGCGTACTGGTTACAAGGAAGGGGGACCCGGGTTCTACCTGAAGCACATGGCCGTCTTGCGTGAAGAGGGAATGGCCAAACTGAAACCTGTTCTCAAGTTGGTGGCTGATTACCGTCAAGCCAAAGGCGACAAGCGCCTCAGCGCCTGGAGAGCGGTAGCGGACCACCTTTCAGATGCGGGAAGCAAGAGTCCTGGCGCAAGCTCTTGCCTTAAGATTGTCAAGAGTGTGGTTGTCACCAAGAGCAAGGAGACCGCCGGTCTGATCCCGCGTGCCATCGAGGTCTTGATTCAAATTGAGGATGTGGACCTGGCCTTGACCCAGCTTGTTGCGGAGATTGATCCCAAGAATGAGGCAGGAACTCTTGAGGCTGCACTCTTTGTCCTGGTGAACTCTTCGCTCACCAAAGAGCAACTCATGGCTGCTACAGATCTGGCCAAGAGCTACTTGGATGCTGGCAAGATCGACGACACGGAACATGGATTCTATATTTTCCTGCTCGGGGCGCATTGGTCCGCGAGATTCTTGGATGATCTGGACAGTGCAAAGGTCTTTGCCAAGCATGCTTTGGTCCTGGATGCGGGCGAGGAGAACATGCGCACCTTCCTGGAGGAAATTCGGGATCAAACGGTCGAAGAAGAGGAGCCTGCTGAGGGAGACGGCTCTGGTCAGTGACCCTTGTTCATGTACAGGACCTCAATTGATCTAGCGCGGGAGAGGGCAGCAGCCCTCTCCCGCGCTGTTGTCTTGTTCTCGCTCTGGTCCGCCTAGATCTCCCTGTTCCATGCGCTGGCTGCCCATTGGATTGTTGATCCTGCTGCTCCTGGCCACGGGCTTGGTCCTGGGTGGGGGTGGTCTCATGTCCGGGTTGGAGAATCGTGGGCAAGGTCACGCAGGGGAATCGGATGAACAACTCGAGCGTGCGACTCTAGAGGGGCGTAACCCGCCTCCCTCCGAGAATGGTCAGGAGTCTCTCCTCTCTGATCACTCCTCGCAAGTTCGCAAGCGCGTCCAGACTGAGGTCGCCCCTGTGCAACGCAAGCTTGTCCCAGAGGTTGAGGCGCCGATAGTGGTCCATGGTCGGGTGCTCAATTCCATGGGTTATCTTGTGGAGGGTGTGGGTGTGCGCCTGGTCTCGCACCAGTTGGTGGATGATACTCGTTCGAGATCCTTCTTCCTCAGACCATCTCTGGCATTGACGCGCGTCGGTGGGGCAGAGGCAGCAGCGTACACAGATCGTCGAGGGAGGTTCACGCTGAAAGCAGTTACACTTGCCAAGGAGCTTTCCATTGAGTGCGGCGAAAGTGTTCTCTCCAAGCCCTTGGTTGTCCCTGTTTCTTCCGACCATCTTGAGCAGACAATTATCCTGCCCTCGCCCCGGGCTGGAGCGGGGCAGATCCACACGACTCTCCTGGACTTGGAAGGAAACCCGCTCCCCATAGAACGTGTGGAGTCCCACCTCGTTAAGCAACGCCGCGCAGCCTCTGGCAGGACTGCTGGTGCTGCCTGGATCCAGCATGATCCTGGCCTCTTGCTCAGGGGGAACAACCAATGGACTCTGTCGGGTCTCGCTCCGGGTACCTGGCGGATTTGGGTTTATGCGAGCGGGGGAGGAATCGCTTCTGAACTAGTCCAGCTTGAGCTTGACGGTGAGGTTCAAGTTGTCTTGGCGCTAGCCTCGCGCAGTGGGCAACATGGGTTGGGCACCAGCGTCTCGTTAGACCCCTCTGATCTTCTGACACCTGATGAAGCCAATGGGCTCGCCGCCCGTGAGGTCTTTGGACAGCGTCCTCGGATACTCGGCGAGCATGCCTTTGACGCTTACTTGCAACACACCATCAACTTCCCCGGGGGCGAGTTGAGTGCGGCCTATCTCCTGCTTGACCTGGAAGCGGAGGCTGGCGGCGCAGACAACGACAGTATCAGCCTTGAGTACATTCAGGGGGCCGAAAAGGGGCGCTGGGGTTGGAGCAGTGTGATCGCCAGACTCCCCGGCGCCAGCAGCCCCTGGAGGAATGGGGCCCGGGGGCACATCGAGTTGGATCTCGCGCGGCTCCCCCTCCCCGATGGATCCTATCGCAGTCTGCTCGACTCCATGGCTGACGGGAAACTTGATCTTTGGATCCAGGACGACACCTATGTGCGCCGCCTGCGGCTGACGGTTGTGCATCGGGCACACTAGACCCTCTTCGCAGATCACAACCGAGTGATGCCCCTGGGGCCCTCCTCAGGGCTCTGGGAAGGAATCTGGTTTCGAGCTCTCTGGCCCGCTACATTCGCAGACATGGGACGATTGGGACTGCTGCTGTGTCTTGGCTTTTTCACTGGTTGCGCCACCGACTCGGGGGTCAGTCCGCGGCCCTTGCCTGCGGCGAGTCGTTGGGCGTCAGCGGGCGAGCGCCTGGTTCTGGTGGACCGTGAGCGGGGGCTTGCGATCGCGGAACCAGGAGCGGTCCCCCCGTACTTGCGGGAGCAGCTTGAAGGTGCCCTAGGGGTGAGTGGGGGAGAGTTGTCGCCTTTGCTCGCCGGACAGAATGGACATCCGGCGGTCGCCCTGTTTCAGGCTGGCGCCTGGCGCCTGGCAGAGGCCTGGTTCAATGGGGCCTTGGGGGACGACGAATATGCCCAGCAGTTCGAGATGTTGGTGATCCGTTGCTTGAGGATGTTGGAACCGGCGAGCGTGGGTGCCAAAGCGAGAGAAAGCGTACAACTGCCGTCGCAGGTGGTCCCCGTGCCCGCGGTCATGAGAGTGCGCAGGGAGGAAGACGGAGGGAGTTCTTGTGAAGGCTGCAGGGGGTTGAGGCGGGGGATTGGTGCTGGGCTCAAGCTCACCGATCGTGGCTTTGTCCTCTAGGTGGCACTACCTAGGCAACGCCCATGGTGCCGTCACAATTTCCCGCAGCTTCGGCCTCACTTGCTCGCTTCTCTTTCTCCGCCTTGGCAACCGCCAGACGAACCGCTATCGCTGTATCCGGCGTGACTGACATGGAATTGATCCCGCAATCCACCAGGAACGCTGGGATCTCGTCCGGGTGATCCGAAGGGGCTTGCCCGCAGATCCCGATCTCAAGTCCATGCTTGCGGAACACCTCCACTGCCTGGCGGATCATTATCTGGACCCCGGGGGAGCGCGCGTCCACAGGATGCTGGTAGCCCTCAAGATCATCGCGGCTCACCGCATAGACTGTCTGGACCAGATCATTCGAGCCAATTGATCCGCCGGTCAAGCCCATCTCATTGATGAAGTCATGGGCCAGGATCACATTGGAAGGCAATTCGACCATCAAGAACAAGGGCACGCCCGCTTCATCCCCGAGGCCTCGGTTTTCCAGCAACCCCTTGACCGCGCGGCCTTCTTCCGGGGACCGGCAAAACGGCACCATCAATTCCAAGTTGTCCAGGCCCAGGCGAGCACGCACAAGACGCAGTGCGTCGCACTCCATCTCGAATGCTGGCAGGAAGATGGGATCCACATAGCGCGAGGCTCCGCGCCAGGCGATCATGGGGTTTTCTTCTTCAGGTTCGAAGATCCGCCCGCCCAGGAGCTCGCGGTACTCGTTGGACTTGAGGTCAGAGAGGCGCACCAGAACTGGGCGCGGGTGGAACGCGGCACAGATCAGGCCGATTCCCTCCATGACCCGATCCACGAAGAACTGGCGCTTGTCCGCATAAGCCGCCGTGCGTCGGTCGATCGCTCCGAGCAGCATCTTGATCTCGTAGTGACCTTCGTTTTCCAAGTGCTCCGCGAAGGGGGAGAGCTCTGGGGCCAGTTCACCTCCTTCGGCCCAATCCTGAAGTTCGCGGAAGTACAAGAGGGCAAGGGGATGCACGCCCACTTCGCTGGTCAAGATGAACTCGATGCGCGCCAGACCGACTCCGTCCACAGGCAGTCGGGAATCCGCCAGAGCCTTGGCTGGGAAGCCCACATTGAGTTTGATCTTGGTTTCGAGTTCTTGGTCCAGTTTGATCTCGATTTCGTCAACCTTGAAAGGGTGTGCGCCTTCAAAAACGAACGCGGATTCCCCCTCGGCGCAGGTGCCGGTCACGATTTGATTGGGCTGCAGCTGTCGCGTCGCGTCCTCGCAACCGACAATGGCGGGGATACCGAACTCTCGGGCAATGATTGCAGCGTGGGAGGTCCGGCCACCTTTGTCCGTGATGATCAGGGCGGCGTCCTTCATCATCGGCTCCCAGTCCGGGGTGGTCATCTCGGTGACCAGCACATCGCCGGGGTCGAAGACGTGTTCCTCTGGGGCGATATCATCGAGCTTCTCTCCGTTGACGAGTCGAATTCGCAGTTCGCGCTTCTTGAGGATCACTTCCTCGTAGGACTTGTAGCGTCGCACGCGACCGCTGCCGATGCGGGTCCCCACGGCATGGCCCGTAGCCAGCAACTTGCCCTCGGCGCGAAGTTGGTTCACCAACCCCGCTTGCATGGTGTAGCGCGTAAGCGTGTTGGTTCTTGCTCGGGCATGCACTGTCTCGGGGCGCGCCTGCACGATGTAGATCTGTTGACTGCGGCCGTCCTTGGCCCATTCGATATCCATGGGCTGGCCGTAGTGCTCTTCAATGGTCAGACCCATCCGGCCCAATTCGAGGATCTCTTCCTGGGTCAAGGAGCAGGCTCGGCGGCGGGCGGCGGAGACATCCACACTTTCGACCGCCATGCCACCCTGATTGGAATAGACCATGGCAATGTCCTTTGCGCCGATGTGTCGATGGACTATCGCAGCGTGCCCCTTGCGCAAGCCTTCCTTCCAAATCGTGAAGTGATCGGGGGAGACGCTGCCTTGCACAACCAGTTCGCCAAGGCCATAGCTTGAAGAGACATGGATCACGCCCCTGTGACCTGAGTCCGGATCCAGTGTGAACATCACTCCGCTTGTGGCCAGATCGGAACGCACCATTTTCATGATCACCACTGCCAGGGACGCTCTCAGGGGGGAGAGTCCCTGGCTCATTTGGTAGCTCACAGCGCGTTCGGTGAAGAGGCTGGCGCAGCACTCCTTCCAGCGTCGCAGGACATCTTCATCGCCGGAGACATTGAGGAAGGACTCACACTGTCCTGCGAAGGAGGCCTCTTCGGAATCTTCAACTGTGGCGGACGAACGCACAGCCACATCCACTTCCGTGTCATGCTCCTCGCACAGTTGACGGTAGCCCTGGCGTATTGCCTGCTCTACATCCGCAGGGATGGGGGCGGCGCAAACTAGTTCCCGCGCGAGTTGCGCGCGACCATGCATCTCTAGATGGTCGTCCGTGTTGGCGTTCCTTGCGGTAGCCCTGAGAGCATCGGCCAAGGTGTTGGACTGCACCGCTGCGAGGCGCACGCTGCCCAGCCCCTCGATTTCAGAGGAGGTGGCGAGTACACCCGGCTGCAAGGGTTCCTCAAGGAACCGGCGGTAGGCCAGGGCGGTGGTGGTGAAGCCGTTGGGAACCTGGACCCCCTTGGGCACCAATTGACAGTAGAGCTCGCCTAGGCTGGCCCCCTTGCCGCCCACCAGTTCGGTGTCAGTCTTGCCACATTCTTCGAACCACAGAACAAGTCGATCTTCGCGCGGGGATTGGGGCATTCTTGGGGACGTTAGGGGCCGGAGGGTGATGGAGGCATCGGCCTATTTTGAGTCTCAACTTGAGGCATGCTGGACCCCTATCCCATTCCATGGGCCTTCCCCCGTCCTCTTGCAAGCCCTCCTGGGCTCGGGTGGATTGAAAGGCCCCAGCCTGTGCTCTGCCGCGGTCACAGGGGGGTCTTCGTCGATTCCTGGGGCCCAGGGTCTCCGGACGCTCAGGCTCCTAGGGCAGGAACGACTTCTTGTCCTTCAACTTGCGCGGCAGGTATTCCTCGATCACGAAGTTCAGACCCCACTTGGCGAGGGCCTGCTGCTCCGCCCGTACTCCCATCTTCAGCATTTGCTGCAGAGCTTTCTTCCAGGGCAGGTGGGACCTGAAGAAGGGGTCGTTCTTCATCGCATCCTGGGCGCGCTTGATGTCGACCTTCTGCAGGTCGTGGGTTGCGTCCTGCAGCTTGAAGTCGATGATGTCCTGGGGGGTGACTCCCAAGAACCGCGCCTTGGGAACGCAAAAGAAACGGTTGATGTGTGCTGCATTGCCCGAGCCAACCTTGAGCGTGCGGTAGATGTTGGCGATGCCATAGGGGTCGCAATCCACGAAGCAGAACACGGGCAGTTTCTGGTCGTCCGAGAGGCGCCTAATGAAGCGTCGTGTGGCCCTGGAGGGCACGCCGCTCATGGAAATCAAGATGGAACTGGAGTCGCGCCACCACTTGTGGTTGTTGAGTCGCGCAAACATGCCTCCGGTTTCGATGGCCAGGATGAACTTGGCTTTTGTCTGGAACTTGAGGTGCTCCACCGAGTGCGGAATCGTGTAGGCGCCGGTGCCCATGGCGGTGCAGTCGATGCGGATCTCGGCGCCGGTTTCGGAATCCCGGTCGATGACCACAAGTTCTCCGGCCAGGGCGCCTCCGTGTTCTTCCGGGTAGTAGCGCAGTTGTTCGCGCGAGAGTCCGTCCAGGCTGGCCAATGCTTCGATGTCGTCCATGACCGCATCCGACTCGGGCTGCTCGCGGAATTTGCAGGCGCCCCAGTTCTTGGAGACATAGTAGGCCTCTCGTTTTGTGGCAAAATCGTTGTTCTCGATCATCTCCTTCGATACCGACATCAAGCGCAGGGTCTGGGCGAAGGTCTTGACCGTGTTGAAGGAGAGGGCGCGTACCTTGCGGCCCTTGCCAAGCTCGAAGAAGCCGACTTTCTTGTCGTAGGTCACATTGGCCAGGGAGCGTACCGGGAACTTGAGTTCGGGCAGGCTGCGGGCCTTGATCTTGCGCTGCACTGTGACTGCGGTGTGCTCCACTAGCTTGATGGTTTTCTTGTCCATCTCGCTGAGCGTGTGCTTTTTTGTTGAGGCCTTTCGCGCGGGGGCCTTCTTGGCAGTCGCCTTGGTTGCTTTCTTGCGTGTACTCTTCTTCTTGGCCATGGCTTGTATGTCCTGTTGGGCGGTGCGCGGATGCTGCTTGTCTAGAACTTGCGCGAACGATGCAGGGTCTTCTCGAGGCTGCTGACGGTGCTCTCTTTCTCTTTGTTGGTCAGGCCGAGGATTTCCTGCAGAGCGATGCCGATGTGAGGAATGTAGGTCTCAATGTACTCACGC
Source organism: Planctomycetota bacterium (assembly GCA_012960475.1). Taxonomy (GTDB): domain Bacteria; phylum Planctomycetota; class UBA1135; order UBA1135. The sequence continues at coordinate 21,209 of DUBE01000065.1, forward strand.
TTTTGGTACTCGCGTTGCAGGCGCTTGCCCTTGCGGATGTGAATGCCCAGCTTGCGGCCGCATTCTTGCAGGGCCAGGCGTACCTCTTTCAGGATCTCGGGATAGCTTGCTACCGCTTCCTTGGACTCTGATGTGAAGGGAACCCAAACCGATGCGATGTGGATGATGATCGCCATGGGCGCAACGGGCAGGGCGCCTTTGGGTTGGGAGAGGCCATAGGAGCGCCAGTTGGTCTGGATGACGCCTTTGGTGATTGCGCAACCAGCCTGCTGGTAGAGCAAGGGCACACGATTGGCAAATCGAATCAAACGCGCGGGCTCGTCCGAATCAGCGACCAGATCGGCCACGATTTTTTCTGAACGGGATTTCTTCTTGATCCGTCCATCGTCCTCTTCTTCGAAGCCCTGGCCGGGCTTGCCATATGCAAGGCCCACTTCGATTTGGAAGGGGTTGCCTCGATAGACCGCAGCCGGTCGGGTCGCGGTGGCGTAAAAGTCCGCTTCGATCTCCTTGCGCAGTCCCAAGAGCAGTAACTCTTCGCCGATAGGAGCGATGCACTCCGTGGGAGGGGAACTGATCTTCGTCTCGTTGATCGCGTCGTAGAGAGCCGCCGCTTCATCCCGCGCGATGCGCGAGGGGTAGCTCTTCATGGTCAAGCCCTTGCCCGCAGCGCTCACGATTTTCTTGGCCACGGTGGCACCCACACGACAGAATTCCTCACGCAAGAAGCCAGACAGGGAGCGGCTTGCGGTTTCCTTCAACATGCCTATCAGCCGGCCCAATTCGATGCCATGGGGGTGCGGCTTGATTTCCACCGTGGCCTTGGGCTTTACCTTGGTGTGCGCCTCATAGACCACCTCTTCCCCTGTGGGATCGATCCAGGTCAGGGTCAGGTGCGGGTTGGCGATGGCGGTCTGCTTGAGGTACATGTCCACAGAGCGCAGACCCTTCTTGTAGGTCGCCTCCATTTCGATCTCCACGCGGGTACCGTGCGTCTTTCCCTCCCAGTCCACCTCTTCTTTGGAGTGTTCTTCTGGTCGGTTGCGTTTTGTGTCCAGGCTGAGGACTACCTCCACCGCTTTGCGGCGTTTGATCTTGGAACGCACCAGTACAGGCTTGCCGGTGGTCAGCTTGCCATACATGCCCGCAGCCGAGATGCCGATCCCCTGCTGGCCTCGGCTTTGGCTGAGCTTGTGGAACTTGGAACCATAGAGCAGCTGGCCGAAGATCTTGCCAATCTGCATGTCGGTTATTCCGGGGCCATTGTCTTCCACCGTGACTCGGAAGGTCTTGGCTGTGATCTGCTCGATTTGGACCTCGATCACCGGCAGGATGTCCCCGTCTTCGCAGGCGTCAAGGCTGTTGTCCACCGCTTCTTTGACAGCCATCAGCAGAGCCTTGACCGGAGAGTCAAAGCCCAGCATGTGGCGGTTCTTCTCGAAGAACTCGGCTACGGAGATGTCACGGGCTTGGGATGCGCCGGTGCTCTTGCGCTTGCCAGCCTTGGGGGAGCGGGTCGATTTCTTAGAAGCCACGGTTGTGTACTCTTGCAGGTCAAACAGAGTGTCTTTGGCCACGGGGTTCTCCGGGGGTGCGTTGCCGTTTTATAGGAGGTGAGTGCAGGGGTCAACCACGGAGCAGATGTTCTACGAACCAGAGGGTGCCTGCGGTGAGTAGAAGCAGGGGGGCTGAGGTGAGGCAGCCCGTGCGCAGGAAGCGCTGTTGCAGCGAGCCCGCACAAGCGGGGCAGACCCGGGGCATGGGGTCGGGCAGATCCTCGTTGCAGTGTGGACAGCGCGAGGCATCGATCAATCGGGGCATGGGACCTTCCCCGTTCCATGGGTTTCAGGGGCGCGCTGGGGGGCTGGCGGAGCGTGATCAGGGGGCTCGCATGTCAGTCCCAGGGCTTGAGCGCGTTGGCCGAAGCATTCCAGGGCCGCGCTCATTGGGGCACCCAGTTGGAAAACGCACTGTTCCAGCAGATAGTTGCGCAGGGATGCGAGGGGCAGCTGGAGTTCCTGGGCGCCCTGTTCGGCGATTTCCTCCCGGGCTGCGTTGCCCCTTTCGGCTGCCCGGTGGAACTCGGGCAACAGCGATTCGATGGTCGCGGGAGAACGGAAGAGCCAGAGGGCAAACACAAAGGGCAGGCCGGTCTGCTGGGTCCAGACCTGGGAGGGGTTCCAATGGCTCAGCTCTTCGAGCCAGGTCTCCCTCAGTGCTCGATCTCCAATGCGCAACCAGGCGTCTGCGTCTGCTGTCCTGGGGTCCATCCCTGTTGGGACTTCCAGGTATTCAGGTGCCCCTCCGTCACGCTCGGCCAGGAGCACGCGCACCAGGGCGGCCGCTGCACGGCTGGAAGGATCGAGGGCGATGCGACGCACCTTTTCGATGGGACGCCGTAGAAAAACCTGGACGGAATCAACAGTCCCCTGGCCTGCCACAGCCAGGCCGTCAATTGTGCCGTAGCCCGGGCGGCGAAAGAGCTCGATGGAAGACACCAGGGCGGCGTCCAGTTTCGAATCGCGCAGGCCTTGGACCAGTTCGGCGGGCACCGCTTGCTGATACATGATGTCGGCAGCGCTCTCGAGACCCCAGTCCAGGGGCCGCCCAACCACATAGGGCACACTTCCGATTCGCAAGGACATGGGGGCAGTCTAGCAGCCAGCTGAACGATCCCCTACTACGACTTTGGCATCTCGGGGGTCCTGCATGTTGGGGTCTCAGTCAACGGGCCGGGCCTTTGGAAGCGCTGATCGCCAAGGTCGATGGAGTCCCTTACAGAAGCGGGCCTGAAACTTCTGGCAGGGATTCTCGTTCTTGCTTGCATGCTGGATCTCTTCCTACCCACAGTTCTGACTCTGTTTGCTGCCCTTGGTCTCATGCGTCCCAGCGGCCCGCTTCCAGAACCCCCTCCGCTCCAGGTCGGGCCTTCCTGTGCCCCTCTGCCTTGCTTGCAGACCTTGCCCACGCCTGTGGACTGTGCCCCGCGGGACCCAACGCAGGGAGGAGGGGCGTTCGGTGCAGCTCTTCTGCGGCTTCCTTGCCACAGCCGGGTCCTCTGCGGGGCCCCCAAGCAGTCAGGGCCGAGCCTGTTCCGGCAGGGGGCGGTTTGGATCTACGGGGACGGGCCAGCGGGGCTCGCGGTAGTGGGGGTGCTCACTTCACCGACGCCTTCCTCAGGGGATCAATTCGGCCGGGCTTTGGCCGGGGATGGGGGTTGGGTTGCTGTGGGGTCACCTTTTCAAAGCGGGGGCTCTTCCCATAGCGGCGCGGTCCACATCTATCAGGAGAAGTCCCAGGGCTTCAAGCACACTCAAGTGCTGGCGCCCTCTGATGCGGGGCTCCTGGCTTTTTTCGGGGATGCCATGCATATGCAAGGGCCCCATCTGATTGTCGGTGCTCCACGTCAGATGGGCGCGGCAGGTGCATTCTTGCAGGGGGCTGCCTGGATTTATCGATTGCGCGGCTCGACGTGGGAACCGCAGTTGCGCTTTGATCCCCCTGATCAGTGTCCTGGCGCTCGGGCTGGAGCTGCGGTCTTGATCACGTCCGACACGGCCTTTGTGGGAGTTCCAGATCATGACGGGGCGTCTGGTCTCGCTTGCGGAGGTGTTTGGATGTTGAAACTGCAAGCGGGTCGCTGGCAGGCGATGGAGTTTTTGATTCCACCTGAGCCCCGATCCAATTCCCACTTCGGCGCGTCCCTGGCAAGCTCGGGCAATTGGCTCGCGGTGGGAGCGCCGGGACCCGAGGCCGCTGGGGCGGGGCTCGGAAGTGTGCATCTGTTTCGCTTGGGCGGAGCGGGTCCAGTACACCACTGTGTCGTGCGGGCGCCCAGCCGCGAGGCAGGGGGATTTGGGGGCGCGCTGGCTCCTTGCCAAAACGGTTTCTTGGTGGGAGCCCCTGGAGGAACTGGTTCTGTGTTGCGTCTGGAAATCGGGGCCTCGGGTCACAGGGTCCAATGCCTGCTGGTCGGGGACGCGGACAGCCATGCTGGAGCCGCCGTGCAGGAGGGGCTTCTGCCTGGCAGTTTTCTTGCGGGAGAACCCGGGGGCACGAGCAGCACTTCTCTGGCCGCTCGGCGTGGAGGCCTTTTGCACCTGGACCCCGGGATCATGACCAGTCCCCAGGTGGGGACCGGGGATCTGACTTTGGGCCTGCAGGTTTGCGGCGATCGCAGCCTCCATGCCTGGACCTCACCCGTGGAATCCTCCAGTACCTGGCGCTTGTTGGCGGTCCCATCATCTGGGGGGCCGGCTCTTGTGATCCAGACGGGCAACGCATCCCAGGACGGGTATGTCGAGGTCCACGGGACTCTGGGAATCCTGCCCGCTGGAGCGTGGGATTTGCATCTGGAACTGGTGCTGCTCGGGGGACAGGGGGGCAGCAGCGATGTGCATCGCGTGGTCTTGCCCTAGGAGTTCAGCCGCGGGGCACCCAAGAAAACCCGCTTGGGTCTAGTCCCGATCTGGGGATGGGCGTCGGGCAAGGATCACGGGGAGCTTGAGTTCTTCTCCGTTGCGCCAGATCGTCATCTGCACGGTGTCGCCCGGATCGAGCACAGCCACCGAAGTCATCAGGTCTTTGCGTGAGATCAGCCTGCGCTTGCCCACCGCCAGAATGATGTCTCCCTGCCTGAGTCCTGCGGTACGGGCAGGGCTGAGGTCCGTGAATTCGCTGATGCGTACCTTGCTGATGCCGTCGTATCCACGTACGCGGTCCGGTCGGAACCAGCTCTGGACCTGGACCCCCAGCCAACCGCGGATCACTTCGCCATCTTCCAGGATTCCCTCCACCACCTGGCTCACCAGAGAGGAGGGTATTGCAAAGCAGATGCCCAGGTCTCCGTTGGACCTCAATCCCTGGGCGGTGGAGATGCCCAGGACCTTGCCCCCCAGACTGATAAGTGGACCACCGGAATTTCCTGGGTTGATGGCCGCGTCTGTTTGAAGGAAGTCCTCGTAGGTGGCCAGGTTGAGATCACTGCGACCAAGGCCGCTGATTATGCCGCGAGTTACGCTGGTACCCAGCCCCTGAGGATTTCCCAGGACCAGTACCGTGGCGCCGACCTTGGGCGTTCGAGGATCGAGTTCCAGGAAGGGGAAGCTGCGCTTGGGATCGTCCGAGTCGATGCGTAGCACAGCGAGGTCCGTGTCGGGATCGGTTCCCAGCAGCGAAGCGGGAAGTCGGTTGCCTTGGGGTAGTACGATTGAGAAGCGTGTGCCGTCCTTGACCACATGATAATTCGTCACCACGATTCCCTCAGGGCGCACGATGACTCCCGAGCCTTCAGAAGTGGATCCCCTACGGCCTCGAATCGATTGGGAGCGCACCTGCACTACCGATGGGGTGGCTTCGCTGCAGATCTGCTCAATCCCTCGGGAAACCTGCTGAGCCACATCTTGGTCAGAGGGAGCAAGGGAGATGCCCACCAGGGTTGATAGGCCAATCAGGCTGACGCAGGCTGCAAGGGAGGTTGTGCGCATGATAGAACTGCTCGGAAGACTCCGGGGCGACTTCGTCCCCCTCTAGTATCATCTCTGGTGGCTACAGCTTCTAGCCTAGCACCCAAGGAGAAAACCTGCCTGGGGGGCTCATGTCCCGTTTTGGTGGTCTGAGACTCACTTTGGACACTAGAATTGTGTTCACTTTTCGTCTCGGGGGTGCAGTTTCAGGCCCCCTGGGCTATCCTTGAGCCCTGTCTTCATGAGCATCTCTCCCAACAGATTCCAAGGGAAGGCGTAAGCTCATCATCAGTCATCAGTCGAACTAGACTGGACACGAACACCCCTCGACCTCAATCCACATCATGAAAACGCTTTTCTTTTCGATCGCATCCTTGGCTTTGACCCTGGGTGCCCACGCCAGCCAGGCTGATGCTCCCGCTGCTCCTGTCAAGAGTTGCCCGGCGATCTCTCAAGATTGCCCGGCCAGTTCCCAGAAAGCTCAAAAGGCGTCCACCGCCAAGAAGAGCGAATGTTGTCAGGAGGCCGCCAAGGCCAAGGTCGCATCCAAAGCCAAGAAGAGCGAGTGCTGCGCTGACGACGCCAAGGCTAAGGTCGCATCCAAAGCCAAGAAGAGCGAGTGCTGTGCAGACGACGCCAAGGCTAAGGTCGCATCCAAAGCCAAGAAGAGCGAGTGCTGCGCTGACGACGCCAAGGCTAAGGTCGCATCCAAAGCCAAGAAGAGCGAGTGCTGTGCAGACGACGCCAAGGCCAAGGTCGCATCCAAAGCCAAGAAGAGCGAGTGTTGTGCAGACGACGCCAAGGCCAAGGTCGCGTCCACTGCCAAGAAGAGCGAGTGCTGTGCAGACGACGCCAAGGCCAAGGTCGCGTCCACTGCCAAGAAGAGCGAGTGTTGTGACGAAGGCGCCAAAGCCAAGGTTGCTACCAAGAAGGTTGAATGCGGCAGCGACTGTGAGGTCGTGAATGCCAAGAAGGCTTCAACCGTCAAGAAGAGCGAGTGCTGTGCCGAAGGCGCTAAGGCCAAGACGGTTTCCAAGAAAGCCGCGTGTGATGGGGATTGCGAAGGCAAGAACCCCGCTGATTGCGGAACCGCCTGCGACGGCGCCAAGGCCAAGGCCGCGTCCACTGCCAAGAAGAGCGAGTGCTGTGCAGACGGCGCCAAGGCCAAAGCCGCGTCCACTGCCAAGAAGAGCGAGTGCTGTGCAGACGGCGCCAAGGCCAAGGCCGCGTCCACTGCCAAGAAGAGCGAGTGCTGCACCGAAGGCGCCAAGGCCAAGAAAGCCTCCACCGCCAAGAAAGCAGACTGTGGTTCCCCCTGCGAGAGCAAGAAGACCGCTGGCGCCAAGGGCTGAATTCACCCCCTGAGACCAAACGCCAGGGCCGGTCCTCTTCGTGAGGGCCGGCCCTGTTTCTGTTGCCGGACCCGGGGAACTGCCACTAGGATGAGCGCTGTGTTGAGCGTGGCCGTATTTCCTTTTGAGTCCCTGGCGGACTACTGCCTCTTGGATAGTGGCGCAGGAGAAAAGCTCGAGCGTTTCGGGGACCTGGTGCTCGCGCGGCCCGATCCCCAAGCTCTCTGGTGCCGGCGTCTTGATCAGGCTGAGTGGGACGCAGCGGATTTGCACTTTCAACGAGAGTCTGATCGGGGTGGGCGCTGGGAGGCCGGGCCGACGGCTCCCAAGGGAGCCGCTGAGGAGGGCTTCAGTTGGACTGTTGCCCATCGGGGAGCTTCGTTTGTGTTGCGCCCGACACCTTTCAAGCACGTGGGGCTCTTTCCCGAACAGGCGGGCAACTGGGAGTGGCTTGTGGGGCCCGACCAGCCTGCGGGCCAGAGCATGCTGAACCTCTTTGGCTACACCGGCGTGGCCAGTGTGATTGCTGTGGCCGGGGGCTTCCAGGTGACCCATGTGGATGCGTCTCGTCAGTCCTTGTCCTGGGCCATCGAGAACCTCGTCGCCAGTGGTCTTGCAAAGGACTCCATGCGGGTGATTTGTGACGATGCCCTGGCCTTTGCTCGTCGAGAGGTTCGGCGGGGCAAGCAATACGATGCGATCATGTTGGATCCGCCCCACTACGGCCGAGGTCCCAAGGGAGAACTGTGGCAGCTTGAGGCGGGTCTTGAGGCTCTGGTCCAGTGTGCCCTGCAACTACTCGCACCTGGGGGGCGGCTGGTGCTCTCAACCTATGCGGTGGGGCATTCGCCCTTGACCCTGCAGGAGTTGTTCCGGGCTCACGCACACTCGGGGGATGACTTTGCTGCGGCGGAGCTGGCCTTGGAGGAAGAACAGAGGGAGGGCTTGAACTCGCGTCTCCTGCCCGCGGGCTTCGGCGTGCGCTTGCGCCGGGAACGGGAGGCGTGAGTTCGTTGGCAGTGCTCTGGTGTGACAACCATGTGTTGGCCATCGAAAAACCCGCGGGACTTCCCAGCGTGCCCGATGAAAGCGGCGACGAGAGCGCCCTGGACCTTGCTCGGGTCTGGGTCAAACAGGAATACAAGAAGCCTGGGGATGTTTTTCTGGGGGTCGTGCACCGTTTGGATCGACCGGTTTCGGGTGTGCTGTGTTTTGGGCGCACCAGCAAGGGCGCTGCGCGCCTGACCGAGAGCCTGCGGGAGCGACAAGTGCAGAAGACCTATCTGGGTGTGGTAGAAGGAGAGTTGAGCGGGGAAGGGCTGCTGGAGCAGACCCTGCTCAAGGATCAGGCATCCAATCGGGTGAAGGTCGTGGGGCACGGGACCGAAGGAGCGCGTCTGGCTAGTACCCGTTGGCGTGTGCTGCGTAGCGAAGGGAGGACCTCTCTAATTGAGTTGCAGCCCCTCACGGGACGATCGCACCAATTGCGGCTGGCTTGTGCGACCTTGGGGGTGCCCTTGTTGGGGGACTTGAAGTACGGAGCTGAGTCAGCCCTTCCCGATCGAAGTGTTGCCTTGCACAGCTTGTGTTTTTGCACCCCTCACCCGACCCGTGAAGAATGGCTGCGCTTGGAGTGTCGGCCTCCGGGGGGCGCCTGGTGGAAAATTGCCGAAGGGGTCAGGGTTCACTCCGGCGGTACTCTGGTGGAGGCCAAGGCGTGAATCGTCGGGATGGCTTCGCGCTTGTTGGGTTGGCTCTTGGGTTGCTCGGATCCTTGGCGCTCATGGGCGGACCGAGGGGATTCAGCGCGGGCATGGACTTCAACGGGGCGTCCCTGGAAGACTGGATGGGGCCCTTCTATCAGCAGGCCCTTTCGGTCATGAGGGGCGAAGCCCAGCCCGTGGAGGGTTTCATCTACCCACCCTCGGCGGCAGTTCTGATTGCTCCCCTGGCCTGGATTGGTCCGGCGTTGCTGGCCTGGGTCGGGCTGGGCCTGCAGTTGCTGTCTCTGGTGGTCCTGGTCTTGCTGGTCGTGCGCCTGGGAAGACCATCGGAAAGTCGGCTGGATCTGCTGCTCCTGGGCCTTGCTACGGGCAGCTGCTATCCCCTGCTGCACTCCCTTCACTGGGGGCAGATGGGCGCACCCCTGGCGGCTCTTTGCGCGTTGAGTCTGCTCCTTTGGCAGAAGGAGCGACCGGGTCCCGCTGCCTGGGTCCTGGCTGTGGCTACGGGCATCAAGTTCTACCCGGCAATCCTCTGGTTGCCGCGATTTCTTGTGGCGGGTGTGCGTCGTGTGGACTGGATCGCGGCCTTGGTGGTGTTGGTAGGCTTGCCTCTGGCGGTTTTTGGCAGCGATGCGATTGCCTTTGGTCAGCAGGTTCTTGATCGCCTGGATGTTGCGGTGGGGGCTGGAGGCGATTGGGCAGGGTCGGTCAACCGTCAGGGATTTGCCCAGGTTCTGGGGCGCTTGCTGGGCTTTCCGGAGTCTGGATTACTGGAGCGAGCATTCTCTCTTGCTCTGCTTGCGGCAGCACTTTGGTATGGGCGCACCTTGGCCATGAAGGAAGGCTGGGCCATGGGGGCTGGATTGCTCCTGGCCTGCTTGCCCCTTTTTCCCGGACCCTGCTGGCCCCACCACTTGGGTGCCCTGCCGATCTGCTGGTGGTTGGCGGCTCAGCGTGGCATGAGTTCGCGGGTGTTGGTGGGGTTCTCGGTTTTACTGGGGAGCTTGCCCGCCTTCGTGTTGTACGGAGGTTGGCCAGACGCGCTTTCCATGGGGCTCCCCGCTTGGAGTGGTGTGGCGGTGGGGTTGGCCTTTGTGCTGCCCGGCGATTCCTGACCTCGGTCCTTGGGGGAGGCTCCCCGCCCAGGGCGAGGGGCTGCTAGACTGGGGCGTATGTGGATACTGCCCCTCACCCTGACCGCCCTCGCACCGATTGGATTCACTTCGACTGGGTCGGCTTCTGGCCTCTTGGCCCAGGAGCCTGATCAAGGCAAGGAGGAGGTGGACTACAAGCGCGACATCTACCCCATCCTCGCGGGGAGCTGCTTTGAGTGTCATGGTCCGCGTACTCAAGAGGGGGAGCTGCGTTTGGATACGCGCGAGGGGCTCTTCACCGGAGATCCCGATGTCTTGCCCGTGGTTCCCGGCGATCCGGACATGAGCCTCTTGCTTGAGCTATGCGAGTTGCCGGCGGATGATCCGGACAGGATGCCCGAAGACGGGGATCCCTTGAGTGCTGAACAGCTTGCCTTGTTGCGCGCGTGGATTACCCAGGGAGCTCCTTGGGAAGAGGTCGAGGTGGGCCTGCCCTCACAGCCGCGACTGGTGCTGGAGTCCTTGAGCGAGGACCAGGAAGCTGCGCGGGCAGCGGCCTTGGTTCGCCTCAAGGCAGGTGGTTGGGTAGCTCTGGCGGTGGCTGAAGGATTGCATGCGGTGGATGTGAACCTTTCCCTGGGCAAACCTGCAGCCGGGGATGGGCAGCTCGAAAACCTTGGTGGCTTGGAGGCCAGTTTGGTCTGGCTCAATCTCTCGGGTACAGGCGTTACCGACCTTGGCCTCGTCAAGCTGTCTAGGTTTACCCAGTTGCGACGTCTGAACCTTGCGCGTACTCAAGTCAGTGCCAAGGGTCTGGCTCGCTTGGCCAGCCTGAAGGAGCTGGTTGTGCTCAACCTCTATGGGTCCTCCGTTGGGGATGCGGCCATCGAAGCGATCGCGGCGCTGCCCGCTTTGCAGCGGCTCTATCTGTGGGGCTCGGCATTTACTCCAGAGGGTTGCAGTCGACTGGCTGTCCTGCGACCGGATCTCCTGATCGATCGTGGTCTCGAGCCTGGGGATGTGGTGGCTCCACCCACCGGGGGAGCGAAGAACGAGCTCTGTCCCGTGCTCGGGACCAAGGTGGATCCCAAGGTGGTATCTGTCTTTGATGGCCGTCCTGTGGCTTTCTGTTGCGCCAAATGCAAGACCGCATTCGATGCGGACCCAGCCAAGTACGCGGACAAGCTGACCAAGGGCGATGCACCCAAGGCCAAGCCAGTCGCGATCAACAAGTCCTGCCCGGTCTCCGGTGCAGATGTGGATCCGGCTGTGACCAGTGACTACAAGGGCAAGCTCGTCGCCTTTTGCTGCGGCAAGTGCAAGGCGGGATTCGACGCAGATCCCGCCAAATACGAGGGCAAGTTGCCCAAGGCGAAGCTCACCGCGATCAACAAGTCTTGCCCTGTCTCCGGTGCAGATGTGGATCCGGCCGTGACCAGTGACTACAAAGGCAAGCTCGTCGCCTTTTGTTGCGGCAAGTGCAAGGCTCGGTTCGACGGGGACCCGGCCACGTATGCGGACAAGTTGCCGCGCTGAGCCTCAGCCCAGGCCTGATGCGGCGGAACCCACCGGGGCCAACTCTTCGTCACCGCTCCAGACCACCGAGTAGAGGGTGTCACGTTCCACCGGGATGCGTCCTGCCTCGCTGATCCAATTCTCCAGTTCCTGGCGCGCCACGCTCTGGGGGGTTGTGGCTCCCGCATCGTGGTAGATCTTTTCTTCCACCACCGTGCCATCCACATCGTCAGCCCCAAAGGACAGGGCCAGCTGGGCAATGGGGACTGTGAGCATGATCCAGTAGGCCTTGATGTGCGGAATGTTGTCCAGCATCAAGCGGCCGATGGCGATTTCGCGTAGTTCGTCCAGGGCAGTGGGGCCCGGGAGGTGGCTCCATTCGGTGTTCTCCGGATGGAAAGAGAGAGGGATGTAGCACTGCAGTCCACCGGTCTCGTCCTGCAATTCACGCAGGTGAAGCAGATGATCTACGCGCTCCGCGACGGTCTCGATATGCCCATGCAGCATGGTGCAGTTGCTGTGCAGGCCGGCGGCGTGCACTGTGCGCGCGGTGTCGAGCCACTGCTGGCCCGTATTCTTGAGGTGATAACCCTCCCGCTGAACCCGATCGGCAAAAATCTCCGCGCCGCCCCCGGGGCAGGAGCCGAGGCCCGCTTCGATCAACTCGGGCAGCACTTCCTCCAAGGGCTTCTTTGCCCGGTGGGCGATCTGCATCAGCTCGATCATGGTGAAGGCCTTGATGTGGATCTCAGGACGGGCGCTCTTGACGGCCCGTAGAATGTCCAGGTAGTACTCGTAGGGCAGTTTGGGATAGATACCTGCCACCATGTGTACCTCGGTCACTGGTTGGTCCAGTTGCTCGGTGATCTTCTGGGCTACCTGTTCGGGGGTGAAGACATAGGCACCCTCCTGGTTGGGCAGGCGTTGGAACGCGCAGAAGCGACAGAGCTTGTTGCAGACGTTCGTGTAGTTGATGTGCTGGTTGATATTGAAATAGGTCAGGTCCCCGTGGATGCGCTCACGCACGTGGTTGGCCAGCATGCCCATGGTCAGGTAGTCCGGGGTTGCGTAGAGTGCAAGGGCGTCGTCGCTGGAAAGGCGTTCTCCCTCCAGCACCTTCGTGCAGATGGAGCCCAGGCCTGCTAGCTCCGCTCTTCGCTGTAGACGCGCAATGTCCTTGGGGTTGCTGAGGGGGAGCATCAGAGGGAGTTGCTGGGGTTGGCGCTGGCCCATTCAGCGGGTGCGACGCGGTGAGTGGCGGCTTCTTCGCGGCAGGTGGGGCCACTGGGTTCGCCTTCCTGGGGGTCGATCAAACCGTACCAGGAGTTGCGTTGACGGGGGCTGAAGCCTGCACCACAGATTTGAGCTTCCAGGCGTTGGATTGACTCCAGGTTGAAGCAGTCGGCGGCGGAGACCACATTCTCTTCGATCATCGTTCCTCCAAAGTCGTTGGCCCCATAGTGCAGGCTGACCTGGGCCAGCTTGGTGCCCTGGGTCACATAGCTGGTCTGGATGTTCTCGAAGTTGTCGAGCACGATTCGCGCCAGTGCTTGTACGCGCAGGTAGATCGCTGGCGTGGTCTTTTCGGGGTAGAGGTGCTCTTCTGGGACCCCATGGGGCTGGGTGTTCCAGGTGGCGAAGGCGGTGAAGCCGCCGGTCATGTCCTGCAGGTCGCGCAGTCGGATCAGGTGCTTGATTCGTTCAGCGGAGGTTTCCAGGTTGCCATACATCATGGTTGCTGATGAGCGCAGGCCCGCCTCGTGCGCCCGCTGGTGCACCTCCAGCCAGCGGTTGGTGCTGGTCTTCTTGGGAGCGATCAGCTTGCGTACTCGCTCGACCAGGATCTCAGCTCCGGCTCCGGGCAGGCTGCCCATGCCCGCTTCGATCAAGTCGGCAATGATCTCTTCCAGTGGGCGCTTTTCCATCACGCTGAAGTGGTCGAGTTCAGGAGCTGAAAGGGCATGGCAGTTGATATCGAAACGCTGCTTGATATCGCTGATCAACTCGCACCACCAGTCGCTCAGGAGCTGGGGGTGGTGGCCTCCTTGCATCAACAACTGCTGGCCGCCCAGGTCCACGGTTTCCTGGACCTTGCGGTAGATCTCGTCCCGCGAGAGCACATAGGCTTCACTATGTCCTGGCGAACGGTAGAAGGCGCAGAAGCCGCAGTCGGTGACGCAGACATTGGTGGGGTTGATGTTCCTATCCACGATGTAGGTCACCCGGTTCCCAGGGTGCAGGCGCTGGCGCACGCCATCGGCCATGCGGCCGAGGGTCAGAAGATCCGCCTGCTCATGTAGAAAGAAGGCCTCCTCTTCCAAAATGCGTTCGCCAGCCAGGATGCGGTCTTCCAGCTGTTCCAGGGCGGCGGAGTGCTCTCGGCGGCCCTGGGAGGCGCGGGGGGCCTGCCAGTCGTGCGGGCGTCGGGGCTCACTGGGTGCGATCATGGGCAGCCATTCTAGCGGCAGCCTGGCCCCGTGTCTTTGGGGCTCTCGTGTGCGCCATGGGGCGGAGTTGCTCAGTGAGCTTGGTCTCGGACAGCTTGATTCTTGCCCCTGATCCCTGGAGAGCGCAGGGCGGCCTGCTAGACTCTGCGCCCGGGAGCTGCTCCCCGCGCCCCTCCTTAACTCAAATGGCCAAACAAGCAACTGGCGTCATGGATGCCATCGTCTCCCTCTGCAAGCGTAGGGGTTTTATATTCCAGGCCTCCGAGATCTACGGAGGCATCGGGAACACCTATGACTATGGCCCCCTGGGGGTCGAGCTCCTGCGACGAATCAAGGACGCCTGGTGGGATGACGTGGTGGTGGAGCGTTCCAATGTGGTGGGGCTTGATTCGGCGATTATTCAAAACCCCAAGGTCTGGGAGACCAGCGGACATGTGGGGGGGTTCAGCGATCCCATGGTGGACTGCAAGCTCTGCAAGGCGCGCTTTCGGGCGGACAAGCTCGATGATGCCCGCTGCCCCAAGAAACCCAGCAAGAATCCTACCGAGTGCCAGGGAGAACTGACCGAGCCCCGGGCCTTCAATCTGATGTTCAAGACCCACATTGGGGCGGTGGAAGAGTCTGCTTCCGTGGCCTACCTGCGGCCTGAGACCGCCCAGGGGATCTTCTTGAACTTCAAGAATGTGATGGAGGCTGGGCGCCTCAAGCCGCCTTTTGGCATCGCTCAGATTGGCAAGAGCTTCCGCAACGAGATCACACCGGGCAACTTTGTGTTTCGCACCCGTGAGTTCGAGCAGGCCGAGATGGAGTTCTTCGTGCCTCCTGAGGAGAATGACCAGTGGTACGACTACTGGCGTAAGGCGCGTTTTGATTGGTACCTGAACCTGGGACTCAACCCGGACAAGCTGCGTATGCGTGAGCATGAAGCAGACGAACTGGCCCATTACTCCACGGCTACAGCGGACATCGAGTACCTTTATCCCTTTGGTTGGGGGGAGTTGGAAGGAGTCGCCTGTCGTACGGACTTCGACCTCAAGCGTCATAGTGAAGCCAGCGGTACGGATCTGGTCTATTTCGATCCCCAGGCCAAGGAACGCTACACCCCCTATGTGATTGAGCCCGCAGGTGGGATCAATCGTATGGCCTTGACCTTCTTGATTGACGCCTACGAAGAGCAGCAGGTGGGCAAGGACATGCGCACGGTGTTGCATTTCTCTCCGCGCCTTGCGCCCATCACGGTGGGAGTTTTTCCCCTGGTCAAGAAAGACGGCATGCCCGAGAAGGCGGCCGAGGTGGAGGCCCTTCTGCGCCACGCCCATCTGGCGAGTTTCTATGACGAGAAAGGCGCTATCGGGCGCCGCTACCGGCGCCAGGACGAGATCGGTACGCCCTACTGTGTGACCATCGACGGTGACACGCTTTCCGATGGCACGGTCACCCTGCGGCACCGGGATTCCATGGAGCAGGAAAAAGTCACCCTTGACGAGTTGGTGCAGGTCATTCAGGCCCGCAGCGCGTCCTGGGAGCGTCCTCAGCCCCTTGCAGCTCTTGAGTAGTTCAGGCCAAATCGGCCGGGGCTGCTTGTTGACGCAACTCTAACCCCTTCCAGACTTGATTCGAGCTAGAATCTTTTGTCCTGCGGTGATGTTCGCCGCCTGAACAGGAAACACAATGATCTCTTTTCCCCTCATTCTTGTGCCCCTCTTCGCGGGCATCGCACCACAGGAGGACCAGGTGACACCGAGCCAGGTCCTGATGGAGTCCATCGTTGAAGATGCCTTCAGTGATCTGGAAGCTGAATTCGATGAGGCCTACGACGGCTGGCGCGCGGAACTGCGCAAGGCCAAGGGGATCAAGGCCAAGCGCGCTTTGCGCGAGAAGCATCCGGTCAGGCTCTTCTGGGATCGGTTTCAAGGTCTGGCTGACGGAGGCGAGGGCCGCGCCTTGATCTGGATGACGAGCTCCCTGCGCAACAAGGGGTTACGCCTTTCTGCGATAGCGCCTGAGAAGGTGCGCATCGCGAAACTGCTGCTCAAGGACTATTCCATGGCGAGCTGGTTTGGCGATGGCGTCGACAGTTTTGTGCGTGACCGCAAGCACCTGGGTCAAGAGTGGGTGATGGATGCACTGCGCAGAGTTGCAAAGGTCAACAAGGACCACAACATCCAGGCACTGTGCAAGTATGAATTGGTGGGTCTACTGCGCAAGCTTGAAGGCAAGCAAGCTCTTGAAGAGGCTGATGCCCTGATGGCTGAACTGCTCGATCACTACGCCGACACAGAGTACGGCTTCAGGATGCGCGCTGAGCGCACCCGGCCCGAGGACCTCAAGCCGGGTAAAGAAGCTCCTGAGTTCCTGGGCCGAACTATCGATGGCCACGACTTCAAGCTGTCGGATTATCGCGGCAAGGTGGTCCTGATCGATTTCTACGGATTCTGGTGAGGCCCCTGCAGGTCGGCCATGCCGCACCTGCAGGAGCTCGTGAAGCTCCATCAAGACAGCCCTTTTGCACTGATTGGCGTCAATACCGGTGACGACCCCGAGACTTTCCGCAAGGGCGTCGAGAAGCACGGTGTCTCATGGATCAGCGCCTATCAAGGTGAGGATTCCCCGATTGCTGATCTGTACAAGGTGAGTGGTTACCCGACCTACTTCCTGATTGACGCCAAAGGCATAATTGTGGCCAGTGGCCATTCATCAAGTGCAATGGATCCAAAAATCAAGCAGCTTCTGTCTGACATGAAGAAGTCCAGGGACTGATAGGGCCGGCTGCAACGTGCGCCAGGCCTACCCGCTCCTCTCGAAAGCCGTCGAGGGGCGGCTCCTTGGCTCTGTATGACTGGGAATCATTCCCAACTGACACTGGCGCGGACCACTACAGGGTTGTCCAGCACATGGGGAGCTGAGGTTTGCAGTACAGGTAGGCCATCGACCCCTATGCGCAAGCCGGAGACGCTGCGGTCGTCATTGTCCACCACGAAAAGGAAGCGTCCGAGGGGTGAGATCTCCAGGTCGCCCAGGGAGATGCCTGCCGCAGTGGCACCACTGGTGCCTTTGGAGTAATCACACTGGATTACATCCCCTGTGCCCCCCAAAGTGGTAAAGATCCAAGTCTCGAAGGGGTGGTGCACGATGTCATAGGGTTCACTAAGAATGCCCGTTTCAATTTCATAGCCGCTGCCATCGTTGCCAGACTTGATTGAGAGCACGCCGCTGCTTGCCTGCAGTCTGTAGCCGCGGATCAGGTGTGCGCTCTTGAAAGCGACGAAGAAGTCCTGGCCATTGCGCGAGAAGGCCATGCCTGCGGGGCCGCCGGTGACTGTCAATTGGGGAACCCCTGCCGGAATGTCCAGTGATCCGTCCAGGTTCAAGGGAATGCTCGCCAACAGTCCGCTGCTTGAATCTGCTGCAACCAACCAGTGCCCTGTGGGATCGGAAAGCATGGAGGAGGGTGTCAGATCAAGGTCCTTGGAACCGATCAGTGACAAGAGACCATGGTCCTCGTTGATGCTATAGGCGTGAACCGCGGCTGAACCCTGAGCTCCGCCCGTGGCCAAGTAGAGCACGGTCCCCAAGGGGTTGAGTGCCATGGTGCGCGGATCGATAGGTGTGCTCAGCGCGTGCCCCTGGGCTGTATCGAGGATCCCATCTTCTCCCACCTTCATTGAATGGAGGGTCTGGGCGGGAATGTCAAGGATGAAGAACAGAGAGCCGCGGGGGTGTACCAGGGCTTCGCTGGGATCGTTGCCGAGCGGGATTGGCAGGGCCGATGTGGCCAACTGTCCACTGGTCGGGTCCATTCCGAACTGGTGGATCATGCCATCCGAGATGCCCGGTCCCCCAACGCTTAGCATGCGCCCCTTGTCCGAGACGAAGACTCCGCGTACGGTGGCTTCCACTGGGTTTGGGCCGACCACCACGGCCAGGTGATCCGCCCCGCTGCGAGTGCGGAAGGCGCCCCTGCTGAAGAGGGATCCATCACTGGGGTCGGTTTCAAAGGCCAGCAGGCCATCGAGCCCCGCTACCGAAATGAATAGGAAGCGCCCCGTGGAGTCATAGGTCAAAGCTGATGGGGCGGTTCCCAGGGAGAAGGGCTCTCCAGAGGCGCCAAGATCAAGACTGTCCTTGAGCAAGATGAAGCGTTGCACCGCAGGGTTTGCGCCTCCCAGCAAGATCACCAGGGAGCGGCCGGTGGGTTGAATCGCGATGGCAATCGGTTGTCCCTCGCCCAGGTCCTTCGCACCCGAACCATCTGGCACCAGATCCCCGTCAATCAGGTCCAGTGGCAGGATGGTGTTCACGTTGAAACCGCTTATGCCCAGGAAGAGACGACTTTCGATTGCAGCCAGAGCCAAGGGTTCAAACCCGTTGAGCATTGTGTGCTGCGGGTTCCCTGTGGGGATGCCCTCCGGATCAAGGGTGTAGTTCGACAGTCCGTAGGATGTGGAGTCTCCTCCATCGGCCAGCACCAGGTGCCCGGCATCGTGTGCAAAGACAGGCAGCCGGGGAGCATCTTCGGTGGTGAGCACTGTGGGATCAGTCAGTACGCGACCATCCGGGGCCAGGGGATAAACCCATAGTTCGTCCGCGTCTTCGGCAGTAATAACCAGAGAGCGCCCGCTGGTATCCACTGCTAGACCATAGGATTCGCTGTTGCCTACATCCCAGGACTGGACGCGCACTGGTGCAATTACATCTGCGCGAACATGATAGACATAGAGCTTAGGTGGATTGCTGTTGACCACTGCATAGGCCACACTCACGGAGGGGTGGCTGATCAGATCCTTGAGCCCCGCTTCGGTGTCGAACCATCCATCATGGGCCGCGATCCCCGTGCGGGCATCTACTCGGAACATCTCCACCGAGGCCATGGCATCGCCTCCAGCAATCAAATGCCGCAATGGGGGGGCAACCCCCAGGGGCAGTACTGCTGAGGTGGAGCCTCCCTGGTTGGAAGCTGAGATCGTGTACTCCTGGAACTCAGTCGCTCCCGCGGGAGTTCCTGAAATGGTCCCAGTCCCTTGATCAATGGACAGTCCCGCGGGCAATTGGGGCTGTGTGCTCCATGCACTTACTTCCCCTTCGACACTGGGGGTCAGGGGAGCGATCGGCACGCCGATCATCAGGGAGAGCGTTGCATCCCAGTAGGTCAGATCACTGGGTGCAGCGATGCCAGAGGAGTTGCCGTTCGAGGAGTTTGAACAAGCGGAAAGTCCTACAAGAAGGCTGATAGCTATGAGGCGGTTCATGGTGGGCACAGCCGGGGAGAGGTGCGGCCCCCGTGTCATGCAGGGAACGCTACCCCTCTATTCTAGGCCATGTCCTTGCAAGTCTCATTCTGCGGCAGGAAGCCTTTTCCTGCCCCCCTTTGCGGTCATCCCAGGGCTGCTTTCTGGTCAGCGCAGGGCTAATCACCGAGTTGCCGCCGGTGTGGGCTCTGCTCGTCTGGCTTCAATAACCGGCAGCCATGCCGTCCTTGCGGCTCTCGCTGGCGCCAACCCAGCAGCCGCTCTCAGGGTGGCGACCCACTGCCTGGTAGCCTCCAAAAACTCCGGGCCGGTCCACAAGCTGATGACCCATGGCCTGCAGGGCTTTCAAGACCTTGGGATCAAAGCCGCCCTCCAGGGTTACCCGCCCCCCGTTCGCCATTCGTTCTCCTGTCGGTTGGGAGGAGTCCAGGTGAATCACTCGGGAGGCGTCGCCTGCTTCCTGCAGGTTCATGCCAAAGTCGATGATGTTGCATAGCACCCAGGTGTGGGCTTGGGGTTGGGTCGCACCGCCCATCACTCCAAAGGCCAGGAAGGGCTGGCCTTTGTGTTTGACGAAGGCGGGGATGATCGTGTGGAAGGGGCGTTTACCCGGGGCGTAGGTGTTTGCCCGGCCAGGGGTCAAATCGAAGAGTTCGCCCCGGTCTTGAAGTACAAAGCCTAGACCCTCTGGCGTGATCCCCGAGCCCATGCCCCTATAGTTGCTCTGGATCAGGCTGACCATGTTGCCCGCCGCATCGGCGACGCAAAGATAGATCGTGTCTCCTTCTTCCAAGGCCGGGTTGCCGGCAGGAAAGGACTGTGCTGCGTGCTCCAGGTCGATCAAGGCCCGTCGGGTCTCTGCGTACTCCTTCGAGATCAATCTCTCCACAGGCACCTCTGCCATGGAGGGATCCGCGTAGAATCGTGCCCGGTCTTCGAAGGCCAGTTTCTTGGCTTCGATGAAGAGGTGCAGATGCTCCGCGCTGCCAAAACCCATTGCCTTGAGGTCATAGGGTTCGATGATGTTGAGCATCTGTAGGGCGGCGATGCCCTGGCCGTTGGGGGGCAGTTCGAAGACCTCATAGCCGCGATAGGTGGTGGAGACCGGGGGTGTCCACTCCCCCTTGTGACGGGCCAGGTCTTCGCTGGTCAGGAAGCCACCTTGGTCCTGTACCTCCTTGGCGATGGTCTTGGCAATTGCTCCTTGGTAGAAGGCCTTTGCGCCACCTTTGGCAATTGCCTCGAGGGTCTTGGCAAGGCGCGGGTTGGCGAAGACATCCCCTTCTTTTGGCGCAGCCCCTTTGGGCATGAAGGTCTCGGCAAAGTGCGGGTACTTCTTCAAGCGATGTGTACTGAGTCCCCAGTAGTAGGCGATGGTCTGGGGTACTGGCGCGCCTTCCTTGGCCAGTTGGATCGCGGGCTGCAGGACCTGCTCAAGGGATAACTCGCCGAAGCGTCCGTGCAACTGGCCCCAGGCTTCCACGCAGCCGGGCACGCTGACAGGCAGAGGTCCGTGGCTGGGGATTTTCTTCAACCCGCGCGAGCGCAGTTCCTCTAGGGTCAGACCCATAGGCGACCGTCCACTGCCATTGTAGCCGTGCACCTCATCGGTCTTGGCCTCATAGACAATGGCGAAGAGGTCTCCCCCCAATCCACAACCCGTGGGTTCTGCGAAACACAGCACCGAGTTGGCTGCGATGGCTGCGTCCATGGCAGAGCCTCCTGCCTTGAGGATGTCCAGCGCGGCCCCGGTGGCAAGGGGATGACTGGTGGCCACCATACCGTGTTGGCAGAGGACCTGGGAGCGGGTGGCGAAGGGTTGGCCTGTGATTCGATCCACTTGGGGAGTCAGGGCTAGGGCAGTGATGAGCAGGGTCAGGGACATGGGCGTCCAGTTTACGCCACGTCACCCCGCTTTGAGCACTAATCCAAACCCTTGCGGATTACCAGGGCCGTGGGTGCCGTGCCTGTGGGCACGGTACCGTCCTCGCTGAGCGCGGTCGGGTCCGCGCCGATTGAGTGCACAACAATCCGATCGCCATCTCCGTCCAGCACATAGAGCTTGGTCCCACGGGGGTTCACGCGCAGGTCCTTGGGACTGAAGAGCAGAGAGGTGCTCTCTACCAGGGTCATCACTTGAGTGTCCGGATCGATGGTCACAGTCAGCAGAGATGGAAGATTGCCCGCATCTTGGCTCAGGATCACATAGCCCGCTGGCAATTCTGGGTCGGTACCAACCACCGTGCCCGTATCGGGGACCATGTTCGGGGCCAGCGGAATGCCATGCTCGAAGGCGACGGGGGCACCGGGGACTTCCAAGGCTGCTCCCACCAGAGGCGAGAGTTGGCCACTGGTCTGATGCACCTCATAGGGCATCACCAGATGGGTTGTGGCCAGGCAGGCATAGGCATGGCGTCCCGAGGGGGCAAAGCGCAGGTGGCTGGGGTTGCCCGTGGCCACGGCGTATGCCGCTTCATGGGCCAAGTCGCCATGTTCGAAGAGGAAGGTCGCGATACTGGCCGAGCCACTCACATGCACGAAGCGTCCTGTTCGGTCGCAGGAGATTTCTTCAGGGTCGTTGGATAACTCGATAGTTTGGCTGAGGGCCAGATCTTCGGGGTTTTCTCCGATTGTGAACACCAGTACCCGGCCAGGCACTTCCAATGTGACGAAGAGATAGCGCCCAGAAGGATCCACTGCGATACCCTTGGGCGTCCCTGGAAGAGCAAGCGGCGTTCCGGGCATGTTCGCTACCATGCCGTCGTCGTCGAGTAGCACCACGGTCAGGTTCTGGCTTGCTTCGTTTGCTATCCATGCGGCTGCGCCACGCGGGTCGAGTGCCAGGTGATCCGGGCGGATACCCAGGTCTTGGTCCGGGCCGCTGCTGGTGAGTGCACCGGAGGCGGGGTCTACATCGAAGGCCGAGAGGTCTTCCGATTGCTCGTTGATTGAGTAGAGGTTGAGGGCAACTGCTGCCAGGGGCTCTGTTGCGTTCAGAATGGTCAGGCGGAAAAGGCCGGGACGGGTTCTGATTTCGCTGACTCGGGTGACGGCTCCGTCGGCGGGGTCGATTTGCAGGCTGCTGATCTCATGCTCGCCAGTGTAGGAGACATAGGCGTAGGCCCCAGAGCAGTCCATGGTCACATTCCGAGGCTCGAAGGGCATTGCTTGGATTGTGGCCAAGCCCAACTCACCAGTCTCCCGGTCTACTTCGTAGACACGCAGCTCGCTGCTTCCAGCACAGGTTGTCGCAAGGAATGTGCCCGCTGGGCCAATTGCCAGGGATGTGGGCAGTTCGCCTGTGGCGGTGCGTGTGCCCCAGGTCACCTGGGGTCCAAGAGTCCCGTTCCAGTCAATGTGGAAGAGTTGGATCTCCGAGGTTTCTTCGAAGCTCACATAAAGGTGCTCGCCCGTATCGTCCAGCACCATATCCGTTGGGCGTCGAGTGAAGAAGGACAGGTCTCCTTGGAAGGTGAGCTCGCCTGTCGTGGGGTCGATCAGGAACAGGTTGAGGTTGCGCGAATGGTAGTTCTGACAGAAAACGAAGCGACCAAGAGGATCGACAATGATGCGGTCGGGGCTGGTACCGGTTGTCGCTGCGGTGCCGATGGGGGTCAATTCTCCGCTGATCTGATCCACCGAGTGTGATTGGATGCGGTGATTTGCTCTTGAGGCAATGAAGGCCAGGGTGCCATCACTGGTCAGGCCCATGGTGTGAGCTCCTTCAAGGAACGAGCGTGAGGATGAATAGCGCGGCAGGCCGGTGTTAGGGTCGATTCTGAAAACCGAGACATCCGCGGCGCTACCCAATTCCCCGTTGTTTGCGGTCCAGGCCAGATGTCCATCTGGGTGTACGACCACATCGCCCAGGGCACCTGCTTCACTGGGGGCGTACTCCAGGCCCAGGGGGCTGAGAGCGCCGCTGAAGGGGTCGATGCGGTGCATCATGAGGGTGCCGTCCCCATAGCTGCCGAGAGCCAGAACCGGAGTGTCGGTCACACGGATCTCCAAGGCCACACTTGTGGAACCATGTTCGCTTGCACCGCTGACGGTGTAGTGGGAGACTTCGGTCTGGATCAGTGCAGTGCCGCTGATCACCCCTGTCAGCGGATCGATCTCGAGACCTGCTGGCAGTTCGGGCAGAACAGTGAAGTTGTCGATGATTCCGGCCCAGGTCGGTGTGTTGTCTTGCCCGGTTACTTGGGCGATGTAGGCCGAAATCGGCCTTTCAAACACAAGTGAGTGGGGCGCGTTGGAGTCGTTGCCGGAGCCTCCTCCCGGGCCGCTGCCCCCTGATCCGGAATTGGGGCCGCTGTTCCCACCACAAGCGGCGAGCAAGAACAATCCTGCTGACGCCAGGAGCATTGTTCGTTGGTAAAAGGGAGTGGCAGGGATAGTGATTGGATACGACACGGAACACCTCAGAGGCGTCTGGTCAGGCTGGGTTCGCTGAACCCGACCCGCGGTGAATTACAGGGAGTGTGGATTGGGGCTGGGAGAGGCCGCGGAGCATCTTCCAACCAGGATCGATAATAAGAATGGATAAAAGTGAGATGGCTCTGTTCCGCTCTGAGACCCGTGGATTGCTCCAAGTTGGTGCACAATGCGGATCAGAAATCCGTAGTGGTACACTTCGGTCTCAAACCGAAACAGGGCGTGTCACGCTGGGAGATTGTCGGCCTTAAGCAGTCTCTTCGCAAGACACTGGGCTTTCTCCACACATTGGTCCGAGTTGTCGTACTCGAATCGTCCGAAACGCCCCAGGGGGAACAATCCCTGGGCCTCAAGCCACTCCAGGGCCTTCCTACGACGGGTTTCGTGGCCGTGGACATAGACCACATAGGCCCTCTTCACATCGCTGCGGTCTGTGAAAAGCACCTGATCACGTCTCAGGAGGCCTGCATTTTCCAAGCCGAGGAGCATTGTTTTTTCCAATTCCTGCTCCGGCTGGCCTTCTCGACCCGAACAGGTGATTTCCACCAAAAGCGAACTCCTACCCTCGGGAGCGCCATTTTTGGAGTAGTTTGACATCCAAGTAACTCGGTTGGCGGGTCCTTGGTTGGGGTGCGGCAGGTAGCACCAGGAGAGGTCCGGTTGCTCCGGCGTGTCCAAGGCCACCAGAAAAGAAACCAGTCCGTTGTATTCCAAGCCCTCCATGGCGGCGCTCACATCGGGGGGCACTCCTTCAACCAGCTTGGCTGCGAGGTCCAGGGGAGTGGTCAGCACTACCTGGTCGTATTCTTCCCCGTGCACCGACCAGCCCTCGCCCTTGCGCGTAACTTTGTCCACGGGAGTCGAGAGGCGGATGCGCGCTTTCAAGTCCGCTGCCATGCCATCCGTGATCGCCTGGAAACCGCCTTGTTTGGGGTACCAGAACACCGACTGGTGCACATAGCCTTCCGTGCGAATGCCCACGGCTGCTCGTAGCACATCTTCGATGGGGGCGTCGGGCACACGACCGGCGACCCATTCGCTGGTGATCTGTTCCAGGGGGCGCTTCCAGATCTTCTCGTTGTAGGGATCCATGAAGTGTTTGGCGATACCCTCGCCAAAGCGCCACTTGATCCAAGCTGCGAAGTCGCTCGGGGCTTCGGAGCCTGTCAGTTTGCGTTGGTGCCAGGCGTGTACATAGCCCGCAAGACACTCATAGTTCGCCTGGTCCGGAAGGTCCCCGATACCATTCTCGAAGGGGTAGCGCACCCAGCGATCCTCGAAACGAATTGCTGTGTTGCGTTGGCGTTCTTCAAAAGCCTCTGGTCCACCTCCCGCGGTCAGCATCCAATCGAGGATTTTCTGCTGCTTCGAGAACAGGATATGGCCTCCGGCCAGATCATAAGTGAATCCATCGATGACCTTCGAGCGGCAGAGGCCGCCAGCGACCGGCGCGGCCTCGAAGAGCGTGATGTCCGCCGCATCCAGCCCGCCCTCCACTAGCGCCCGCGCGAGGGAAAGACCGGAAACTCCGGCTCCAAGGATGGCGGTCTTCACGGTGTGCTCTCTTGGTGCAGTCTTTCGGGTGAACTTCCGGGGGATGGCAGGAGCCGTTGGCATCCTACGGTTCAGGGGCTCCAGGGTCCAAAACCCTCCAGGGGCTAGCGCGTTCGAATCAGCAACTCAGTGGGCACCTTGGCCTTGGCCAGGGCGGGCCTGGCATCCAGCAGCCAACGACGCGCATCGGTCACATAGCCGGCGGTTGGCTTGAGTTCCTCTTGAAAGTCAGTGAACCAGCGGTTGAAGGCATCCATGACGCTCTCCCGAGCGTATTTGGCAAGGCAGGAGCCCACCGCCACGGGCAGGCTTGAATCTTCCGCTTTAGGTCGCACCGTGAGGAGCATGCGGCGCTCCGCCCCACAGATGCGGTACTGGGCGAGGTCTCTGGATTCGGTCAGGGTTTGGATTTCACAGAAGGGGAATTCTTGGGCCAGCAGGCCGCCGTAGTGCCGTCGGCCCCCTTGACGATCCAGCACAACGGCCACCTGTTGCTGCCCATAGAGCTGCCACAGGTGGGTCAAGATTGGCGCCACCAGCGCCCAGGTGGAGACCGCCTTGTTCTGGGTGCGCTCGAAAGAGGCGTTGAGTTCTCCCGCTGGGGCAATGCGCACCGCCGCCTCAAGCACGCGGCAGCCGGAGGATTCCATGGCCGCTTCCAGGGCTGCGGCCTGCAGCTTGAGCTGCTGTTCTGAAACCTCGTTGGGCAGGGTCTGCAACCAGGAGCCGAACCAGGGGGCCGGGGCCTCTTCCTGGGGGCGCAGTGGGGGAGCTGGGCTATGCAAGAGGTCCCTGCCGCAGACCGCCGGGTTGCCAGCCGCACGCAGGAAGCTGAGGGCTGTGGCTGCCAGCCTCGCGCGGCTACTGGGGCTGCCATCAAACACGCGCTTGGAGTCCGCCACGAACAGCAGTTCGCTCCTGCGCGGGTGCTTCTGACTGACCGCACTGTTCCAGAGATCCCAGTGGTTGAGTTGCTTCGCTTGTGAGGGCGAACTGGTCACGCACCAGCCGATGCAGAGGGGGCCGAGCAAGGGGCCCAGGCCAGCTTCGTCTATGCCAGCATGAATCTTGGGGCCATCTGGGGTCGGGCGCATGGGGATCTAGTCGTTGGCGACCGGGTCAGTTTGGGGCAGGGGCTCCGGTTCTTGACGATGGCGGTTCTTGATCAGCATGCTTACGCAAAAGGTGAAGAGAAGGATCGAGACCAGTTGGGATGTGGAGATCGTGTCGTTGAACCAGAGTCCACGGATCGAGTCCCCGCGGAATATCTCGATGCAAAAACGGCCGACGGAGTAGAGCGCCAGCAGGCGTAGCACCACCTGTCCCCGGTATGCCCGCTGGCGCAGGAACCAAATGCCAATGACTCCCAACGCAAGAGCGTTGATGGTCATCCAAGGCTGCGTGGCCCAGATGGTTTGGCCCGCGAGCCCCTTGGGGAAGAGGCTGTCCGGGTTCGCCTCCAGCCACTCAAGGCTGGGTACATCCACGGTGATTGGAAACGGCAGGTGACTCCATTTGTCCGGCACGATGCTGCCGTGGTCGTCGCCCACCAAGAGGCAGCCGATGCGTCCGATGCTGAGACCGAAGAAGGCGCCCACAAACGTCAGGTCAAGGACCTGGGTGAAGGGCAGGGCATATTTTCTGACGCACAACCAGCCCCCAAAGATCGCTCCGAAGCAGCCCCCGTACATCACCAGTCCTCCTTCCCAGACGTACAGCATCGAGAGGGGATCGTTTTTGTACCGCTCACCAACAGGGGTCCCTTGCAGGGATTCCACCAGCACATAGGCCGCGCGTGCGCCGCCAACTACGCCGACCATGACCCATAGGGGCAGGGCGCCGATGCCCCGGGCGTCCTCGTCGCCATTGGTGGCTCGCTGGAAGTACCAGCGCGTGAACAGGTGGGAGGCCAGCAGAAAGCCCAGCACCACCATCACCCCGAAGGAGCGAATGGGCAGGCCCAGTCCAGGAATTTCGAAGAGAATCGGATGCATGCCCCGGGGATCCTAGCAGTCTGCAGGGGAAGTTTTGGTCGGGAATCTGATCTCTGGTGACTGGTGGGGGGACCGGCGGCTATCCTTCCGGGTCTTCTGCGTTGGATCTCCAGGAAACTCAGCATGCCGAATCAGTCCCAGGCCAAGATCTTTGTCGAGGGCCGCTACCGCAAGCTCACTCGCGATCTCCCCCAGACGGTGTTCTTTTGTCCTGAGTGCAAGGGTCATCCGCGGCGGCGGCGCAACTGCGAGAAATGCGAGGGTTTCGGCAAGCTCACTCGGGACTCGGTCCAGGAGTTGGTGGGGTGGGTGCTGGGCAAGGGCTTTGGCACCCGCAAGCACAAGTTCCATGGGGCTGGACGGGAGGATGTGGATGTGCGCATGCTCGGGCGGGGCCGACCGTTCATCCTGGAACTGATAAACCCTTCGAATCCGGACGCGGATCTCGCCGAGCTCGAAGCTTTGGTCAATAGCCGCAACGAGGGTCGCCTGGAAATCAGCGGCCTGCATTGGACCGAGAAGGCGAGAGTGCGGGTGATCAAAGAGGGCAAGCACGCCAAGCGGTATGGGGTGCATGTGTCTATCGAGGGAGAGATTGACGCCCAGGCGAAGGACGCTCTTGTGGGTCAGCGAATTGTTCTGGCCCAGCGCACTCCCAGCAGGGTGGCCCATCGTCGGGCGGACAAGATTCGGGAGCGTTGGATCGAACTGGAGTCCATCGAGGTGCTGGGTGACTCGGCCCTGCGTGTACAGCTCCTGACCGAACATGGCACCTATGTCAAGGAATTCATCAGTGGCGAAGACGGGCGCACGGATCCCTGCCTGGGCGGCCTGCTGAAAGGCGTCACTTGTGGCTGCGTCGAGCTTGATGTACTCGATATTCTCGAAGCAGAAGGCGGCGAGATGGCGGTGGATCCTGGCTGGGAGGCACCCGCAGCATTTGGTACAGGCCTGGATCAGGCTTCCTCTTGAGCGGGGCTGCTGGGCCTAAAAACGGACGCCGAGGATCAGGCCCTCGAAGACCATTTTTTCACCCACAAATCCTTGGCAGATGTAGCGGCAGAGGTTGTGCCTGGCGCGTTTGAGAAAAACCGCCATCACGAGGCGGCATCCGGGTACCACCGGGGCTCGGAATCGCACGGCTTCGAGTCCGCCCAACCCCACGAAGGAGTCGCTGTCAGCCTTCGCGTCGAAGCGATTGCTCAACATGTCATAGGTCGCGATCTGGGCTGCCAGCTCGCACTGCAGCACTCCCGGGAAGAGGGGCCGTCCGGGGATATGGTCGTCTGCCCACCAGTCGTCCGCGCGGATGTCCCGGTAACCCACCGTGACTCCCTTGTTAGGGTCCGAGAGCAAGATGCCCTCGGCCATGCGAAAGCGATTGACCTGGGGCAGGATCTTGTCTAGATCAGCGCTGCTGGCCACGGGGGTGACTCGGGCCAGTGAGAGTGGGTCTTCAAGCAGGGGGGCACTCATGGTAAGGCGGAGTGTACGTTCGCAGGTCTTGATCTCGATCGGCGAATGGGCTATTCCCGGCTAGTCGGTCTTGAGTTCGTCCAGTTGCCGTACGGTCAGGTGGAAAGCCAGGGCCTTGAGCGTGGTCGAGATGTTGATTGTCCACCAGACTCCAATTGCTCCCCAGTCCAGGTAGATTGCCAGGAACCAGGCCAGGGGCAGGCGGATCAAATTGCCCGGTACGCTAATCGCAAAAATTGGCCGGGTGTGGCCCATGCCCAATAGAACCTTCTCTTCAGCTGCTTCGAGGGCGACAAAGACCTGGCTGGCCGCCAGGATCCTCACATACCAGCCCGCCTCGATCAGCACCTCTGGATCGTTTGTGAAGAGGGGCACAAGAAAGGGGCCCCCGAAGAAGAACACCGCCGCAAAGAAGAATCCAAGACTAAGGTTGACCAGCCGTATGCTTCGAATCGCGCGTCGTGCTTCCAGTCGGTTACCAGCGCCCAGGTTGCGTCCGATCAGGGAGGCGCCCGCCACGCTGATGCCCAGGTAGAAGGGGAACGCCACACCCTCGAAGGCATTGAAGCCAATCGAAAGTCCACCCAAAGAAGCTTCCGGGAGTCGTGACATGACCAGTTTCACGATGGCTGCGTAGACCACAGAGTAGATACCGATTGAAGCCGCGGATGGAATGCCGATACGTAGAATCGGCATCATTCGTTTCAGCACGAAGTCCTTGGGATTCCACAGGTGGATGCGTTTGCGAAAGACCAGGATCATCAGGCCCACGCTCATGCTCAGGGCCCGAGAAATGCCCGAGGCGTGAGCTGCGCCGGCCATGCCCATGCCCGGTCCAGCAATCATGTTCTCCGCACCCCAATCCAACTCGTAGATCAGTAGGGGGTTGAGCACAAAGTTCGCCAAGACCGAACCAATCTGCAGTTTGAACGGCGTTGAGGAGTCGCCCATGCTGATGAATATGTTGCTCACCAGAGGTGCCAGACTAAGGGCTCCCGACCAGAGGTGGATTGTGCGCACATAGTCGATGAAGGGCGCCCGTTGAGCTTCTGCCAGATCGAGCATGTCCGCCAGGGGCACTGCCAGGTTATAGCCCAACAGACCAATCACCGCGCCGATCATGGCACTGGTGAAAAGGGCTTGACGAATGGCGGAATCCCGAGCGCCCTCATCTCCGGCGCCGCTGGCTCGGGCGATCAGGGACATGGAACCGGCGATGGCAATGAAATAGGCAGCGAAGTCGAAGATCAGCAGGAAAGTCACTGCTCCCAGGGCTTCCTGAGCGGAGGGTCCCAGGTGCTGGATCCAGAATTGGTCGTTGACCCGGAAGAGACTGCCGGCCACAAAGGAGAGCACTGAAGGCCAGGCAAAGCGCAGCAGGCTAGGCACATCTCCAGCAGTGGGCCTGGGGTGGATCCCCGTGCGGCTCTTCTGGTCGGCCATCCGAGCCTATTTCCCCTTGAGGCAGCGGACCAAAATCAATTCGGCAGCATGCCCTTCAGGCTGGGCCTTGAGGGTGAACTCCCCGCGCCCCTTGCGCCCGCTGGCCTTATGTTCGAGGCGCACTTGATAGTCGCCAGGGGCAAGGTGCTGAACTTCGACTTGTCCATCAAAGCCCGTCACACAAACGATGGGTGTGGGGCCCATGCCGTGCACGCTGGCTCCTTCAATGGGCCGATCGGTTTCATCTACAGCACGTAGTCGGACGGCATAAAGTGGCGGAAGGGTGATGTCTTCTGTGCGCGTGATGGGCCGCCGCACCTGGACCTCTTGTTCGGGAATCAACGGACGCTCGTAGGGCCCCAGGCGTAACACATAGATGCCCTCGTCCATGTCCTCCAGAGTCCAGAGCCCGGCGTAGTTCGTGCGAACTGTATGCCGAGTCGGGCGACCGTGCATTTGCAGGGTGATCTTGAGGTCTCCAGCTCCTTGGCCTGTGTGGCCATAGACCACGCCCTCCACCTTCGCCTTGGGCACCATTTGCAGCGTCATGTGCACCCGGTTCACACCGGGCAGGTCTTCGCGCTCGGCCAACTTATAGAGCATCACTTCCTGGGCCATGGAAGACATCCCGGGTGCGAGGGCCTGGATCGTATAGCCGCCCATGGGCAGGTCAAACTCTTCGAAGGTGGTGATGTTCCCCGGTAGAGTCCGTGTGCGTTTTTGGGCCGAGTCACGGCCCAGGGCGAAGATTGAGGGCCGGATATTCAGCGTCCATTCTGTGGGCACCGCCATGCCTGGGGCAAAGGAGACCGCTCCGGTCAGGGTTCCGCTGCCGGCGAAACTCTTCTCCATGCGTTTGAAGGGTAGTTCGACCCCGGACTGGATTCCTCCCTGAATGCGAAGGGCGTTGGGGTCCGGGCTCCCGATTTGCGGGTCGCCGGGGGAGGTATCTTCAGCAGGCCCTTCCAGGGGATCAAGGGGCTGGGCTCCGCGCAATTCGGACCAGGTATTCCACCCCAGCAGGATCAGGACCAGAACTGCCCCCAGGGCAGCGATTGCTCCAGCACTGCTGATGCCGCCCCTGCCATGGAAGTGGCTACGGCCTGCATTGGATTGTCTCTGGATTGACTTCACGCTTGTCTTGGTCCTACTCTCGTCGGCTCAATCAGGGCCCGTTTTCCCTCGGTGGGGAGAGACACCCGGGCCAGGCCCGCTGCTTGCATCCTAGCGGCAGCGGGGGACGGCGAGCCCCTAGACTTCATGATCCAGCCACTTCTTCTCATTCTTGCGCTGCTCCCGTCCACGGAGCTTACTTCTGCACCTTCGGACTTCACTCCGGTTGGGTTGGATTCGATGGCCGTCTGTGTGAGCGAGTCGGTCAGGTCTCAGGAGGGTCGTGTCCTCGTGCTGGGCTTCGATGGCGCGGACTACCGCACCACCCGGCGCTTGATTGACGAGGGGCAGTTGCCGAATCTCAAGGCTCTGGCCGCCGACGGAACGTTTGCGCCCCTGCACTCCACCAACCCTGCAGAGTCCGCCGCGGGCTGGGCTGCGATCAACACGGGTCAGAACCCGGCCAAGAACGGCGTTGCGAGTTTCATAAATCGCAAGATCATTGGCAATTCCCCGTTTCCTGGGGTGGCGCACATCACTCAAGAGCGAAACGTCCCGGTGGAGGAGTTGATGAAGAGGCTTGAGGCGCGCGGCGACAAAATCGGCGGCGTGCTCGGCTTCGTGCTCGGCAAGTCGGCAACGGAGCTGGCCCTCTTCGCTGGCCTCTCTGTGGTCCTGGTGGTTTTTGTCCTGTTGGGATTGGTACTGCGCGTCGGTCGTGGGCTGAGCGCGGTTCTGGCCCTGGTAATCGGTATCCTCGGGGGCTATGCGGCCATGTCCGCCAAGGACGATGTTCCCCTGGACGTGCCCCTGATCTACCGTAACAACGTGCGTGTGGCCGGATTTTGGGATTACGCGGGCGAGGCGGGCGCGCCTGCTTTGGTTTTGGACGCGGCTCTGGCCTTCGATCGGCCCCACGCAAAAAACACCCGGGTGCTCGGTGGTCTGGGTTTGCCCGATGTGCGTGGTGGTATCAGTGGAGAGTGGTTCATCTATTCCAGCGATGACATTTGGTTTGATCCGGGACCCAAGGGCGAACGCGCAGGCTCCACGGGTTCAGGCACGATCTTTCAACTTGCGGCTGATGGGGATGGAATCTACAAGTCCTTTGTCTGGGGACCCACGGACTTGCACAAGCGCTCCCTGGCCATGCGCTCCCGGCAGACTGCTGAAGAAGGCCTGACGGAGAAGGGTCTCTCCTGGAAGGACAGTCAGAAACTGCAGGATGAGAAACGGGCCGCCAGCGACCTGCTGGACGGCATGACAAAGAAACCCTGGGAGAGCCGTACTCGCTTGCCTTTGATGGTTGAACCCCTGGAGGGTGGCGCACGCATCACTATTGGTAATCAGGCGCAGGACGTGCAGCAGGGTAGCTGGTCCGATTGGTATCGCCTGACTTTCGAAATGGGACCACTGCTCACGGTCAATGCCCTCACCAGGGTCAAGCTTGAACAGGCTGAAGATCCCTTGACTCTCTATATGGACTCTTTGGCCATCGATCCCAGTGAGCCTCCCTTTTGGCAGCCGATCAGTCAGCCAAGGGGTTTTTCCCGGGAACTCGAGGGCTGGCTCGGCAATCCCTTTGAGACCCTCGGCTGGGCTTGCATGACCAATCAGATGAAGGACGAGCGCATCGATGCGCAGACTTTTCTGGAGGACATCGAATTCACCATGGAGTGGCGACGCAGGTTGCTCAAGCGTGCCATAGATCAGGATGATTGGCGCCTGCTCTTCAGTGTCTTCAGCATCACCGATCGGGTGCAGCACATTCTCTATGTGCATGCGGATCCCGAGCACCCCATGCACGATCCACAAGAGGCCCAGCGTATCGTGCGGTTTTTTGGCCGAGACATGCCCCTCTCCGAGTGTATCGAAGAGGTCTATCGACAGATGGACGCCCGGGTGGGCGAAGTCATGCAACGCCTCGAGCCCAACGACACCCTGATGCTATGCGCAGATCACGGCTTCACTTCCTTCCGCCGTCAAATGGACGTCAACGGATGGTTGATCCAGGAAGGTTTTTTGACCCTCAAGGACGGCGTCAGTACACGTGATGGGTCCGGTGGTTTCGGCTACGTGGATTGGACTCGCACCAAGGCCTACTCCTTGGGTTTGGGCATGATCTACCTGAATCTGGAGGGGCGCGAGCCCCTGGGTATTGTGCCCCCCGGCGATGCCCGCGCAGTACTGGAGGACATCGCGGCCCGGGCCGTGGTCGCCACGGATGGAGGCAACAGCGTGGTGCTCGATGCGGAAATCGTCTGGGACAAGTACCCCGGTGAATGGCAGAGCATGGACTATCCCTGTTCAGACCTCATGCTGGGTTTTGACGAGTTCTACCGCGCTGGCTGGAACACAGTTAGTGGTGGCGTGCGGCTGATGGAGCGTGACGGGGAGGTAGGCCCGGGCCCGATCTACCGGGACAACACTAATCCCTGGTCGGGGGATCACGCTGGCAACTCTCCCAACTTGGTGACTGGGATCTTCTTTTGCAATCAGAAGGTCAGCGTGCCTGAAGACGGTGTCAGCGTCTTGCACATAGCACCAACGGTATTGGATGTTCTTGGGGTTCCCGTGCCCGCTGAGTTTGATTTGGATCCGCTGAGGCGATAACCGCCAGGCTCAAGTGCGGGAGGGTCGCAGGGCTTGACCCGCTCTGATTTTTCCTGTTCGTGGTGATGGAGCTGGGGGTTCTGGCGCATCGAACGTCAGATCCCCAGGGGTAGGTGCGCCTTGCGGGCAGGCTTCTGGCCGCGGGATCTTGCCCCCTACAGGCTCGGTCGACCTGAGGAGTGGGGGCTCCAGAGCCCAGGCAGGGTCCTGCCGTATCTCCTTGGATTCCGCGCCCGAGTCTGTGGGGGGATGCAAGAATTCGAATTCCACTCCCCGGGGCCTTCGTGTCCTCCAAATACGATCGACCAAGAGTGCCGGCTGACCTCTCGGGGGCAAGTTGGCCCAGCTCGACGGTGTATGCCGCCAATAGGGCCTGTACCCTTGGCGTATGAACCCCGATTCCAGTCCCAAAAAGTCCGCCCTCCACTGGAAGGTCCTGATCGGCATGGCTCTTGGAGCCGCCGTGGGCCTCGTGATGCAGGCCACTCTGGCCGCACCCGCTTGGATCGGAGCGAGTTTCGAGAGCGTTCCCGGTGGGGGCGTGCGTGTGGTCTCCATCAGGGCCGGCAGTCCAGCTGCCAAGACTGGACTTGCAGTGGGCAGCACCTGGCGGCTGGCCGTTTTGAATCGAGGCGCGGAAGAGCGCGCTGCAGATGATGATGTGGCGCTCGCGACTCCCCAGGATGTGCAGCAGGCCTTGGAGAGGACTTCAAATGGGGAGGTGATCTGGTTCTTCCCCACTCGCGAGGGACAGGATCAGTCGGGAACCTGGTCCAAGGAGGAGGCAGGGGCCCGTCCCATGGCCGTAGCCATTGAACCGGATTCTCCCCGGGACAACTGGATCTACCCCTTTGCTTTGGTGGCGGATGTATTCATTGCCCTCTTGAAGATGCTGATCGTGCCCTTGGTGCTGGCCTCAATCGTCTCCGGTGTGGCCGGTGTGGGGGGCATGAAAGATCTGCGCCGCTTGGGCAAGAAGACCTTCTTCTACTACATGCTGACCAGCCTGCTTGCGATCATGGTGGGTCAGATTCTTGTCAATGTCTTTGTGCCTGGTGAGGGAGCGCGCCTTGGATTGGTGATGCCCGATGTGGTACCCGAGGGGGGCGGCCTGCGGGAGTTCATCGAAGTGGTCAAGCGCATG
Source organism: Planctomycetota bacterium (assembly GCA_012960475.1). Taxonomy (GTDB): domain Bacteria; phylum Planctomycetota; class UBA1135; order UBA1135. The sequence continues at coordinate 55,826 of DUBE01000065.1, forward strand.
GTGCCTCCCAATATCTTCAGTTCCTTGCAGGACAACGGGGCCATGCTCTCGATCATCTTCTTCGCTCTGGTCCTTGGATATGCGATCACCCGCACTCCTGATCCTCACGGCAAACGTATCCGCGAGGTCTTTGCATCGTTTCTGGAGGTCATGATGAGCATGGCCAAGGGCGTCCTGGCTCTGCTGCCCTATGGCGTCTTTGCGCTGATGGTCAAGGTGGTTGCGACTACAGGCCTGGCGCCTTTCAAGGCCTTGCTGCTGTATATGTTCGTGGTGACCCTGGCGCTCCTAGTGCACGCCCTTGTGACCTTGCCCCTCCTGTTGAGGTTCGTGGCAAAGGTATCTCCCATCAAGTGGGCCAAGGCAATGGCACCGGCTCTATTCACCGCCTTCTCCACCAGTTCGTCCAGCATGACCCTGCCGGTCACCATGGAGACCGTGGAGCACCGGGGGCGGGTCAGCAACAAGGTGACCTCATTCACCCTGCCCCTGGGCGCCACGGTCAACATGGATGGCACCGCCCTGTATGAGTGCATTGGGGTGATCTTCCTGGCGCAGTACTACGCCTCGGTGGGGGGGAATCCCCTGGGGCTTGGACAGCAGGCTTTTGTGGTGATTTTGGCCCTTCTGGCAAGCGTGGGGGCGGCGGGCATCCCCTCCGCAGGGCTGGTGATGATGCTGACCATCCTGGCTGCCCTGCGCCTGCCGGTTGAGGGCGCAGCCCTGCTGCTGGCGGTGGATCGCCCGTTGGATATGCTGCGCACGGTGGTCAATGTATGGTCGGACACCTGTGCGGCGGCTGTTGTCTCCCGCAGCGAGGGTGAGGAAGGGCCCCTTGAGCCCATCGTGGGGGCCTGATGTGGGCGCCTGGATCCGTGCGGATGGGCCGCCAGTTGCATATAATTTCCCGTGATGGAAACTGAATTTTCTCTCCACGAGCGCTTGACCCGTTCGCTGGCATATATGCTCCGGCACCAGCCGGAAGAATTCGATCTGGAACTCGACAAGTTCGGCTGGGGTGACCTGGACGATGTTGTGCGGGCTCTCAATGAGCGGCTCGGCGAGTCGGTTGAAGAGGCAGACGTGAACGAGGCCCTGGCTGGGGCTGACCGTGCACGATACGAGATCAAGGACGGTCGCATTCGCGCCCTTTACGGCCACTCGATTGAGGTGGATCCCGGGGAACCGGATGAACCGCCGGACGAGTTGTTTGCCACTGTGCGTGGCCGGGATGTGCCCAACGTTGAGCGTGACGGCCTAAAGAGTGTGCGTCGTTCGCACATTCACCTGTCCCTCACCGAGGAGGAGGGCCGTGAGGTTGGCCGCCGCCTGGATCGTCGCTATGCGGTGATCCGCGTCTTGGCGGGCGACGCTTGGGAAGACGGTATTGACTTCTATGACCGCGGCGCGATTTTTCTTTCCGAAGAGATCCCCACTGAGTTCATCGACGACATCGATGAGTACGACGATGGGGTCGAGCGGGAAGGTTTCGGTGGGCGTAGCCGTGGTCGCAAGGGTCAAGGACGCGGCCGTGGCCGCGGCCGTGATGATGACCGAGGTCGAGGCCGACACCGAGAGGACCGTGGGAGAGAGCGTGACAATGATCGCGGCAATGATCGCGGCAATGATCGTGGCAATGATCGTGGCAGTGATCGTGGCAGTGATCGTGGCAGTGATCGTGGCAGTGATCGTGGCAGTGATCG
>DUBE01000066.1:0-83564 GCA_012960475.1 Planctomycetota bacterium
TCTCCTTGGACGGCGGATTGATCGATCCGGTTCATGGCTATGTCAACTCAGGCAGCGCCGCCTTTCAAGGAACTGCTCCGGGGTCTGTGCTGGAGAGCTTAGGTGGAGTGATTACGGTCTATGCCACTCCGGGCCAGCTGGGTCTTGGAGCGGGGGACGACATCGACGCACTGGCTCTGTGGGAGAACGGAATCCCAGGGTTTCAGGCGGGCGATGGTCCTTACACCTGGCTGGATCCGAACAGCCCGACCGACATGTTGCTCTTCAGTTTGAGGCGCGGATCGCCCATCCTTGGGCAGATCGACTCGCTGATGCAATTGCCCATTGAGGAGAGTGATCTGCTCGGGCCTCCGGCCCCCGGCGCAAGCACTCCCATGATCTTGATCTCCGGGGAGTCCATGGGGCTCAAGACAGGTCGAGGATCTGGTGGCGGCGAAGGAGACGATCTGTCCGCGGCCACCTTTCGAAAAAAGGGTGAGGACATCGTCGATTGCCAACCAAACGGGATTCCCGATCATGTCGACATTTCCAAGGGATCCAGCGATGATCTAAACGACAACGGCACCCCTGACGAATGCGAGCCCGTGGATGAAGTGACTTGCTTCTGTTCGATTGGGTCCAGTCCATGTTCCAACGATTCTCCAGGCGCTGGCTGCAAGAACTCAACCGGTTCGGGTGGGCGTCTCAGGGGCCTTGGGAGCTCTAGCCTCTATCTGGACGATTTGGCCTTCAGTGTGGAGCAGCTGCCTCCTCAGACCTTTGGAATCCTGTTCTATGGCCTGGACGAGGGGACCGCGCCGGTGGTCATGGGGGCGGGGCTGCGTTGTGCAAGCTCACTCCTCCTGCGCATCGGCCCGCCTCTGCTGACTGACAGCCTGGGCCTCGCTATCGTTGGTCCGGGCCTCGGCGGCTATGTGGCCCAGAACATGCCCCAGGTGGGGCAGTTTGCCCGCGGGAAGACCCTGCACTTCCAGGTGTACTACCGCGATCTGCAGTTTACCTGCGGGAACGGGAGCAATGTGACCAACATGGTCTCGATCCGCTTCACCCAGTAAGAGGCAGGTGCCCGCCGAAGTTCGAAGGCGTTGCCCAGATGGGTGACTCCTCTGCGCTGCGATTGACTGGAATCCGGTTGCCTGGCCTCCGAGCCTTCAGGCAGCCAGCGCTTGCCTTGTCACTGAACTTGGAAGATGTAGTTGCGATGATGCTGTCCCGCCTTGCGATAGGGGACCCTCTCAAATTCTGAGAGGGGGAACCTCATTCCGTGTTCATAGAAGTGCCCCGCATATCCGAGACCCTCAAGGAATCCAAATAGCTCGCCTTCGATTGCTTGCCTGTGGTGGCATTCAAGAAGCAGGCTCGGATGGGAGCGTTCAAGCAGTACTTGTCCCCCTTGGAAGACGGACAGCTCATGACCCTCTACATCACACTTGATGATTGCTGGCTGCCTGTCGGCAGCTGGGAAGCACTCATCAAGGGTCGTGCTCGTGATTGTTAGCTGTTCGTGTCCCCTTCGGATCGGGCCGCCGGCATGTTCCAGGGTTGCTCCCCCGGACGTGGGGTGGGATCTGCGCATGGCTTTCTCTTCTGAGGTGTTGGAAAGGGCATGGGGTACCAGTTCGAGGTTGTTCAGCTTGAAGGCGGAGCGCAATGAAGAGAGGTGTTCCACACATTCAGGTTGGGGCTCAAAGGCCACTACAGCACCTGTGGGGCCAACGGCCTTCGACATCCAGTAGGAGTAGATTCCATGGTTGGCCCCAACATCCAAGGCGAGCCTTCCACTCAGGTCGAGTTCGAGCAGCCACCTGAGGGAGTCCCGTTCGCTTCGCAGCCGGTAGCGCCAGCAACGGTGCAGGTGATGAATCTTGGACGTCAGGTTCATCGGACGGATGCTAGGAGATAGAAGCTGTTTGTTCATGTGATATTGACCGTCAGCCAGATTCCTTGTGGTGCTGAACTCCAGATGCTGTGGAGTGGCTGCTTCCCTACTTTATCGCATCCACACGCCCTTGGACTTCCAATGGGGGCATCTCCCCAACGGCAAAGTCGAGCACGCGCAGCTCCTGGTTGCGCTCTCCTCGGAATTCGTTCCAGACGGGAGTGAAGGCGATGTGCAGATCTTCGCCCATTTGCAACTCATCGATGCGCTCGCCCTGGAAGAAGCCCATGGCTCTCAGGACTGTGCCCCCGTCGCGTAGCTTGAGGATCAGGTGCTTGCCGTCGCGGCTGGCGCGGGCTGGTTCCGCCAGGCGGCAGTTGCAGGCCAGCAGCACCGGGCTGGGATTGCCTTCTCCGAAGGGTTCGAGGCGGTCGATTTGTTCTTGGATCTCACGACCTACCTGGGCAAGGGGAATGACCGCATCGATTCCCAGGGGCGAGGTACCGAAGGAGTCCGGGTGAAGAGTTTCTCGGGCAGCATTGCAGAGGGCATCGCGGTAGGCAGCGACCTGTTCGGCTTTGATTTCGCAACCGGCTGCGGCAGCGTGCCCGCCATAGCGCAGTACATGCTCCTTGCCGGCGTGCATCAGTTCCAGAATGCTGACCCCCTGTACCGTTCGTGCGCTGGCCCTGCCGGTTTCACCGTCGAGACCGATCACAATGGTCGGGCGCCCGTGCGTCTCCACCATGCGGCCCGCCACGATGCCCACCAGACCTTGGTGCCAGCCCTGCCCCGCCAGCACCAGGATCGGCCAGCGCTTTGTGTCAGAGAATTCAGAAGCTGCTTCCTCAGCCAGGACCATCAGGTCGCTGGTCATGTTCTTCCGCTCTTGATTGAGGTCCTCCAGTTTCTTGGCCAGGGCCCGCGCTTGCACCGGTTCTTCTTCCAGCAAGAGTCCTACGGCCAAAGCGGCGGTGTCCAGGCGCCCCGCTGCGTTGATGCGCGGGCCAATGCCAAAGCCGATGTCGTCCGCGGCCAGGGTCTTGTTTGTCAAGCCGCAGACCTGCAAGAGAGCACGTGTTCCCGGGTGTGGACTGGCCTGCAGGGCTTTGAGCCCAGCGCGGGCCAGCACCCGGTTCTCATCGAGCAGAGGTACCACATCGCCCACTGTGGCGATGGCCACCAAACCCATCGCGTCGAGCAGGAACTCCTTCAGATTCGGCCTGACCTTGGGTCCTCCGCTGATCGCCTGGCAGAGACCCCAGGCCAATTTGTAGGCCACCGCCCCGCCGCACAGTTCGCGGAATGGGTAGCTGGAGTTTGGCATCTTTGGATTGACGATGGCCACTGCCTGGGGCAGGTCCCCCTGGGGTGGTTCGTGGTGATCGGTCACGATGGTGTCGATGCCCAGGCCCTTGAGCTCGTTGATGACCTCCACCGCGCTGGTGCCGTTGTCCACGCTGACTATCAGGCTGGCCCCGACTTGCTGGGCTTTCTTGATCGAGTGCTGGCCGAAGGAGTAGCCGTCTTTTTGGCGGTGGGGGATGTGCCACTCGACTCTCGCTTCCAGGAGCCGCAACAGCCGCACGAGGATTGTGGTGCCCGTTACCCCGTCCACGTCGTAGTCCCCGTGGATCAAGATCACTTCGTTCTTGTCGATCGCTGCTTGCAGCCGCTTCACTGCCTTCTGCATATCCGGCAGCCCGTCAGGGTCGTGCAGGAGCATGAGCGTTGGCTTGAGGTGCCGTGTGAGGGGCTCACCCGGTGTGTGACCTCGGTTGGCCAGCAGTCGGGCCAAGAAGGGCTTGACCACCTGTTTCCGGCCGATGTCAGCGACGATTTCGGGATCGGGATCGCACAGGTTCCAGGGTCGAGCAGGGGGGTGATTCACCGGAGTAGGTTAGCCCTCCCAGGCTTTCATGGCAGGGTCTGATCAGGGCAAAAATCCCAAGTCTTGGGCAGATGCGTTCGGCTGGACGCTTGGCTACCGGCCTCCTGCACCCCACACTATGCCCCATGGAGCCCAGTACAAGACCCGCAGGCGGCAATCCCTATCGCCTGCTACCCGCCGTGGACGAAGTCCTGCGTGATCCCGGCGTGGTGGCCCTGGTGGAGAATGTGGGCCGGGGCGTCCTGCGCACCCTTGCGCAACGGCTGGTTGAGTCCTGGCGTGAGGAGATCAAGGAGGGCGTACTAGATGCGGCACAGCTTGAGACGCGCCTTGTGGATGGAGGCCTTGGCCGCGCCATGGGGGAGCTTCTGAATGAGGATCGCGCCCGGGGTTTGCACCGGGCGATCAATGTGAGTGGCGTGGTGCTCAACACCGGCCTCGGTCGCGCACCGGTGCATCCGGAAGTGGCGGCGCGCATGGAAGCCGCAGCCCGCTCGTTCTGTGTGCTTGAAGTGGATCGTATCAGCGGGGAGCGCAACCGTCGGGACGAGCGCCTGAGCCAGTTGCTCGGTCGCCTGGTGGGATCGGAAGAGGGCATCGCGGTAAACAACAACGCGGGGGCGGCGCTGCTGACCATGCACGCATTGGCCACGGGCAAGGAGGCTATCGTCAGTCGCGGAGAGCTGGTGGAGATCGGTGGGTCCTTTCGGGTGCCCGAGGTGATGGCCGCTGCGGGCGTGCGTATGGTGGAAGTGGGCGCGACGAACCGCACGCGCATTGCTGACTACGAGGGCGGCATGACCGCCGAGACCGCACTCTTGATGAAGGTGCATCCTTCCAACTTTCGGGTGGTTGGTTTCACAAGTGAAGTCAAGCCTGAGGAGCTCGCAGCTCTGGGTCGGCAACACCGGGTGGCCAGTGCATGGGACCTGGGTTCCGGGCTCGTGGAAGCCAAGACCATGCGGCCGCTGGGCGCCAGGGTCGGCGGGGAAACAGAGGTGTCCGATGCCCTCGCCAGCGGGATTGACATTGTTTCTTTCAGCGGAGACAAGTTGCTGGGTGGCCCGCAGGCGGGCTTGATCGTGGGTACGGCAGAGGCTGTGGCGCGCTTGCGACAAGATCCGCTCTATCGAGCTTTGCGATGCGACAAGGTGACCTTGGCGGGACTTGAAGCAACCGTTGAGTTGATTCTGGCGGGGCGCGGGGATGAACTGCCCGCTCGACTCATGTTGTTGGCCTCGTCTGAGGACCTGCATCCGATTGCTGAACAACTGAAGGAGGCCCTCATGGACCTGGGCTTCAAGGTGAAGATCGAAGAGGGCGAATCCCAGCCGGGCTCGGGGTCGGCTCCGGGCATTTTTCTCAAGGGCCCGGTGTTGCGGGTGACCGATCCCAAGCGAAGCCCAGCTGGGCTTGCGGCAGCTCTGCGGGCATCGTCCCCCCCTGTCTTCGCACGGGTGCAGGGGGATGCCCTGCTGCTCGATCCGCGTACCTTGTTGCGGGGGGCAACATCATCGGGGGCATCGGGAATGCCGGATGACCAAGAGGATCTGCTCAAGGTCTTTGCTTCCCTTGTCAGCTCGGCGGGGGCTTGAGCGTATAGTTCCCCTGGTCCGGCCTAGGAATCAACCAGCGCGGACCTCAACCGTAAGCCATGACATCCAATCCCAAGCGACTGACCGACTACGCCGCCTGCGCTGGCTGAGCCGCCAAAATGCCCATGGGGCAACTCGAGCAGGTCCTGCGCGAGGCCAATCCAGCTGCCGACGAACGCCTCTTGGTAGGTCCTCAATCCGTGGACGACGCGGGAGTGGTTCTGCTTGGAGAAGACGAGGGTGTGCTTGCCGGTTCGCGAGTGGCTTTGGTCCAGACCGTGGATTACTTTCCGCCGGTGCTCGACGATCCCTACTTCTATGGAGCCGTGGCTGCGGCGAACGCCCTCTCGGATGTGTACGCCATGGGGGCGCGCCCCCTCTCGGCTCTCAATCTTGCGGGCTTTCCCAAGGACTTCAAACCCGAGTGGATCGCCGAGATTTTTCGTGGTGGGTTTGACAAACTGCGCGAAGCGGAAACGGTCTTGGCTGGGGGCCATACGGTCCAAGGACCTGAGCCACTCTTTGGTTTTGCGGTTACTGGCGTGGTCGATCCCCAGCGGGTGATCACCAACGCGGGGGCCCGAGCCGGGGACCGCTTGTACTTGACCAAGCCTCTGGGTATGGGCTCAGTGACCACCGGGGGCAAGCTCGGCAAGGCTTCTGGGGACTTGATGCGACGTGCGGCGGAGGTCATGGCAACACTCAATCTGGCCGCCGCAGAGGCCATGGCAGAAGTCAGCGCTCGGGCCTGCACTGACGTGACCGGCTTTGGTCTGTTGGGACATGCGCGCAACATTGCCAAGGCCAGTGGTGTGACTTTGAGCTTCGATGCAGGCGCCCTGCCCATTTTTGAAGGAGCCCTGGCCCTGGCCCGGGAAGGCGTCGTTTCCGGAGGATCCGCTCGCAGCAAGGCGGCCATCGGTGATGATGTGAGGCTGGCAGAGGGCTTGGATCCTGACCTGGTGCGCATTGTTTTTGATGCGGAAACGTCAGGAGGCCTTCTGATCTGCGTGCCGGCCGAGGAGGCCTCCACCCTGGAGAGGGCACTTGCAGCCCACGATGTGCCCGTCCATGGGGTGGGCGAGGTGATCCCCGTTGGTGACCATTTCATCCTGCTGAACTAGATGTTGCTGAACTGATTTTTCTGTCACCTCTTCGTCGTTTTTCCAGCTGCAATCTCATGCGCCTTTCTCCACTGTCTGTCGGTTTTCTTTTGAGTGTTTGCTTGGGCAGCGCATGCCTGAGCCCACCCGCCGCGCGGGACTCCTGGAAGGCACGTGTGGTCTGTGACCTGGGCATCAAGATGGGGGGCTGCGCCGTTGGCGACCTGCTGCCGGATCTACCCGGGAATGAGATCGCTGTGACCACCGGGGACGGTCTTGTGGTGGTGGCTTGGGCCAGCGGTGATGGATTCAAACACGAAGTGGTTGCGGGTCTTGCGGGTGAAGCGATTCAGTGCGCTATCGGCGAACTCGATCCCACCAGTCCGGGGGCAGAACTGGTGACCGTAGGCAAGCACACAGGCAGCGAGGATGAGCCGGGTCAAGGAGTCGTCCTCTTGCATCGACGCCGCGAGACAGGTTGGGAGAGCACCGAACTTCTGCGTACAAATGCACTCATGCATGCGGTGGCTATCGGCGATGCGGATCCATTGCACAGTGGCAACGAACTGGTGGTGGGAGGCTTCACCAATCAGGCATTTGTGCTGCGCCACGTGGGCGATGGCCGGATTGAAGTGGAAGCGACCGTGGTCACCAGTGGCCCCGTAAAGGGCGCTGCGGTGGGCCTGCGTGGTGCGGTCCTGGCCCAGGACGACGGGCGCTTGGTGGAAATCGTGCGCCACTCCGGGGGCTTCGAGCCGCGGGTGCTCTTTGAGGGCATTGAGGCCCTGGCTCGAGTCGCCGCCACCAACGATGTGGTGCTCTTTGGGGGAAACGATGGACGCCTGCGCGTCTGGCGGAAGGGTGCGGTGGAGACTGTGCTGACCACCGCAGACCGCTTGCGCGGCGCAGTGTTGGCTGATCTGGACGTCAGCCGTCCTGGGGTGGAGGGTGCCACCGCCGGCTACGACGGTTTCGTTCGAATGGTATGTGGGCGCGACGGCACCTGGGTCTCTTCTGGGGGCGGTTCCGTTCTCAAGTCCGGTTTTCACTGTCCCACCATCGGCAGTGACGATGGACGTCTGCATCATTTGGCCGCCGGAGAAGTGGGGCAACTGGGCATGTGCCTTGTGGCCTGCGGTTACTCCGGTCGTTTGCTCCTCTTTAGTCGTTGACCGTTGAAGAGCTCCGAGTTCGCTACCGATCCGTTTTGGGATCACGACCACCTGTTTCCTGCGGGGCAGTTTGTGGGGCCGCCGCCTCTGATCTTGGGACACCGGGGTGCACCCCGTGAGGCTCCCGAAAATACCCTGGTCTCCCTGCGTCGCGCACTGGATGTGGGGCTTGATGGGATCGAGTACGACCTGCGCGCCTGTGCCGGGGGTGAGCTGGTGCTGTTGCACGACGAGACTCTGGAGCGCACCACCGACAGCCATGGAGAGCTTAGCAAGCGTAATCTTGCTTCCCTGATGGGAGTCGATGCTGGTGGCTGGCACTCCCGCAATCACCGGGGAGAACCCCTGCCGCTCTTGGACGAAGCTCTGGAGTTGACCCTGCTCGATGGTCGACCCGCCATGCACATGATCGAGATCAAGGAGCGTGGGCTGCTGCAGGCTCTGCTCGGGCGGCTGGAGGACATCGGTCCTCCGGTGGACTTGCGCATCGCGTCCTTCGATGGGGAGGAGTTGGCCAGATTGCCAGCCAACAGTCCAAAGGGCATGCTGCTGGCGGATCAGGTGGATGATCTCGTGATCTCTCAACTGGCAGAACACCGTTTCGGCGCACTGGGGGTAGGCCCTGGAGGTTGGAACCATGAGGCATGGCAGCGGCTCCCCCGCGGCCTGGAGCGCTGGGCCTGGTCCATAGACAACCCCGCGGACCTCCTCAGGGTTTGTGACGGAGAATTCACTGGTTTCAACACCAATGAACCCCACCGGGCTCTGGCGGCCCGTGCCCTCAAGCGCTTGGTGCCGGACCTGAAAGAGTGGCCTCTGAAGGTGCCGCACCTGTTGGTGATACCCGAGGGCTTGAGTGCCGAGGATCGTGAGCGCGGGGAGTGGTTCGGTCGTTGGAATAGCAGCGTGAGCTTCAGCAATCCCCTGCCTGTTCCTATTGAAGTGCGGATTGGGTTCTTCAGTCGTGGGGGAGCCTTCGATGTGGAGGGATTGCCCCACGCGGCCACCGTTTCGGTGGGCGAGACGCTGCAGATTCCCTTTCGTCTGGACGGGGGCAGCCGCTCTCCGGGACCTGATCCCTTGATCGGCGCCGCGATGAGTTGGCAGGGCAACCTCTGGCCGGGGCATAGCAACCTCGCCGCCGGCGGGCGCCTGCTATTGGACGTGCCTCTGGTGCGCGAGCGTCGGGCCTGGGCGGAACCACTGACGGCGCGGCTGAGTCTCTTGGCGGAGAGTGCGGGGGATCGTCCCGCTAGTGTGCTCTTGCGGCGCACGGGCCAACGGATTTCCCTGCGGATCGAACATGCGGGAGGTCTTGAAGGCGCTGTGTTGGTGGGGCGGCTGGGGCAAAGCGTGCAGCGGGGTGCGCCGGGAGTGGACTTGATCTTGCCCGGTGGCTTCGATGATTGCCCCGCTGGGTTGCCCTTCAGTGTGGGAATCGAAGGTCTGCGGGATGGGGTCTTGCGTCGACGCCGGTGGGCGGGTGGGTTGCCTGCGGGCTTGGGTCACGGATCTCCGGGACGCTTGTTGCCTTCTCGAGAGGCTTAGGTCCAGGTAGAAGGGCGCAAGAGATCCGTGGGGGAGCCGATCGAGTGGGGGTCCAGGCCCCATGTCAACGCTATGCTGCTCGCCCCAAGTGGGAGTGGATCGGAGCTGGTGTTCCGCCCGGCCTTCAAAGCCGGTTGGGTTGCGTGAACAGCGTGACCGGTGGGTTCGATTCCCATGCACTCCCGCCATCTTGTTCATGCTCGTGGGAACTGGCGGGTCTGGTGCGCATATCCAGGGCGGGGATCCTCCAGGAGGCCCTTTCTTTCTCTTCGCCAAAAGCCGAGGATGAGCCCCATGGGACCCTCCGTCGAGATCACCCCCGCTCTCAAGGCTGCATTTGAGGGGGCCTTCGCTGCACTGGACTCCGCACATCAGCCCCGCAGCGGGGGGGAGTGGAGTTGGCGCACGGAAGGGGTGCCGGGAGGAGCTCCAGCGGAGACCCTGCTGGATTCTGAAGGTTGCGTACAGGCTCATTACGCCTCCCTGGGAACTGCGGTTCTCTGGCAGGGTCGGCGGCTGCCCGTGGCCCAGGTGGTGGATACCTTTGCTGCTCAGGACTTGAGTCTGCTAAGCAAGGTGCGGGCTTTTACCCTGGCCTGCGAGGGCTTTGTGGAACGCACCTGCCTGCCTGCGCCCGATGGCTTTGTCCTTTGTTATGGCTTTCCCGTGCGTCCCGCCTGGCGCATAGGTCGGGCCTATATGGGGTACAGCGTGTTGCAGGAGTTTTGGCGACTCGGGATTTCTGCCGAAGATGCAGCGCGGGCCGAGGTTGCGGGTGACCTTGGCTTTGAGCAGGACGCTGACTGGCCGGAGGATCTGGCACTCTTGTTTGCCGAACACGCGGGGAAACTGGGTGTACCGTTCTTGCGCGACGCAGAGTTCTTGCGTTGGCGTTTTGATGAAAGGCCGGGTGTGAAGTATGCGAAGTGCTTGTTGCGGCGGGGGCAGGATCTTGTTGGCTGGGCGGTGCTGCGCGTAACGACCTGGTCCGGTGAGCGCGTGGCCTTGGTTTGTGATCGTTTCTGTGTGCCAGGGGACGAGGCGGGGGAGTTTGCATTGGATCACTGGCTGGGAACCCGTGCCCTGGCAGGAGGCGTGACCCATCTGGTGGGGGCCAGCGGTGAACACGGTCCGGAATTGGCTGACGCCCAGAGGCGGGGTTGGCGCGTGGGGCGTTCAGAGTACTGCATGGTGGGTCGTTCCTTTGACCCTGCCCGACCCGTTCACGATTGGGCCCGTCGTTTGCGCTGGAACCTGGGGGATACGGATCTGGTTTGATGCAAGACTCCCCGAGCACTGTTTCGATCAGGGCCATTGAGGCCAGTGATGTGGCTTCGATCCTGGCCTGGGATTCCATGCCCCAGGGGCACCTGCTTGAATGGTTGCTCTTGGATTCCGCTCGGTCCGTGCGCTCCTTGGTCGCCTGCGAGGGGGGAAGCCTCCTGGCCCTCTTGCCGGTGGTAGAGCTGGGGGACCCACTTCCTCATGAGCGGCCACCCATGTTTGAGTGGGGCCGTCCCTTGGTGGCTCCGGGTATCGATCGGGAACGTGCTGCGGCGTTGGTGCGCGGCCTGGAAGAAACCTTCTTGCGTGGGCAGGACAGTCCCGAGGGAGTGGTGGTTGCCTGGTTTGACACCCAAGTTTCTGCATCTGAATTGCCCTTGGGCTTCGAGCGATTGGGTTGCTGGTCCGTGCTCGAGGGACTGCCCTTCGAACAGTTGAGCGCCAGCGAGACGAGTATTCAAACCGTGGATCTGGATGAAAACGCTGCTGAGTTCATGCGACGCTGCGCCCCGGAGAGCGCTTGGGTTCCCCGGCGCAGTTCTGCTTGGCTGGATTGGCGCTACGGCCGTGCGCCGGGAGGTGGCCACGGTGCGCGGGGAGTTCTTGAGGGGGGCGAGTTGTCTGCCCTGGCGGTGGTGGGACCTGCGCGGTCTGCGTTGGGATCCGAGAACTCCAGTCCAACAGTACCAGTCTTGGAGTTCTGGGTTGCGCCGGATGGGGCAAGGGCGGGGGAGAACCTGGCCCTTGGCCTGGGCCGCGAAGCCAGGGCACAGGACTGTGAGCTTTCCTTGGCCTTGCCGTCCTGGCAGCCGGCGTTTGATGTTTGGGTGGGAGTGGGGCTGCGACTCATGCCAAGTTCCCTGGATCTATTGGTGAGGCCGGCGGCTCTGGCCCCCGAGGGGCGCGCATCCGAAGAGGCTTGGAGTCGTCGCGCTTTGGATCTGGAAGCTCTGCGCTGCGCCTGGCCCTGGTCTCTGGGGGACGCCCACTTTTTGGTGCGCTCTCCGAAGTCAGCTCACCCCCGGGTTTGAGCTACCCCTTGGCGAGCGCTGGCTCTAAGATCTGCACCCATGGCTTCCCCCCGCCGTTTTTGGTTGTTCAAGAGCGAACCCAATGTGTTTTCCTTCGAGGACCTGCTCACCGCCCGGGGCAAGCGCACGGGCTGGGACGGGGTGCGCAACTATCAGGCACGGAACTTCCTACGCGACGACATCGCCGTCGGGGACGGGGTGCTGTACTACCACTCGCGTAGCAAGGCCCCATCGATAGTGGGGCTGGCCAAGGTGACCCGCGCTGGACACCCGGACCCGACCCAGTTTGAAGAGGGCAGCAAGGGCTATGACGCGGGCAGCGATCCCAAGGACCCGCGCTGGGTTCAGGTGACCATTCAGGGGGTGCAGGCCCTGCCCAAGCCCCTCCTCCTGGGGGACCTGAAGCAGGAAAGGAGCCTCGCCGGTATGGCCCTGGTGCAACGCGGTCAGCGCCTCTCGGTGCAGCCCGTGAGTGTCAAGGAGTGGCGCCGAGTGCTCCAGTTGGGGGGCGTGGCGGACGATCCCACGGGCCTCTAGGGGCGCGGGGGGGGGCTTCACGGGGGCCACAATGGGCCTTTGAGGGCCTTTTGAGAGGGCATTTTTTCTGGATCTGCTTTCTGAGTCTAAGTGCCTGCCAGGTCACGGGTTAGGGTGGTTTTGGGTCACGATTATTAGGATCTGGCCCCCCCTCAGCCGCCCCCCGTCCTGTTTTCTGGCTTGATCCCGACCGCCCTCTGGGTGTCTGCTAGAGCAACCAAACCCCCCAGGGCGTCCCTGCCCTGGGATAACCCCCAGACCAGATCTCAACATGACTGCCAACTTTGACAAGCTTAGCTCCGTGATCGAGGAGACCCGTGCGGACATCCAAAAGGCCACTGAAGGCAACAAGGCCGCCTGCGCCCGCGTGCGCAAATCCATGATGGCGGTCAAGAACCTCGCAGGTGTTCTGCGCAAGGAAATGCTTGAGCTGCGGGACTCCGGCGGCGGAACCGCCTGAGCCTGACCTCTCGAACGCCGAAGAGGGTCCCCAGGGGCCCGATTTGAGTGCATCGCGCGCGTTCCCCACCACGGGGGGATGTGCGCGTTCCTTTTGGGTTGGGGTTGGCCCCTAGGCGCCCTGCTTGGGCTGCCACACCTCGAGCTTGCTGGCCGGAGGCATCAACCCCGCTGCTTGCGCCCGTTCTCCCAGCATCCGCACCGCTCGCTGGCCCTCGGTCCCCAGGTCTCGGGTCCACTGGTTTACATAGAGGTCCACATGCTGCCAAAGCACCTGATCACTGAGTTCCTGGGCGTACTTGCGCATGCTGCAAAGGGCTTCCTCCCGATGGGTCAGCCCATAATCCAGGCTGGTCAGTAGCGCTTGGGTCAGGGCTTGCAGCAGATCCCCGCCCAGGGCGCGTCTGGCAAACAATCCACCCAGGGGCAGGCGTTCCGAGGTTTCGGTTTCCCAGCGTTGGCCCAGGTCTTCCAAGCACACCAGTCCCTGCTCTCGGAAGGTGAAGCGTCCTTCGTGGATGCAAAGGCCCAGGTCGCAGTTCCCTGCCAAGAGGGCCGGGGCGATCGTGGAGAAGAGCACCTGCTCCACTCGCATGTGGGGTAGTTCCTGTCCGTGAAACAAGCGCAACAGCAGGGTTGCAGTGGTGTGTTCCCCAGGTGCCAGGAGGTGCCGTCCGGGGCTTGGCAGCAAGCCCTCTTCCCTCGCCAAGAGGAGCGGACCGTTGCCCGAACCAAGGGCGGATCCCACGGGCAGCACAGTCAACTGGTCCGCTTGGGAGAGGGCCAGTGCATAAGAACCCTTGGCCACATCAAAGCGTCCGGCCAGCAGTCCTTGGTTGAGGTTCTCGATGTCGAGCAATTCGAACTGCAACTCCAAGCCGGGCGTGGGCACTGCGCCCGTAAGCAGGCCATGGAAGAGGAAGGTGTCGTTGGGGCAGGTGGAGAGCCCGATGTGCAGGGAGGTCACGGGGAAGTCTTATGGGGCAGGGAAGCCCTCTCCGTCGGCTTCTTGCTCAAGAGTCACCAGAGCCAGTCTGCGGGCGGCGGCCAGAGCATCTTGCACGCGCCACCTGGTTGTGTCCCGCTCACCCGCGCAGTTGGAGATGCCGCGCACGATGGTCAGAGGGACACCGGCCAGGGAGCAGGCCAAGGCGACGCCAAACCCCTCCATATCCTCCGCCTGGGCGGAGAAGCGTTCCCGGCGTTCAAGAGCTTGGGTGGGGTTTGCGCTGGCCGCGCAGACGGTCAGGAGTCGGCCCCCACCGCCCTCCAGGGAGAGTTGGTCAAAGAGGGGAAGGGCGCCCTCTCCCGGGTTCCATTGGGGCAGGCCCATGGCCCGAGGACCCAGTCGCTCGGGGCCTTCCCCGGCGCCGATTCCGTCGAGCAGGACCTCCGCCGCCTGCTGTGCCGTGCCCACGGGTAGCGCGTCTGGGTCCAAGGTTCCGGCGATGCCCAGCAGGAGCACCCGGCGGGGGCTGAGGCGTTCGATCAATCCTGCGCAGCGCGCGGCGGCAGTGAGTGGTCCGAAGCCTGCGCACTCCACCAGACCCCGGCCTGGACCCAGGCCCCCTGCGCGCTCAAGGCCCTGTGCTTCCAAAGGGGTGGGTATCAGGATCAGGGTAGGGGCACCGGGGCTTCTGGCCATGGGGGCAGCATAGGGGCCCGGCGCCCCTGATTCTGCTCCGGGCTCGGCTGGATTGTGGGCTTGGGCGGGATTCCCCCAGGGGGCTGGTGTTCAGGGGGGCCGAGTTGCTACAAACGATCCCGACATGCTCTCTCGGCCCAAAGCTCCATCTTCGTTCCCCTGGCTCAGCGCCTTGCTCGGCGTGGGGCTGGCATTGGGGCTGCAGGCTGGTGGGACTCCTGAGGGGGTGATTGCTGCGGAACCGCAAACGGTGGGGTTGCCCGTGCCCTTGGAACTCTCGCCGATGGTGGAGGCTTCGCAGCCTGCTGCCGACGGGTCAGAAGCAACGCCAGTGGAGACCCCCGCTACCAGTGTCCCAGAGCCCCTGGCTCTCGATGCTGTCCAGGCTCGGGGACGCTGAATCCTATCCAGGTCGTGTCCGGGAGTGCCTTGCAGCGACTGGCAGGTGCAGTGAATGGAGACTTAGTGCTGCAAGAAAGCTATGTGGAGGGCACACTATGCTGGTGCGGATGGGGCCCCTGGCCCCGGCGGCGAGTTCCATGGGAACCGTGGATACTCATGTGTCGTCTCTGAATCCCGGACCCTCTCTTTTCGACTGACCCCCAGTTCCAATGAGCCTGACTCTGATTCCCCTTCTCCTGCTTCCCGCCCTGCAATCGGATTTCGATCTTGATGGCAACTTCCCTCAACTGGAACCTGCTCTTGAAGTCTGGCGCACCAATCACGGGCAGGAGTGGCAGGTTCGTTGGGATCGCGGCACTGGTCAAGCTGAAGTCCTTTTTGGCTACAACGCTGCTGCGCCTTTTGAGCCCGCAGACGAGAGCGATTGGTTCGGCCTGACCCGGGCCTGGACTTTCGAAGCCGGTCCTCTCTTGGGGATCCACCCGGGCGAGTTGGTCAATGGTGAGGTTAGTTTCTTGCCCCTGGGCATGGCCAACGGCACGGACAAGATGAGCGTTGAGTTGCGTCAAGAAATCGGCGGCGTGCCGGTGGAGGGTGGTTTTGTCAATGCTCTCTTCAACACCCAGGGGTCCTTGCTCTCCCTTGCCAACACCACCTTGCCTGGCTTGACCGGAGCTTCCTCTTCCCCGTCCATCGATGAGACCGCGGCGATTGCTCGGGCTCAGCGTTTCTTTCGGGCCGAGACCCGCTTGACGCCCACTTCGGTTTCCGAGCCAGAACTTTTGTTTGCGCGTCTCGAGGACCACGGGCGCGCTTATGGTCGACTCGCTTGGCGCGTGCAGGTGCTCGCCGAGAGATCCGGCTTTGAGCCCCAGGGTGCGATCTACATGATCTCGGCCGATGACGGTGCCTTCTTGCGCCGGGAGGAGGCGATTCACAATCTCTTTGACGTGACCGGTCGCATCGACTGTCTGGCCACCGCCGGGATCGGATCCAACGACACAGTCACAAGCGAGACTCCCTTGCCGGTGCCCTTCCTGCGCGTGGTCAGTAGCGCTGGCACTGTGGACACGGACGCGGACGGCAACTTCAATATTTCCGGGGTCAACTCAGCAGTCAACTTGACGGTTTCATTTCTGGGGGACTACAGCAACGTCAACAATGACCAAGGAATTGACTATTCGGTCAGCTTCAACAATGTCCAGCCGAACCAGGCCAATGTCCTGGTGATGAACTCCAGCCCCACAGAGTTCTTGACTGCCCAGGCAAACGCCTTCATCCACAATGGAGTTGTGCGCGACTTTATAGTCAGCACCTCCCCTGGTGACACCCATGGAGATTTCACGGTGGTCTCCAACGTCAACCTGAATGACAACTGCAACGCATTCTATAATGGCAGCTCCACCAACTTCTTTACTTCTGGGGGCGGTTGCTCAAACACCGCGTTTTCCAATGTTGTTGCCCACGAGTTGGGACACTGGTTGAACTCTCGTTACAGCACGGGCAACGGTGGGGATGGCATGGGCGAGGGCAACTCGGATGTCTGGGCCATGTACATCTACGACACGCCCATTGTGGGGCACGGTTTCTTCAACGGTACTGGCCAGATTCGTAACGGCACCAACACCCGTCAGTATTGTGGTGATGGAAACGGTGGTTGCTATGGTCAGGTGCACGCGGATGGCGAGGTCTGGATGGGCGCCGCCTGGAAGGTTCGTGCGGCCCTGCAAGGCAACCTGGGCAATGTGCTCGGTGGGCAGACCGCGGACCAGTTGTTCATGGGTTGGATGAACGGCTACAACCAGACCCAGATCGACTCGATCATCGAGATCCAGTGGCTGACCCTGGATGATGACGATGGAGCCATAGGCAACGGCACCCCCAACTACCAAGAGATCAACAGTGGTTTCCTGGCCCAGGGATTCCCGGGTTACGATCTGCCCTTCGTTGTGATCAGCGGAGTCACACAGTTACCGGATGTGCCGGACAACCAGGGACCCTACACAGTGCAGGCCACTATTGTGGCGGGCATCAACCCGCCCCTGGCGGGAGCGATGCTGCACTACAGTTGGAGCGGCACGGGCTACTTTCAGGCCCCCATGACGCTTGTGGGGCCTGACCTCTATGAGGCCCAGATCCCTGACTTTCAGGGGGCGGCGATCGTCAGCTACTACATCTCGGGAACCGACTCGGGTGGACAATCAGGGTCCTTCCCCGATGGGGCAGGCGCTGATCCTTTGACTTTCAATGTGGGCACCCGGGTGGTTGTGGCCGACCATGACTTCGAGTCCGGCGCCGGCGGCTGGAGCGTGGGCGCCCCCAACGATGCCACCACTGGCACATGGGAGGTTGGCAATCCCATTGGAACTGCCGCTCAGCCCGAGGACGATCACACGACTGTAGGGACCAATTGCTGGTTTACGGGCCAGGGCAGCAACGGTGGTTCCCTGGGCGAGAATGATGTGGACGGGGGCACCACTACTCTGATCAGTCCGGTCTTTGACTTGAGTGGGGGTACCGCTCAGCAGTTGACCTATTGGCGCTGGTATTCCAATCAGACTGGAGCCGCACCTCAGGCAGACACTCTGTTGATCGACCTGTCCTCCGACGGAGGAGCCAGCTGGATTGCTGCCGAAGTCGTGGGTCCCAGTGGGAACCAGACCACCGGAGGCTGGTTCGAGCACTCGATCAATGTTGCCAGCGTATTGACCCCCACCGCCAACATGCGTCTCAGGGTTCGGGCTTCGGACCTTGCGAGCGGTTCGGTGGTGGAAGCCGCCTTTGATGATTTCGAGGCGAGTTACCTGGTGGATCCTTCCTCCTGTCCTGCACCCAGCACCTATTGTGTTGGCTCACCCAACTCCTTCGGAATGGGCGCATTCATGTCCGTAGGCGGGTCACAGAATGTGGACAACAACAACTTCGATTTGATGGTCTCTGGCGCGGTTCCGGGCCAGTTCGGGCTGTTCTACTACGGAGACGCCGCCGCGTCCGTGCCCACGGGTGCTGGTGTGCGCTGTGTGGGTGGCTCCCTCTTCCGCCTGTCCGTGCTGGTGATTGACCCACTGGGCGGCGCGCAGGTCGGTTTGGATTTCCCCAGCCTGCCCGTTGGTGGCGGCATCAGCAACGGCGAGACCTGGTACTTCTCCTTCTGGTTCCGGGACCCGGGCTTTGGAGGTTCGACCTTCAACTTTGCCAACGGGGCTGAGGTCCAGTTCTGCCCCTAGAGAAAGTCCGAGTCAGTTACTCCTTACCCAGCATGCGCCTCAAGGTTTCTGCCAGGGTCAGGGGGTCAAATGGCTTGCGAAGAGTTTCGAAACCGCTCTTCTCACGAAGGTTGTCAAGGTCTTCGGTGTCACCTTTGGCAGTCAGGAAGACAACGGGAATGTTCCGGGTGCTTTCATTGGCCCGCAGGAGCGCCAGGCACTGAGGTCCGTCTAGTACAGGCATCATCACATCGAGCACGACTGCATCGAAGTTGTCGGCGGCCACAGCCTCGACTATGGACTCTCCTCCAGAGATGGTTACTACTTCCATGCCGCCAACATGTCCCAAAGCCAGACTCAGAAGTCGGCGCATGTCGGGATCATCGTCCACTACTAGGACCTTCATTGCCCTAGTTCCTACTCTGCTCCCAAGGGAATTTCAACGACAAAGGTGCTGCCCACCCCGTCAGGCCCCTGCTCGGCCCTGATGGCGCCCTTGTGCTGGGTCACAATCAGCTTGGATATGGCCAGGCCCAGGCCCGCGCCTCCTGGTGGCTGATTTGCACCCAGGTCCAATTGGTAGAAGCGATCAAAGATCCGCGAGCGAAGCTCGGCTGAGATTCCGGGGCCCTCATCTGTCACCCGAAAACGCGCCAATTCCTCGTCTTTCTCAAGGCACACATGGACTGCGCCCTGTCTTGGAGAGTGTCTGATCGCGTTGTTCACCAGGTTGATCAGTACCTGCAATATGCGTCCGGGATCCGCGCGCACTTCAAAGGCAGCGTCCTTGAAGATCAATTCAACTTCTGCCTCTGCGGCCAGAGCGGTGAGTCCTTCTTGCACCTTGAGGACAAGTTCGCTGCTCTGGAACGTGGAATACTGCATGGGCAAGGCACTTGACTGGAGGCGTTCCAGGTCGATCACATCATCGATCAGGTGGTGTAGGCGTTTGCCATTCCGGACAGCGATTTCCAGGACCTCCTGGGCCTCCGGTGCGATTTCTCCCAGGGATCCCGCCGTCGCCAGGGCCAGGGAAGCCTGGATGGCAGAGAGGGGCGTGCGCAGTTCGTGACTGACCATGGACAGGAAGCTGCGTTGCATATGAAGCAGGCGTTCCTCTTCGGTGGCATCCCTGAAGAGGACTACTTCGCGCGGGCCATGGGAGGTGTCGATTTCATATTGCGAACCGCGGGCCTTGAATGTTTTTTTGTCCTCGCGATTGACGGTCCATTCGGTGACGCCGGAGGTTTCGTCAGCCGCGGGCAAGGGTATCAGGTGGTCATTGACCTGGCTGCCTTCAATACGCTTGGCAGTACTCCCCAGCAAGTGACAGGAAGCTGGGTTGGCAGATTGGATCCGACCTCTTGGATCCACCAGCAGGAGCCCCTCTGCCATGTGCTCCACTATCGCAGCCAGACGGGCTTCCTTGGCCTGGGCTTTTTCCGTCAGGTTCTCCAGATCCAGGGCCTGCTGACGCGCTGCGATGAGCAGCATGAGATAGTCCCCTGAGGCATCCTGGGGTCCCAACTGGTTCAGCTTGATGCCTGTCTCGCGCATCTGCTCTTCACTGGTGATCCAGGGAGAGCAGAGCAGTACCCGGCCCAGGTCCGGCAATTGCTGCCACTGGCCGCGCAGGTTCAGCTTGGTGGCCTTGACTCTGATCAGGATCAGTTGTCCTGCCAGTTGGTTGAGACCGGATGCATCGCTGATTTCAGGCCGTATGATCTCCAGCAGATCGTCGAAGATCTTCCCGGTGGGGTCGCTGGACATGTGCGCAGTGAGACTGGGGCCTGCGCCGAGGATCTTCCAGTTATTATCGCAGCGCAGGTGGAAGGGGCTCGCAAAGTCGAGCACTGCAGATGCGGTGGGGGGCATGGGAAGTCTGGAACCCTGGATATTCTTGAGCTGTGAGTGGGAGAGTGCTCCGTGACCTAGGTGGAGAGTACCTGGATACGCAGAAGGTCCGCGGGATTGTCCTCGCTCTTGGCCTCCACAAGTGTGACCGTGACTTGCACATTGAGCCGCTTCGCCACTCCTTCTATCAGTCCACAGACGAAGGGCACAAGAGCTGGCCGGAAGGACTCGTAATGCAGCATGATTGTCTCGCCATCGTCACTCAGTACTCGGAAGCTAGGCGGGCGCAACTCCGTGAAGGATAGGGCCAGCCGTGTGTGCATTTCGTCGAGGGCGCCTAGAACCTCTCCCACTGTCTTTCCCGCTTGTTCCAGCAGGATCGCGTAGGAAGACTTGCCTGCGAATTCGATCCAGTAGTGTCCAAAGACCCGCAGCAAGTCCTCGATCGGTGTGTCCAGCACTTCGCTGGCGGCACCCGCCAGGTCGTATGTGATTGCGTCATCGTAAGTTGACATGGACGTGAACTCGTCCACCTCGACGCCGGCCTTGGCTCGGATCTCCTGCCAGGTAGCCTCTCCGAAGCGTTCGGATATCAGGCCTTTGAGGGCCCGGTTTACCATTCCATACATAGTTGTTGGGGTTGTGCTGGTTCTAGTGGGGATTACTGGGGGGGGCAGGGTATCGAATGGGGCGCCCGGGTTCCTGATTGGTTCCTGGATTCACTTCTGTCATGGGGTATTCCCCTAAAGATCTGTGCTAGGCACAAGAGCGCATGGAGAGCTCTGCTATTCTGGTTTTCTGTGCAAGAGAATCAAGAACATCGAGGGCATCTGGACGCCGGGGGAATCGGCTTGCTGTTGATGTTTGCATGCCTCGCTTCGGCCTGCATCACAGGTCCTGCTCCTGAATCGGGTCGGCCCTGGGAAGTGCTGTTTGATCCTGCTTCGACTGATCCTCTAGCCGGTTGGCAAGCCACTGCCTTTGGGGGCCAGGGAGAACTGGAGCTGAGGGAAGACACCTTGATTTTGAACACGGGCTATCCTCTGACTGGGATCACGCGCACTGGTACCCTGCCCCAGGTTCCATTTGAACTTGAAGCAACTTGCCGTCGACGGGTGGGCAATGACTTTTTCTGTGGCTTGACATTTCCCGTGCGGGAGGGGCACTTGACCCTGATCCTCGGGGGATGGGGGGGCGCCACCTGTGGGTTTTCCAGCTTGGATGGGGATGACGCTTCTGTGAACGCGACCTGTTTCTATCTTTGGACACCGCCCGACCAGACGGTGTCGGTGCGGTTGGTCGTGGAGTCCGAGCGCGTGCGGCTTTGGCTTGATGGAGACTTGCGCTTGACCCAGGACCTCAAGGGGGTGCGCTGCAGTGTGCGCCCGGAGATGCTTCCTTGCCTGCCCCTGGGATTCGCTTGTTTTTCCACCAGCGCTGAATTGGATGGCTTGCGGGTGCGCCCATTCAGGGGGGCCTAGAGGGGGTGCACCGGCCCATCGCCCCGGGCCGCAGCCTGTAGTGTGCGTTTGGCCAGAACCGGTACCATTTCCCTGCGGTACCAGGCAGAGCCGGGCACATTGTCCACGGGGCGCAGTTGCTTGTAGGCGAGTTGGGCGGCGCTCTCCAAGCCGGAGGTGAATTCATCAGTTCCTGGTCTCGTGCCTGTCAAGGCTTCCGATACTCCGCGTACCAAAGAAGGCCTTGCCGCCAACGCCACCCCACAGAGTTCCGCGTCGCTGACCGTGCCGTCATCTGCAAGTGTCATGCGCGCGGCGATTCCCAGCAGGGGGAAGTCAATGGATTCGCGGGTGCGGAGTTTGCCGTAGGCACCCCGGTGGCCTGCCTCCTGGGCAGGGATGCGAATGCTGGTCAAGAGTTCATCTTGGTCGCAGCGCTTGTTCCAGATTCCGTCCGAGGACCACAGGTCCCTGATGGGTAGCTCGCGTTTCTCGTTCAGGCGTTCAAAACAAAGACTGGCTTGGAGCGTCATGAGGGGCGCAGCCGTGTCGTTGCTCGCCGCCGCTACGCACTTTTGACCTCCTTTGACCACGTGGCATTCAGTGCCATCCTTCTTCAGACAATACCCCAGGGACTGGCGCCAAAAGTAAGTCTGGTTGTACCACTGGCAACGCGTGTCGAGCATCACATTGCCGCCGAGGGTTCCCTGCGTGCGTAGTTGGGGCCCGGCCACAAGCGATGCAGCCTGGGCCAGAGCAGGGGCTCGTTCTTGCACCAACTCCGAAGCGGCCACCTGGGCCAGAGGCGTCATGGGGCCGATCACCAGGGCGCCATCCTCTTGCAGTTCGATACCAACGAAGCCTTCAATGCGGGCAAGAGAAACAAGCAGTTTTGGTTCGAAGAGGCGGTGCTTGAGGTTGGGCAGGAGGTCGGTGCCACCGGCGATGATCATGGCCTGGCCCTTGGCTTCTGCCAACAAGACCAGAGCCGCGTAGAGGCTCTTGGGCTCTTCCAGTTGAAATGGAGGCAGGCGCAGCATCAGGGGTTGTTTCCTGGGCTGGCGGTTTGCCTTTCGGCCTCCCTTTTCTCTCGCAGGGCTCGCAGCACGACTTCCGGGGTGAATGGCAGATGCCGCAGGCGAATCCCTACGGCATCGAAGATTGCATTGGAGAGGGCCGGGATCGCCGAGTGCAAGGGTCCTTCGCCCGCTTCTTTGGCTCCGTAGGGGCCTTCAGGATCCAGGCTCTCCACGATCAGGGCCTTGATCTCGGGCGTGTCAAGGGTGGTGGCCATGGAGTAGTCCAACAAACTTGGACCCGCGTGCAGGCCGAAGCGATTGGTCTGGTGGTTCTCATAGATTGCTTCGGCGATGCCCATGTACACCGAGCCCTCGATCTGGCCGGCTACCAGGGTTGGATTCAGGGCTTTGCCGCAGTCGTGCGCGCACCAGACCTCTCGGACATCAAGGTGACCGGTCTCCTCGTCTACCGCCACTTCCACAACATGGGCGCTGAAGGAGTAGGCCGGCGAGGCGCCGATTGACCCTCCGCGGTAGTCGCCCCCTAGTGTCGGCGTGTTGTAGGAACCCGTGGCCCCGAGTGTGTCGTGCTTGACTTCGGCGATTTGGAAGGCTTCAGCCAT
Organism: Planctomycetota bacterium; assembly: GCA_012960475.1. GTDB lineage: Bacteria > Planctomycetota > UBA1135 > UBA1135. The sequence continues at coordinate 22,709 of DUBE01000066.1, forward strand.
GGTCATGTGGCGCGTGGGGTCTTCCAGATCCAGAGCCTCACCGCCGACCAGGCGCACCCGGCGCTCTTCGATTTCCCAGTGCTCCGCCAGGGAACTGACCACAAGCTTGCGTAGCTTGCGGCTGGCGTCAATTGCTGCGTTGCCCACCATAAAGGTCACTCGCGAGGAGTAGGCCCCAAGGTCCACGGGGCAAAGGTCTGTGTCCGCGGCCACCACGCGCAGCATGTCGAGGGTCAGGCCGAGTTCTTCCGCTACCACATAGGCCACCATTGAGTTCGATCCCTGACCGATGTCGTTGGCCCCTGAGAACACGGTCACCACTCCCGAGCGATCGACCTTGAGTTGAATTCCCGCCTGGGGCATGTCGTTGGGATAGACCGCATAGTTGGTGCCCGAGATGTACATGGAGCCGGCAACTCCGAGTCCTCGGCCTTGCTCGAGTTTTCCACGGCGGGACTTCCAGTCGCTGGCCCGCTCGACTTTCTCGAGGCATTCATCAAAACCGCAGGAGGTGATTCGTTGGCCGTTGACCGTCATAGTCTGCGGTCCGATGCTGTTCCGGCGGCGCAGCTCGATGGGGTCCATGCCCAGTTGTACAGCCAACTCATCCAGCTGCACCTCAAAGGCGAAGCGCGGCTGCACGGAACCGTGACCGCGCTTCGGCCCACAGGGGGGCTTGTTGGTGAAGACCCGGGTAGAATCAAAGCGGTAGGTTGGAAAGTCATAGGGCCCGGTGAGCAATTGGCCCGAGTAGTAGGTGGTGACCAGGCCAAACGAGCTATAGGAGCCTCCATCGATCAGTATTTTCGCGTCTACGCTTTGGATTCTGCCCGATTCATCTGCGGCCGTGCGGTAGTGCATGTCCATGGGGTGGCGTCCCCTATGGGCGTAGAAGACCTCCTCCCGGTTCCAGAGCATCTTGACCGGTCGGCCCGTGATCTGGGCCAGCTTGGCCACACAGAACTCCAAGCTAAAGGGATCGCTCTTGCCACCAAAGGCTCCACCGATGGCTGGCTGAATCACCCGGATGCGGTGGGGCGCAAGGTCGAGCACTGATGCCAGGGCGCGGTGCACATAGTGTGTGATCTGGGTAGCGGACCAGAGGGTCAAGAGCCCGTTCCCGTCGACCTGGGCCAGGGCGCAGTGGGGCTCGATCGCCGCGTGGGTGGAACCATGGAAGGAATAATCCCCTTCGATCACCACGGGACTGGTCTCGAAAGCCTTGTCCACCTCTCCGAAGTCGAGCTGCACGCGCTTGGACACATTGTCGCCGCGTTTGTTCTTGTGGATCGCGGGCTCATTGCGTTCAAGCGCGTCCTGAGGGCTCTGGTAGGAGTGCAGAAGTTCGTACTCGACGTGAATCAGGTCCAGGGCGCAGAGGGCTGTGTCCTCGTCCACCGCAGCCACGGCGGCCACCTCGTCTCCGATGAAGCGCACCTTGTCCACCGCAAGAGCGGTCTCATCCGGGGTCCAGGGGATGACCCCATAGGGGGTAGGCATGTCTTGGCCTGTGATCACCCCGTGTACACCCGGAAGGGCTTGGGCTGCACTCGTGTCGATGGAAAGAATGCGCGCGTGGGCGTGGGGGCTGCGCAGCGTCTTTGCGTGCAGCATCCCCGGCAGACAAAGGTCGTCAGTGTAGAGGGCGCTGCCTCTGGCCTTCGTGGCCCCATCGATCTTGCGTTGAGGCTTGCCGATGATCTGGAATTCACCGTGGGGAGCAGCCAGTCCATGTTGGTCGCGGGCGCTCATGAAGGTGCTCCCGGACCGGGGGTGGTGCTGCTTGGTGAAGCTTCGTTGGGTGCAGAATCAATCTGAGCGCGATCCCTTGCAAGTTCAGCTACCCAGGCACAATCGGGTTCCGTTTTTCCAGAGACCCGGGCCACAGCGGTCTCCACCGCTTGCACAATCTGGGTGTAGCCCGTGCAGCGGCAGAGGTTTCCAGAGAGGGCCTGCTGGATCTCCTTTCGGGTCGGGTGGGCGTTTGTGTTCAAGAGCGCTCGGGCGCTGAGCATCATCCCCGGCTGGCAGAAGCCGCACTGCAAAGCTCCGCAATCATCGAAGGCTCGTTGGATCGGGTCGAGCGCGGGTTCCGAGGTCGTTTCCGGCTTGGGTGCGAGCCCTTCGATCGTGGTGACCTCATGGCCCACTGCGTTGGCCGCCAGGGTCAGACAGGACAGGACCGGCTTGCCGTCCAGCAACACGGTGCAGGCACCGCAGTCTCCTTTGTCGCAACCCTGCTTTGAGCCCACCAGCCCCAAGCGATAGCGCAGAACCTCCAGCAGAGTCCAATGGACGGGAGCTGCGGTTTCCAGCGTATCGCCATTGACCTGTAATTGAAGAACCCGCATCCGAACCTGGATTGTCCGGCTGCGGGGCTGGAGAGGCAAGCATGAGTTTGCCTCCTTGGTCAAAGTTTTGGGATCGTGTCTAGTGCCGGGGAGCTCGGTAGCGTCCGCCAGAGCGGAAAGAGCGTGCGCACTCGTCGAGCACCTTTGGGCCGAAGTGGTTGGCCATGAGTTCAGCTTGGATGATCTGGGTCAGATAGGTCCCTTCCAGGGGATTCACGCTGCCGTCGGTATTCACCCCGCTGCAAACGATGTCCACCTTCATGGCCAGGTTCGCGGTGAAGGGTGCCAGTTCTTCGGTGTGATGCTCAGCCAGGAAGGCGATCAGGCCTGTGGCTTCCGAGAGGGTGGTTTCCTCCCAAGCCAGGCAACGGAAGCGCGCCAGAGCCACCATGCTCACGGACTGTTGTTTGTCCCTGTGGTAGCGGGCTTTCAGTTCCCGATCCCAACCGTCGGCGGTGGTGCGCTTGAGTTCTTTGGGCCGGTGGGGCAGGGCGCTCAGGCGTCCGGTGAGTTCCTTTTCCATGTGGCAGGCGAGTCCCTCGCAGAACCACTCGGGCAGGCGCCCAAAGCGCTCCGCCAGAAGGACCCGGGTCAGGTGGTGGGTCAGGGCGTTGCTGGAATTCCAGCGGGTCACGCCCTTGGGCTCTTCCACGAAGACGCTGACATAGAGATCCAGATCATCACTGCCATAGGGATCCGATCGTTCCGGCTGGGACTGCAGTTCAGCCAGCTCTTTCTGGACCAATTCAAAGTCCTCGTCGTCGCAGGCGATGATGATCACGGGTTCGGGGTTGCTGAAGACCAGGCGCTCAGCTTGCACCTGGTGCTCTGCTTCCGTAGGCACATGAGTTGGTGCAGTCCAGGGCAAGAGTTGATCAAAGGCAGCCACCGTGCGGCGAATCGCTGAGGCCCGTCGGCGTACCTTGGACTGGCGCTCTTGGGAGGTCAGCAGTACCACGCGGCCTTCCTCTTGGATGTCGATGCGCGCACCCATGGCTTCGGCCACGGGCCAGATCCACTCCACCCGCCTGTGGACCCTGCTTGAAATCAGGGAGGGCCAATTGGCCAGTTCCAGTTTGCCGTAGCGTGAACGGATAATCGGGGCCGGGACCGGGGTGGGTGCATCCCCATCGTTGCCGGTCGCGGCCGGGGCGGGATCGCCCAGTGCGTCGAGCAGGTGGCGGGCGGGGGTCTTGGAGACTGGCGCGTCAGAACTGGGAGTCTTGGCTGTGGCCAAAGCGAGCAGGCTAGCGCCGGTCAGGAGAGAGGCGAGAAGGAGGCGCGGGAATCGGAAATGCATTGTTTTTGCAATCGGGGGTAGAGGAAGAACTTGATCGCCATTGCGTTCGATTGCCTTTCAGCTCTCTCCCGCATGGAGTGAACAGGTCTCCGTGAACCCCCTTGGTTCCTTTGGAGCACATTCCCCCCGGCGTGTCTGACTCTTTGATCGCGCTCTGTAAGCACTGATCTGGTCACCAACGCCGAGTCAGCGCCGAGGTGACTCAGGTCATGGCAATAGTGTTTCGAAACAGAGCTTGCTGCTCTCCCCGGCCTTTTCTGCGCTCTCGAAACGGGACAGGGCCTGCGCCCCTAGGAGTCCGTTTGGGTGCTCAACCAGTCCCGAATGATCTTCAGCCAGATCGGGCCCAGGTCCAGGGCCTTTTTCTCCCCAATCCCAGGAGTCGCCAGTAACTCCCCCTCGGTCTTGGGATGGTGCGCCGCCAAATGGGTCAGGGTGCGATCGTTGGCGATCAGATAGGGCGGAATCTCCCGTTCGGCGGCCAGCTTCCGGCGCTTCTTGCGCAGCAACTCGAACAGATCCTGAGCTACGGGTGTGTCGTCCAGGGCGATTTGCAAGGCCTTGCGCTTGGATGATGCTGCCGGGCGCTTGGGTCTCAGCAAGGTGACCTCGTCCTCGGCTTTCATTATACGCGCGCCGCTCTGGGTCAGGAAGAGGGTGGGAAATTCGCCTGAAGCGACTCCCAAATGGCCCTGGGCAATCAACTGGTCGATCAGGCCGCGCAACTCCCGTGCGCTCAGTTCCTTCAAGAGCCCATAGGTCGAGAGCTTGTCATGGTCCGTGTCCCGCATCCGCTGGGTTTTGGCTCCACGCAATACATCGGTCACATGGGCGGCTCCGTAGCGTTGGTCGCAACGGACCACGCAGGAGAGGATCTTCTGGGCCACGACCACGGCGTCGTCCAGGGTCTCGAGTTCGCCGAGGCACACATCACAGGCGCCGCAGCCCGGGCTCTCATGGTGGTCGCTGTAGGCGCCCCCAAAGTGCTCAACCAAGGTGCGGTGACGGCAGGTGGCAGAGGCCGCGAGGCCCCACATCTGGCCTAACCGTTTCAGGGCGTCGTTCAATTCCTCCTTGGCGTTCTCCAGGCCGGTGGCTGCGGCCTCTTCCGCACTGCGCTCCATCAGTCGTTTCCAGGTGTGGTGATCCGAGCCCCCGTAGAACAAGACACACTCCGCTGCCAGGCCATCTCGCCCCGCACGCCCTGTTTCCTGGGAATACTGCTCAATGCCTTTGGGCAGGCTGGCGTGGATCACGAAGCGCACATCCGAACGGTCGATGCCCATTCCAAAAGCCACGGTCGCTACTACCACATCGAGACGCTCGGCCAAGAAGTCCTCTTGTACCTCTTTGCGCTTGGCTGCCCTGAGGCCTGCGTGATAGGCGCCAACACGAATGCCCGCCTTGGCAAGATCCCTGGCCAGGTCTTCGGTATCCGTGCGCCTGAGGGCATAGATGATGCCCGCTTCTTTTGAGTGGCGTTGAATTACGGCCAGTATTTGGGTCAACAGACGCCCCCGGGGTTGGGCCCGGTAGGTCAGGTTCGGTCGGTCGAAATCGCCTACCAGCTGCACTGGCTGCTGCAGGTTGAGCTGCGCCGCAATGTCCTCGCGCACCCGTGGAGGAGCCGTGGCCGTCACCGCCATCATGGGTACCCCGGGCGCGTGCTGGCGCAGATCTCCGAGCTCACGATAGTCTGGGCGGAAGTCGTGGCCCCAGTGACTGATGCAATGGGCTTCGTCCACCGCGATGGCCGACAAGCCTGCCTGCACCAGACGCGGGACGAAACCCGGGAGGGTCAGCCGTTCGGGAGAACAATAGAGCAGGTCCAATTCGCCCCTGTTCAGTTGCCTCTGAACCAGGGCCTGCTCCTCAGGGTCCTGGGTGGAGGCAAACATCCCCGCGCGCACGCCGCTTTGGAGCAGGCCGTCCACCTGGTCTTTCATCAAGCTGATCAATGGGCTGACCACCAGGGTCAATCCTGGCCGTACCAGGGCCGGGGCCTGATAGCAGAGGCTCTTGCCGCCGCCGGTGGGAAGAACAAGCAGGACATCCTGCCCTGATAGGAACGCGGCCATGGCGTCTTCTTGCTGGGGGCGTAGGGAGTCGTGGCCCCAGACCCTGCGAACTTTGTCGGTTGCGGCGACGAGCTGTTCTGTGGGGGTAAGGGTGACAGGTTCGCTTGCTGGGGCGTTGCAGGCTTCGATCGCAATCGCTTCAAGGAATTCGCCTTGGTCCGTACGTGGCTCGAACTCCTCTCTGGCGGCCATGCGCTGCCATTCGTCGGCATCGTCCTTGCCGGGTGCCGTGCTGGAACCTCCCGAGTCCGCTTCAGAATGGGCGGCCAGGGTCGGGAATAACTCGGACTCGTCGTTGGAGGCAGTCAAGGGAAGAGGATGGGAGGGTGCGCGCTAAGTGGGCGCTGGGATGGCTCTTGTGGCTGAAGGAGATTCTGAATTCGAGGGCCATCGGGATCCAGAAGATTCAGTCGGACCCGAGCCGCGAGGGTCATGGTCCTGGGGCAAGGACCCGCTTTTCTCTGCTCGTGCCCGGTGCCCGATGCGCCACAGAATCACCAGACCCGAACTCAGCTGGCCTAAACACATCAACCTGCGCCCTGCTCCCGGAGCTATCCTTGGTGCGCCGGGACCCTGGCCAGACCACTGATACCGGCCAGCAGCCATTTCTTTGTGCTAGATCTCTGACTATGAGTTCCGATCTTGACCGCCTGCGCATCGAGCGCGAACCCCCTGTCCCCGGTCAGGCCGGCGGATCAGGGCCCTCCTTAGGCCGTTGGCTTGTGCTTGGACTTGCACTCTTGATGGTTTGGCTCTTTCGGCGTCCGCTCCTCCAACAACTGGACGCTTGGACCCTGCCGCGGGTTTCAATTGCTGTGGCCTACATTCCCGACCCCGCGGCCCAAGTGCAGGCTCGGGGGGTGGTTGGCAACGGCTATGTAGTGGCTCGTACCCGTGCGGCTCTGTCGGCCGAAGAGCCCGGAGTGATTGTGGAAATGCTCGTGCAGGAGGGATCTGAAGTGAAGCGAGGGGACCTGCTTGCCCGCTTGGATGATCGTGAACGGGCAGCCCTCTTGCGCGGCGCCGAGGCAGCAGTGCAGGAAGCCCATGCCGGTGTGGCTGAAGCCGAAGCCAGGGTGAAGAGTGCCGAGCGCATGATAACCGTCGCTGAAGCAGATCTTGGCGTCAAGGCGGCGGGGGTTCAGGCTGTCCGGGCCCAGACACTGCTTGCGGCTCAGAACCTCAAGAGGGTGCAGGAACTGGAAAAGCAAGGGGCAGAGACTCGCGCCCGCTTGGATCAGGTCCAGGCCGAAGAGACCCGCGCCCGGGCGGACGAGGAAGCAGCCCTTGCCAGTCAGCGCAGCGCCGAGGTGGCGGTGCAAGCAGCCCATGCCCAAGAAGAAATCGCTCGCGCTGTTTGGATGCGAGCCCAGGCCTTCGTGCCCGTACGTGCCGCGGAGCGAGACCGGGCCCAGGCTTCTTTGGCCAAGCGGTTCGTGCGCGCGCCCTTCGATGGCATCGTGGTGCTCAAAGACGCCGAAGTGGGGGAGGTCGTCAGCCCCAACTCTCTTGGCAACTCTTCTCGTGGGGCAGTGGTCACCATGGTGGACTTCGATTCCCTTGAAGTGCAGGTGGAGTTGTCCGAGACGAGGCTCTCGGCAGTAAAGATCGGTGCCCCCGCGACCCTGTTGCTGGACGCATTCCCCACAGAACCCCTGGCCGCAAAAGTGGACCGCATCTGGCCCACCGCCAATCGTCAGAAGGCCACCATCGAAGTGCGCCTTGAGATTCTTGATTCCGATTCACGCCTGCGCCCGGACATGGGCGTGCGCGTGGTCTTTGGTGCCTTGGCGGAGTCGGCTACCGATTCTGAGCCCGGGGTCTGGCTGCCAGCCGCAGTGCTGGTGCAGCGAGGGGCACAAGAAGGCGCACTGTTCTTGCAACAAGGGCGTCTTGTGTTCCGTGGCTTGGAGGTTGAAGAGCGCAGGGGCAAGAGTATTCGCGTGCGTAAGGGGCTCAAGGTCGGTGAGCAGGCGGTTCTCAATCCCGTTCCCGATCTTGAGGATGGGGATCGCGTGCTGGTCCAGTCGTAGGGGAAATAGAGGGGGCTGCTCTGGCGATGTGCCCATCCTCTTCCTTAGCATGCGGCACCTCCACCTGGCCCCGCCAGGTACTTGACCCCGATGAAGAGCACAGATTCATGAGTGACGGAATTCATTTGCAGAGTGTGACCAAGACCTATCAGAGGGGCGGGGAAGAGTTGCGGGTGCTGGACCAACTGGATTTGACTATGGAGGCGGGGCACTTCTATGCCCTGATGGGGCCTTCGGGATCGGGCAAGACAACCCTGCTGAATCTGGTGGGGGGCTTGGACCTGCCGGATTCGGGTTCCGTGCAGGTTGCGGGGCAGGATCTGGGAGGCCTGCGCGGGGCGGCCCTGTCTGCCTGGCGGGCGCGTTCGGTGGGCTTTGTGTTCCAGGGCTTCAACCTGATTCCGGTGCTTTCCGCCTTGGAGAATGTGGCCTTGCCTCTGGCTCTGACTCCCCTCAGCCGCAAACAACAACAACAACATGCCCTGGCGGCTTTGGAGTTGGTGGGTCTTGCTGATCGCGCGAAGCACCGACCCAGTCAACTTTCGGGCGGTCAAGAACAAAGGGTGGCCATCGCTCGGGCCATCGTTACTGACCCCAAGGTACTGCTCTGCGATGAGCCCACTGGAGACTTGGATCGCGATTCCGCTGATCAGGTCCTGAGCCTGCTCCAGCGCTTGAACCAGGAAATGAACAAGACATTGCTGATGGTGACCCACGATCCGGCGGCGGCGGCCCGGGCCCAGCGCATTGTGCACTTGGACAAGGGGCGCCTTGGAGGGGTCGAAGAGGTTCAGATCCAGGATCCTCCTGGAGCGTTTGCATGAGTCTGTTGCGCCTGGTTCCTCGCCAGCTCTTGCGTCACTCCCTGCGCACACTGCTGACCATCGGTTCCTTGGCGGTGGCGATCTTCTTGCTGTGCATCCTGCGCTCCTTGGTCACTACTCTCGAAGCCACCGCGACCACCGCGCGCAATGATCGCTTGTGGGTTCAATCGGCGGTCAGTTTGTTCGTGGGCATGCCTACCTGGTATCCCGATCGCATCGCCCAGGTGGACGGTGTCCAGAACGTGGCCCGTTGGCAGTGGTTTGGGGGTTATTACCAAGACCCGTCGAACTTCTTCGCCCAGTTTGCGGTTGATCCTCAAGAGGTAGTGGAGATGTACCCCGAACTCCTGGTGGTTGAGGGCTCGGCTGAGGCTTTTGTGGCAGGCCGTAACTGCTGCATGGTAGGGCGCGGTATCGCCGATGATTATGGTTGGAAGGTGGGGGATGTGGTGCCCATTACCGGGGCCCTCTTTCCCCATCCCGACGGGGCCGACAAGGCTTGGGAATTCGAAGTGGCGGCGATCTATGAACCCGGCGCCCGCAACTTTGACGATCGCACTCTGTTCTTCCATTGGAAGCTCTTTGAAGAGACTCTGACCAAGCCCGGGGAATCTCCAGGGGTGGGCGCCATCGTGGTGCGCGTCAAGGACGATGCGGATCCTTCAACGGTGATGGGGGCGGTGGATGAACTCTTCATGGATGGCCCTCAACGGGTACAGACCACCACCGAGAGCGAGTTCCAGGCCCAGTTCGTCTCCATGTTCGGCAACATCCCCTTCTTTGTCTCTGCCATCGGCGGGGGAGTTCTGGCAGCGGTGCTGCTGGCTTGCATCAACACCATGTTGATGGCGGTTCGCGAACAACGCAGGGAAGTGGGAGTACTCAAGGCCCTGGGCTTCAGAGACTCGAGAGTCGGTAGCGTGTTGCTCTTTCAGAGCCTTTTCCTGACTCTTGTGGGGGGAGGGCTTGGGATGTTCCTGGCCAAAGCCATCGAGCCAGGGGTGATCGGCGCGACGAGTGCCATCATGCCGGGCTTCAGGATTGAGACCGAGACCTTCTGGTTGGCGTTCTTGGTCACTGTTCTGGCAGGGCTGGTGGCGGGAATCCTTCCCGCCCTGGCTACGCGCAACTTGACTGTGATCGCAGCCTTGCGAGGGAGGGACTGATCGTGGGTGGCATCGCTTTTTCCTATCACCTGCGCTCGCTGTTCGTGAGGCGCACGGCGACTCTCTTGACTGTGCTGGGCATCGGCGCCACGGTGGCGGTGGTCGCTGGAGTGTTGGCCCTTCAGCAGGGGTTCGAACGCCTCTATACCGAGGCCGGGCGTGAAGACCTGGCGGTTTTTTTGCGTCCGGGAGCCACCGGAGAAGGAGACAGCGTCATCAGCCGCGAGCGGGGCCGCAGGCTGATCAACACCGTGCCGGAGATTGCCGTCGGTGCCGACGGGCAACCCCTGGCCAGCATGGAACTCTATCTGGCCGTGCGACTGCGCCGGGTCTCCACCGGTGGGGAGACCAATGTGCCCATCCGCGGTGTGCAACCTGGGACCCTCACTATTCGCGCGGGCGAGATTTCCTTGCTTGAAGGCCGACAGTTCCATCCGGGCCAGGACGAGTTGATTGTGGGGCGTTCTCTGGTCGGACGCATCCGGGGCTGTGACCTGGGCGGGACCATTGTGCTCAACACTACGCCCTTTGTTGTGGTGGGCATTTTTGAGTCCGAGGGCCCTTCTGGGTCGGAGATCTGGGGCGACCTGGATCGGATTCTTGAATGCCTTGAGCGCACGGGGCCAAGCCGAGTACTGGCCCAACTCAAACCCGGTAGCGATCTCGCTGGTATTTCTGCCCGGCTCAAGAACGACAAGGTCGTCCCCGCTCAGGTGATGAGCGAAAAGGAGAGCCTCAGCAGTCAGACCGAGATGTTGAGCGCGGTCCTGAAATTTCTGGGAGCATTCCTTGGAGTCATCATGGGTATTGCCGCTGTATTCACAGCCACAACCACCATGCTGGCTGCCCTGGCGGATCGTACCCACGAGATCGGTATCTTGCTGGCATCGGGGTTCAGGCCCGTGGGCGTTGCGCTGGGATTCCTGTTCGAGTCCTTGCTCCTGGGTCTCCTGGGCGGCCTCGCTGGCTGCCTCATGGTCTGGCCCATCAATGGCATTGAGACCGGCACCACCAATTTCCAGACCTTTACCGAGGTCGCCTTCGGTTTCCGGGTGACCCCAATGGTGCTGTTGGTGTCAATCCTCTTTGCCCTGGTGCTGGGTCTCTTGGGTGGCGGCCTGCCCGCCTGGCGCGCGGCGCGCCTGTCTCCGGTCAAGGCTCTGGGACGTCGCTAGGATCGTCCTTGCTATTCCAGGTGTCCGAGCAATCCACGCAGTCCATCGAGGGCGTGGTCATGCAGGACTCGATCGTCTGCGCCTTTCTGCCCCTTGGGCAGCACCCAGTCCGGGGTGTGGGGGTGTTGGCGCAGGATGAGCTGCAGGGAGGGCTTGAGCTGGCCGTTGGCACGCAGGGAATAGGGCAGGGCCAGATCAAGAGAAGTCACATCTCCTATCACCAGATCCGGGTTCTCTTCCAGGAGCAGGGCCGCGTAGCGCGGCCGGTCCACGAACACCTGCCGGCCTCCAAGGGAAAGAGAACTGGGCGTGTCCCCCAGCACATACTTGCCCGCGCCACCACGCAGGCGCAGGTCCACATCCGGGCGCAGGCCGATGTTCTCAAAGAGCTTGGCCAGCTTGGATGTGTCTGAGTTCGAGACCACCACCACCTCGACCCCGCGTTGGAGCAGTTGGTCCATCACTTCGCGCGCCTCGGGCACCAGGGCGTGGTTGCCTTGGGCCAGATGCTCGCGGGTGGCCCTGCCGAAGATTTCGTTGGCGAGTTCGCTGACTGTGGTGTGTCCCAGGGAACGCGCGGCCTCGCGCCAAAGGGCTACGCTCTCCGAGGGCTCGCTCATTCGATCGAGCCAGGCACCCACGGACGAGGTCTGTAGCAGGGGATCTTCATCCACGAAGGCGGTCAGGCGACCGTGGGGAGCCCAGCCGTTGTGGTGTGGCTGGGCCAGGATCTCGCCCAAGAAGCTCTCGTATTCCCTTTGGCTCTGGTCCAGGTCCTGGCCCTGGGCTTTCGCCACCGCCGCGACAAATGCCTCGCGAACGACCCGCGCTTCTTCCGTTTGGTCGGTCCAGACTCCGTCAAAATCACTCAACAACCGCATGCTTGGCCATGACTATGCCACAGGGACGGTCCCAGCGGGGCCCATTGTCTGCTCGCCCTAGGAGTCCGAGGACGTGAACAGCTTCTTCGTCCAGGTGGTCAGACTCCCGTGCAGGCGGCGGTCCTGCAGGAGTTTCTTGGCCTCGCAGCGCAACGGGGTCACGGTGATGTACTCATACCCGTCGTTGGCTTCGTGGGCCTGAGTCGCCAGGACCGTGCAATTCTTGCGCCCTTCGCGCCCGCAGACAATCAGGGTCGGGAGACCTTCCAAATCACGCAGTTGCTTGGACAGGTTGAAGCCATAGGTCGGGTCCTTCCCTCTGGGAGGGGAGATCAGCACAACTCCGGCCAGATCGGGATCGTCGATCCCCTGGGCCAGAACCAAACCCGCAGCGGCTCCCTTGCCCGCGGCGATGATGCGTGAGTGGTGCACTTCCCGCCGACCCTTGAGGTAAGCGCTGCCTGCGTTCAGATCTCGCTTGGCCATGGCCCAGAGCACGTCGCGTTGCTTGGGGTTGGAGGTCTTCCAGTTGCAGAGTTCGCTCCTGCTGGATCCATGCCCGCGCAGGTCCAGGGCCAGAACCGCGAAGCCTCGTTTCTGCCAGGCGATGGCCATGTCCGTCACCTGGCTTGCATCCTGTCCCGCGTCATGCACCAACAATACGGCGGGGTTCTTCTGGTTGAGCTTCTTGGGAGCGTAGTAGGTCGCCCCGAGTTGAACCTTGTCCTCGGCCGTCAAGCGCACCGGTTGGGCCGTTGCATTGGAAGCGGATACGCGGGTTGGCCGATATTGGGGAGCCCGAACCTGGGGGGCCATCAGCAGGGGCAGGGATGCACTCAGGCTGAGGACGAGGGCGGATAACATGGGCTGGAGGGAGGTTTGGCCCTACGGGCGGGGCCAGGAGACTGCGTCAGTATCAGGTATTGGGTTCCACGTTGAATACCACTGAGCCGTTGAGAGTAACAGGATTCCTGGGCAAATTAAGCTCAAAACCTGGGTTTCAGAGCCACGTAGGGGGCATTCGGGTTCCAGAGGGTCGGACCTGGCGGGCGGGTGCTGCCTGGGTTGGCTCCCATTCCAGGACTGCCGGACAGTTCCGGTTCCGTCGGCCCCCGGGAATTCAGGGGCCTGGCGTGGTGGGCCTGTTGACTCGGCCCAAACGGCTTCAGGCTCGCCTGATCCTGTACCAGATGCTCTGCCCCGGCTACCCCAGCCGCAACTGCCGCCGGGCATCGATCTCGTCCCGGTTGATCGCCAGGACCGCTTCGTCGAGTTTTTCTCCCAGGTCCCAGGAGACATCAATGGCTCGTTTCGTGTTGCGCATCAATTGGATCGACATGCGCAGGACCCGGCAGAAGTCTCCCGGGGTGGCGTCCATCAGGTCTTCCAGTTCTTCCATTGGGGCTCCCTCGTACCAGGCCACTGCGGCTTCCGTCAGGCCCCAGTCGGGCTGCTTGATGGCTGGTTCGATGCCCAGGCGATGTTCCTGGCGTCCGGCCTGGCTCAGAATCGCCGCTGCCTCTCCTCGTAGATCGCCAAATAGCTTCTTTGGAACAAAGCGCCGGAAGCGGCCGCGTTCTTCGTGGATCAGCCCCACGAAGATCACCATCAGACCCTGGGGCGAGATTTCCTCCAGGCAGCCGCTGAAGAGCAATTGGGTCACCTGGACCTCGTGGCCCGAGAGCAGTCGCGCGATCTTGCCCCGTGGGCTGACCTCTTCTCCTTCCAAGTACCCCAGGGATTCCAGGAATTTCAACCGGTTCTTGACCGCACGGCGTTGATCATCACGCTGGTGAGCGCGGGCCTTCTTGCTACCTCCGCGAGCCTGGAATTGGGCGAAGGAACAATCGAAAGCTTCCTGCAATCGATCCCGTCCGGCGGCCTCCACCAGGTGCAGGATAGTTGAGTAGGACAGAAGGAAGCGACTGGTGACTGGCTCGGGTTTGCCCGCGAACAATCGCTCCAGAGGTGCCTCCACCAGATCGCGGTTGCCCAGCACAGAGTAGACCCAACCCTTGGGATCGATGCCCTGGCGTCCGGCGCGCCCCGCCATCTGCAGGTAGTCCCGTGTGCGCAACCAATCGAAGCTGATCCCATCGAACTTGCGCAACTGGCTGAAGATCACTGAGCGCGCGGGCATGTTGATGCCCAAAGCAAAAGTCTCGGTTGTGAAGAGCAGCTTGATCAGACCAGCGGTGAACATGCGCTCAACCAGTTCCTTGTGCACGGGCAACAGCCCCGCATGGTGGTATGCGACCCCTCCCAGGGCCATTTGCATGATCTCTCCCCGCAGGAATTTTCGCGGCAGTTGGAAGATTGCGAGCAACTCATCCTGCAACTGGTGCATGCGCTGGACATCCTGCGAGTTGAGCAGCTCCCGGCGTTGGTTTTGGTGTGCTAATCGTTCCACATCCTTGCGGCTGAACGAAAACACCAGGGCGGGCAGGCGGTCCTGCTCCACCAGTTCATCGATCAGGCTCCGGGAGTCCGGGCGGTCCGGGGCCGGTCGTTGGCCACCGCGGCCGCGCCCTCCACCTCGTCTGCGTCGCCGTTCACCGCGGCGCTGGTTGCGTTCTGTGTCGAGGATCTCTTGCGCTTTCTTGCGGGCGATCTTCAAGCGGCCTGGATCAAAGGTGCCCGACGCTTCGGAGTGCATCCAATGGGAGAGGGGCACGGGTCGGCGTTCCTCATGGATCACCACGCTTTTCTGGGGGCGAACTTCCCCGATCCAAGCACCCAACTCGGTCACATTGGAGATCGTGGCCGAGAGACAGATCAAGCGTATGTGGGGGGGCAGAAAGATCAGGCACTCTTCCCAGACCATGCCGCGCTCTCTATCGTCCAAGAAGTGCACCTCGTCGAAGACCACATACTCGACCTTTTCCACCAGGTCGGAGTTTTCGAAGATGGCGTTGCGCAAAATTTCGGTGGTCATCACCAGCACCTGGGCCTGGGCCGAAATCGTCACGTCCCCGGTCATGATGCCCACATGCACATTGGGGTCCTCCTTGAAGTCGCGGTACTTTTGGCTGGAGAGGGCCTTGATCGGGGCGGTGTAGATCACTCGGCGCCCGCGGTGCACAGCATCCAGGGCGGCGTACTCTGCCACCAAGGTCTTGCCCGCGCCTGTGGGGGCGGCCACCAACACATTCTGGCCCGCTCGTACCGCTTCGATGGCCTTGATCTGGAAGGGCTGCAGAGTGAACTTGCCCCATTGGATCACCCGGCCCTTGTCGTCAAAAACCTCTTCTTTGCGGGAGGCCGTTGGCTCTTGGTTGGGAGGGGTCCAAGCTGGGGCATCAGATTCCTCGTCTCCGTCTGTGGGGGTGGGCTTTTCCCCTGCCCTGGGGTGCTTGCGGGGGGGCAGATCGTCTGGCATCACCCCGAAGGGGAGGGGCTCGTTGGGGTCAGGCATGGGCAGGGGGCCAGGCAAAGCGGTCAAGAAATGAATGACTTCCTAGCCGACAATGGGGTCGTCTTGCTTGAGACGGCGGTCGCAAGTCGTTATCTAACTACTCTAGGAGCCGCGGAACAACCCTCTGCAGCAAGACCCGGCCAGCTCCACTCGAGCAGCAACACCCCGCCCACACCAAGCAATACACACATGTCCATCGAATCCCGCAGCGTACAGCCCCTCACTCGCCAGGTTTCTCACCTCAAGGTTCTCTCGCGCCTGCTGGGCCACGAGCTCAATGCTCAGTCAAGTGGCCGCAGTATCAGCCTCTCCCGCGACGAGGTCATTGAGATGCAGACGACTCTTGATCTCTTCATCGAGGAGGCCACCCGTTGCCTGGGTGCGGGCTCCAGCATGGGGTCGCTGCGCAGCACCGAGCCCACCCTGATGTCGGCTCGTAACTGAGTTCGGCGGGGGCTGACACGCCCCGTCCCGCTGGATACTGCCAGCGTGCGCGGGCGCGGCCCTTGTTTCCATGATGGTGCGCCCGATCCACATGCCCACTCGGGCTCAGCTTTCCCCTCGTCGTGGGGCGGTTCCCTTCTGGGTTCCTGTGGCCCTGGTCATTTTGGCTGTGGGTATCGGGGCGGTACTGTTGGAGCGCAGCGCCCTGGACCGGGGAGTGGCTCGGGTGGATCTGGCGCGTTACCGGCTGCACCATGGGCAGGCCTGGTTCAGTCAGGACTGGCGGCAGGAACTCGAGGACTTGTTGCTGCGTCACCGGGCCCTTTTGGTTACGGACCACGAAGCGCGCGCGGCCCTGCGTGCGGACATCTTGGCCCTGCCCTTTGTAGCGCAGGTGGAGCCGGGTGAAGTGCTTTGGCCCGCAGGTCTGACCCTGCGCGTTCGTCTTGCGGAGCCGATTGCTTGCGTACGAATAGGTCAAGAGTTTTGGCCCATTGCTGCGGATGGGAGCTTGCTACCCGGCGGGAGCTATGCGCCCCATCAAAGGGGACCAGACTTCTTGCCCGTGCTGGTGCCCACTCCTCTGGAGTGGGAACAGGATTTTCCATCCTTTGGGGAGCCAAGCTCCGACAGTCTGTTGCTCTCTGCCCTCTCTCTGGTGCGCCCCTTTCGGGAACATCTCAACGCCGATGAGCGCGCTCTCTTTGGACGCGTGGTTTTCGATGTAAGCGCCGGGGTTGCGCCGGACGGATTACCCGGGGGAGCGGTCCTTCGTCTGGAGGGCAAGCGGGTGATACCCTTTGGTGATGCACCCCTCGAACGGGGGCCTGGTGAACTGCCCGACCGCATCAAATGGGAGCACGCTGTGGAAGGGCTCCTGGACGCTGCCGAAGGCGCTGATTGGAGGGTCCTGGATGTGCGTTGGGATGTTCCCGAGAGGGATGGTAAGTGAACATTGGCGCGGGGCTTGGAGGGGCATCTTCGGCATGTTGCGCCTGATGTTCGGATTGTGCGCTACGGGCT
The DNA here is from genome assembly GCA_012960475.1 of Planctomycetota bacterium. Classification (GTDB taxonomy): domain Bacteria; phylum Planctomycetota; class UBA1135; order UBA1135. Next base: position 39,399 of record DUBE01000066.1, read on the forward strand.
TGTTGTTGGCGCTTCCCGGTCCTTTGGGGCATCTCCTGGGGGATGGGTCGCGCTTCTCGGGAGTGGCTCTGACCTGGCTCCTGTTGGCGGGTCTGCCCGGGGGCCGTCCGCCGTCCGTGGGGGTCGTTCTGGGTTGTGCCTTGCCCGGCCTGGCGGCGGCCACACGTCTGGACCCGGGCAGGGGGTTTCAAGTCCATGGGTTGCAACTGATTCTGGCCCTCTTGTTGATCGCCTTGCTTGCCGACGGAGCCCACCGGGCGGCCGATGAGAATTCCAGGAGTCCCGCCCGGGTCCATTCCTATGAACTCGCCTGGTGGGGCTGCTTGATATTGCCCGCGACACTGGCCGCCTGTTGGACCTGGGGCGGACTGAACAGCCGACCGGATTGGTTGCAGGCCTTGGTGCAATTGGGCCCCTTTGAGAATTACTTTTGTGCCACATTGCCCAGTGGTCTGGGGGATGCACCCTGGCTGACTCTTGTGCCTTGGTTGTTGGTGCGCTTGCCCCAGAAGACAAGTCCATGATCTTCTTGCTGGGAATCCTCCTGGGCCTTGGGCTTGCTCCTCAAGACAATCGTCTGCACCGGCTTGAGTTGCGAGTGCAGGGTCCTCTGAGCGAGGTGCGCCTTGATTGCGGTTCCGCGGGGGCTACTCTTTGGCGGGGGGAGGTCCTGGGGGGTGAATCCCGGGTATTGACCTTGCCGGTACCAGTTTCCAAGGCACGTGCAGGAGAACTCAAGATCGACGTGCGCGGAGGAGGATCAGCTGATGTGGAAAGCTGGCTAGTGGAGAACGCTCCTCTGCCCGGGTTCCTTCATTCGCGATCTGCGCCCGGTCCCATTCCCCCTGTGCGTCGGCTGGGTTTGAGCGCCGCCTTGATGCTGGTCCTGGCCGGCGTCGGGGGGCTGGGTCTTCGACGACGACCGCGTTGGGCTCTGGTCTGGGGGAGTGCGGGAGCCTTGACTCTGGTGCTATTGCCCCGCACGGAACCAACCACCCCTGGGGCCCTCAGGATTTTTGAGGGCCAGCGCGAGGGTCAGAACATTCGCTGGCTGCGCACCGATGCGGGGATCGCGAGCCTGATCCTGCCCGAAGAGAGCAGCCTGTTGCGAGTCCTGACTCCGGCCCTGGCTCCGGGTCAGGGCAGTACACCCATCAACTTCATGGTCGATGACGGTGGCTCGGGGGGAGCGGGTGGTGGGGACTTGATTCAGGTCAGCACTCCAGCGGGTACCCGTTTGGCTGCGAGCTTTGAATGCCGTCGACTGTTTGGGATCCTGCAGCCCGACCTGCTGGGCTTTGGTACCTTGGCCCGGGTCTGGAGCCGTGGGCTCTCGGGGGGCGGCGATGATCCCTGGATCCACCACGGTCCCTGGGCCCTGGGGACTGTTTTGCCAGACCCGCTGCCTGGTCCGGCACCCCCGGGCTGGCTTTCTGCGGGTCTGCCCCAGGGGCGTGGCATTCTGCTGGCCCGGGTGGCTGGGACGGGGCCCGGGGGCGGCGATCCCCGTGCGGAATCGGTCTGGGTGCGGATGGTGGGATTCGGGGAATTGGGCCGCTGGCCCGTCCGGAGGCCCTTGGATCGTTGAATAATCGGGCTGGGACTTGATCAGGAGGGGGGGCATGCCTATCCTCTTGCGCCCACTTCCGGACGGCATGCTGGCCGGGCGGTGGGTTCTGTGTGTCCGGCTCCTGTCTAAATGTCTCGGCACGACTTCCTGCAACCAGCCTTTTGGCTCCCCTTATCCTGGCCCCATGAAGACCACCCACGTCTGCGCTTCCGACACGGAAGAACGCTGGCTTCTGTTTGATGCCTCCAAGCATGTGCTTGGTCGTATGGCGAGCTCCATTGCCACGAGATTGATTGGCAAGGACCGTCCCACCTGGACCCCCAGCCAGGGCGGCAACACCCATGTGATCGTGATCAATGCCGAGCAGCCCCAGCTGTCCGGTGCCAAGCGGCAGAAAAAGGAATACGCCCACCACACGGGTTATCCCGGTGGTCGTCGCGTGCGTACGGTGGATGATCTGCTTGAGCGGAGGCCCACCGATGTGGTCACACTGGCTGTGCGCCGTATGTTGCCCAAGGGGCGTCTGGGACACAGTATCCTGTCCAACCTCAAGGTCTACACCGGCCCGGATCATCCTCACGCGGCTCAAAAGCCGACCCTGGTCGAGTCTCTCTAGACCCGGCGCGTTCAACAAACCAACAACCCACTCATCCTTTTCGATTCACTATGGCCGTCACCAATCCTTGGACCTGGGGCCTTGGCCGACGCAAGTCTGCCACCGCGCGCGTGCGTCTTAAGCCTGGCGCAGGCGCTTTCATCATCAATGGCAAGCCCGTTGACGAGTACTTCCGCACCCACCAGACACGCGGAGCAGTGGCTTCAGCACTGGATTGCACCGAATCCGGCTCCCAGTACGACATCTTCTGCAATGTGAACGGTGGGGGTACCACCGGTCAGGCAGGAGCTGTTTCCCTGGGCCTGGCCCGGGCCCTGCTCAAGATCAATCCGGCCACCTTTGAGGCCCTGCGCGAGAATGGCCTCCTGACCCGGGACCAGCGCATGAAAGAGCGCAAGAAGTACGGCCGCCGTGGTGCGCGCCGGGGCTTCCAATTCTCCAAGCGCTAGTTTATTGCTGGATTGGTTCCAGGCCCCTGGGCTTGGAGCCTCTCTTGGCCTGCCCAAGGACAACTCTTCAAGAGTCCCCCGGTTCCTTCTCGGAACCGGGGGATTCATTTTGTTATCTGTGGGGCTCATGAGGAGGGGACCACCTGCCCTTCCAGACCCTTCCCAGACCCTCAGCCCCTCACGCCAGAATGGCCGGTCACAGTCACAGCGCAAATATCAAGCACCGCAAGAACGCGGTGGACGCCAAACGAGCCAAGATCTTCAACAAGATCGCTCGCAACATTCTCTCCGCCGTTCGCCAGGCCGGTCCCGATCCTGAGACAAATCTCAAGCTCAAGTACGCCTTGGAGAAGGCTCGGGCGGCAAATATGCCGAAAGATAATGTGGAGCGCGTGATCAAGCGCGGCGCCGGGGACAAGGGCGGGGACGCCTTTGAGGAGCTTATCTATGAGGGCTACGCCCCTGGAGGAGTCGCCTTGCTTGTGTGCTGCCTGACTGACAACCGCAGCCGAACGGCACCTGACGTGAAATTCATTCTGGAGAAAAACGGCGGTAATCTGGGCGCCAGCGGGTCGGTCGCCTTCCTGTTCGACTTCCAGTCGATCTTCTTGGTGGATATGAGTCCCGAAGAGGGCGAAGCGGTGGACGAGGACAAGGTCATGGAAGTGGCCCTGGAGGCCGGTGCTGAAGATGTATCCGTGGAAGACGGGGTGGCCATGGTCCTGGCGCCGCCCCAGGACTTCCTGAGCGTCAAGGCTCCCCTGGAGGAGGGCGGCCTGATGCTGCTTTCCGCTGAGACCGGCTACATCCCCCAGAACACGGTGGAGATCACTTCCAAAGATGATGCCCGCAAGATCTTGAAACTGATCGATGCACTTGAGGACAATGATGACGTCCAGAGCGTCTATTCCAATCACGACATGCCCGGCGAGTGGCTCGAAGAGCTTTCGAGCTGACTTTGAGCGGACAGCTTCCGGACCAGGACCACAAGACAAAGCAACAACAACCAAGTTACAAGATAGGAGAGCAACGACTATGGGAGATGGACTTCGAACTCTGCGGGTGGTGAGCACCGACGAATCACTGAGCGCCAATGCCCGAGCGGCCGTGGCTGCCTTGAATGGTTGGGAAGTGGACGCGGTGTCCAGTGTGGGAGAATTGCTGCAAAGGCCTCCGGTTCCCGGAGATGTGATTCTCATGGATGCCTGGTTGCGCGGCGAGAACGTATACGAGGCCTGTAGGCGCATGGTGGGCAAGGTCCGCTGCCGTGTCTTTGTGGTCACTGAAGTGGCCAATGAGATGGCTGGCCCAATCGCCCGCTTTTCGGGCGCGACTGGCATCATTGAACGGCCGCTTACTCGCAGTGGTCTGGCCCAGGCCCTGGAGAGCTCTGCGGGCCCGCGCCCGGTTCTGCCCGAGGCGGAACGGGGTCCTTTGGATCCCAGCAAGAACGAACTTCCGGAGGCCCTCCTAGTGGACCTGCGCACGGGCGAACCGGATGCGAAGTTGGCCCGGGCGGTTTGCGACCCGGCCACTGGGCTCTTCAACTACGCCTTCCTGAACTACAAGCTGGACGAGGAATTCAAGCGCGCCGTGCGTTTCGCCCAGCCTCTTTCCTGCGTCATGCTGGGCTTCGAGGGTCAAGCGGACGACGCCACCCTGCGGGATCTGGCGGGCATCTTCCTGGCCGCATCCCGGGATACGGATGTGCTCGGACGCTTTGATGAGAGCTCTTTCCTTTTCCTGCTGCCGAACACAGGACCTGATGGGGCGCGCATCATGGCCCAGCGCGTGCGCGAGCAGGCAGAGGCTCAGGGCTTGCGCGATCTGGTGGGAGATCCCATGGATCTTGCGGTAGGCATCAGCGCTTGTCCTCATCCCACCGTCAAGCGCCGCGAAGATCTCTTCCTGCATACCCGCGAGGCTTACTTCAGAGCTTCGTCATCGGGTGTGGGCATCGTGGTCGGCAGCTAGCCCGAGGAGACTCTTGAATAGGGCGCGCGCTTGGCTGACCCGGCTTTGGGGAGGTTCGCCGTCCATAGACGCCGGTGGGGCGAAGCCCGCTCCGGCGAGTGCACGCCTGCGGGCGGAGCTTGCTCGGCAGCGAACGAAGAAGGTATTGGGGGTAGAGGCTCCCGAGGTGCAGGGAGCGCGGCCGCAGAATCAGCCTCTTGCGCGCTTTCGCATGACCGTGGACGAAGGCGGGGACTGGCGTGTCCTGCTGGGGGGTTGTACGAGTCTGGGGCACGCGGGAGCAGAAGGTGCCCAGGTTGGAATCCATGGGGATCTGGCTCCCATGCATGGAGAATTGACTGTGGCGGAGTCCTTTCATGGGGGCCAGGGTTGGCTGTTGCGTCTGATGCCGGGCCAGACTGCCCATGCAGAGGGCCAACTTGTGGATTCCACAGTCGCCCTGACCCAGGGCCTCCAGTTGTGCCTGGGGGAGTCCACTCATTTTGAGGTCAAACGAAATGATCCGGCTTCCGCTTCTCTGCGCCTTGAACCCCAGGATCCCGCCGAGGTGGCGGGCGCCGGAGGTCTCCTGCTGTGGTATCCGGGTCCGGGGGGCATTGTGCGAATCGGTGGGGATGTGGATGCTCTGATTGGCATTCCAGGCACGGTTCATCCGGTACTCTGCGAGGGCCAGGAAGACTGTCTCCTGCTTGTTTGTGAGGGCGGATTCCTGCGCGCAGGCGAGGATTCAAGGCAGTATGTGGTCAGCTTGCCAATCGAAGAGCCAATTGAGGTCCTGGCACGTACATGCCCAGGGGAAGCACCCATGGCGATTTGCTTTTTGCCGTGGTAGGGCGGGCTCTATACTGATGGGACCCGCGCTCCCAAGGGCTACGTGGGGTTGATCAACCATGGCTGATTGGGAAGAATTCTACCTGCAACTGCGAAAGCCCGAATTCGTAGGGGGGTATGAAATCTTGCAGAGGCTGGGGGGTGGCGCCTTTGGCGAGGCCTACAAGGCGCGCAAGATCTCCACCGGCAAGTCCCTGGCGATCAAGTTCTTGAAACTCGGAGACGGGGGCAAGGACGAGGCGGTGGCCCGTGAGCTGGAACATGTGCGCCATCTGGCTGACATTGATCATCAGAACCTGGTCTCCATCGAGGACATCGGGCTGGTGCTGGATGTGCCCTATCTTGTAATGGGCTTTGGGGGCGAACGCACCCTGGCCCACGAACTGGCCGAGGGCCCCCTCGATCCGCGCGATGCCCTGACTATTTTCGTGCAGGTCTGTCGTGGGGTGTCCGCCCTGCACGAGCGCCGTGTGGTGCACTTTGATCTCAAGCCGGGCAACATCTTCTTGCGCGGGGACATTGCCAAGGTCGGGGACTATGGCCTGGCAAAGCTGCTGGCCGATGGACGTCAGACCCTGAGCATGGGCCGTGGCACCCCCCAGTACATGGCTCCCGAAATCCTGCGTTCCCGGGCGGACCATCGGGCCGATATCTACAGCCTGGGCGTGGTGCTCTATGAGTGCCTGACGGGTGAGTTGCCCTACGCCGGGGAGGGAGGTACAGGTCTGGTCGTGCGCACCAAGGACGACCCGCCGTCATTTTCTGAGGACTATCCCGTGCCCCTGGCAGACTTGACCCGGGCCTGCTTGCGCTTGGACCCGGCCGACCGACCTCAGACCGTGCGTGACATCTTGGATCGTCTGGGCCAGGGAGCCTCCCATGAGGATCAGATCGTGCTGGATGCCCTGGGCCTTGGGGAGTGGGCTGGCCGGGGAGGACATCTGGCAAAGCGGGAACTGGCGGGAACGACCATGGCGGAACGGGTGGCCGAGCTGCGCCGCAAGTTTCTGCATGACGCTCCCGGGGCCGGTCCCCCCACCCTGCGCAAGCGGCTTGCGCGCAAAGGGCTCCTGGGTGGAGTCGCTCTTTTGGTGGGCTTCACCTTGACTCTGGTGGCTTTGGCCCTGATGCAGTAGACAATGCAAGGGGATCCATGAGCGACGAATTGGACATCGACCAGTTGCAAGCCCTTGACGATGGTCAGTGGGCCCGAGCGGAGGAGCTCTACTCAGCTCGACTGATGGCTTATATCAGTCGCCGCATTGGGGACCCCGACATGCGTGAAGATGTTCTCCAGGAGACTTTTCTGGGTGCCGTGAGGGGCATTGGTCGTTTCGACCGGGCCTTCCAGTTTGAGCAGTACCTGTTTGGCATCTGCCGTAACCGCACGATTGATCAACTTCGCCGGGGCACGCGCGGCAAAGGTTTTGGTTACGGGGCAGACGAGGATGAGAGCGGCCTCTTCGACGCCTTGCCCTTGGTCCAACCGAGCCCCAGCAGTCTTGTGCGCCGGGATGATCTGGTGGACCGGGGCAATGCCTTGCTGGCGGAGATCCTGGCTGCCTGGGTGGCGGAGAATTGGGCTGCTCAGGCTTTCGATCGTCTATGCGTGATGGAAGCCCTGCTGTTGGCGGGACGGCGCAACAAGGATCTGGTCGAGGCTTTTGGCTTGCGCGATGAGGGCGTGGTGGCGGGGATCAAGTTCCGGGCCCTGAAGCGACTGGCCGCGTTGGCCAAGGAGCGCGAGGGGGGCGGGGACCTGACCGGAGCCCTGGCGGCCCTGGCGGCTGACGGTTCCTCCGAGTTGAATATTGCCGCCACCTGGCGATCCAGCGGGGTTTCATGCCCTGCTCGTCATTGGCTTGCCCGTTGGCAGAACGGTGCCCTGGACGGGGGGGCAGCGTTGTTCATCAAGACTCATGTGCAGGATCATGCCTGTCCCGCTTGCGGGGTAGTCCTCGAGGATCTGGCCCAGGCTCCCAGGGATCTGCAGGGCCTCCTGGGTCGTCTGCGTGCGAGCCAGGCACAGGTGCTTCAATCCACCCGCATGCATCGGGAGCAGGGCCCGGAGGGGCGGGGCCAGGGCAGCAAGGAGCGATAAGAAGTCATTTCTTGGGGAACAGATGGCCTCTTGGGGCGTCCCAGTTGATGTTCCCCAGGCCCACACGTTGCATTTCCTTTATTCTAGTGGGTCCCCGGGACGATCCAATCCCGGTCCCTATGAAACGTCTCCTACCCCTCATGATCGCGGCCATTGTTCTTGGCCTGGTGTACTTTCTGACCTCGGACCTGGGCGGCAGCGGCTCTGAAGCGGACGGGCTCGATGGCTCTGGGGACCAACAGGGCCTTGCCAGTTCCATCGGAAACGGAGCCTCCGCTACCCTCCAGGGAGGGGCTGGGGGCGGAAGCTCAAGTTCCTCATCGGTGGCGGGGACGAACGGCGGGGGGGGCGGTGCTCGCATGTCCAGCGGAGTTCAACTGGGAGATGCCACAGCAGAGGGCGCGCTTGAGGTATTCGTGCTGCATCCCCTGGGAGGCAATCCTATCAAGGGAGCCCAGGTGCGTCTGTTGGATCGCTCTGCCCTGGCCCGCGGCGTCTGGGCCAAGGCACAACTCTCCACCAGCGCCAAACGCGATCTGATGGATGTCAGAGGTCAGGTCTTTCAGACCAGTGAACAGGGGAAGGCGGTTCTTCCAGCAGTTCTCAACGGCGTGATTCACGCCTCTGGGGATGGCTACGAAGGATGGCTTGAGTGGGTCGGTCCCTTGGCTTCGCCGCACGAAATCTCCCTCATGGCGGCCGTCGATCTGCGCGTATTGGTGGTGGATTCCGAGGGTCAGCCCCTGCCGAACAGTCCGGTTGTGCTCTGCATCAACGATCCCCTCAACCCACGGGCTCTGGATCAGACCTCGAGCATCAGCCCATCGGGGATGGCCAACTTCAGACGGGTGGGAGCCACCATCGGGGCGCGCAATGACGAGACCGGGTTTGCTGTGCGTCTTGCCTTGCCCTTGGTGGCCACCGAACTGGTGCGTTTTGATCACAAGAACCTGCCCCGTGAGCCCCTGCGTCTGGTGATGCCTGCCGTGGGACGCCTGTTGGTGCGGGTTCTGGATGGGGAGGGCGAGCAGGTGCCCCGTGCGGATATCACCCTGGGGCATTTTGCTCGAGATCAGAAGACTGGGGAAACGGTCTTCAAGGCCGAGGTGTTCCGGCGCCGGGCCGCGGGCTTTGCGCGCTTTGAGAATGTCCCGGTGGGGGCCGAGGCGGTCATCAAGGTTAGCGGGACGGGCGCCAAGCGTGATCTTGTGCAGTCAATCTCAAGTCCGCAAGGTGCGGGTGAGGACAAAGAGGTGACCCTCGTCTGGGACACCACCTGGCCCGTTATCCGTGCCCGTGCGGTGAGTGGATCCGGCCAACCCCTGACGGATCGCACCGGACGAGCGCACCTGAGGGAAGACGATGTGGCCCGAGGCGGTGCGCCTATCACGACGGACAGCAAGGGGTACTTCGACTTGCCCGTCACCCGCGCTTGGACTCTGGGGACCCACCGGGAAGTGCAGCTGGAACTTTTTGCCCAGCGCGGCGTGCCTCCCAGCACCGCCCGCCTGGACCTGTCATACGAACCCCGCGAAGGGGTGACCGAGTACGGCAACGTGTCCTTCTTGGGTCTGCCTAAGCTTGCCTCGGGTTTGGTGTTTGCTGACGGCAGACCCGTAGCCGGTGTGCAAGTGCGCATCATGGAGAGGGTCGAGACCAAGGCTGGCAATGAGTGGGTTGCCCTGGGCAGCATGATGGCTACCTCCCGCCAGGATGGGACTTTCGAAATCTACGGTGAGCAGGTTCCCTCTGGCCCGAATGTGGTCATGGCCCGTCGGCGGGGATACAAGCGTGCCTACAGCTCTGAAGTACACCTGCCCACGGGAGGCCTGCGGCTCAGCCTGGTGGTCGGGGAAGAGGAGCCGACTTCAATCGCTGGCAAGGGGCGCGCGCGCAGCGGCCCCGATGGCCAAGGATCCCAGAATGGTACGGGCAGGCCAGCCACCAGGCCTCCCGGGGGCTTTCCCGTTGGGTCTTCCAGCGGCGCCAAGGGCAGCCCCGGAAAGGGCGGCCACTAGGCCCACCGGCAGCAGGGTTGGCACGGACGGGGCAGGGGCTTCAGGATAGGGTGCCCTGCCGCAATCCCACACATGCCTCGTACATGGCTGGAGGGCTCACAGGCGCTAGTATGTTGGATCGAACACCGATTGACCTATGCAACAGACCCCTGATTCTATCGCCCTCGGCCTGCTTGGGCTGCTGGCGCTTTGCCTTCCCAGTTCCGCCCTTGCAACCATCCAAGACCCTGCTGCCCTGGAGCGCGGCCTTGACTCTGTGAGCGTTGAGGGTCTCGAGGCTGACTTGAGTTTCATCGCAAGCGATGAGATGCGCGGCCGGGACACACCCTCCAACGAACAACGGATTGCAGCGCGCTTTCTGCGCGAACGTGTGCAGCGTCTGGGTTTTGATTCCGGTGGGCGCTACGGGTTCATCTCTGAATACCACCTGAGCTTTCTGCAACTGGACAGTGAAGCGAGCCACCTGACAGTTGGCGAGACACGATTGGTTTTCGGGCGTCATTATGTGTTCTCGCGCATGAATGATATGGGGGACCTGACTACCGAGGGAGACCTCCTGAGTATTGGCGAGGGGCGAGTATCCGACCTGCGCAAGAACGCCCTCAAGGGCAAGTGGGCCGTGTGCCAATCCACCGGCAAGTCCATGCGCCGTTTGATCCGCGAGGTGACCGATGCGGGAGCCATTGGGCTTCTGATCCTGCCTCAGGATGGGGACGATGTACTGGCGCGTCACAAGAGGAATGTGGACTCCATGAAGGTCGGTCGTTTGATGAAGTACCAGCCCGTAGAGTTTCCAACCCTGACCATGACAGCCAGCGGGGCCCAGACGCTCCTGGCTGCCTGCGGCTTGGACGAGTTGCCTGATTTGGGCAAGAGCCTCAGGGCGGAGGCCAGCGAGGTGCGTCGGATCACCGATCCCAGGGGTCATCGGTACTTTGAGAATGTGATCGCTTTCTGGCCCGGCTCTGACCCGGAGCTGTCCAAGGAAGTGATCATCATCAGTGCCCACTACGACCATGTGGGCGTGCGAGGTGGAAACGTCTACAATGGGGCCGACGACAACGGCTCCGGCACCGTCGGTGTGCTGGGTATCGCTGATGCGCTGGCCGCCTATGGCCCCATGCAGCGCTCTGTGGCCTTGATCTGGGTTTCAGCGGAAGAAAAGGGTCTCCTGGGCTCCCGATGCTGGACCCAGCGGCCTTGGCTGTCCGCGGGCTGCCGTCCCATTGCCAATATCAACATCGACATGATCGGCCGCAACGCGCCGGACGAGATCCTGATCACGCCTACCAAGAATGGTTCCGTGTCCAAGCACTACAACGGGCTGGTGCGCTTGATCGAGTCCTTTGGCAAGCAGGAGGGTTTCCGCCGCTTCAAGAGTGCCGATGACTACTGGCGCCGCAGCGACCACATGAATTTTGCGGACAATCTGGGCCTGCCAGTGACCTTCTTGTTTGCGGATGTACACAAGGATTATCACAAGCACACGGACGAGGTACACCTGATCGATTTCGACAAGATGCGCAGGGTGGTACGCATGGTCCTGCGCGCCCTCGATGCCATGCAAGCGCCCCCGCTTGAGATCTCAGCCAAGCCAGCCCCTTCCCAGGAGGCCTTCGAAGCCCAAATGCGCCGGGGCATGGTCGCCGATGACCTGGAGCGTTGGCGTTTGATCGCAGACCATTATCAGCGCGCCTCGGGCAAGTACCCGCGCAACCTGAGCGAGTTGATGCGTTCTGAGGTCTTGTTGGAGTCGGGTCTCGGTCGTCCCGGCTTGGAGCGCGATCCCTGGGGCAATATGTACGAACTCAAGAGTGGCGATGACGGCGTGCTGCTTACCTGTGAAGGTTCTGATGGTCGCAAGGGCGGTGAAGGCGAAGCCGCGGACACGGTGGTGCGCTAGGCCTGCGCCTTGCCCAAGGATTCTTCACTCATTCCCTGTGGCCAGATCGATGGCGTCAATGCGCCACTCGGTCTCTAGGCGGAACGACTCCACTTCCTGCCCGGGGGATAGGTCTTCCACGGGGATCCAGGCGAAGAGCAAGCCCTGGTCGGGGTCGTGGCGTACCTGGGTGGCGGCTTGGTCGAGGGGCTCGGAGACCACCCGGCGGCCTGCGGCGCGAACTTCCATGTAGGCTTCGCGTAGCAATTGAAAGCGTACGGAAAAGTCGATCCAGGTTCCGTCGAAGGTGGCCCAGACCGTGGCCCGGTTTGGGCCCGGTCCCTCTTCCAGGCGGGTCTTGGCCCGGCTGAGGGCCCAGATCAGGTGAGGGCTTTCTGCGAGCAGGCTGTCCCGGTATTCCCGGTAGCCCACTTGGCTGATCCCCATGCGGGACTTCCAGTCACTGCTGAAGCAGCGGTATTCGGCCACCAGAATCTCTCCTCGCAGGGCTGTGCGGAAGGCTTCGATGGTCCCAAGGGGGCTGGAGAGGCCCTCTTCCCAGGCATTCCAGACCTCTTGTGGTTCGGGTGGAGAAACTATGCAACCAAAGCCGATGATAAGGGGTCCCAGGACTATCAGTGCTGTCCCTGTCCTGCAGGGTCGGCGGCTTGTAGGTCGACTCTTGATCATTTCACCCTCCCAGGGGCCATGGCAGGGGTTCGGAGCAGGCTGGTCACCGAAAGAACACCCCCCGGATCCGCTTCTCAACCTGCCTGCTCACAGGCTCTGCCCCCAAGCGTACTCCCCCCAGACAGCGAATCACACCATCCGACACTCCGGCATCCCTTCTCAGTTACCCTTTGAGGCTCCTTGCGGCCCCAAGGCCCCTGAAACGCACATTCAAACCTCTTGAACATCGACTTCACCATGAATCTCCGCCGCATCGCGCTGGCAGCCATTGCTCCGGCTCTGCTCTTCCTCCTGCTTCCTGCCGCTGCTCAAGCAGCCCAGGACCGCACTCCACCCAAGCCTCGCCAGGTCCCCCAGGCCAGGAGCAAGCCCGTAACCCCTAAGCCTGTTGTCAATGATCCGGCGGCCAGGCAGAAGGCGGCCAAGAAGCAGGCCGATGAAGGCTCCCCGAGCAAGCTGGGCAAGCCCAGCGCCAAGCCTCTTGATCCAAACGACAAGGACTACATCAAGCGCAAGGCCAAGTACGCCGCTGCTGGTCTGGGCGAGGATGGCTATCCTCTCAAGGGTGCCGCTGGCAAAGGCGCGATCACCAAGGGCGGCCGCGGTGCTGTCCCTGAGGTTGCGGTGGATCCCAACGCCAAGTTGATGATTGAGTTTGGCACGGATCGCCATGATTTTGGTCGTGCCCAGCAAGGGGACATTCTGCTGCACACTTTTGAAATGGCCGCTGGGGGCAGTGCGCCCCTGATCATCGGTCAGGTCTCACCCACTTGCGGTTGCACACTGAGCGAGGTCCTGGTTGAGGGCCCTTCTGGAGATCTTGTGCCTTATGTCTACGGTGATCCAATCGAGCCTGGAAGAAAGGTCGAAATCTCCGCGCGCATGAACACCGCCAACAAGAAGAACGCGACCCAGGTGCGGGTCAACGTGACCACTAATGACCCCGTGCGCGTCAGTTCATTGACCCTGATGGCCAATGTGGAACAGTTCATCCAAGCAACGCCCACAATCCTTCAGATGGGGGACATTCCCCAGGGATCCACGCGAACCCAGTTTGTTGACGTGCGCACAACTCGTGGGGCCAAGGTCTTCCTGGCCTTTGACGAGCGTCCGGGCCTCGTGCGCCCTCCGGGACTTGACGTGACCCTCTCTCCGGTAGCGCCGGATGATGAAGGCCGCTCGGCGCATTGGAAGGTCGAGGTAAATGTGGGCGCCGATGCGGTTGAAGGCAATATCGGCTATCAGATCCGCCTGAGCACTGACTATGCCCGCCCGGATGCTACTGAGATCGAGAAGAAGAATGCGACGCACAAGCACAACGAGGAACATGGGGGCAAGGACGATGAAGGCAAAGTGCTTCCCACACACCAGGTCAGCTCCAAGTATCAGGTCAATGTGGCGGTCACCGGCCGCATTCTGGGGGCCATGACATGCACGCCTCAGTTCCTGTCCATGGGCCTTGTGCGCCCTGGTCAAGTGGTGCCTCGAACCGTCAAGCTGATCAGTCACGACACGGACTTCAAGTTCGATCCCAAGACCATGACAGTCGAGGTCAAGGGAGACGGTGGTACGCCCCTGCGCTGGGCCGAGCACTTCTCCAGTACCGTGCGTCCCGCCCAGGGCATCAACGGCGTGGACGTGGAACTGCGCCTCGAAGGCCTGCCCGATGGCGCCGACGGTTCCTTCCGGGGACTGCTGGTGATTCACACCGGTCACCCCACCAAGCAAACCATGGAAGTGCACTTCAGTGGAGTCTGCCGCGCGGGAGTCGTGCGCGGGGGTCGCTGAGTCTGAAGGGACTTTGTTTGACGGGCCTCCACGGCCCTGTGACCAGGGAATGCCCCGCCTGAGCAAAATGCTCGGGCTGGGCATTTTGCCTTGCTCGGGGTTGTCCTGTTGGGGGATGGGGTCCCACGGGATGATTTTCTCGGGAGGAAACCAGGACTTCCCCGGTTACTCTGCCCCCCGTGGGCCTTAGCTCACGTCCTTGATGAAAGTGCACAGGCAATATCACCCGTGGAGAGCCCGTGGCTGACCTCGGTCAAGCTCTCGTGGATGGCGGTGTGCTGTCTGAGCCGGACTTGCGCAAGGCTCAGGCACACCAACGCGGTCGTGAATTGGGCATTGTGGAGGCGGTCTTGGAACTCGGCCTGGCACCCGCAGAGAAGGTCTACCGGGTTTCTGCGAAGAGCGCGGGAATGCCCTTCGTCGATCTCTCGCGGGGGCGCATCTCCCAAGAGATCGTGGCTCTGGTGCCAGCGGAAATTGCCATCGATCAGGGGGTCATGCCCTTGATGGAGAAGGGGGGCAAGCTGGTGGTGGCTGTGGACGACCCCCTCAAGCGTATTCTTGCAGAGCAGTTGGAGTTTCTTCTGGGTCGCGAAATCGCTTGCGCCCTGGCAACCCCTTTGGCTCTGGCCGAGGCCTTGACTAAGAACTATGGCGCCCCCGCTGATGACAGTGCCGAGTTGGCAGTGGCCAGCGGCATGGGAGTGGGTGCCGAAGACGAGGAGAACGATGCGCCCATCGTGCGTCTGGTGACCCGCACCTTCCAGGATGCATTGGCTGAGCGAGCCAGTGACATTCACGTTGAGCCGGGCCACGGCCGACTGCGTGTACGCTTTCGGGTGGATGGTATGTTGCGCGATGTGGCGGAGCACCCCGCGCACCTCTCGGCGCCATTGCTGTCGCGTCTCAAGATCATGGCGCGCATGGACATCGCCGAGAAGCGCAAGCCTCAGGACGGACGCATCAGTCTCAAGCTCGGTGGACGGGATGTGGATGTGCGTGCCAGCGTGTTGCCTTCGAATCATGGGGAGACCATGGTCATGCGCCTGCTCGATCGCTCGGCCAACCTGATTCCCCTGCCGGACCTGGGCTTTGGAACCCAGCAACTCAACTGGTTCCGCAATACCATTTCTCGGCCCAGTGGGATCGTGTTGGTCACAGGTCCTACGGGTTCGGGCAAGACCACGACCCTCTACGCGGCACTGGCGGAACTGAATCGTTCCGATGTGAAGATCATCACCGCCGAAGACCCCGTGGAATATCACCTGTCCGGGGTCAATCAGGTGCAGGTCGCCCCGCGCATCGGTCTGACCTTTTCGCGCATCCTGAGGGCCATGCTGCGTTGTGCTCCGAATGTGATTCTGGTGGGTGAGATTCGTGACCTGGAGACCGCCGAGATTGCGATTCAGGCGTCCTTGACCGGGCACCTGGTGTTTTCGACCCTGCACACCAACGATGCTCCCAGCGCCTTGACCCGTCTGGTGGATCTGGGGGTCAAGCCCTTCTTGGTCTCTGCCAGCGTCAACGCGGTGTTGGGTCAACGACTCGTGCGACGACTCTGTCCCAAATGTTCGGAGGAGTATGATCCCACCGACAGCGAGTGGCAGGTATTGGGGCTGGACAGTGCAGCCCACAAGGGGCGCAAGCTGCGCAAGCCCCGGGGCTGCACCGCCTGCGAGGGCAACGGCTATCGCGGTCGCGTGGCGCTCTATGAAACCCTGACTTTGGACGGCACCCTGCGGGACATGGTTTTCAGGGGGGAAAGTCTGGCCAGCATCGAGAGAGCAGCGGTGGGGGCCGGAAGTTTGCAGAAGTTGGCGCTGGACGGGGCCCTGAAAGCTCTTGAAGGGGTCACCAGCCTCTCAGAAGTTCTGCGTGTTTCCCGCGCTGCCCATGCGGCGGGCCTTGATTCCCTTTGATCATCTCTCACACCAATTTGCTCAGCTAGCCATGAAAGTCACCCACCTGATGACCCTCGCCATCGAGATGAACGCATCGGACCTGCACCTCAATCCGGGACGGCCGCCTGTGGGTAGGATAGATGGCAAGTTGATCCACCTGGAAGAAGGGGACTTGAGTGACGAAAATACACTGGCTCTCTGCAAGGAGCTTTGTGATGAGCGTCACTGGGCGGAGCTGGAAGAGGTGGGCACTACGGATATCGGTCTGGCGCACAGCTCAGGCACCCGCTTTCGGGTCAGCTGCATGCGTCAGCGCGGGCGCTACACTGCGATCCTGCGGCTGATCCCAAGTGAGTTGCTGACATTTGATCAGATTGGCCTGCCAGAGACCGTGCAGGAACTCCTGCGGCGGCCTCGTGGCCTGGTCCTGGTTACGGGCCCGACGGGCTCTGGCAAGTCCACCACCCTGGCCACCATGATCGATTGGATCAACATCAACCTCGATCGGCACATCGTGACCATCGAGGATCCCATCGAGTTCTATCACAGTCACAAGCGCGGGCTCGTGACCCAGCGCGAGGTGGGCAGCGATGTGCCCAATTTCGCCGAAGCCATGCGCCGGGTGCTGCGTCAGGATCCTGATGTGATCTTGTTGGGGGAGATGCGCGATCTGGAGACTATCTCCTCTGCGATCACTGCTGCGGAAACCGGGCACCTGGTCTTTGGCACCCTGCACACAACGGGCAGTGCACGCACCGTCAACCGCATGATTGATGCCTTCCCCGCCAACCAGCAGGAGCAGATTCGTGCCCAGTTGTCCGTGTCTCTGGTAGCGGTAGTCAGTCAGGTGCTGATGCCTCACGCCAGTGGCAAGGGGCGCGTGGCGGGTTTTGAGGTGATGATCAACAATCCCGCGATTTCCAATCTGATTCGCAAGAACGAAACCAACAAGATCCAGAGCACCCTGCAGACCAGTCGGCGCGTGGGCATGATGACCCTGGACGATCATCTGCTTGAGCTGGTCAAGTCGGGCAGTATCACCCCGCGCACCGCCCTGGATTATGCCCAGAGCTCGAAAGAACTGGAGGCGCGTCTGTGAGCGTAGAGGACGGCAATGGCCCTGCAACCGGGCGCCAGCTCGTGGGCCAGATTCTGAAGGCCCAGGGAGAGGTCAAGGAATCGGAGATCCAGCGCAGCCTGACCGAACAGCGCCAGCAGGGGGGGCTGCTCGGGCAGATCCTGGTGGCAATGGGAGCTACTTCGGCCCCGTCGGTGACCCGTGCCCTGGCGCAACAGGCAGGCCTGCATAGTGTCGATCTGGCCAGCGTGGATCTTGATCAGGACGCCTTGGCACTGGTGGACAAGAGCATTGCCCACACCTTCGGCGTGCTGCCGATTGAACTGGATGGGGACACCTTGGTGGTGGCTCTGGCGGATCCACAAAACCAGGCGGTGCTCGATGATCTGTCCTTTACGGTGGGTTCTCCCGTGCGCGGGGTACTGGCGGATCCGGATAGCCTGAGGGCCAAGGTGCTTGAATGCTACGGGCCGGAAGAATCCCTGGCGGATGTGTTGGCCGCGGCCAAGGGAGTCGATGCTTCTGACCCCGAAGCCGCTGCCCAGTCCAAGCCCGTGGTGCGCCTTCTGAACTCGATTCTGCACCGAGCGATCAAGGACCGGGCCAGTGATATTCACTTCGAGACCTTTGATGAGACCTTTCGTATTCGCTACAGGGTGGATGGATCGCTCTATGAGGTTGAGAGTCCTCCCCGCCATTTGGCACTGCCCCTGATTTCGCGTATCAAGGTCATGGCGGACTTGGACATCACCGAGATCCGTCTGCCCCAGGACGGTCGCATCGAGCTGTCGATCGACGGTCGGCCTGTGGACCTGCGCGTGGCCACCATGCCAGGCCTGGCGGGGGAAGGAGCGGTGCTGCGAATCCTCGATCGCTCGGCTGTGAACTTGAACCTGGCGGCCTTGGGTCTGCCTGAAGGAGATGAGGCCACCCTCAGGGCCTTGACCCGCTTGCCCCACGGAATCGTGTTGGTTACCGGGCCAACTGGCTCGGGCAAGACCACGACTCTCTACGGCATGCTCAGCGAAGCCAACGAGCCCGATGTGAAGATCATCACGGTTGAGGACCCGGTTGAGTACGACATCGAGGGAATAGTGCAGGTGCCGATTCACGATGACATCGGGGTGACCTATGCCTCGGTGTTGCGCTCGATCTTGCGTCAGGATCCGGACAAGATTCTGGTGGGGGAGATTCGCGACCAGGAGACCGCTGCCATCGCTGTGGAAGCCAGCCTGACAGGCCATACGGTTTTTGCCACGGTGCACACCAATGACTCCACTTCTACTGTGGCCCGTTTGATGGACATGGGCATTGAACCCTTCCTCTTGACCGCGACCCTTGAAGCGGTGGTGGCCCAACGGCTGTTGCGTGCGGTTTGTCTGGCCTGCCAGATAGAGATGGAGCCGGACGAGGAAGTCCTGCGCGAACTGGGTCCGGATGCCCGGCGCATTGAGGGCCGCAAGATCGTTCATGGCCGAGGTTGCGTTGCCTGCCATCACACGGGCTACAAGGGGCGCACAGGGATCTTTGAGATCCTGCTTCTGGATGACGAGTTGCGCAGTTTGATCCAGGAGGGGGCTTCTTCCGAGGCCCTGCGCCAGATGGCCATCGGCCGTGGGATGCGCACCCTGCGCGAGGCGGGCTTGGATATGGTGGCTGCCGGTCGTACGACCGTGGAAGAGGTTCTGCGCGAGACCCAGCTTTGAGGCCTGGGACCCGGGCCATTTTCTTCGATCGCAGGGGCCCTCCGCGTGACCTGGGCGGGGTTGGCGGGTACCCTCTGTTTCCTCAAGATGGCCAAGAAGATTCAACGTAGCATCCCGGCTGGTGGCCGGGCCAAAGGGTCCAGCGGCGGCGGCGCTTCGGGAGGGGCCACCCCCAAGGTACGGGGCGGACGTATCCGCGGCCAGCTGGTGACCGACTTCACGGTCCAGTTGGCGACCCTGTCGGAAGCAGGCATTCCCGTGGTCAGGGCCTTGACGATTCTAGAGGGCCAGACTAAGCCGGGACCTTTTAAGGTTCTGTTGGCCGAGATTACCGAGGATGTCTCAGGGGGCGCGCCCCTTTCCGAGGCCATGGCCAAACATCCGCGCTGCTTTGACGAGTTGTTCTCGGCCATGGTGCGCGCGGGAGAATCAGCGGGTATTCTCGACCGCATCCTGGTGCGTCTGGCCGCCTTCCGCGAGAAAGCCGCCGAGATCCAGGGCAAGATCGTCAACGCGATGATCTATCCGGCCATCCTGACCTTTGTGGCCACGGGTGTGGTGGCGGCAGTGATCGTCTTCGTCATCCCGCGCTTCCAGGAGATCTTCGACTCCTTCGATGTCACTCTTCCGGACAGCACTCAGTTGCTCTTGGACGTGAGCGAGATCGCCACCGAGCGCTGGTACCTGGTCTTCGGTATTCCCGTGGCCCTGGTGATTCTGCACATTTTTCTGATGGGGCGCAGCAAGCCCTATCGCTTTCGCATCCATGGCATCTTGCTCAGGTTGCCCATCTCCGGGTCGCTCATGCGACAGTCATTGATCGGCCGTTTCTCGCGTACCTTCGGCACCCTGGTGGAGGCTGGTGTACCTCACCTGGATGCCTTGGCTATTGTGCGCGATGCTACGTCGAACATGGTTCTGGCCCAGGGTATCGATGAGATTCGGCGAACCGTGCGCGAGGGAGAAGGAATCGCCCGCACCATGGGGGAGACCGGGTTGTTCGACGACATCGTGATCAACATGGTGGATGTGGGTGAGGAAACAGGCGAGCTCGATCGCATGCTGCTTAAGATTGCCGACGCCTATGAGCGCCAATTGGATCGACGCATCGATGCGCTCTTCAAGTTCCTCGAGCCGGTTTTGTTGTTGGTTATGGCAGTGGTGGTTGGTTTCATTGTGGTGGCTCTGTTCATGCCCCTGCTTGAGATCATGAATTCGATCAACAGTTCTTCGTGAGCCCCCCAGCCAAAGGTCCAGGGACGCAGAAGCCACGCATCTCTCTGAGGGTGGCGCTGATCAGTTTGGTTGCCCTGACCAATTTGGCGGTCTTTGCGGCGGGTCTTCTGTGGACCCGGAGCGCAGAGCGGAGGCTTGATGAGCAGCGGGGCCAAGCTCACTCGGAACTGCTGGGAACCCTGGTGGGCAGCTTGATCGATGCGCGGGGCAACCTGCGTTCGGCGGGGCTCTTGCGGTGGGAGCATTGGGACGAGTGGTTCCGGGATGTGCAGATCGCGCACTTTCCCGACCTGGCCCAGGTCCCGGCGGTGTTGTCCACATCCCAGGCAAGTCGCCCCGCCCTGGGGTTGCAGATCAATCCCCTGGGGGCGGCGCGGCGGGACGGCGGCTTTGATGGGGCTGGGGTTCTGCTGGCCATGCGTCAGGCGGCGGAGACTCGGGAGCAGGTGACGGTCTATGGGGGCGTGGCCATGCCTGTGGTCCTGCCAGACGGCAGCGCCTGGGGAGGTTGCTGGATGCAGACCCTGCCCTCTGATGCGGCCGGTGGATTTCAGCGTCAGTTGCTGCCCTGGTTCATCGCCTCCACCCTGTTACTGACCCTCTCGACTTTTGCGTTGATTCGCGGCCTTATCCTCAATCCTGTGCAGCGGCTGGCGGTTGCTGCTCGGCGCATCGGGCGCGGAGAATTAGGTGCGCGGGTTGGGCAGGTCACCCGCAGGGATGAGATTGGCGAGTTGATGCGTTCCTTTGACGCCATGGCCGATGATGTGCAGGGTTTCAGTGACCGCCTGGCGCGGGAGGTGGACGAGGCCACCCGGGCGGCGCGTGCGGCAGAGGCTGCGGCCATGACCCAACGTCGTCTGGCGGCCACGGGCGAACTCGCGGCGGGGGTGGCCCACGAGATCAACAATCCTTTGAGCGGCCTGATGAATGCCGCCCAGGCCCTGAGTCGTGAGGATCTCTCCACGGACAAGCGCGAGGAGTACCTTGAGTTGGTGGGCTCGGGATTGGAGCGCATCCGAGGAACTGTTGGACGATTGCTTCGCCTGGCTCCGCGGAATACGGACACCACCCTGGTGCAGCTGGAGGGACCTTTGGGGGATGCCCTTGGACTGGTGCGCCATCGGGCCGAGGATCTGGGCGTAGCAGTGCGTCTTTGCGTTCCTCCTCAGGCGGTCCAGGACGCACTCATGCCCGAGGCCTTGGCTCTCTTGGAAGCCCTTCCACCGATTCAGGGTCAGGCCAACGAACTTGGTCAGGCCTTCTTGAACCTTCTGGTCAATGCCCTCGACGCCCTGGAGGAAGAGGGGCCTGGAGATCTGGACTCCGCCAAGGGCCTGATTGAGGTCCATGTCATCAGGGATGATCGCGACTTGCGCATCGCCATCGTGGACAACGGTCCCGGCATCGACGAGGCACTGGTGGGCCGCATTGGGGATGCTTTCTTCACCACCAAGGACACCGGTCGGGGGACGGGCTTGGGCCTTGCCATGGTGCAGGGCATGGCCGCGGCGCACGGAGGCCGACTGGAGATTACCAGTGCCAGTGGAGAGGGCTTCAGCGCTACATTGGTGTTGCCCCTGGGGGGGCCAGCATCGAATCTGCCCCCTGCGGGGCAAGGTGCATGACCCGATGAACACCGAGTGGCTTCCAATCCTGATCCCCCTGGGACTGCTCTGCTTGTCCGCGTTCTTCAGTGGCGCGGAAACGGCGCTCTTCAACATGGAACCCAGCCGGCTCCAGGAAGCGGGTGTGCGGGTCAAGCGCCTGCTTGATCGGCCCCGTGATCTGTTGGTCACGATTCTGCTGGGCAATCTGTTTGTCAATGTGCTCTTTTTTGCCCTCGTGCCCCACTTGTTTGAGGCTGATGAGTTGCTGACTGGAGCTGGGGCCCTCTTGGCGATTCTGGTGCTGGGGGAGATCCTGCCCAAGACCCTGGCACTACGCAGCGGTCCACGGGTTGCACGTCTGGCGGCCCCGCCCCTGGGTCTGATGGTGTCCCTGGTGGCGCCGATTGGCGGAGGTATCCATCGCTTGCTCGATGGTTTCCTGCGAGCCTTTGGCCAGGACGAAGTCGCTGAGCAACGCATCGACGTGCACCATTTGGATCAGGCCTTGCAACGATCGGCAAAGAAGGGACACATCGCACCCGGGGAAGCGGACCTGCTGGCGGAGATTGTCGAACTTGGACACCTGCGTGTGCGCGAGATCATGACACCCCGCGTGGATGCATTGATGCTTGACCTGGAGGATACGGAGGCAGAGCGATTGGCAGTTCTCATGGAGGCCGCGAGACTCTTGCAGTCCTGGTTGCCCGTGGTGCGTGGGGATGTGGACCAGGTGGTGGGGGTCGTGCGCGTGCGTGAACTCCTGGTGGATCCGTCCCGTACCATCGAGTCCAGAGTCATGCCGATTTGCTTCGTGCCCGAGGTGGCCGGGGTCTTGCCCATGTTGGCTACCATGCGCGAACGACGGGTGGCCCAGGCCATCGTGGTGGACGAGTGGGGTGGAACCGCCGGGGTGGTGACTCTGGAGTTGTTGTTTGAAGAACTCTTTGGGGAGTTGCGCGTGGAAGGGGAAGAGGTGGAGCGTCCAGTAATTCCCATCGGGGAGGGCCGGTTTCGGGTGTCCGGGGACCTCTCCATTCGGGACTGGAATGATCTGCTCGGGGTCGAGGTCGTACCTAATGCCTTTGAAACCGTGGGCGGACTGGTCTTGGCTGCTTTGGACCGCCTGCCCAGGGTGGGAGATCGCGCAGAACTGGGAGGCGGCCTGGTGGGTGAAGTCAGCGAGGTGCGTCGGCGCAGGGTTTGGACCGTGGACCTCTACCTGGCAGGAGTACCCAAGGCATGAGTGACCCCATCACACTTGCCGCCCTGCTCCTGTGTTTGTTGGGCAGCGCTCTCTACTCCGGTAGCGAGACCGCGCTCTATGGCCTTTCGCGGGTGCACTTGGAGTTGCAGGCGGACGGAGGCCGGCCCTTGGCGCGCATCTTGAACTGGCTGGTGCAATCGGACGGTCCTCTGTTGGTCACCATCTTGGTGGGCAACAATCTGATGCTGGAACTGGCGTCGGGCCTGGCGGACAATTTGGTAGGCGGGGGTCAATCCAGTCCTGCCGTGGTCGCTCTGATCGTCACCGCTGTGTTGGCTCCGACTGTGTTCCTGTTTGGCGAGGTCCTGCCCAAGGAGCTCTTCCGTCGCCGACCCCATCGGATGTTGAGGGCAGCCACGCCCCTGCTGCTTCTCTCTCGTATTGTCTTTTGGCCCGTGGAGCGGGTTCTGACTGGAGTCAGCTGGACCCTGGGCCGCATGTTTGGACTGGATGCGGGACGGCCCGTGTTGCTGCGGGGACGCTCGGCGGTGGCGAGCTATCTGGAGGAGGGCGCCCGTCAGGGAACCCTGCCCCCACGGGCCGCAGATCTTGCGCGCAATGCCATGGGTCTGCGTTCTTCCCCGGTGGAGCGCTGCATGACTCCCTGGGCCCAAGTGGAGTGCCTGCAGGCGGGTTCCAGTGAGTCCGAGCGCTTGGCCGTGCTGACCGATGCAGTGCACTCGCGCCTGCCGGTGGTGGGGCAGGACGGGACCGTGCGCAGCTATGTGCACCTGCTTGAGGTGCTCGGTGCTCCCTCCAAGACCGATCTCATGGGCCACCTCAGGCCCTTGATGGCACTGGAGCCCCAGACCCCCATCGCCTCGGCCCTTCTAAGCATGCGTGGAGGAGGCCGCCGCATGGCTTTGGTCGGCAGTCTGGACAAGCCCCTGGGCCTGGTGGCCCTCAAGGACCTGGCGGAGGAGATCACCGGGGATGTGGTGGGCCTCTAGGGTCCTGTTTGTCCTGCTGGGGATGTAGAGGCCAATGCTCAACGGTTTCGGAGCGCATAAAGCGAAACAGGGCGGGGGTTTCAGGCTAGACTGGCAGCCCAATTCAGCGCGGCCTGGGCCCCGCAGTTCCTGATTCCATCCCCATGAGCTCCCCCGATCCCACTTCCTTGGCTGCTTCCAAGCTGGCCGGTCCTGCCGCCTCTGGGACCGTTCCCACTGCAAGCGCCCTGGGTCCGCGAGCAGTCGGCTGGTCTCTGCTGGGCCTCTTGGCCCTGGCCGTTGCGGGAGCTGGTCCGGCTCTGCAGGATGATCCGGGACCCGGCACGGAGACTCAGATCATCCCCAGTTTGAGTGCCGGCGTTACCGGTGACTCGAACGATCGCATGATCGCGGTCACGGGCATGGACTTGACCGGTTCCAGCGTGCTGTATCTGGTGGACACGATCACCGGCCAGCTGTGTGTCTATCAGGCCTCGGGTGGTTCCAAGTCTACCCGTGGTGTGCGCCTGGTCGGCGCGCGCAACATCTCATTGGATTTGCGTCTTGACGGATTCAACGACAAGACCGAATCAGAAGGGAGACCCTTGCCTTTCAAAGTTCTCGAAAGAAAGTTCAATGACGAGGGACTGTCAAGTAAGGACTGACCTTCGTTTTTCCCTAGAATCCCATTGCTGCGCCCTCCGGGCCTGGCGCTGACTCTTCCCAAACCCACCAACCCCTGCCTTCCGCAGGGAACAATTCAAGGAGCCCCCCCCCGTGTCTGACGAGTTTATCAGCTTCGACAAAGCCCTAGACGACTTGCGCCTCAAAGAGGAGGAACTCAAGCGTCTGGTATCTGAAGGCGAAATCCGCGCTTTCCGCAAGGGCGAGACCATGAAGTTGCGCCAGAGCGATGTGGATGCCCTGCGCCTTGAGCTCGGCGGCGAGGTGGTTGATCTGGGTGATGCCGGCGAGGAGCTCGTCTTTGAGGATGACGACCTTGGAGACGATGAGCTTGAAGACGATAGCGGCATGGCGACCCAGGAGATCAGCGACATCGACACTCTGCTAGAGGACGAAATCGAGGATGTAGGCGAGATCGAGTTGGACGACGAGCAAGAGATCGAAGATCTGCCAACTGTCGCCGCCGTGGTGGAAGAAGAGGAGGAAGAGATGCACCCTGCCCTTTTGGGAGCCCTGTTGGCTTCCGTGGGCCTGATGGTTCTCTTCGCTGCCGTGGCCATGTCCCTGTCTTCTGGTTCGGTCTCGGGTACCGCCAAGGCCGTGGGCGGTTTATTCGGCATCGACTTCAAGTAGGCCCTCGGGGCGGGTTGAGGGGCGGCGCTTATGGTGACCCTGACGCCCCTCGTCCGCGTGCCTGGCCACGAATTCAGCGCCCGTGCATGCGTGCTCCGGCGGTTTTTATGAATCCCAACCCGGCTTGAGCACCTCGCCGGGCCCGTTTTTTCCGGGATCCTTCTCGGCCCAAGAGAATGCTGGGCTCGTACTGTGACTCGCCTGTTCGGATTCCTACACTCGCTTGCGTGAGGCGGTCGGCACCATGGGCCGCGTTGCTCCCTTGTTCCTGGGTTGGAGCAGGGGGACGAACGAGGGGAGGACAGGATTGGTGCCAGCCTGGCCTGCAAGGCGATTCTCAGTCGCCACAACGAAACAACAGGATTCGAAGCATCAAGATGACCGAGCAACGCACACCGCGCATGAGCCGCATTGCCCTTCTGGGGCTGGCCGCTCTCTTTTCACCCGTACTTTCCTCCTGTGTCAGTCAGGAGGATTACAACAAGGCGACCAGTCTGGCCGAGATGTACCAGGATCAGGTGCACAGCCTTGAGAATGAGACCCAACTGCTGATCGCAGAGAACAACCGCCTGTTGAGCGAAGGCCAAGACGCCTATGTGCGTGGTCTTCAGGAAGCAGGCTTTGACTCTGAAGCCCAGGCCCGCATCGATGAACTTCAATTGCGCATCTCCCAATTGGACCGGCCCATGGGGGAAATCGAAACTTTCCGAGTGGAAGGGGGCTATGTGACCATGATCCGTGATGACCTGCTCTTCGCGTCTGGTTCAGCGGATTTGGGCAAGAAGGGGATAGAAGCTCTCAAGGGAGTGGCCGAGAATATCAAGGCCTCGCCCCACGGCCAGATCCTCGTTCGTGGGCATACGGACTCTGATCCCATCAAGAGGCCTGCGACTCTGAAGAGTTTCCCCAAGGGCAACATTCAGCTGTCCGCCGAGCGTGCAGTTGCGGTTGCCGTTCTGCTCTTCGAGCAGAAGGGGATCGCCTCCAAGGATGTGGTGATCATGGGATTTGGTTCTCACAAGCCTCTGCGCCCCAATGACAGCGCCGAGAACAAGCGCCTCAACCGCCGCGTCGAGATTTTCGTTGCGGATGCCGGGGAGTGAATCCTTCGTCACTAGCCTCTGATCAAGATGATCGGTCGTATGGGTAGTGACCGTGTGATGAAATTCCTGCGCGGGCGGAACCTGTTTTGCTGTTTGCCCGAGCGACACACCTCGCTCCTGTCTTGCGAGACTGGGCCGGGGTTGTTGCTCATGGTTGTACTCTTGGTGGCTTGCTCTCCTGGCTCTGATGTTTCCAGGGGAGATGCTGCCAATGGGGGCGCAGCTCAAGAGTTGTTGAGCATCGAACGGCTGGCTTTTGTGCCAGCTGGATCCCATTCCCTTCGTCAGGTGGGAATCGTGGCCCAGGGGGGAGATCCCCTTGGTGGCGGCGGTCTGCTGGTGGACCTGTTTGAGGTGACGCGAGGTCATTGGATTGCCAGTGGCCAGCCGCTGCCCGGTCAGGGCTGGGGCGAATGGGGACCCGAGCAGGCGAACCTGCCGGCAGTGGGCATGGATCGTGCAGAGGCCTTGAGTTTCGCCCGTCTGGAGGACATGCGCTTGCCCACGGTGGCCGAATGGCTTTGGTGTGCCAGTGGATCCCGGGGCCAGCCTCATCCCTATGGTCCCCGGGGCATGGCCTCGGCGGCGAATACCCTGGAGGTGGGGCTTGGCCGTTCCGTTGCGGTGGGGACCTTTGCTTCCGGACGCACTCCTGGCTCACTGCTCGCTGATCTGGAGGGCAATGTCTGGGAGTGGTGTTTGGATCAACCGCCCGAGGGGGTGGCATTGAGTGGGGGCGGTGAGTCGGAACTCGGGTGTGCCCTTGGAGGGTCTTTTTTGGAGACCACCCAGACCCTGCACGGAGAGGCGGGCATTCTGGCCCGCGGACTCGACCCCCGGCATCGGGCCATTGATCTCGGTTTGCGTCGTGTCTGCGCCGCGGGGTCCTGGCTGCTGGCACACAAAGATGAGTTCTCCGATTCCAGGTATGAGGCCCGGGTGCGTGGGGTGGGGCGTCGCTGGGGGCGACCGGCCGTGGAGTTGCTCCGAGGGCTGGAGGTTGAAGCTCAAGGGTCCAGGGGAATCCGCTGGTTGCGCGCCGGGGCCGAGCAGTGAGCGAGCGCCCTAGCCGCCCGCCTTGGAGTGAGTTCAAGAGCGCTCTTGATGCCGCCGGGTTTCGGCCCTCGCGACGGTTGGGGCAGAATTTCTTGTTGGATGAGAATGTGGCTCGCGCCATCGTGGCCGATGCGGGGGTCGCTCGGGGAGATCAAGTCCTGGAGGTCGGTCCAGGACTTGGGTTTCTCTCGGTGCACTTGGCTCACGCCGGGGTCAAGCTCAGTTGCATTGAGGTGGATTCCCGTTTGGCCTCCATTGCAGCAGAGTTCTTGCGCCCCTACCCTGATGCTCAGGTGATTTTGGGAGATGCTCTGGCGGGCAAGCACGCTCTCGGCCCGGAGCTGTTGGCCCAGGTTCCCGCTGAAGGGGATTGGCACATGGTGGCGAATTTGCCCTATTCGATCTCCGGTCCCATCTTGGCTCTGATCGCAAACCACACCAATCCTCCACGCAGCCTGAGTGTGTTGGTGCAGAACGAGGTTGCAGAGCGTCTGAGCGCCAACGGGGGCAGCGCGCAGTTCGGACCCCTCTCCGTGGCGGTTCAGTTGGCTTTTCAGATGCGCGCCGGGCGCAGAGTGTCTCCCGGGGCTTTCAGTCCAAGGCCCAAGGTGGAGAGCCGACTGGTGCATGGTGAGTTGCGCAGCCCCCTCTTGCCTCAGCAGGCTCGGGTTGAGATTCGCGATCTGGCCGCGGGCATGCTGCAGCGTCGACGTCAGGTCCTTCGCAGGGTTCTGGGGGATCATGTGGGCGATCGAGAGACAGCTTGCACACATTTGAAACAGGCAGGCCTGGATCCAGGTCTGCGCGTGGGGGCGGTCACCTTGGAGGGCTGGGAGGCACTGGCGCGGGAACTAAACCCCGTCCTGGGGGCCCCAGAGCCGTCCTAGGTTATTTCCAACTGGTTTCTGCCGCTACTCTTGGCCCGTTTCTCTGGACCTCAACGGATGCGAAGGGCCTTCTGGTTGTCCTGGAAGTGCAATGAATCTCATTCCATTGGTTCCATACCCCCCGAGAATGGGCTAATCTTGCGTGAACTGGGAGCGTGTTTGCTGTCCCTCAAAAGCAAGGGTTGTCCACCCCCCTGGACCCCCTCAACAAGCCGGAGCAAGCACATTAGGTCCCGTTCGCTACTCGAACTTTTCCTCCCAGTTGGGTTTCGCTAAGGCGTAGCTGGCTCCAGACGCATTGGGCAGTCGGAGACACGCCAGGGACCACGACTTCATTCCCCAGGTCGTCACGCTTGTGCGTTGATTTCCTTGACCCAGCCTCAGCGCTGGATCCAAGGGTCATTGCGAGCAGGTGTTGTGGACCTTAACGAAACAGAACGTCTCCACATCATCTCCTGGCGGTCACAACCCAGGCCATTTCATTCGCCGATCCCTCCCGGCACCCAGCATGTCTCCAGATCCTGAATTCAAGCGCTCGCTAGAAGAGATCAAGGCCCGGCTTACGCCGGAAGCCATGATCCGAGAATGGGGCAAGGAGCCTGTGCAGAAGTCCAATCGCTTGTGGGCCACTTGCCCCCTGCATGAGGAGAGCACGCCCTCCTTTGCGATCGGACCAGATCCGGGACTCTGGTACTGCTTTGGCTCTTGCAGCAAGGGCGGCGATCTGTTTGATCTCATCTGCGCGCGCTTGGGAATCGAGTTCATGGAGGCGGTGGAGTTTGCTGCCCAGCGTACAGGTGTGGAATTGCCCAAGCGGCGGGGTCCGGAGAACAAGCGCGAAGAACCTGGCCTGGCGCTCTTGGCTCGGGCAGAGGAGACCTACTCAAAGGCCCTCAAGGGTGCCAGCGGTCGTGCTGCACGGGAGTACCTCCAAAGTCGTGGCTACGAGGCCAGCACCATCGAGGCCTTTGGCATTGGCTATGCCCCTGCCGGCAACATGGCCGGCGGAAATCCGATCAGTGCCCTGCTCGGGGGGCGCGGGAACGCAACCCTGGAGTTGGCCGAAGCCGTGGGGCTCGTGCGCGTCGGGGACCGCGATGGCAGGCCCTATGATTTCTTTCGCCACCGTTTGATGATCCCCATTCGGGACGAGCGCGGCCGAACGGTGGGATTCGGCGGTCGCATAATGCCCGGGGAGGAGGGACCCAAGTACGTCAACACTCCCGAGACGCCCTGGTTCAAGAAAGGCCGGGTGATCTATGGTTTTGATCGAGCTTTGGGCCATGCCCAGAGGAGCAAGCAACTGATTCTGGTGGAGGGTTACACCGATGTGATGTCCTTGCATCAGGGTGGGTTCCTACAGGCTGCAGCCGTGCTGGGCACAGCGACCACCGAGGCCCATGCGCGTCTGGTGCGGCGCTCGGGAGCCCAGCAGGTGCAACTCCTGTTCGATGGGGATGATGCGGGGCGCAAGGCTGCTCATAAGGCTCTCAAGGGACTCTTGGGGTTGGACACGGAGATCTTTGTGGTGTCCCTGGACGACGGCAACGATCCTGCGGACATTCTGGCCAGCGAGGGAGTCTCAGGCATGAGTGCTCGTCTGGAGATGGGCCGTCCCTGGCTTGAGTTCATGATCGCTGGCTTGCAACCCCTGTCGGGTTCCGAGCGCGTGCGTGGCATTGGGGAGATGTTCGAGATGGTGGCGGCCCTTTCAGGGGGCTTGCTGCAGGACGAGGCTCTCAAGGGGATTGCTGCGGGCCTCGACTATCCTCTCGATGTGTTGCGTACGGAGTACCGCGAGCGCAAGGGCGCGGGGCCGAGGGGAAAGAGTGCTCCAGGCCAGATTTCTGGGGCCACCATGGTTCCAATGGCACCTGCTTCCAAGGAAGCGGGCCAGGCCGATCATGAGGATGCGCAAACTGTCAAGCAGCTCGAGAATCGTTGTCGCCATGCTTTGGCTGCCCTTTTCAGCGTGGTGCTCAATGACCCGGGCCTGTTTCCACGGGTGCGTGCGGTTTTGGACCAAGAGTTGCCTCCAGAGGACCCTGGGCGCCCCCTTTTCGATGCCATGGCATCCCTCTGGGACTCTGATCAGGATCCCAGCCTTGATCTGGTCCTGAACGAACTCGGTGAGCAGCCCATCAGGGCCAAGGTCGCGGGCTTGCTGGCGACCTTCGAGGGGGATGATGAGTTGACTGAGAGAACGGGCAGGATCCTCGATGATCTCAAGAAGTGCAGAAACGAATTGAAAATCTTGAAGGTCAACGGACGCATTCGCGAACAGGAAGAACTCTGCCACGATACCCAACCAGAGCCCGTGCGTCGCAAGGCCGAAGGAGCTCTGGAAGCACTTTATCAAGACCTCATGGAGCTGATCCGCTGCCGCAACGATGAAGATCCTGCGTCTGCTTCAGCCCATTCCAACCTGGCCCAGTCCACTCAAGTCTAATCTCAACTCGGCACCCAGTTCCCCAGCCCCTCCTCAGCGACAAGTCCCAACCTCGACCCGAGGCGTGTTTCTCCCCCCAGTGCGCATCACCCCCAATAACCATGACTGATAAAACAGAAGACATCATCAAGCTCCTCGTCCATGAGGGCAAGCGCAAGGGCTTTCTCACCTTTGCAGAGATGAACACCTTGCTTGAAGATCAATTCGTGCCTCCGGACAAGATGGACCAGGTGTTCATCAGTCTTGAGGACGCGGGTATCGACGTGCTGGACGACGATCCAGATGAGGGTACGCCTACTGCGGCGGTTGCTAGCACGGCCAGTACTCCAGTGGCTCACAAGCCCGTCACACCGACGACCCCGACGGTGGTAGAAAAGATCGATGATCCCGTGCGCATGTACTTGACCCAGATGGGGGAGATCCCTCTTCTGACCCGCGAGCAGGAGATCTCTCTCGCCAAAGCCATCGAAGTAACTCGTAAGCGCTTCCGCAAGAAGTGCATGGGTTCGGGCGTGGCCATGAGTGCCTCCTTGAGCACTCTGCATCAAGTGCAGCAGGGGGAGCTGGCTTTTGACCGCACCCTCAAAGTCAATCCCAACCCCAAGCCCGATGATGATCCAAAAATCGTCGAGACCCTGGGCAAGCCCTTCCTGGCCAAGCGATTGCCGGTCAATGTACGCACTATCGAGAACTTGATGGAGCGGCTGCGCGAGACATACAGCCCTTTGATCGGGGGCGACCTTACGAGTGCCGAGCGTTCAGAGATCATTACCAGGGTCCAGAACATTCGCCGCAAGCTGATTATTCTGATCGAGGAGTGTCACCTTCAAATCAAGAAAGTGCGCCCCTACGAGCACCTGCTGGAAGATCACTGGCGCGACATGCGGGCGGTTGAGCGTAAGCTGGAGACTGCCCAGCGCAACCTCGATCAGGATGGCGGCCCCCAGCAATTGGAGGAACTGCAGACTGAGATGGACCGTTTGGAGGATATGGCTCTGGAGCCCATCGACCGTTTGCGTCGTCGGCTGGACCAGGTCACCCTGCATTACGAGGAATACGAGGAAGCCAAGCGCTTGCTCTCAAGCGGAAACCTACGTCTGGTGGTTTCGATCGCCAAGAAGTATCGCAATCGCGGTCTCTCGTTCCTCGACCTGATTCAAGAAGGCAACACCGGCCTGATGAAAGCGGTTGAGAAATACGAGTATCGTCGTGGTTACAAGTTCTCGACTTACGCCACTTGGTGGATCCGCCAGGCGATCACCCGCTCGATTGCTGATCAGGCCCGTACGATCCGCATTCCGGTGCACATGATTGAGACCATGAGCAAGTTGCGCAATGTGACCAAGCGACTGGTCCAGGAGAAGGGCCGCTCACCATCCGTGGAAGAGGTCGCCGAAGCCACCGGCATTACTGTGGACGAGGCCAAGCGCGTGATGAAAATCAGCAAGCATCCCATCAGCCTTGACAGGCCGATCGGCGAGTCTGACGACAGCTACTTTGGTGACTTTATCGAGGATGAGACCGCCGAGAGCCCTCTGCAGTCGGCGGGTAGGGAGATGCTCAAGGAGCGCATCGACGATGTGCTGGGTACCCTGACCTTCCGCGAACGTGAAATTATCAAGCTGCGCTACGGCATCGGCGACGGCTATACCTACACCCTGGAGGAGGTAGGCCGCATCTTCCGTGTGACCCGTGAGCGGGTGCGCCAGATCGAGGCCAAGGCTGTGCGCAAGCTGCGCCACCCGGTGCGTGCCCGTCAGCTGGCGAGCTTCCTTGAAGGGGTTTCGGTGGACGATGAAGAGGGAGATCCCCGGGACCTTTAGAGTCCAGATCGACCTTCTTCCGGAGAGTCCAATGGACCTCAGGTGCTTTGAGTACGCCGCGCGCCGGTTCCCGTGTCTGGGGACCGGCGCGTTGCTGAGGGTCCCCCGGGGGCTGCGGATCCCCCTTGCGGGAGTCCAACCAAGGGACGCGCTTGGATTTGTCCCGAGGGGATGCCCGGGAAACCCGGCAGACCATTGCGCCCAGCGGAGTCCGTTCCTAGACTGCTTGGCCCAATTTCTCGGCCCAACACAGCAGTATGAACCAGACGCTCCAGGCGCTTCTCTCTCTCCAAGACACCGACCGGCAGATCTACCGGTTGCGGGCTGAGCTGCAGCGCCTGCCCCAGGAACTCAAGGTTCGTCACAAGAAGCTCAGCGACATGGTGACCATGTCGAACCATTGCCGCGCCGAGGCGCAGCACCTGCGTTCGCAGGTCAAGGAGATTGAGGATTCCGTCACGATTCTACGCATGCGCCAGCGCAAGCTGGAGAAGGAGTGCAATTCTGTGGGCGTCGATGCTGCCCTTTTGGCTTCCTACCAACACGAAATCCGTACGGTCAAGGACAATATTTCCGAAGCAGAGGATGATGGCCTGAACATGCTGGCCGAGGCGGATGAGAAGCAGGTTCAAGCCGAACAACTGGAAACTACCGTTGTTGCCGAGCGCCCTGACTTCGATGCGCTCTCTGCTGCGGTCAAGGCCGAACTGACTGAAGCCACCGCCAAGCTTGAGGCCCTCGATGCCCAGCGCACCAATTTGCAGTCGGCTACCATCCCCGAGGATCAGCTCACCCTCTATAAGGGCCTATTGGAGCGCCGTGAGGGTGAAGCACTGGCGGAACTTACAGATCTGGTTTGCCAGGGTTGCTTCGTCTCGATCCCGCGCAACCTCTACGTTCGTTTGGCGCGTGGGGTAGATCTGGTGCAATGCCCGAGTTGCACGCGCATCTTGTACGTTCGTTGAGCCCAATGGGCCAGCACTCAAGGCTCTTCAGAAGCTGTAGCGCCAGCCCAGGCCGTAGGTGATGGTGTTCCCCAGTTGGACACCGTTCACATCATCGTACAGGGGTACGCCGATCTCCGCCGCAAATCGGTTGCCGCTGGTGCCGACGAAGTTGAGGCCACCAAAAAGCCGGAACAAAGTGCCTCCAGCGTTGTCTGGATCATGCAAATTGGAAGCCAGTGGATTGATCGTGCTCTCACTACCGCTGATGCCTCTGGAGTGATGGCCCTCAGCGCGCAGGGAGATGCTCATGTCCCGGTTGATTCGATGGGCCGCCCAGGCGCCAAGCTCCAATTCGTTGCCCTTGTTCCAGGATGTTCCACCTTCCCGTAAACGGAGCACATACTGGCCGCCATAGCCCCAGGACCATTCCTCAGTCTGGCCCAACCAGTACGCTCGGGGGATCAGGCTCCAAGCGCCGCTGCCTGGCTGTAGGGAATAGGGCAGGCGACCATCGCCGCCGCCAGGGTTGTTGCCGGTGGAATTGGTTGAACCAGTGGGCAGGCCCAGGCCCAGCCCATAGGAGTGGCTGTCTCCCTCCGGGAGTGCTGAATTCCAGAGGGCTCCGATCTCCACGTCCCCCAAGCCGTTTGTGCGCATGCGGGTCTTGCCCAAGGGGCCGAGCACATCAGCTCGGGCATCGCGGTAGGGCAGGGTCAGTTCTACGTCCAGGCCTTCGTTGAGTTCAAAGTGGAAAGTGAAACGATGTTCTTCGATCCTCGCAGATGTGGCCGCGAAGGCGTAGCCCTGATCGGTGACCTCACCGGTGGTGGCCTCCTTGTTGCCAATACGAGGGCCGCTCTCATTCGTACCTGCCCAGGTCCAGGCAATCGTCATTCTTCCAGCTGCGGCCATTGCGGCTCCCAGTACGCCAATCGGGGGCTCTTCGTCGGGGCGCATGTAGGCGCCGTCCTCTAGGGAGTCGAGCAGATCCTGGGGGCAGGCGCGGGCTGTGGCCATTGGGCCCAAGAGCAGGGCCAGGGGGAAAAGGGCAAGCTGAGTCTTGGGGTGGGGAAGGCGCATATTCATTGCAGCCGAATTCTCTCGGATGGGCGGCTCCCAGAATAAACAGATTCAAGGCGCAGAACTCAGGCCTTCGGGGGAAAGCGAGGGAGAGCTCGATTTGAGGTCTCTCTCTGCTGCTCTGAAGCAGGCGCGAAATCTCGGGAGGAGGCACCCTGAGGTGGGAGGGACCTGCCCCCCTCCCCAATATGGGCGCTCCCCTGGCGCGTTCCGCGCTTGGATAAAACTTCCGTCAAGCGCACACGAATCGCGGTCTTGTGCAACCCGAAATGCGGGGCGATCAGCTTCTCTTGGGGGGCCTCGCCGGTTACCCGGTGTACCACTTGATCGGGATGCAAGCGCTCGATGAAGTCCGCCGTCCAATCCAGGTAGGTCTCAAGGTCGAGCACTTCGAGCCGCCCCTCGCGCCAGTCATGGGCCATTTGGGTCTTTTTGAGCACCATCAGGTGGTGGATCTTGACCCCGGCGCAACCGGCTCGGGCTATGGCTTTGGCTGTGGCCCGGGCGCCCTGGCGTCCATCCCCCGGCAGGCCCAGGATTGCATGGCCCACGGTGGAGAGGCCCGCCTGATGTGCGCGCTGCACCGCGTCATCGAATTCCGCCAGGGTGTGAAGCCGGTTGATGTTGAGCAGCACCTCGTCATTGGCGCTTTCGAGGCCGAGTTCCAGCCAGACCGGAACCCTCTGGGAGAGATGTTCCAAGAGTCGCAGCGCTTCGTCTTGCAAGCAGTCCGGGCGAGTGGCCACCGATACGCAGCGCACCGCGTCTCCCAGATATGGTTCCACCGCCCCGAGCAACTCTTTGAGGCGCGCGCTATCTCCGTAGGTGTTGCTATAGCTCTGCAGGTAGGCGATGGCTCCTACTGCCTGGTCACCCTTGCTTCGGCGTGCGATGCGCTTGAGCCCCGCTTCCAGTTGCTCGGCTACCGCCTTGCCAGTGCGCAATGCGCCGGTGCCAGAGCCTTCCACATCACAATAGGTGCAGCCACCAAATCCTCGCGTCCCGTCCCGATTGGGGCAGGTGGATCCCGCGTCAAGGGCCACCCTATAGACGGGTTGGCCGAATGTCTCTCTCAGCCAGGGGGCCAGGGAGCGGAAGCGCAGGTCGGGATTCATGGGCCTATCCTACGCTGGGGGGCAACGCTGCGGTCACCAGCGCGGTCCGGGGTGGTATAACCTTGCCATTCCCATGCAGGCAGCAGTAGAAACTCCTCCGAAGAGTGCGGGCGAGGTCTTGATCGAGGCCCGCGGCCTCTGCAAGCACTTCGGTCCCGTGACCGCAGTGGATCAGGTCTCGTTCCAGGTGCGCCGGGGAGAATTGGTAGGCCTCTTGGGCCCCAACGGGGCGGGCAAGAGCACCATCATGCGCATGCTGACCGGCTATTTGAACCCCGATGGGGGCGAGGCGGCGCTCGGGGGACTGGCTGCCAGTGAAGTGGCGGCTCGCCGCATCCTGGGATACCTTCCAGAACACACGCCATTGCACAGGGAAATGCGTGTGGACCGCTTCTTGAGCCTGGTGGCCACATTGCGCGGATTTCGTGGAGACTCGCGCAAGGATGCAATTGCGCGGGTCTTGGATTCCTGTGACCTGGGAGGCCATGAGGGCCGTCGCATCCACACTCTGTCCAAAGGTTATCGCCAAAGGGTCGGTCTGGCCCAGGCCCTTGTCAGCGATCCGGATGTGCTTGTATTGGATGAACCCACCAGCGGGCTCGATCCCCGAGAGATCGTGCGCGTGCGCGATCTTGTGGCGCGGCTCGCAAGGGACAAGACTGTCTTGATTTCGACCCATGTGCTGCCTGAGGTGGAAGAGGTATGTCAGCGCGTGTTGATCATCGCTGGGGGCCGGTTGGTAGCGGATGGGGATCCGCTGGCATTGGCCAGCAACGCGGGCAAGCGCTTGATTGTAGAGGTCAGCGGTATCGGAAATCCTGAGGTGTTCATGCAGACCCTGGGCGCATTGCCCGGGGTGGAAGAAACAAAGAGCATCAATCCTTTGCGCGGGGGGGATCTGCGCATTGAGTTGAAGGCCGATGAGCCTCATGAGGTTGTCGGACCTCTGCAAGCGGCTCTTGCGGGAATCACCCTCTTGGAATTGCGCCACGAGTTGCCCACCCTTGAGCAGGTTTTTATGGAACATACCGCCGGGGCGGGAGAGGTTCGCCCGTGAGGCAAGTGCTCGCCATTGCCGGCCGTGAATTGCGTGTGGCCTTTGAATCTCCCGTGGCCTACGCCACGATCCTGATCTTTGTTCTGGTCTCCGCGGGGCTGTTCTTCTTGGTGGGCATGCCCATCGGCGGCATGCCCCTGCCGTCCCTGTGGGAAGGGGGCGAGGCCAGCCTGGTGGTGCTCTTCGCATGGATGCCCCTCTCCCAGGGGCTCTTGGTACCGGCTCTGTGCATGGGGTCCTGGACCGAGGAGCGGCGCGCAGGCACTGAGGAGTTGTTCCTGACCTACCCCCTGCGCGCAAGCCAATTGGTGCTGGGCAAGTTCTTGGCCCACACTGGTATCGTCTGCTTGTTGCTGATCTTGACCGTGCTGCCCATCGCCTGGACGGTAGAGAACCTGGGTGATCTGGACCGGGCCACGGTCCTGGTGGGGCTCATGGGAGCCATGCTCTTGGGCGCGGCTTATGTTTCTCTGGCGCTCTTGGTCAGTGCCTGCGCCACCGATCCCTTGGTGGCGTTCTTGCTCTCGACGCTGTTGTTGCTGGGCCTTTGGCTGGTGCGCATGGTGGTGGAGTTGTTTCCAGCAGATCTGGCAACGAGCATCGATGGTTTGACCCCCGCCGCCCACTTCATGGGCAGTGCTGTGCGAGGCGTGCTTGACGGTGGGGACCTGATCTATGGCCTTTCCCTGATCGGAGGAGCGTTGCTCTTGAACACCTGGGTGGTGCAGGGGAGGCGCGACCAATGAGCCTGGGTAACAAGCGCGGGCGGGCTGCCCTTTGGTTGAGCACCCTCTTGGTCTGCGGCATTTTTGTAGAGGTCAATCGCATCGCGGACCACTTGGACTTGCCCCGGCGGGATCTTTCCGAGGACGGGTTGTTCCAGGTCAGTCATGCCACCCGTTCGGTGTTGGGACGGTTGGAAGACACCCTGGCCGTGCATGCGTTTTTTACCAAGGAAATCGAGTCCGGCCGGGCAGCGATTGAGCGGGCCCAGATCGAGGGCCAACTGGAGGAGTATCTGGCACTCGCCAAAGGCAAGATGTTGCTTGATGTGCGCGACCCTGCGGTCTCCAGTCAAGCGGCGTTGGACGCCAGGACCCACGGGTTGCAAGCGCGTCCCGTGCACGCGGCCCACGGCACTGGGGTTTCGCGGCAGATGGTCTATCGCAGTTTGCTCTTGCGTTATCGTGGACGCACGGAGCGGGTGGAGTGGGCCGATCCGTGGTCTTTGGAAGTGGAGTTTGTAGCTGCCGTGGCGCGCATGTTGCGCGACCACCGACCGCGCATCGCCTGGGTGGGGGAGACCTTTGACACCGATCCCAAGGTGAGTTGGCAGTTGGGCTCCTTTCATGGCTTACGGCAGGCCCTTTCCCGTCGCTTTGACTTGGTGGAGGTGTCCACCGCAATTCTGGAAGCGGGTGTGCCGATTCCCGCCGACTGCGACTTGGTTGTGCTCATGCGGCCTCTGGACCTTCATCCCCGGGCGGTTTTTGAATTGGAACAGTCCCTGCAGCGGGGCAAACCGCTGCTTGCGTTCTTGGATCAGGTCACCATGCACACCCATCACCAGGGCCTGCGCGCGCTGCACGCCATGCGTGGTGATGAGGCCCCCAGGACTGGGCTGGAAGCTCTCTTGCGCTCCTGGGGCAGCGAACTGGTGGGCGGCCATGTGTGGGACGCAGGTTCGCCCGGTGAGCGCAAGGTGCTGGTCTCCGAGCTGGACGCTGAGGGCCAGCCCACTGGCGGCGGACGGCTGGAACCCCTACGCACCCCCGGTCTGCTGAAGACCACCGTCGAGGGCATGGACGGCACCTTTCCCCCCACTAGTGGCCTTGATGGAATCACCTTTGCCTGGCCCCAGCCGTTTGCTGCTCTGGGTCAGGTCGAAGGGATCGTGGGACGAGATGTGATCCGTTCTTCGGGGGACTCCTGGGTAGTGCCCTTTGTGAAGGCCATGATTTCCGATGCTTCGATCATCGCGGCTCACACTGCCAGCTTGCGGGGGGATCCGAAGGGAGCTCTGGTGGTGGGTCGGGTGCTCACCGGACGCCTGCCTTCGCCCTTTGTGCGTGGTGCTCCCGCGCCCCTGGATCTACTTGCCGAACAACCGACTGAACAAGAGACTACCGACGAAGAGGTGCTGGATCGCGCCGCAATGGTGCGTCTTGCGTTGCTGGGGGACGCGGATTTTGTGCGCGATCCGGATCCCTTTGGTCTCTCCCCCAGCTTGGAGCCACGCGGTTTGCTGTTGGTGGAGAATTTCTTGGATTGGATGTTGGCGGAGGACGACCTGATCGCCCTGCGTTCCCGATTGCCCCGCTCAAGACCCCTGCGCGATCTGCTGCAAGAGGAATTGGAGCGCGAGGGGCTACTGAGCGCTGGACTTTATGACACGGTGGAAGAACTGTCCCAGCGTGCGCGGCAGAGGGCCGCCGCCGAGAACCGCGCAACAAGCGCTCGCTGGCGTTTGATGGCCCTGCCCCTGGGCCTTGGGCTGATCTTGTTGTTGTTGCTCGGCTGGGCCTGGAATCGTCGGGAGCGTAGTTTCTGATGGGCGCTGTACGTCGGAACACCCTGCTGGCCGTAGTGCTGGGAGTTCTCGTCTTGTTGGACCTGGGCAGCGCCCCGGACATCCGACCCCAGCGGGATGTGGGACCCCTCTTGACCCAACTCGATGTTCAACGGGCTGCAAGGATCGAGCTTCGAGGCCCCAACGGAGCGTCTTTGGCGCTGGAGCGCATGGATGAGAGCTGGGGTCTGCCTGGTTCTCTGGGCTATCCCGCCCGGCTGGAGTTGGTGCGTGGTCTGTTGGCCAGTCTGGCGTCCCTCTCGACCCTGGATCTGGTCAGCTCTGACGCGACCCGTCACGGCGAATACGGAGTGGATGCGGGTACGCACCTGCGTATCTTGGACGGGGAAGGCGCCTTGCTGGGGGAGTTGCTCCAGGGGGGCTTGGCTCCCGATGGGCAGGCAACCTACGGGCGGCTCCTGTCCGAGGACAAGACTTACCGCTTATCCGGTCTCGCACCTTTGCACTTGGAGCAGGCCTACTACTTGGACGCGCGACTGGTTTCTTTCGAACCCGCGCTGGTCTCTGCGGTTCGCTTGCAGACTTCGAATGGCAGTCTTCGTTTGCTGCGTGACACGGCGCGGGTCAAGGTCTGGCGTCGAGAGGACAACGGCCAGCCTGTGGCTGGGGCCAGAGTAGAGAGGCTCTTGACCACCCTCAGGGCTACCTTCTTGCAAGATGTGCTTGCCAAGGGGTCTGTCGAGCAACTTACAGGTTTCCACATCGAACTGGAGCTTGCCGGGGGCAGGACGATTGGTCTGACCCTGGGGGAAGCCAACTCTGGTGGTTTGGTTCCTGCCAGGACAAGCGGCTCGGGCTTTACTGTGGGGCTCAGCGAGTCCAGTGCCAGGGCCTTGCAGGCCGCGGCTGCCGGGTTCTAGATCAGCATGCTCTGGACCACCAGAGCCTAGTCTGGTGTGGCGGATCCGAGGGTCATCAGATCATACT
Organism: Planctomycetota bacterium; assembly: GCA_012960475.1. GTDB lineage: Bacteria > Planctomycetota > UBA1135 > UBA1135. Next base: position 79,393 of record DUBE01000066.1, read on the forward strand.
CGGCGCTGAAGTCCCGACCTTGGCAATGAACAGTATCCACCGCTGCCGCGCGGGCCGCTTCGGTTTCCAGGCGGCGCACCCCGAGCATGAAGAAGGGCACTTCTTGGCCGCAGCCAAAGGGATCGCTGTGGTAGACCCGGTAGCGATAGCAGTGCCGCTCGTCGCCAGTGGGATCTTGGGGTACCTGGTCGAGTAGTCCCGCATCAACCAGATCCATCATGAAGCCCTGCTTTGTGCTGCAGCTCCAGCCGTCCTCTGCTGCGCCACTTTCGTGCGAAGGCCAGGATCCGGTCAGTGCATGGTGCGTGCGAATCGCACCGAGCAAGACGCCGTGATCACGCACCCTCGTGGCATCGCGATCCTCCACCGAGCGCAGGCGCTCGTCCTTGGTTGCAACTCCAGCCAGGGCCAACACCGTAAGGGTGATGACCAGCCAGTCGAGCAGGGAGAATCCGGATCGTGACTCGGGCATGAGAGGTTAAAATCGACCCACCTGAGGAGCGATCTGTAGGCCATCGCCCGAATTGGTCGGCTCGCGGCGCCCAAGCCGTTTTCTTGGTAATCAGGGGGGGCGCCTGGGCCGGAAAATGGCCCTCCCAAGCCCCGGAGGGGGCTTGCCCGCTGGGGTCCGACTAGGTCGCGGAGTTCGGCCGGAAGAGCATCAGGGACAGATCATCTGGCTTTCCGCGCTCGTCGCTGGCCAGCATGGTGGCCTGGGTCCGCTCTCCCAGGACCGCGCAGATCTCCCGAGGAGTTCCCCGACTCGTGAGTCGCACAATTTCGTCTGTGGTCAGGTTGTCGGTCAATCCGTCCGAGGCCAACAGCAGGGTGTCCTGCACTGCCAGCGGCACTGCTGGTCCCACGTCGATTTGCAAGCCTGGGTGGCCGATGGCGGACAGGAGCACATGTCGGTCTGGGTGGGAGAGAAGTTCTGACTCCTCGATCAATCCGGCGCGCAGGGCGTATGCCGTGGGGGAGTGATCGAGGGTCTGGTGCTTGATCAACCCACGCCCACCCAGCAACAAGGCCATGGAGTCACCGGTGTGGAAGGTACGCAGGCCCTCTTGATCGACCGTGGCTACCACCAGGGTCGTGCCCGCACCGGAACCCAGGTCCTGGACTGTGGTCTGGGCCAATTCAAATCCATCCATCACTCCCACGCGCAGACCGCGCTCGTCCTCCAGGGACAGGATCACCTGCTCTTCGATGGACTCCAGTGCCAGGCGCGAGGCGATCTGTCCGTGGCGGTGTCCACCCATGCCATCGGCTACTGCCAGGAGCAGGCCATCGGGCCCCAGGTCCAGACACAGACATGAGTCCTGGTTTGGCTCTCGCAGGGGGTGGCATTGGCAGAGCAACTGCACTTCGCCCCATGTGCAGTCGAACTGCAGAGGGCTCGACAGGTTGGCTTCGAAGAGCCTTTCTCCAACAGATGTCACGAACGCCTCCTTGGTGCGATCGCGTCCGGGGCGGCTCGTTTGAAGGCGCGCAGCATGGCTCCTGCATCCCTGTAGCGTTTCTCTTCGTCCACCATTGTTGCCTTGCGCGCGATCTCTACCATGGCCGCGCTCCAGTTGCGCTGGACCTTTTCATAGCTCGGATGGGGCCAATGGAAGGGCCATTCCGGTTGTGTTCCTCCGAGCAGGCGCCAGAGCACGACTCCTGCGGAAAAGACATCCGAACGCAGGGACGGTCGTCCCAGGGCCTGTTCGGGAGCCATGTACCCAAGCGTGCCCGAGCCCGAGGCGTCAATCGTGCGCAGGGCCAGACGCGCCAGCCCAAAGTCAGCCAGGCGAACTCGTTGACCTGGAAAGAGCAAGATGTTCTCGGGCTTCACATCGCAGTGCACAACCTTGCGCTTGTGGGCATATGCCAGTGCCTCAAGCAACTCGCCTATGATTTCCAGCACCTTGCTGCGCGCCATGCGGCGGGTCATGCGGTCGCCCAGGGTTTCCTGGGCCAGGGAGCTGACCACCACGAATGTGCCATCCACCTCTCCAGCGGTCTTGATCCCCAAGATTCCCGGGTGGTCGAGTCCTGCCACCATGCGCACCTCTTTCTTGAAGGCCGCCATGTTCTCCTTGTCGGTCAGGTGCCGGTGGGGGATCTTGAGCGCCACATTGATGCCCTCTACCGTGTCGTGGGCCTGGTAGACCTCCGCGAAGCCGCCCACTGCCAGACATTTTTCAATGCGGTACTGGCCCAGGCGTTGGCGGCGGCGGAATCGGCGTCTCATCGTGGGCGCTATTGTGCCCGCCGGAGGGCCATTCGTCAGGTCCTAAGAAGCCGGGGAAGATTTTTTTTGGAGGTGTGTTCCACGCAGCCAATAGAGCAGGGGCAGTGCCGCGAAAGCATCCTGGATCTGGCCCGCATCGAGCAGGGCCTCCACTTCTTCCCGGGTGAAAAGGCCGACTGTGATCTGCTCCGCCGAGTCGGGGGTGGGCTCTGCGATCTGCTTGCAGCCGGTGGCCACAAAGGCACTGGCATGGTGTGCGCTGATGCCGTTGGTGGGATAGAAGCCGGGCAGAGGCAGGAGTTGGTCCGGGGCATAGCCGGTTTCCTCAAGGAGTTCTCTTCTGGCTGCGGCCTCCTCTTCCTCGTCTGGCTCCAAGCGCCCCGCGGGCAGTTCCCAATGGGTTTTTCCATGGGGATAGCGGTACTGGCCGATCAGGAGCACTCTTCCATCGGGCAGCACCGGTACAACGGTCACCGCCGGACCGATTTCAAGCACGTGGTACTCCTGCAGTTCTCCCGATGGCAGAGTGACCACATCCCGCCGCAGGCCGCACCAGGGGGAATCGTAAATGCGCTCGCTGGAGTGCCGCGTGAAGGGTGGAAAGGGAGCTGGGTTCTTGGGGGGACTGGTCATGCCTGCATGGCTCCCTCGTAGATGCGCCGGTAGGCCGCGAGCATGGTCTGGCTGCTGTAGGTTGTTTGGACGCGCTCACGGCCTTGGGTACCTCGATCGGCGGGGTCATCAAGGACTCGCTGCAGGGCGCTGGTGAGTTGGACTTCCAGGTCAGAGGCGTTGGGTTCGATCAATGCGCCCTGCCCGGCTTCCCCCAGGGTGGCTTTGATGTCTCCCACGTCCGTGCAGACGGTGGGCAGGCCTGAAGCCATTGCTTCCAACAGGGAGATTGGTTGTTGTTCGGAGGCGGAGGTCAGGGCGAACACATCCATTGCGGCGTAGAATTTCGGCAGGTCGTTTCGAAAGCCGAGCAGGTGGACTTTTCCACCGGGGGAGGGGTGACTGGCGGCAAGGGTCTCGAGGGCTGGGCGCTCGGGTCCGTCCCCGATGAGAATCAAGTGTGTTGCGCGCCCATCTGGGTCCGGGGGCAGGTTCGCGCAGGAGCGGATCAAGCGGTCGAGGCATTTGACTTGACGGTAGCCCGCCACGCTGCCCACCACCCGGGCGTTGGCGGGGATGCCGAGTTCTCGCCGCAGCGCGTCGCGGACGGTCTTTTCTTGGGGGCAAAAGCGCTGCGTGTCGACTCCGTTGGGGACCAGGGAAAGGCGCTGCGCGGGCACTCTCCAGGACTGCCGGGCCAGTTGTTCCAAGTGCGTGGAGGGCACGATCAGGTGTTGCACCCGGGGCAGGGCAAGCCGCCGCAGGAACCTCCGACGTGGAATCTCTCCTTCCGCTTCGTCCAGGTTGAAGCCGTCCTCGTGGTGCACATGCTGGGGGAAACGCTTGAGGCGAGCGGCCAGGACCGCATCAAAAGCGCCCCAGTTGTAGGTCAAGAGCAGGTCAGGGCTTTCTCTCTCCAGGAGCTTCCAGGTCCACCGAAGGACTCTTGTAGTTTGCTTGCTTCCGGGACCGGGCAGGGTGCGGGTCTTGATCCCTGGGTCGAGGCGCTCAGCCGCGTCCAGGCAATCGTCCATGGCTACGATGGTGTGCCGGTACTCAGTCCCCAGACCTTGGATCAACTCCACCGCGCGCAGCTCGGGTCCTGCCGGGGCAAAGGTGCTGAAAATGTGCAGGGCGTGGGGCACGGGGGCTCTCAAGAATTCGCCGCAGAGGTCTTGGGCGTTGGGTCCGCCTCGCGCTCGCGCGCCTGGGTTGCGTTTCCGTCGGCCTCTGGAGCTGTCTGCTCATCCTTGCGGGGGGCATAGATCTTCAGGGCCTGCTCCACAAAGTCCTGCTTGTCTTCCACGGGCGTCCAGCCCAACAC
>DUBE01000066.1:83682-193724 GCA_012960475.1 Planctomycetota bacterium
TGGCCTGACTGACCGCAAAGCGCCGGGGGTGGAAGTGCAGGTCCCTGCCCGTGGCCCGGGACAGCTCCGCAACTGCCTCTGCGGCGGAGAGGGGTACGTTGGCTACCAGGTTGAGGGCTCTTCCGTCGAGCTCGGCTCCCTCGTGAATCGTCATGCGCGCGAGGGCCTCGCCCACATCCTCCACATGTACGAAGGGAATCGGTTCCTGCCCCAGGCCCCAGCCCACGCAGTGGTTGTCTCGTACCCAAAGCCCCAGACCTGGGTGCTGCATGGGGGTGCCCGGTCCCATGACAACACCGGGTCGGGCGATCAGGAACTCGCAGTCAGCGCTGGCAAAGTCCTGGGTCAGGGCATGCTCGGTGTAGGCTTTGCCCCTTGAGTAGATCTCGCGCTCGTCAATGCGTGCATCCGTGGGTTCATCGTCGGTGATGAGTCCCAAGCCGGGTCGGTTGCAGAGGGATGCCACGGATGAGCAATAGATGAAACGCTTGACCCCGTTCTCTCTGGCGATGCGCGCCACGTTTCGTGCGCCCGCGATCATGTTGGCTTGGATGGCTTCCCAAGTGTCACCGCCGCCTGTGGCCAGATGCAGTACTGATTGGGCGCCGGCGAAGGCTTGACCCAAAGCGGTCTCATCGAACATGCCCGCTCGCACCAACCGCAGGCGGCCGTCCTGGGCGGGTTCGGTCAGTTCGATGGGCAGGGAGTGCAGGCGCCGCACGACTGCGGTGACCGGGGTGTTGCGTTCGAGCAGCCGTTTCACCACTCGGCGGCCAATGAAACCAGAGGCTCCGGTGATCACCACTTCGCCCTGGCGTGCCGGTCCGGGCTCGGGAAAGGGCTCTTGGGCCGCGGGCGCGCTTGGCAGATCGCCCGCGCTGCCATCGCACCAGGCGGTGACCTGCACGATTGCTTCTGCATTGGAGGGATAGGCGGGTCCACCTCGCAAAGACGCGTGGAAGGCCTGAATCGAGTCGCGCATGGACAAGAAGAAAGAGTCTTGTCGGGGTCCTAGTTTGAGGGTGAAGAGCGACCAGTTCCAAAAGCCCCGGCGCGCATCGCGCCTGAGATCCTTGCCCCGTCGGTTGCTCGCCAGGAACGAGTCCCAGGCTTCGAGAGACTGGGTCTTGCGCTCACCGCTGACCAGATTGCGGTGCAGGTCGGCTTCAATGAATCCATCCGTGCCCAGAACTTCCAGGCTCCAGCGGGCTGCTGGAGCACCGAAGTAGAAGTCCAGGCTGGCAGTGCCGCGTTCTGCCTTGACCGCCAGGCTGAAGCGTTCATGGAATTGTTGGCCGGGCAGCAGCTCGCGGCTGGACAGGATGTTGGTCTCGATGGACTTGGGCGCTCCCAACAGGTGCTGTACCTGACTGATGGGGTGCACTCCCTGCTCGAAGATGATGTTGCGTTCGGCCCGGAACATCCAGTGGCTGTACTGCTCTGCGTCCAACTGGGCGATGGGCATGGCCAGTTGCGTGCGTACATGCAGCAGGCGTCCAATTTCTCCCGCTTGGACTCTCTTCATCAAACGACGGAAGGCCGGGTGAAACACATGATTGTGGTTGACCGCCAGGGTCAGGCGCTTGGCTTGAGCCTGGGCGCAGAGATCCCGGGCGTCCCCTTCAGACAGGGCCAGGGGTTTTTCGCAAAATACATGCAGCCCAGCATCCAGAGCCTTCTTGATCAGGGGCGCGTGCAGATCGGGAGGCGTGCAGAGGTGAATCACCCGCGCTCCCAGGCCGGGCAATTCCTCCAGATCGGCCACGCATTCGGGCACAGAATGGTCCGCCGCCAGGGCCCGGGCCCGTCCCAGGTCCGGATCGCAGATCGCCACCACGCGGACATCGGGATTCTCGCGCAGGGCGGTCAGATGAAAGTCGGCGATGTAGCCTGCGCCTACAAGGGCAACGGGGGTGGGTTCCATGGGAGGAGGGGCGGGCAGCAGTGGGAGAGGCGGTGCCCGCAGGTAGGTCCTTTAGTTATCGGCTTCCGAGAGGGCCGGGGCAAGACCCGTTCCGTGTCTCGTATTGAAACAGCTTTCCCAGGGCTTGGTCCACCATCCCCCAATGGGGTCCGGGAGGCGCTGGCTCTGGGAGGATCTCTGAGCGAGGACGTTCGAGAGAGAGTCTGCAAGCAGATCAGGAGTGGCGGCCCGCTCTGCAGGCCGTCGTTTCCCCGGTTCTTTGCTTGCGCCTTGTGTTCGCGTTCTCGCTCCCGTCGAGGCCAGTCTGCAAAGGTTCACGGGTCAAGCCCAGGCCGCCCCGGGGGATCAGGATTTCTGCCCTCGGTCCTGGCCTTCAGCGGGCCTACGGAGCGGAAACAGGCCTGTGCCATGGAAAGGGGTTGCTGCTTCGGTTAGACTGCTCCATGCCCGAAATCCCCCTGGCCCTGACTTTTGACGATGTCCTCCTGGCGCCCATGCACTCGGATGTGCTGCCCAGCCAGGTCAGCCTTGTCACGCGCTTTAGCCGCCGTGTGCAGGTGAACATTCCTTTGAGTTCTTCGGCCATGGACACGGTGACCGAATGGCGTCTGGCGGTGGCCCTTGCACGGGAAGGGGGCATTGGCATCGTTCACCGCAATCTCAGCATCGAAGAGCAGGTGGTCCAGGTGGACAAAGTCAAACGATCCGCCAACGGAGTGATTGAGGATCCGGTGACCTTGGCCCCCACTGCGAGCTTGGGCCAGGCGCGGGAAATCATGAGCACAATGAGCATCTCCGGTCTGCCCATCGTTGAGGGGGAAACCGTGGTGGGCATTTTGACCCGTCGAGACACTTCCTTTGGAGAGCCGGACGAAAAGCCCGTGGCTGAGGTGATGACCACAGAGAATCTGATTGCCGCCCCTCCTGGCACCAGCCTCTCGCAGGCAGCAACTTTGCTCAACGAGCACCGGGTGGAAAAACTGATCATCTGGGATGATGCCCATCGTCTGCGCGGTCTGATAACCCGCAAGGACATCGACATGCTTGAGGCCTTCCCGAACTCCGCTTTCGATTCGCGCGGGCGACTGGTTGTGGGCGCCGCCATCGGAGTGCACGACTACGAGCGAGCCACTGCCCTGGCAAAGGGTGGGGTGGATGTGTTGGTTGTGGACACCGCCCATGGACACACCACCAACGTGACCGAGACCGTGACCAAGCTCAAGGAGACCTTGCCGGAGGTGGACATCGTTGCCGGCAATGTGGCCACCGGCGAAGCCGCCCTGGCCTTGGTCGAGGCAGGCGCAGACGGGGTCAAGGTGGGCATCGGCCCTGGTTCGATCTGCACCACTCGGGTGGTGGCGGGCATTGGAGTGCCCCAGCTGAGTGCCGTGATGGAGGTTGCAGACGCCCTTGCTGGCAGCGGCATTCCTGTGATTGCCGATGGTGGCGTCCGCTATTCGGGGGACGCGGTCAAAGCTCTCGCGGCAGGTGCCTCCTGCGTGATGCTGGGCAGTCTCTTCGCCGGTCTTGAAGAGTCCCCCGGTGAGACCTTTGTCTATCAGGGTCGCTCCTTCAAGAGCGTGCGCGGTATGGGGTCCTTGGGAGCCATGACCAAGGGCTCAAAAGAACGCTACCGCCAGGCACATGTAACCGACAACAAGAAACTCGTGGCAGAGGGCATCGAAGGCATGGTGCCCTACAAGGGTCAGCTTTCTTCCTATGTCTATCAGTTGTGTGGCGGTGTGCGCGCCGGTTTGGGGTACTGCGGCGCGGGATGCATCAGTGAATTGCCCGAGCGTGCTCGCTTCGTGCGCATCACTGCTGCTGGAGTCCGCGAGAGCCATCCCCATGACGTGCAGATCACCAAGGAATCCAGCAACTACCACCACGAATGAGCGACATCCTGCGCGGTCTTCTGATCGTTGACCTTGGTACACAGTACGCCCAGCTGATCGCCCGACGCGTGCGTGAGGCCGGTGCCTGGTGTGAAATCCACCCTCCCCGCACGGCTCTCTCCGCCGCCAAGAGGATGAATCTGGCGGGGATCATACTCTCCGGTGGCCCTGCATCGGTCTACGCGGAAGATGCGCCGGATGTGCCAGTCGAGTTGCTCGAGATGAATGTTCCTGTGCTGGGTATCTGCTATGGACTTCAGTGGATGTGCCAGACCCTTGGCGGAGAGGTTGAGGGTTCGGGTCAGCGCGAGTTCGGTCATACGCGAATCGAGGTCAATCAGAGCACGGAGTTGTTCAGCGGCTTCGACGCGCCCACAGTGGTCTGGATGAGTCACGGGGACAAGGTCGTCCGTCTGCCTGCGGGCTTCGCGGCCTACGCCCACTCGGACACCTGCCCGTACGCCGCTGTCGGGGATCCTGCCCGAAGATTCTACGGGGTGCAGTTCCACCCCGAGGTCTCCCACAGCGTGCGAGGCCAGGAAGTCCTGAGCAATTTTGTGCTCGATGTGTGCGAGCTGCCTGGGGACTGGAACGCGGGTTCGATCGTCGAGCGCGAGATCGAGGCGGTGCGAAATCTGGTGGGCGAGCAAGGCGAAGTCGTGCTGGGTTTGTCCGGTGGCGTCGATTCCGCCGTGGCGGCCCTGATCGTGCATAAGGCCATTGGCGAGCGCCTGCACTGCATTTTTGTGGACAACGGGCTCTTGCGGAAGGGCGAATGCGAGGTGGTGCAAGAGGCGTTCTCCGAACACCTGGACATGGACCTTTGCACAGTGGACGCCAGAGACCGCTTCCTCTCCAAGCTGGGCGGAGTCAGCGACCCCGAGCGCAAGCGAAAAATCATCGGCCATGAGTTCATTGAAGTTTTCCGTGAGGAAGCAAAACGATTCTCCCATGCCAACTTCCTTGGCCAGGGCACCCTCTATCCCGATGTGATCGAGTCTGTCGCCGTGCACGGTGGCAACACCGCCAAGATCAAGTCGCACCACAATGTGGGCGGCCTTCCGGATGACCTGGACATGGAGCTGGTCGAGCCCCTACGCGAATTGTTCAAAGACGAAGTGCGCCGGGTAGGAGCCCACATGGGCCTCGATGACCGCATCCTCATGCGCCAACCTTTTCCGGGTCCCGGTCTCGCCGTGCGCATCCTTGGCGAAGTCACCAACGAGCGCTGCGCCATCCTGCGTGAAGCGGACGCCATCGTGCGTTTCGAAGTGGAGAAGGCTGGCTGCCACAAGGAACTCTGGCAGTACTTCGCCGTGCTGCTGCCCACCAAGTCGGTCGGTGTCATGGGGGATGCCCGCACCTATGAAGACGCCTGCGCGATCCGCGCCGTATCAAGCCAGGACGGCATGACCGCCGACTGGTGCTACCTGCCCCACGATGTGCTGCGCACCATCTCCAGCCGCATCATCAACGAAGTGCGCGGCATCAACCGGGTGGTGCTGGACATCTCCAGTAAGCCACCGGCGACGATTGAGTGGGAGTGAGGGGCGTGGGGGGGCAGCAAGCTAGCCCCCGAGCAGCTCTCGCGCCCGCAGGGCCACCCAGCCTGTGCCGGTTTCCTGCAGGGCCTTGAGGCCTGCGGGGCTGCCTTCGGCTTGTTCGAGCAGGGCTCTTTCCAGGGCGAGCCAGTCGGGGTCTTTGGCGTCGATAGCATCGATGGCATTGAGGGTTGCGTGAGCGGCGGTCAGATCTCCTGCGATGCGCTGCGCCCGCATGAGCAGGATCCAGTCGCTCATGTCCCGTTGACCGGGCTCGGGCAGCAGATGCAGCAGAGCGGCAGGATCTCCCTCATAGGCTCGTTGGAAGCGGTCGAGAAGTCCCTCAAGGCGATCGATTTCGGTGTCGAGGCCCAATTCATGATTCTTGGTGAGGGGCTGCACATCGAAGCTGGCTCGCACTTCGTGGATCCACGAACGCACTCTGTCAAAGACCTCTGGTTGCACAGCAAAGGTTCGTGAAAGAGACACCGAGTAGTTCAAGTCGTGGTGGGTGACGTAGCGCATGCCCAAGAGCTCGGCAGAAAAACTCGCCCATTGATCGCACATGGCCTTCCAGACCAGATCGAAGTCGTGGGTTGCGGTCCCCGATTGGATGGCCAGCCGCCGCACCAGAACCGCGGGCCCTGAAGAGGTGCCGATCTGGCTATCGATGAGGGGCAGGATCTCTGCCACCAGGGCCTGTACTTCCCCATGGCGGCCCAGGCCCAGGAGGGCGCTGCCAAGGCCGATGGAGATGCGCAGGGTCAAGGCGTTGTGTCCACCCCAGAGGGCCTTGAGGCCATCCAGCCCGGTTCTGTACTCAATCACCGCCTGTTCGACATTTCCCCGGTGCAGTTGTTCCTGTGCCATGCCCAGGCACAGGCGCAGGGTGATCGGGTGTGATTCACCCAGCTCTCGCCTGGCTCGGAGATTGGCCTCAGAGAAACTGGCGTAGGATTCCTCGTGCTGGCCCGCGAGGTACTGGCGAAAGCCAAGGACTGCCAGGGCATCGATGGTCCAAAGGTGGTTGTCCCCGAGCTTGGCCTCGAACAATGCCACGCAGTCCTTGGTGAATGTCAGATATTGTTCCACATCGCCGATCCACTCATCGTCTGCGCGGGCCAGCATGAAGCGGTCCCGGCGCTCGTCGACAGTGTCCTCGTCAGGGTTCTCGGGCAGGCTGGCGTGCACAAGCCTTAGGGCGTTTGGATCCCCGAAAGCCGAGACGGGATCGTGTTTTTCGATCCTTCCGATAGTCATCCTGCCTTCGACCACCGCCCGCGCCCTCATGAGGGCAAGTGCCGGGTCTGGATTGTCCTCCAAGAGAGCGATCACTTGTTTGAGATGTTCGAGTTGAGGCATGGACGCCCCCGAATCTCCCATGGCCGTAGCAATGGCGATGTGCACCTGGGCAGCTTCGGCGCGTGCGTCTAGGGGCAGGATCAAGAGGGCTTCCTTCAGAAGAGACACCCCCAATTCTCGCCGGTCGCCATGTTCGGAAAAGAGCGTACCCACAGCTGTCAGGGTTGCGGCCCGTTCCCTGGCGCTGCCAAGGCCAGCGTCCCGGGTGAGTGTGCGCAGGTCGTCCGCCAGGGCGTTGAGTTCGAAGGTGCTGATCGATGTGTTCTTGGACTGGGCGCTGGACACAAGACGGGTGGTCAGGGCCAGACTGCGTTGGGCTTTGTCTGTCAGTTGTCCCTCGCGCCAGGCGACGCCCAGAGTCAAGCTGATGGCTGTTGCAGCCAGGGCTGAAACCGCCAGCCCCCTGCGTCGGCGCCTGGCCCAGCCCAGAAGGCGCCGCGTCCGTGGCCGTCCCTGGATCCTCTCTCCAGCCAGCAGGCGGGTCAGTTCTGCCGCCACTTCGCCCCCGTGGGCGTAGCGCTGAGCTGGGTTTTTTTCCAGGCAGCAGCTGATGACCTCGGCGCAGGCAGCTATGGCCTTGGAGTCGAGCCCGGGGATCACGCGGGGCAGGAGCGCTGGCTCCTCCCGTAGGATCGCTGTCAGGACTTGCGCGCTGGTGGCTCCCTGGAAGGGTCGCGAGAGAGACAGTACTTCGAACAGAATCACACCCAGGGCCCATACATCCGCTCGGGCCGTGGCCTTGCTGCGTTCACCTCGGGCCAACTCCGGCGCCATGTAGGCGGGCGTGCCCAGCAACTGGAGTGTGCGCGTCAAACCGGGATCGTCCAACAGACGCGCCAGCCCCAGGTCGGTGATGCGCAGCTGACCATCGGCGGCCACCAGGAGGTTCGATGGCTTGAGATCCAGATGCAGTACCTGCTGCGCGTGCAATTCTGCCAAGCCCTCGCACACCAGCTTCAGTCGCGCCAGGGTCCTGGAGACGTCCTCTGTGCGCGTGCGTTCCCTGGCGAGCAACAACTCGTCCGCCAAGGTGGTTCCATCGCCCACCAGGGGCATGATCAGCAACTGCTGTTGCTCCACCTGTTCACTGGCCAGGATGGGAACCACAGAGGGGTGTTGCACGCGACTGGCGGCGGTGACTTCGATGGACAGGCGTTCGGCACCTTCCGCCGCCATGTGGTAGTGTCCGTGAATGACCTTGAGGGCTAGCTCTTGCCCGTCAAGGTTGCCCTCCGTGCCCCGGGTTCGCCAGACTTGACCGGTTGCTCCCGAGCCCAGGTATTCCAGCAGTTCGTACGAGCCTATGCGCTGGCCCGTTTGAACGCCCAGGGCAGGCAGGCCCTGGGAGAGTTGCAGGAAGCCGTCAAGTTCGGTCTTGAGGGCATCCCGCAGGTTGGAGGGGGCCTGCTGGACGAGTCTTGCCGCCTCTTCTCTGGGGTCCACTTCCTGCACCGAAATCCGCTCGATCCAGAGGGTGACCTGGTCTTCCACAGTGGTTGCTGGGGAGAGGGGGGGCGATTCCATGGATTCTCTCATTGGCGCGAAAGGAGCCGCAGGTGCGGAGCGCAGACCAGCTTAGCAGGTCTTGCCTGGACTTGAGGCCATGGGCTCCCTTGGACCTGTCGCTCATGGGCTGATCCATTGACCCGCTTTCAAGGGCGCGGCAGGTCGAGCCGGATGCGTGCGCCGCCCAGCTGAGGCGAGTCATCGATTGTCAGCTTGCCCCCGTGTTCATCGGCGGCCTGCTTGACCAGGGCGAGGCCCAATCCACCGCCAGTACGACGGGTGCGCCCGGTGGTGTCCCCGGTGGTGAAGGGTGCCAGCAACCGTTCCCGTTGGTCGGCGGCGATGCCTGGACCCTCATCCTCCACGCAGATCATGACCTGCTTGTGGTTGCCCTTGAGGGCGATCTGCACTCGGCTGCCCTTGGGGGCATGGTCAAGAGCATTACGCACCAGATTGCGCAGGGCCAGCAGTACCGCTTCCCGGTCACCGTTGTAATCCAGGTTGCCTTCCGAATCGATGGTCAGCTCGACTTGCATGCGCTGGGCCCAGGTCTGTTCGCGGCTCAAGCGCATGTCGGCTTCCCGTTTCAGATTGAATTTTTCGGTGGCCCTGGGTGCCATGCCCCGTTGGCGGCCCACCAGCATCAGGAGGTTCTCCAGAACCCCGGACAGATCGCGCAGTTCCTCGGAAATCGACTCCATGGAGCTGCGGTATTCTTCGGCCGATCGGGAGCGCATGAGGGTTACATCTGTTTCCCCCAGTAGCACCTGTACCGGCGAGCGCAGGTCATGGGCCAGACCGGCAATCAAGAGGTGGCTGTGCTCGTTTTCCAGGCGTAGCTGCTCCAAGAGATCGTGCAGTGCATCGATGATGGCGCTTACTTCCCGTGGGGCACCGCTCGCCGCATCGCGCATGGCCTCAGGGTTGTCCGCCGCCAATCGGGTGGCTTCGGCCACGCCAGCCAAGAGGCGACCAACCTGCCGGTGCATGAGCATGATCGCTGCCAGGCCAGCGATGGCTGCCAATCCCAGGGCCAGCAGCATGCTGGTTCCCAAGTTCGCCGCGGAACTCATCATGGCGCTGCCGTCGAGGAAGACCGCCAGATCTATGTCCTGAGCCGCTTCTTGCTCCGTGGTCGGGCCCTTGATCGCGAGCTTCAGCAGGCGTTGGCTGTTGCTCAGGCCCAGGGGATAGCCGTTCGGATCGAGTTCCAGTCCCGTGGGGGGTTCCGGGCACCAGGTCCAGGTCTGGGAGCCAACTCGGTAGCCGAAGCGCAGGGTGGCCTCCGGGTGGTGGCTGATCATGATCAGGGCAAGTTCGTTGAACTCATCGTGATTCATGGGCTGCACGGAAAAACGCGTGCTCACCTCATCGAGTTCTTCACGGGCGAGGGAGTCCAAGCGCCCCTCCAGCAGGGGCTGGGCGAAGAAGAAGCTCATCACGAAGGCGCTGCCCAGCATCAGGGCCAGGGTGCCCGCGACCACCCATGTGACGCGACTGGTGAGGGACCAGGACTGCTGCTTCATCAATTGGACTCTTCGCCTTTGGTGTCCAAGCGGTAGCCCTGGCCCACAACGGTTTCAATGCGCACGGGGCCAGAGGCATGCAGTCGTTTGCGTAGGCGCCCGATGGTCACGTCTACCGTGTTGGTGCCCGGATCAAGACCGATGCCCCAGACTTTCTGGAGCAGATTATCGCGGCTCAGGATTTTGCCCTTGGCTTCCAGCAGAACGGTCAGCAGGCTGAACTCGCGCGGGCTGAGGTCGATTTTCTTGTTTGCGTGGTGTACACCGTGGTGCTTGAGGTCCAGGCGCAGGGCGCCCCAGGTCATGATCGGGGTGTTCTCCTGACGGCGGCGTACAGCGCGGATGCGTGCTAGCAACTCATCAAAGGCGAAGGGCTTGACGATGTAGTCGTCGGCACCCAACTCCAGCCCGCGCACCCGGTCCTGCACCTCTTGGCGTGCGGAGAGAACAATTACCGGGATCGCAATGCCCTTGTGGCGCAGGTCTTTCAGCATGGTCAAACCGTCCTCCCCGGGCATGGTGATATCGAGCAGGATCAGATCCAGCATTTCTCCCAGGTTGGCGATCTGCTCTCGCGCCTCGATCGCGTCCGATGCTTCGGCAACTGTGAAGTCCAATTCGACGAGTCCACGGATCAAGAACGAACGCAGACGGGCGTCATCATCAACAATAAGGATGTGCATTTGGATGGGCCTTGACTGGGGTCCATTGCTCACACTTTCGCATGCTGTCGTGGGGGGAGCAAGTGAGGGCTTCAGAATTGGATCAGTGAGCGCGTCAAAGAAGAACTGGCTCAGCAGTCTCGATTTGTGTTCTCTTGCCAGGAGCAATTGAGGCACCCCCGTGAGTGCCTGCCGCGGGTACCCTATTGGCCGTCCCTTCAGCACCCGAGCCACAGATGCACCCTTCTCAGCCCCTGTTTCCTGCCCTCTTCTTGTTGCTGTTTGCTGCCACGGGGGATTTTCAGTACGCCCCCAAGCAGGGTACCGAAATCACCCGCATCTACAACTCCGTGATGGAGCTGGAGCTGGTTGATTCGTCAGTGGAGGTCTTGGTGGATGGCGAGTCTCGCGATGGTCCCCAGCCGGAACTTGAGATCAGTGTGCGTCAGGAGTCCAGAGTTGAGGTGCTGGACACCTTTGAGAAGGTTGAAGATGGACAGATTCTGGTCTTGACCCGAGCCTTTGTAATTCTTGGTCACGGGGAGCATGTTCAAGTCAGCGTGGATGGGGAAGAGCGTAATCCCCCGGACAGCGAGGATGAGTCCGATCTGGAAGGTCGTACAGTACGCTTCACCTTTGATGAGGACAGTGAGTCCTGGCAGCCTGCCTGGGCAGATGACGAGGAGGGGGATGAGGAGTTGCTCAGTGACTTGCGAGCCACCTCTGGATTTGCCTTTCTTCTGCCAGCTGGCGACGACTGTGATGTGGGGGATGAGTGGGAGCTGAGCGACGACGAAGGGGTAGAAGCCCTGGCCCTCTTGTTATATCCCCTCGGGGAGTTGAGCTTGTTCTCGGATGGCGAAGATCCCGAGCAGGAACGGGAGTCCTCCGCGCTCTTCAGGGACAACTTGGCAGTGGAGGAGTTCCTGCTGGCGTTGAAGTCCACGCAAGACGGTCGGGCCGTGATCCAGATCAAGGTCGAAGGGTCGACGGCGTTTGAGCGCACCCCTGAACTGCCCGAAGAGATGCAGGCCATGGGCATGGAACTGGTCGAGGGCTTCGACTTGGAACTACTGCTGGAAGGTGAGCTGGTCTGGGACCTTGCCTTGCATCACATGGTGTCGCTTGAGTACACCGCCGAAGTGGAGCTGGTCAACACCAGCGTTCAATCCGGCTCTGGCGGAGGCCGCGAGGTGGAGATCACCCGGAGCCAGGTTTTTGAGGGCGTGATCGGCTACGAGGTAACTCTTCGGTGACCCCTCCTGACGCGAATCAGGCTGGGGTTTCCCAAGCGCCTGACCCCCGGACTCTTGGATCCAAGTCTCGTCGCATTCGCGCACTAGGTGCCCTGTTGGCCGCTGTGGGGCTGCTGGGTTGCCTGATCCTGATCGCTCTCAGGTTGACCTATCCCTTCGAGTTGGAGTGGTTGGAGGGCATCACTCTTTTTAGCATCGAGCGTCTGCTTGAGGGGCGGCCCTTGTATGTGCAACCCGACTTCACCTGGTCCCCCCTGCCCTATGGGCCGCTCTACTTTCAAGGCGCAAGCCTGCTGGCAGGGGTCGGCATCGAGGGCTTCCTGGCTCCCCGTCTGCTTTCCTTGATTGCTACCCTGGGCTTGTTTGTCCTGCTTGGGGTTCTCGGGTCGGGCGTGGACCGAAAGGGGATCCCATGCGGGGTCCAAGGTCTGGTGGCGGCGGGATTCTTGGCCCTGGCCTATCCCTTCTGCGGCGCCTGGCTCGATCTGGCCCGGCCGGACGCCTTGGCCCTCTTTTTTCTGTTGGCGGCCTTTTGGAACCACCAGCGATCCCGCGCTCGGTCGGGCTGGTTCCCGGGGACCTTGACCGTCCTCTTGGCCCTTGCGGCCTATCACACCAAGCAAACCACACTCCTGCCCTTGCTAGGGTTTCTCGTGGCGGACTTCCAGCGTTCAAAGATTCCCCTCATTGGGTTTGTGGTGGGGCTCCCGGTCAGCTTGGTCCTGGCCAGCGCTTGGACCTCCGGTTGGTATGAGTTCCACACCCTTGAGTTGCTTTGGGGCCATGGGCTTTACTGGCCGGGGATCTGGGAGTTTGTGCAGCGTGATCTGATTTTCTCCGCCCCGATCTGGATTCTGGCCTTGCTCGGTCTGCGTGGCAGCAACAGGGCCCAGGTGGGCCTCTTTGTGGGCGGCCTTGCGGCGAGTTGCTTGGGCCGATTGCATCCGGGGGGCTATGACAACGCGCTCTTGCCCCTGGTGATCTGTGCGGCGCCCCTGGCCAGTGAGGGTTGGTCACGTAGACCGGCGTTGGGGAATCTGATGCTGGCGGTCTTGTTCGGCTTGGGGCTTTGGACCACAGCAGATCTGGTTCCCAGTGCCCAGGACCAGTTGGCGGGGGAGGCCCTGGTGCAGCGCATCGGAGCCTTGGAAGGGGAGGTGTTTTCGCCCGCCCATGGATCTTTGTTGGCGCGCGCGGGCAAACAGCACCAACTGCATCTGATGAGTTGGATGGATCTTTCCGCCTCGGATGCGGGTCTGGAGCTGGCGCGGGACCTGGTGGACCAACTGGAAGAGCGCTTGAGCCGAGGGCAATTGCGCCATGCGGTGGTTGGGGCTCCCCGGGATCTCGCCGAGGCGGAGTTTGTGGCTCTCTTGCGCCGTCATCTGCCGGATCTGGAGCGTCTGCTGCCCGAATCCGGCCCGGGTGCCATGGTCCCCGTCAGTGGAGCTCAGCGGCGACCAGAGCTGCTCCTTTCTGCCCCTGCCCGGGGAAACTGATTCAGGCACCGCTCTTCAGGAGCGAGAGCGTCGCGACAGCACCGCGCGGGTCACCATGGGACCGACCAGGCCCCCGGCGATGGTCAGGATCGCTACCAATCCCAGGAGGCGTCCCACCCCGCGCCAGCCCCCGGGCAGGGTGTCCTTGAACAGCCAGAGGCTCGCGCCTCCGAAGACGATCAGGGAGGTGATGAGCACCCAACTGTGGCGCACGCCGAGGCGGCGATCCGGGCGCACATGCAGGCCGTCTTCGTGCAGCACCAACCCCCGGGGCAGGGCCGCGCGGATCTGGCTGGGGGAGGGATGGCGCCCCAGTTCCTGTTCCAGGGCTGCCAGATCCAAAACCTCTTCCAGGGGCTGCAGGTGGGGCTGGGTCATGAGGTGGCTTGCGGGGAACGGCCTTGGGCTGGCGGATCAAGATAGCGCTTGGGCTGGCCCTTGGGGGTGGGCAGGCCCCTGAGCAGGCGCTCGTTTCGGCTTCCCCTCCTCGTGGGTGCAACCCGGGCGCTGGGATTGGTTAGGCTGCAATTCACGAGCACCTCTGCTCCACCTGCCATGATCGCCAACGCGAACACAAATGTGACCGAAGCGGTTTTCGCCAATCCCGACTGGACCAGTTTGGGCATGGTGACTTCCATCGTCGGTGCCTTCCTGATCGCCAACGCGACCCTGCTGGAGCATCCTCGCCGTCTCGTGGCGCGTTACTTCGGTACTCGCCAGGGTCGGCTGATGAGCGTGCGCGAGTATGTCTACAACCGCGTCCAGACCACCCTGGGGTTCACCTTCTTGCTGCTTGGTTTTGGCATGCAGTTGTACGGGCATGTGCTCAGCCGTCCGGTAGATGAGGGACCCTTGAATATGGGCTGGGTTGGTCTTGTGGTGATCCTGGTGGTGCTCTTGCTCTTCAGTGCCTGGTGGTGGTCCCTGTGGGCATTTAGGCGCTATGTGCGCGAGTACTATCTGGAGCATCCGATTCCCTTGGAGAGCGACGGGGCAATCGCCCGGGAGATCGGTGAGTTGTTCGGAGTCGAATCCAAGGAAGACGACACGGTGGAGGAGTTTGTCCTGCGCCTGCGTCAGAAGGCTGGGCTGCCTGCACGCGTGGATCGGGGCCGGGATGTCTTCACGGATGCGGGCCTGGATGAGGACCAGGGTCTGGATGGATCTGATGTGGACTTGAGTGCCGATCTCGATAGCGAGTCGTTGCAGAACCGCGCCTGAGATTTGGTCCCTGTGTTTGCGGGGTGAAACCCTGGCGGCGGTGGTGCGTTCTTGAGGCGTGTTGAAGGCGCCCGCTTCCGTTTCGGTCCTGTTCAGGGGCCTTGGCGGGGCTTCTTTTTGGGAGCTGATTCAACCACCTCGTTGTTGGTTGTGTGGTCGTGGCTTGGAGCGCGATCTGTCGGCACCAGCAGGGCGCCCCGGGGGGGCTCCAAGTGGGCTTGATTGTTCCAAGGTCCAGGGACCTTTCCTCGACTGGGCCTGCGAGACTCACGCGCTTGAGGAGGGTTCGCGTTCTGCGGCCTGTGGACTTTGCGACCGGCCTCTGCGGGCGGGCCTGGCCGATGGGAGTGTTTGCCTGCTTTGCGCTGGTGCTGGTCAGCAGGCCTTGGGAACATCTCGTGGCATGGAAGGGCCTGGGGTGCAAGGGCAACGGCTGTTGTGTTTGGGAGAGTACAAGGACCCGGCGCTCAGTCCTTGGATTCTGGCCTTCAAGCATGGTCGCCGGAAGGATCTGGCTCAGCCCCTGGGGGCCTTGCTCGCGGCTCGGGTGCTGGAGCGTTGGGTGAAACCGGGCCAGGTGACTCGACCCGGGGTCTTGGTTCCCGTGCCCCTGCATCCGGCCCGGCGGGTGGAGCGTGGCTATGACCAGGCTCTTGAGTTGGCCACGGCGCTTGGTAGGCACCTGGGATGGCCGGTCGAAAGTCCTCTTCGGCGGATTCGTTTCAGCGCTCCCCAGGGGTCCTGGCGAGCTCAAGCCCGGTCCAAGAATGTGGAGCAGGCTTTTGTCTTGAGGGAGCGCGATCTCGAGCGGCTGGCAGGTCGGGACCTGTGGCTGGTGGATGATGTGACCACTTCCGGTGAGACCCTTGGGGTCTGTCGCCAGGCCCTGAGGGGATTCCGCGTGCGCGGTGCTCTGGTTCTCGCCCGGGCAGGGCTTGCGTCCTGGTCCAATCGGTAGGACACTGCTGCGTCCATGACGGATCTTTTCATCGAGCCCTTCGGGGGCATGGCAGGGGACATGTTCCTGGCCGCGCTCTTGGACCTGCAAGATGAGCGCTTTGACTTGACTGTGCTCGAAGACCTGGCACAGGACCTGTTTCCAGGCGAGGTGCAATTGACCGTCAGCGAGGTCTGGCGCGGGGGGCTCAGTGGTCGGCATCTAAGAGTGCAAACCAAGACCGATGCCGCGCTTCCCATGCGCTGCTTGAAAGATCTCTTGGGTCGGCTCGATCGTGCCAGGCTCTCGGCCCGGGTGCGCGAACGGGCGGGACGCGTGCTGCAACTCTTGGCTGAGGCCGAAGGGCGCGTGCATGGTTGTTCGCCCCAAGAAGTTCACTTCCACGAGGTGGGGGCGGTGGACACCCTGATCGATGTGGCAGGAGCTGCCTTGGCTCTGGAGCGCTTGGGCATCGAACGGGTCTTGGTCACGCCGCCGCTCGTGGGGTCCGGAACGGTCACATGTGCCCATGGGGAAATGCCCGTGCCAGTGCCCGCTGTTGTGGAACTTCTGCGCGGGCGGCCCACCCTGATGGGTGGAGGAAGGGAGCGCACGACTCCCACTGGGGCGGCAATTCTGGCGGCCCTCTGCGATGAATTTGCGCCTCCCACGACCTTTCAGACCGAGAGAGTTGGATACGGCGCAGGTACGGCGGATCCTTCAGAGCAACCTCCGAATCTGCTGCGCTTGCAACTGGGTCAGGCGGCCGACCAGTCCAGCGGAGCCTCCGGTCGGCGCCGGACCGAAGTGGATCTGCTTGAGGTCACCATTGACGACATGACCGGCGAGGATGTGGGGCACCTGACCGGTTGCCTGCGCGCGGCGGGGGCACTCGAAGTCTGGAGCGCCCCGGTTTTCATGAAAAAGGATCGCCCGGGGGTGGTGCTCTCCGCCCTCATGCGTACCGGGCGCAGAGCTGTCTTGGAGGATGTGGTTTTTCGTTGGAGTACGAGTCTCGGTGTGCGCTGGCTCAAGGTCGAACGCTTGGAATGTGCCCGCCGTAATATCAAAGTCGAGTTGCGGGGCGCAGAGGTGCGCGTCAAAATCCGCCAACGGCCAGGTGTAGAGGCTGGGAGCACACTGACCATCGAAGAGCGTGACCTTTTTCCTGAGCATGACGATGTGGCAGCGCTGGCGGAACATGCCAACCTGACCCTGCGCCAGGTGCGCGCCGAGGTGACAGCCTTGGCGTTGGATGAACTGGCTTTGGAAGTGGTTGTCCCGATCAAAGCTGGATCAAGTTCCTAGCCTCGTCCCTCAGCGCACCATTTCGTGTGGGCCGCTTCCAGGCGTTGCAGTCCCTCCGCCAGAGTTTCTGGTGGCAGGCCCGCTCCGATACGTACGGCTCCCGGGTATCCGAAGAACTCGCCGGCGACCACATCGACCTGGTGCTCGCTTGCCAACCAGCGGGCGAAGGCCTGGGTGTCCTGTACCCCTTCCAGGATCGCGAAGGCAAAGATGCCGAAGGGCGGGATCAGGGCTCGGACCCGTGGGTTGTTTTTGATCCAAGCGTCGAGCAGGGGGCGGCTTTCCGCTTCGATGCGGCGCAGGGGTTGCAGTAGGGCAGGCAGGCAGTCGAGGGCGCGCTGGCCCAGCAAGAGGCTGGCGCTGGGGGGGTCCACCCAGGAGAGGTGGGCCCGGTCCACCAGGGTCGCGCGCAGATCCGCAAGGCCCGCCCCCAACAAGATCCAGCCCAGGCGCAGGGGGCCGAGGCCATAGGCCTTGGTCAAGGAGCCGATTGAGATCCCATTGGGGCAGAGTGCGGCGGCGTGTACCCGTTGGCTGGGGTCAGGGGCGCATTCCATGTAGACCTCCGAGCTGACTAGGACTCCGCCCGAGGGTTCCAGTGCCGTCCCGAGGGCCCGGATTTTTTCCGCAGGGGTCACGGCGCCGGTGGGGTTGTGGGGGTTGGTCAGAAAAAGGTGCGTTGGGTGGCCTTCTGAGGCCAGGTCAAGGCGCGCGGGGTCAAGGCTCCAACCCTCTTCGGGGCACCGTTCCAGGGGCTGAACCTCGGCTCCAAAGAGCCCTGCAAGGGCCTCCAGGGGTTGATAGCAGGGGGTTTCGTGCAGCACCCTGGAGTTCTCTGTGAAGAGGGTCTGGGCCAGAAGCTGCATGGCTCCCGAGGCTCCCGGGGTCACCAGCACGCGCTCGGCTGGCAGGCCGAAGAGTTCGGCCAGGCGTTCCTCCAACTGGGGTCGGCTCCCAGCGCAGGACCACTCCAGGCAGGGGCCGATTTCCAGAGCAGGGCCCAGGACTTCTGCGTCGGGCACGGGCATGCCGGATTGGGCCAGGCACCAGGGGGAGAGAAAGGACTCGGTCTGGGCCCAGGTCATGTAGGGGAACAGCGGGGGGGGGTGCTGGGGCGCGCTCATGGGGACCAGTGTATGAGTTCTGGGCGGGCGGCTGGCAGGAGGAGCGAGAAGGTTCTGCCAGACCTCTTTGGCAAGAGCATGGAATCGACCTGCTCAGAGCGCTAGCCTTCAAGCCGTGGGAGGAGAAGGGTTCCTCCCGCTTCGATCACTTCAGGGGGACCTCCCAACTAGATGAAAACTTTCAGTCGATCCGTACAGGGCCTGCTTGCCGCTAGCGCTCTGCTCCTTGTTTCACCGGCCGTCTCCCAGGAGACGCCCGATTCCTCAGGAACCACCACGCCGAAGAAGACAATCAACTGGGTGGAGGCCAATGCCGGTACCAAGGCACGCTCCTTCCCCGACCGCGCGGGTTCTTTGGTGGCTGAGCTTGAGGCCGGGCAGTTGCTCAAGGTTGTCGAGACCAGCTCTGGCACGCGGCCTTTCCATCGGGTCCAAGTGGCCGGCGGGTTTATGGCTTGGGTGCACGGCAAGTATGTGACTCCGACCCGCAACCCGGCCGTTCTGACTGTCAGTGGCGACCGGCTCAACATGAGGCCCACGGCCTCCAGTGGACCGGACTCTATGGCTCTGCCGGATCGTCTGATGCTTGGTACCCAAGTGGAGCTGGCTGGACGCCAGGACGCAAGCCTGCCTTTGGACAAGGACTGGGTCCAGATCTGGGCGCCCCCGGGCAGCACCTATTGGGTGGAAGGCAGCGAGACCACAGTGCGCACGGATGAAGCGCTCGCGGCGACGGAGTTTGCAACTGCAGCCCGTGTCATGCCCAAGATTGCGAGCAAGCCCAAGGTGACTTCCAAGCCCAAACCCCAAGTGGTAACTCCCCCGGTCAAGCCCGGTGCGCGGCGCGCCTTGACAGAGGCGGACGCGCTCTACGAAGCCGCTGTGAAAATGACTGATGCGGACAGTGCTACCTGGACTGCGGTGCAGAGGGCATACCAGAAGGTGCAGAGCTTGTCAGGTGCCTCAACGCCCCTGGCTCAGGTGGCCAGTCGTCAGGCGGAACGCTGCGCTCTGCGCGCGCAACTCGTCGACCTGGGCGGGGACATGACTGAGCGGGATGAGGTCCGACGCCAACGCATCGCCCAGTTGCTCGACGAGCAACGCCTGCGCGAAATGGCTCGCACCCCTGACTGGGGACGCTTCGATGGTCGTGGTTGGGTCGAAGCCGTGGATAGCGCGGGTGAGCCCACTCACTGGTACATCTGGTGGGCCGGCAAGCGTCGGGTTGAGTTGGTCAGCGGCGACGGGCGCTATGACCTCAACAGCTATGTGGGTTATCAGGTGGGCATGGCCGGAGCCATGCGCCGGGAGTACAGTCCGCCGACTCTTGAGCAGGACGAATTACTGCCGCTTCTGGACATACGCCGCCTTGAGGTGATTGCGGGCGGACGCAAACGCCGCTGAGGCTGGCGCGAGGATCTGCTTGCGCTCCCTGTTCCAAGCCCTGGGCAACTTCTTCAGGCGCCTCTTCAGCGGCAGCTCAGCAGCGCCCCTTTGTGATCGCTGCCGTTGGGATTACGGGGATGCCTGCCGGCGGCCAGAGCGTCCAAATGCCACGAGTTGCGAGGACTTCAAGGCCCGCTGAAGGAGGGCTGGGGCGCGGATTATCCCGCGCCCAGGGGTCGCTGGCGCTTTTCCACCCGGGGCAGGATCTCCGCTTCCAGGGCATCCAGACTGCCCTCGGCAATCGCTGTGCGCATGCGCTGCAAGAGGCGGTGGAAGAAGTACAGGTTGTGCAGTGAGAGCAGTGAGCCCGCAAGCATCTCGTTGGCTTTGCAAAAGTGCCGTAGGCTGCCCAGGGGAAACTCCGTGCAGGCCGGGCAGGGACACTCGGGATCGAGGGCTTCGGTGGAGCGACTCCAGCCTTCGTTGCGCACATTGATCCGACCCCGGGAGGTGTAGACCTGATGGTTGCGCCCGTGACGCGTGGGGGTCACACAGTCGAACAGGTCGGCTCCCTGGCGTATCGCGTCGAAGAAATCCCGGGGGGTGCCGATGCCCATCAGGTAGCGCGGCCTGTCTGGGGGCAGGAGAGGCAGCGCCAGGGCGAAGGCCTTGCGGATGTGCTCGCGATCCTCGCCCACGCTGACGCCGCCCACAGCGACTCCCACCAGATCGTGGGAACAGACTGCTTCGACGCTCTTGGCACGCAGGTCTTCGAAGGTGCCCCCCTGGACGATGCCGAACAAAGCCTGACCACGGTCAAGGCCCCCGTTGGCCTGCCATTGTCTGACGCAGCGATCGAGCCAGTGGTGGGTGCGGTCCGTGGCGGCTTGCACCTGGGCCCGGTCGGTGGGATCCGTGGGGCAGTGGTCAAAGGCCATGATCACGTCCGCACCCAGATCCCGTTGCACATCCATCACGACCTCAGGAGTGAAGCGCACCGATTTACCGTCGACGATCGAGCGAAAGGTGACACCGTCTCGGTTGATCTGGGCCAGGTCCGCCATGGAGAAGACCTGATAGCCCCCGGAGTCTGTCAGGATCGGTCCGTCCCAACCCATGAAGGTGTGCAGGCCTCCGATCTCGCGAACCGCCTCGGGCCCGGGACGCAGAAACAGGTGCAGGGTGTTGGCCAGGATCATGGTTGATCCGGATTCCCGCAGGTCCCGGGGCAGGACTCCCTTGACCGTCCCGCGTGTGCCTACGGGCATGAAGGCCGGGGTCTGAATCGCGCCGTGGGGGGTCTCGAAGGTGGCGCAGCGGGCCCCGCTTGTGGGGCAGGTTGCTTGTACCTGAAACGAGAAGGGAGCGCTCATGGGCGCTCACAATAACCACAGGGGAGAGCCTGGGGGCTTGAGAGGACTCAAGTTCGGCGCCTGATCGGAGACTGCAGACGACGAATCTCAGTGCCCGGGTAGGCCCCGGACAGGATCCTTTCGGCACTCCAACCCCGGCGCGCCGCGTCCCGGGCACCTTGCTGGCAGAGGCCGACCCCGTGTCCGTGACCCAGACCCTTGAAGTGCAGGCCTGCGCTGATCGTCTGGCCCGCGTGAGGCCAGCTGGAGACGATGCGTGTGCTGCGCAGGCGACCATGGCCGAGCTGGGCGCGCAGAGTCTCGGCGGGGATCTCTTTTGTAGTCCGTTCACCCACCAGGATCACGCTCAGCCAACGACCGCTTGGGTCCCGCTGTCCTAGTTCGTAGCGCAGCAGGCTGGATCCCAAGCCCAGACTGCGAGCAAGTTCGTGTAGCTCTGTGGGGGAGAAAGTTGTTTGCCATTCGAGCGAACCTCGTGGGTCCTCGGGCGCAGTGTCTGCGATGCGGGAAACACAGCCTTCACAGACAGCGCCCGTCAATGCAGCTTCGGCTCTGATGGGAGAAGGAAAGACCTGGACCAGACGCGCTGTGTGCCCCCCGCAAGCTGCGCTGTAGCGCGCTGCGAAGGGTTGGCCTTCAAGGAACAGAACCTGCCCGCGGGTTTTGGCCACGGCGGCCCTCAATCGGCGGGCGGCGGCTTGGGAGCCGGTGCTGGAATCCGGTTCGAACATCCCCCTGTAGGCCTGGTCTTGGGTGCCCCCTTCGAGCTTCGCCAGGCTTGGATTTCCCAGGTGCTGACGGCGTTGCAAGAGCGTTCCCAGGGCGTAGCTGCGCGCGGCTATGGCCTGGGCTTCAAGTTCGGCGGGTTCGGCCGACCAAAGGGAGAGCTCGGCGGCCACCACTCCTTCGATGTAGTTCTCCAGGGCCAGCTCGACTGTCACCGACAAGCCACTGACAGGGTGGGGTTCCACCAGCAAGCGGCCCCTATGCAGGACGCCAAAGAGGCGCACACCCTGGGGGCTTTCGAAGGTCAGAAGTGGGGCCTGACGGCTCCCGTCGCTGATCAGACTTCCCTGGCGCGTGACCTGTTCCAGACCTCTCGCGCTGGCGACTTCCAGGGTCGCAGCCCGGTCGTGTTGGGGCAGGTGCACCCGCACCTGGGCGATGATCTGCGCCAGGTTGGGGTTGACGCCTGTTTCTTGCGTGCGTCCGGCACGTTGCTGATGTCCCGGTGCAGTGCAGGCGCAGAAAAGCACCAGAGCCAGCAGCCAGACGGCTTCCTGTGGGCTGATTCTGCGCTTTTCCAGCCTCAATCGAAGAGGCTCCTTGAACCGTCCCCGCTCGGGGCACGGACCCCGAGCAACTCAGCGCCTGTGACCGAGAGCATGCGCCCTCGTGAGGTCTTGCGGATCAGGCCGCAGCGCAAGAGGTGCGGCTCGTACACATCTTCCAGGGTGTCTTCAGATTCGTTGACCACCGCGGCGATGGTTTTGAGCGCCAGGGGGCCGCCGGCGTTTTCTGCCAGACAGCGCAGGATGCGACGGTCCATTTCTTCCAAGCCATTTTCGTCGATGCCCAATCGGCTCAAGGCTTCTTGGGTCAAGGCTTCTTCGATCGGGGCGCTGCCTCGAACCTGGGCCAGATCCCGGGTGCGCCTGAGCAGGCGTCCTACGATGCGCGGTGTGCCACGACTGCGTTCAGCTAGCAGTTGTGCGCTGGTATCGGACAGTTCTACATCCAAGAGTTTCGCCAAACGCTGGACGATAGTGATCAGGTCTTCTACAGGATAGGGGTCCAGGCGATGGAGTAGGCCAAAGCGCGCGCGGAAGGGCGCCGTGAGCAAACCTTCGCGGGTGGTTGCGCCAACCAGAGTGAACGGTTCCAAGCGTAGGGTGACCATGCGCGCATGTGGACCAGAGTCAAGGGTCAGGTCCACCTGCCGATCCTCCATGGCGGTGTAGAGGTATTCTTCCACCGCTTTCGGTACGCGGTGTACTTCGTCGATGAAAAAAACATCTCCCGCCTCCAACTGGGTCAACAGACCTACCAGATCCCTGGGCTTTTCCAGGGCGGGACCGCTGGTCGAGATCAGGCGAGTGGAGAGTTCTGCCGCCAGGATGCGGGCCAGGCTGGTCTTGCCAAGGCCCGGAGGCCCGGAGAAAAGCACGTGGTCGGGAGCTTCGCCCCGTTGTCGGGCGGCGGTCAGGGTGACTCGCAAGTCGTCCACTACCCGCCGCTGGCCTACAAACTCTGCGAGGGAGTTGGGGCGCAGGCTGACCTCGAGGTTGCCCTCGGGTCCCTCTGCGCAACCTTTACCCCCGGAACCCTCGAGGGCCTCTGGGTCGAAAATGTGTTCCCCCTCCATGGCTGATCACAGGGTAGGTATCCGCCGCCCGGATACCAATGCTTCATAGGGGATCCCTGGGGCCGAATCCGTGCTCCTGGGGGGGGATGTGCGGGACCGCACACATGGGGTCGGGCGGGATGGCCCCTGGGGCCCCTTCAGGCTCGAATTTCCCAGGCAGGAACCATAACTAGGTGGCCCCAGGGCGCTAGGCCACCCGCCGGGGAACCCTGATCCAAGTGGCACAGGAGTTGCTTTCCCATGAGCTATGGGGATCTGCCCCTCGCGCATGGCGCCTTCTGTCGCTATTCTTTCGATCCACCGGTTGCAACATAAGACACACCCCGGTCATCCATCCCTCCCGGCGCACCACCCCTTGGCCCCCAATCTCCCTGGCCGCACCCCAGCGGCCCTTAATTGTCCCTAGAGCCCAACGAGTGCCTCAGCCCGAAGATGCACCGCCTGTGCGGTCCAACTTACCCTCCCCTGAGGCTCCTTTTCACCTGCCCGACCAAGCGGTTCTTGCGCTTGGTCTGACCGCTTGATCTCCATGAAATTCACGAACATTCGAACCGCTGCTCCCCTCTCCCTGCTGGCTCTTGGCTTGACAGGGTGCAATCAGGAAATCATCGCTGACAATGGCGAAGTGACTTCCAACCTGATGGTGCTGCAAGAGGCCGCCAACGGTTTTGGACAGTTGGTGCCCCACACCATTCGCAAGTTGGACGTGGCCGGGCAGCCCACCGCTCAAGTGGTCAACATCCGCGCCTTGGATGATCTGGCATCCAACGTGTCCCTGGGAAACCCCGTGCGCCCCGTGCCGAAGTTCCCGACCACGGCAGTCTTGCCCAGCGGCTCCCCTGGCAACCACTTCATCTACGCGTCCTTTTCACAGCCCATCGACTTGGACTCGGTACTCTCAGCCAGCCCCGGTTCCCTGGCGAACTCGGGCTTCTCTGGTTCGGTGCTTGTGTTGGCCATGGACCCCTTGACCGGCACTGCCTTGCCGGTGCCGGGTCGAGCATTTGTCAATGGCTACACCTATGCGGGACCCACCACCGGGGGCACTCCTCCCCAGTTGACCTTGCAGCGTTGGATTGAGCCCAACGGCATGGGCCAGCCAGTCGTGGCGGATCCCAAGGGACAGGGCTTCCCAGGAACCGATACTCCGTTCAACGGTTCCGAGCGTTTGATCGGTTCCAACGTGGTTGTCTTCGTGCCTGATGTGGACGATGATCTGACTACCTACGAGACCTTTCCGGCAGGTGTGCAGATCCGAATGGAGATCACCCAGGGTGTGGTCAGCAGCCTCGGCCGTCCGCTTGAGCACCGCGTGCTGGCCTGTACCACCGTTGGCGAAGACACCCTGGGCCCGGAAGTGATTTCCAGCCCCCCGCCCCAGAACTCTCCGGCGATCATCCCTGGTAGTGGGGACTTGAACGTAGACCCCCTGACCACTATTCGCGTCAGCTTCACCGAGCCCGTGCAGCCCCTGTCTGTGGGTGCGGTGGAAGGCCAGGGCCCGCCGAGCACTTCGTCCTTGATCAAGGTTGAGTTTGGCCCCTCGGCTACGCGCACCGAGATGCCCTTCACCGTGGAGCCGGTCAGTATCTTTGACTTCTCGATCATGCGGCTGAACCCGGGTTTCAACTTCCCCGGCTCAGGTCCCCTTTTCAACAACTGCAGCACCTTCGCCACGGTGGATGTGATTTTGAACGCCGGGCAGCTTCAAGATCTGGCGCAGAATCCCGATCAGACCCAGCCGGGGGCCACTATTGCCAACACCAACCTGCTGGCGGCTGCGACTTACTTCATCACTGGAGAAGGGCCCGGGCTGGTGAACGCACCAGTCATGCCCGATACGATCCTATTGGGCCGTGCGGGTTCCACGCCGGGCATCAGTGTGCTGGACCTGAATGGCTTTGGTCAGTCAACCGGTGACCCCACCTATGTGCAGGACCTGCCCCTTGAAGGGCACACCAAGTTCATCTACAACCCGAATCTGCGGGTGCATACGGGCCTGCGACCGTCCCTGGTTGAGGGTACTTGCACCATCGACGGTGGCTCTGCGGGTGTCTTTACCTTGACCCGTGACAGTTCATTGAATGACCTTGTGGCTCGGGCGCCATTATTGGCCAACGTTTCGGACATGATGCTCGGCTGGGCGCTGGACGTGACTTTCAACAACGCCCAGTTCCCGTTCGGCTGCCAGGCCAGCGGTGGCGATCTTTGCACCCTTGATGGCCTCAAGCAGATTTCTCCTGTGGCCACTGGGGCCAACACCCTTGGTCCGGCCCAGCCCAATCAGTTCGGCAGCATCCTGATCGGTGCGCCCAACATCATTTCGTGGGCACCGCACCCCAACCCTCCGCCCTTGGCTTTCCCGCCCCTGTGCGTGTCGCCTTATCTGGCAGCCAAGGAGCCGACTTCCGTCGACCACGCCGCGAACCAGGGCGGTACGGATCCCAAGCAGAACCTGCTGGGTCCCGGCAACCCCTTCGGTACGCCTCTGGCCACGCCCCCTGAGCCCCCCAGTGGTCTTCTGACCCAAGAGCAAAATGGCTGGTTCGTTGGTCCGAGTACCGGTCAGGTTCTGGTGACCTCCTGCTTGCCCTACCAGATCCGCCAGCAGATCGGCCACTACTTGTATGTGCTGGATCGTCAGCGTCGGGAGGTGACGGTGATCAACTCCAACCGCATGACGGTCATCGACCGCATTGAGGTGCCCGACCCCACATCCTTGGCGATGGGTCCCAACCTGGATTTCATAGCGATCTCGAACCAGTCCGCGGACACGGTTTCGTTTGTGGACATCAATCCGAACTCTTCGACCTTTCATCAGGTGGTCAAGACCACCGTTGTGGGTCAGGGGCCGAGGGGAATGGCCTGGGAGCCGGGCAACGAGGACTTGTTGGTCTGCAATGAAGTGGACAGCACCTTGTCGCTGATCTCGGCTTTCTCCCTTGAGGTCCGACGTGAAGTTGGCGCTCAGTTGAACGAGCCTTTTGAGTTGTGCGTCTTTCCCCGTCAATTGGGCTTCGGCTTCAACCGGGGCGTCTATTTTTCCTACATCCTCAACCGTGGCGGCACGGTTGCGATCTTCGAGTCAGGCCCCAACGGGGTCAACGGCTGGGGCTTCGATGATGTGGTCGGAGTGGCACCCTTCATCTTCAAGAACCCAAAGACGATCCGGCCTGACCCTCTGAACTTGCAGAGCGCAGCGTGGATTGTGCACGAGGGTCCTTTCATTGATGGCACCCCGGGATCCGTGGGCGAGGGCGCTGTCTCAATGCTGTGGGTGGAGAGTGCTTTGGCAGGCCAGATTCCCCTGGGCGTCAACTTCACAAACCCCACGATCCGCTCCATGGAAATGGGTATTCAGGTGTCGGTGGGTGAAGACCGTCTCTCCGGAGTGCCGGTGGACATTGCCTTTGACAACCTGCGTAACCTGGGCGGATTGCCCCAGGTCACCACTACCTTCAGTTCCGGCGCTGGTTCTCCCCAAAACGGCAAGGGGTTGATCCGTGCGGCTCCCGGTATAGTCAATGTGAACGAGGCCCAATTTGCCTTTGTTGCCGTCCCCAACTCCGCCAATGGCTCGGGAGTGCTGGATGTGCTGGAGACTGGCGCTGCGGGTGTTCCCCTGCGGGACGCGAACCCCTATGTGGCAGGCATCCAGTCGGTCCAGGCGCCGCAAGTGACTGTGGTTGTGGATTACTGGCGTCAGTAGACAACCCAAACAGCACGCGCACTCAACAGGGTGTTTCGGATTCGCGCGAGGCCGCGTCGCTCGGAAGGTGTGCCCTCCCGTTGCGTTTGGCCTGTCCGGGGCTGGGGATTCTTGGAACTTGGGCCGGTTATGGGGAGCAAAAGCTCTGCCCCCGCGGCGTGCCTCTTATCCTGTGGTCAGGACCATCTCCCATGCCTGATCCCTCGGCAGTGCGCTCAATGTTTGCCCGTATCTCGGGTACCTATGACCTTCTCAATCGGGGGCTTTCCATGGGTTTGGACCAGCATTGGCGGCGGGCGGCCCTGAACCTGATCAGTGCTGGCGAGAGTCTGGGCGGCCAGACTGTTGTGGACATTTGCACGGGTACCGGGGATCTGGCCTTGCTGGCAGCCAGAGCGGGGGCGCAGGTGGTGGGCCTCGATTTCACCCATGAGATGGTGGCGCGTGCTCCGGCCAAGGCTGAAAAACAGTCCAGCAAGGCAATCCTGGGAGCCACCCTCTTCGTGCATGGGGACGCCCAGAACCTGCCCTTGGTCAGTAGTCAAGCAGATGCTGCGACCGTGGCTTTTGGCATTCGCAACACCTCTGATCGTATTCAGACCCTGAAGGAGATGGCGCGGGTGGTGCGACCCGGTGGCAGGGTAGTCGTGCTGGAATTCAGCAGGCCTCGTTCAGCTTTTTTTGGCGCCTTGTATCGGGGGTACTTCACCCGAGTGTTGCCCTGTTTGGGAAGAATTGTGTCCCGCGATGCTGATGCCTACAGCTATCTGCCGCGCACTGTGCTGGCCTGGCCCGACCCCGAGGAGTTTCAAGCGGAATTCCAGGCTCTGGGATTGTTGGAATGCGGTTTTCGGAGGCTGACTGGAGGGATAGCCTGCTTGCATCATGGGACAGTCGCCAGTAGCGCGGATCCCATACAAGAGTCAAGCGTTGTGGCCTCGTCGAATCTATCCATGTCAAGAAAGGTGGTGAAGTCATGAGCCGCTTCTTCGTGGGCATCACCGGTGCTAGCGGGCACATTTACTCTGAGGCCCTCCTGCGGGGCCTGACCGCCCTGGGACATGACGTGGATCTGGCGGCGACTCCGGCTGGTTGTCTCGTCCTGCGCCATGAGCTCGGGGTTGAGGCGGGAGAGGCAGGGGAGCTGCTCGACCAGGCCTTGGTGCCTTGGCTGGGTGAGGAGTGTGCCAGTCGGATTCACGCCTATCCCTCGGCGGCTGTGGGGGCGCCGCCTTCTTCGGGCACGGCCCTCACCGGAGCCACGATTCTCTGTCCCTGCAGCATGGGCACCATGGCTCGCGTGCGCGCGGGATACAGTTCCAATCTGGTGGAGCGGGTGGCGGATGTGGCCCTCAAGGAGGGCCGACCTTTGGTGCTGGTGCCCAGGGAGACGCCCCTCTCGGAGATTCACCTGGAGAACATGTTGGGGCTGACGCGCATGGGGGCGATTTGCCTGCCTGCCATGCCTGGTTTCTATCATCATCCCGAGTCGATTGACGATCTGATTCAGCACTTGATGGGCAAGTTGTTTGATCGCTTGGGGCTTGAGTATCAGGCGGGTGCCCGTTGGGCTGGTCTGCAGGAGCCCACAGAAGAGTCCATGACAGAACTCACAGAAGAGTCACCCCAGTTCCCTGAAGGGGTGGGGTCTCCATGAAGACCCTGCGCGATTGGCTTTCCCTGATGAAATTCAGCCACTCGGTCTTCGCTCTGCCCTTCGCGCTGCAAGGAGCCTGGTTGGCGGCGGGAGGGCGACCCGAGTGGCGTACCTTGGGGTTGGTTGTGGTCTGTGCGGTTGCTGCGCGTAGTGCCGCCATGGCCTTCAATCGGCTGGTGGACAGGCGTCTTGACGCGGCCAACCCGCGCACCAAGAATCGCGAGCTACCCCGGGGGGCACTGTCTGTTGCTTCTGTGGTAGCGCTGACGGTCTTGTCCAGCGGCGTTTTTGTACTGGGTGCTTTCCTGTTGGGTCCTCTCCCCACCAAGTTGTGTCTGCCTGTGCTGGTTGTGTTGCTGGGCTACAGTCTGGTCAAGCGGGTCAGCTGGGCTGCCCATCTGGTCTTGGGCTTGTCCTTGGGGTTGGCGCCCCTTGGTGCTTGGATTGCAGTGCGCGGCACCTTTGATGGAGACCTCTTGCCGGTCCTCTTGTTGGCGGGGGCGGTGATTGCCTGGGTCAGTGGTTTTGATCTGATCTACGCCTGCCAGGATGCGGGGCACGATCGCAAGGTCGGGCTGCACTCGATCCCTGCTCGCTTTGGTGAGGCCCGGGCGCTCGTGGTTTCGCGCAGCTTGCATGCAATCGCTCTGGCCTGTCTGGCAGGAATGGCCTGGCGGGCGGAACTCGGGCTGATTTACTGGGCGGCGATTTTGATCACCGCGGGACTGTTGATCTACGAACAGAGCCTGGTAAGAGCGGATGATCTGTCGCAGGTCAATCTTGCGTTCTTCACCCTCAACGGATGGGTGGGGGTTGCGCTCTTCATCGGGTTGGTCCTGGACATGGGCCTTTTGGGAACTCAAGTTGGTCCGGTTGGTGCGGGAGGGCTCGGCTGATGGCTGCCAAACGCGGCAAGGATCTGGCTCCGGACCAGGAACTCAAGCGTCTGGAAGGGGTGTTGGCCGAGGGTTTGCCCCGGGCACTCTTCGTGCGGGGGGACGAGGCCTGGTATCGGCAGCAGGCGGCGGATCTGGTGGTCGTCGCGGGCAAGCAAGCGGGATTGGAGATCTGTCGCCACGATACGGCGGATCCTGAGTTCAAGCTGTTGCGCCTGTTGGACGACCTGGCCGGGGGAGCGCTCTTCGCAGGTGGTCGCTGTGTATTGGTACGCGGGGCAAATGACCTCTTGCGCAAGGGATCGAGGGTACACGCTCCGGGCCTGGGAAAGGCGCTTCTGGCGCGCATGGCCCAGGGAGGCGAAGGCTGCGTGCTGCTGGAGGGCAAGGGTCTGCGCGCGGACAACAAGGTGCTCAAGGATGCAAAGACCCAGGGTGCGGAGCTGTTCAGCTTCCGGCGTTTGTGGGATAGTCCCCCTCCCTGGAATCCGGATCCCCGAGAAGCAGAGTTGGTTCAATGGTTGGTGCGTCACTCACGAGCCCGAGGTATTCCTCTCGCGCCCGATCAAGCTGTGTATCTGGTGGCAGCAACGGGCAATGACCTTGCTGCCTTGGACGGACAGTTGGAACGGGCCGCGTCCAGCGGGGGAGAACTTGAGCAGGCGGTGGTTTGGGATCCTGGGGGAACTCCCTGGGCTCTGGCAGACCTGTTGGTGGACGGCCAGGTGCAGCGTGCCGTGGCGGGCTTGGAGTCTCTCTTCAACGGTGGTTTCACCGGCAACGATGGACGACGGGAGAGCACCCCTGAAGCCCTGGTGGCCATGCTCGGGCCGGCGGTTTCTGGCAAGGCCCGGGAAGCTCTGGCGCTGGCTCGCGGAGGACCGGACAGCCGCGTGGGGGGCAAGCCCCAGGGCGGTGCGAGGGCCAGGGAGGCCCTGGTAGCGAGGGCCAAGGGCCGCACTGCGGTCGAGTGGCAAGGCATGGTGGAGGACGCTGCGGATCTGGAACGGCGGGCGCGTAGTGGGCCCTCGGTGGGGGCTTCTGATTGGTGTGCCTTTGCCCTGCGTTGGCGTAGGCAGCCTGCGGGCGGGCGTCGAGGGGCCGGGTCCGGTGCTCGCTGAGTCGCACTGTGTAGCGCTCGGGAAGTACTGTTAGGGGTCTGAGCAGCACTGCATAGCAGTCGAGAAGCATCCTGCACCCGCCGCGGGCCCTATCATGCCTAGCCGCTTCCTGAACCCTTTGATCCAAGCAGAGATTCCCGCTCTCGTGCACCCCTGAATTCCCCATGATCGTTCCCCGCACTTCCCGCACGGAAATCCTGGCCAAGCTGCAAGCAAAGGTCGAAGCTCGCCAACCAATCATGATCGCCAGTGCAGGCAGCGGATTAGTAGCCAGCATCTTGGAGCGCGAGGGCATCGACTGCATCAATACCTTTTCCGGTGCCCGCCTGCGCGCAAACGGCATGGGCACCATGTCCATGCTCTGGCCCATTCTGGATTCCAACCGTCAGACCCTGGACTACACCCGGGAGGACATCATGCCCGCCATCAAGGGAGATGCCTTTATCTGTGCTTGCATCAATGCCAATGACCCCTTGAAGGACATGCGCATGGTGCTCAGCGATCTCAAAGCCATGGGGGTTGAAGCGGTTTCGAACATCGGACCATCGATTAGCTATGTTGACAAAGGCACCACGATCTACAGAGTGCTCAACAAGAGCGGCGTGACCTTTCAGAACGAGATCGACATGCTCAACCTGGCCCGGGAGATGGACATGGTCAGCGTGGGCCTCGCCTTCGACAAGGAGGATAGTCTGTTGATGGCTGAACAGTCCAAGCCGGACATCTTCTGCTTTCATGCGGGCACTACCAAGGGTGGCCTGACTGGTTATGACTCGGGGGAAGTCATTGCTGAGACCGCAGCCCGAACAGAGGAGGCCTACCAGGAGATTCGTGCCCTGAGCCCTTTGACCCTGCTGGTGGCTCACGGTGCAGCGCTTGAGAACCCCGAAGACGGCCAGTACATGCTGAACAATACTTCCGGTCATGGATTCTGGACCGGGTCCTCCACGGAACGCCTGCCCATCGAACGGGCCGTGTCCCAAGTGGCACGGGAATTCCGCAGCCTGTCCTTTGAAGGGAGAGCCTCTTCATGAAGAAGACCATTTGCGTCCTGGCAACCATGGACACCAAGGGAGCCGAGGCAGGTTTCCTGGCCGAGCGCATAGCCGCTGCGGGTTGCACGCCTTTGTTGCTGGACCTGGGCGTTGTGGGAGAGCCGGGCACAGAACCTGATATCTCCAGGGCCGAGGTGGCTTCGGCCGGGGGCCAGGAGCTGGTCGAGATACTCAAGAACCCGACCCGCCAAGGGGCCGTGCCAATCATGATCGCGGGCGCAATCAAGATTTTGCTCGAACGTTTGGCCCGCGGCGAAGTGCAGGGAGTGGTTGGCCTAGGTGGAACCCAGGGCACGCCCACTTGCACCCAGATTATGCAGGCTTTGCCCTATGGTCTGCCCAAGGTGATGCTTTCCACGATTGCTTCGGGGGACACGGGTCCCTTGGTGGACATCAAAGACATCACCATGATGTTCTCCGTGGGAGACATCTTGGGCCTCAACTCGGTCACCCGTATGGTCTTAGGCAATGCAGCAGCGGCGGTTTGCGGCATGGCCCAACATGGGATTTCCCTCGAGTCCGCGGCGGGGAATAGGCCACTGATCGGCATGACCAACCTCGGGGTTTTGACCGCCGGAGCCATGCACGCCATCGATTGCTTTCATGGGGCTGGCTATGAGGTGATCGTGTTTCATGCGGTGGGTTCCGGTGGACGGGCCATGGAACAGTTGATGAAAGAGGGCGTGATTGGCGCAGTGTTTGACTATGCCCTGGGCGAGATTTCGGACGAATTGCACGGCGGCTTCCGTGCTGCGAACCCAGAGCGCTTGACCACAGCCGGAAAGCTTGGCCTGCCCCAAGTGATTTGTCCGGGGGGGACCGAACACATCGGTTTGATGGCCGAGAAGCCAGGCCTTGTGCCAGAAAAGTACAAGGACAGCATTTCGACTTTCCACAATCCCATCGTTTTCGTGCCGCGCCTCAACCGTGAGGAATTCAGCGCCGTGGCCAGCGAAATCGCCAAGCGCCTGCAGCACACCAAGGGCAGGGCGATCATGATGCTACCCCTAGGCGGAACCAGTCGTTATGGGGTCGAGGGCGGTGAGCTCGAGGATGCGGCGGGGGACGAGGCGTTTTTCGCGACCCTCAAGGCCGAACTACCCAGCACCATCGAGGTGCAGGCCCTGGACACCCACGCGGAGGATCCGGCCTTCGTGGAGCAGGCTGTGCAGAACCTGATTGGCTTGATCGAGGCCTAGTCTTTCTTGTCTGCGCTGGCTTCCGTGCCCGTTGCCTGTTTTGGCCAGGCGTGGTCCTGGGGGCGCACCCCACGGGTGGACTTGCCGAAGCCAAAGGGCGTGGGCTTGTAGTTGCCCACGATCTCCACTGAACTCTTGGCTGGGATCTGTGCCTGCATGTTCAGGCACCAGTAGCTGCCGTTGACGATGGCCCGGCGCAGGCCAGCGCTTTCAAGGTCCATGGAAGCTCCCATGGTTGTACAGACAATGCGTTGGGTGGTAGACCCTTCGAGCTTGCGCTCGCGGGTCCACAAGAGGGGGATGCGCGGGTTGTTCTTCTTGCCTTCCACCGCCGGAGCTTCAGGATTCATGCCTGCGCGCACGCTGCCTTCGAGCAGCACCATGGCGTCCGACGGCAGGTCGCGGATGCCGTACACATCCGTCGGACCCCAGACATCCGTGACTCCCCTCAGGATGGCGTGTTTTTCCATACCGGCGGCAATCACGCCCCGGGTGCTCTCCTTGCCGTGGTGTCCGTGGTGGTTGACCCATGTTTCTCCCAGTACCTGGCGCCCGAAACCTCCTTGCCATTCAGAATTGCGCCAGGACCATTTGGCATAGGGACTACTGGAGTCGTCTTCATATCGAAAGGCGTGGGTTGCCGTGCGCAAACCGATCAGGGGTTTGCCCGCTTCCACGAACTTGACCAGATGAGCCATGTCTTCGTCCGGCAGGCGGCGGAAGCGAAGTAGCATGATCACCAGGTCCGCTCCATCGATCAGATGCATGCCGGGGATGTTCGAGCTGTTGTCCGGATCGATGATGCCTTCGTCGTTTTGGGAGAAGAGTACGGTGCACTCGAACCCGTGGCGCACGGCCAGGATGCGTGCCAGCTGGGGCAGGCCCTCCTCTGAGCGATACTCTTCGTCCCCGGACAGAAGCACAATTGTCTTGCCCTTGCCTGGGCCTTCGCCGCCAGCGTAGGTCACCCAGCGCGGGTCGTTGTGGGGGTAAGCGGCTGCGCCTGAGTTGAGCAGCAAGCAGAGGGGCAAGAGCGCGATCCAGCTAGGTTTCCGGTTCATAGTCGTTTCTCCCTTTGGGTGGGCTGCCCCTGCTTGGGTTCATGGGGGAGCCGAAGCAGCAGGATAGGGGATCTCTTCGTGCTGCGGGGAAACAAGTGGGGACAGCTTGTGCGCTCTTGAAAACCACCTGGGCGCTGACGGTTGATCCAGGCTAGGATGAGTCCATGGAGATCAGCCCCAGCGCCCCGCGAATTGCCCTTCTGCCTGCTGTGGTGCGCGATCAGATCGCCGCCGGAGAGGTGGTGGAGCGGCCCGCTTCGGTGGTCAAGGAACTGTTGGAGAATGCCCTCGATGCGGGGGCCACCCAGATCAGCGTGGATCTGGAGGAAGGCGGCACGCGTCTGATCCGGGTCACTGACGATGGCGCAGGAATGGGGCCTGAAGACCTGGCCCTGGCTTTCACATCCCATGCCACCAGCAAGCTACGCGATCCGTCAGACCTGGTGCACATCGCGTCGCTGGGTTTTCGAGGGGAGGCCCTGGCCTCGGTGGCTTCAGTTGCCCGTTGCCAGGTCATCAGCCGCACGGCTGAATCGGAAACCGGTCACCGGCTCAGTTGCGAAGGTGGCCAGCAGGGAGAAGTGACCGAGGCCGGCGCGCCTCTGGGAACCACTCTCGAAGTGCGCGATCTGTTCTACAACGTGCCTGCTCGGCGGAGGTTCTTGAAGCGTCCATCCACCGAACTGGGGCACTGTCTGGCGGCGGTTCAACGGGCAGCTCTTGCACATGATGGTGTGGGCTTCGTGGTCAACAGCGATGGGCGTCGGGCCTATGATGTAGAGGCCAGCATGGATTTTTTGGCCCGCATTAGGCGTACTTTTGGTGCTGAACTGATCGATCACCTGGAGGCGGTGAACGTCAACGACGGGGACCTGATCCTCAGTGGGTATCTAGGCTCACCGCGTATCTCCCGGCGTGATACCAGCCGCCAGATCTGGATGCTGAATGGCCGCTTCCTGCGAGATCGGGTCTTGAGCCGCGTACTCAAGGAAGCCTATCGCGGTGTGCTGGAAGAAGGCCGCCAGCCCGTGGCCTTCCTGCGACTCGCCATGAACCCCGCCGCGGTGGACGTGAATGTGCATCCGGCCAAGAGCGAAGTTCGGTTCCGGGACCAGCGTCGCTTGTTTGGCTTCCTGGTTTCTGCCCTCAAGGTAGCTGTGCATGAGACCGACATGGCGACTCCGGGTGAGTCCATGCTGGCGGGCCGTGCCCGGCGGCTTGTGCGGGAGGAGAACCCCCTGCAGGGCAAGCTGGCGGATCCCGGTGCGGGGCCGCAGCCCGAATCCGTGGTGCGTGAGCGCAGTGGACGCCCATTTGTGCCTGGGGATGACTTCATCAGCCCCGGGGCCGTGACACAGAGCCATCCGGCGAACCCTGCGTCGGCTCCCCTGCAGAGTTCTGATCCTGATTCTGATCCTTGGGCTCCTACGGACAACCTGCAGGGTCCCTACCTGCAGGTGGGCAAGACCTTTCTGCTGCGAGCCTTGCCCGATGGTTTTGAGATCATTGACCAGCATGCTCTGCATGAGCGCTTGACCTATGAATTGCTGCTGCAAGAAGTGCGCGCGGGCAAGGTCGAGGTCCAGCGCCTGCTGGTGCCTGAAGTGGTGGAGGTCTCGCGCGCGGACCGCGTGTTGCTGGAGGAGCACCTGGAATCCCTGTCAAGCCTGGGAATCGAGTTAGCCTCCATGGGCGAGACCTCGATGATGGTCTCTGGCTTGCCTGCTCGACTGCGTCATCCGGACCCGGCCGGTCTTGTGGGGGACTTGATCGAAGTGATCGGACGTACTGGAGAGCCGCCCACTGCCAGCGATGTGCTCGAACAGGTCTTGCACAGTTGCGCCTGTCGCTCGTCGATCATGGCGGGCGATGTACTCAGCCAGGAAGAGATACAAGCACTGCTGGAGCGGGCGCGGGCGGCTGAGAACGATCAGACCTGCCCCCATGCGCGCCCCACTCGCGTGCGCTTTACCTTGAGCGATTTGGAACGCGCCTTCCATCGGCGCTAGGGGCGCGAGTTTCCGGGTAAGTACCTCAGCGCGGGCCTGGCCGGGCGAAATCGGCGGCGCTCAAGTTCACATCCATCTTTGTCTGGTCTAGGACCAGAAACAGATCGACGCCCGGCAGCTCCTCAAAGGTAAGGCGCGTGGGCTTAGGGACCGGGAGCCCTGGATCTTCTGGTTTCTCGGTCGCGGGGCTGCGGTGTACCAGCAACTGTTTCGGCAAGAGGCGCTGGTCGATGCTGATCCAACTGAGGATCTCCACCAGGATCGGGGCAGTGGTCCGATGCGTTTTGGCGTCCAGGGGCTCCACCAGGGCAAAGCGCACCCGGCCGTCTTTGGGATCCAGGCCCAAGCGCACCTGGCGTAGGGTCGTGCGGGATCCTTTCGACGCCAGGAGATCAAAGTCGGGGGTCGTCAGCTGCAGCCAGTCCAGTTGTCTGGCTCGCTTGGCATGGCCGCTGCTTGGGAACTGGATCGGCAGGCCTTCGCCGATTTTCAATTCCTGTCCCTCGCCCTCCACCTGAGCCGTCTGCAGGCGTCCGAGCCGCAGGTTGCCGGGGGAGGCGAGGGTGGCGAAGTTGCGCGCCAGGGCGAGCCAGCGCTGGTGTTCGCGGCGGCTCTCCAGATTGGAGTGGTCGGACAGGTCGAGCAGTTCCTCCCCGTCCAGGAGCCAGTCGCCCTCGGGCCCGCGTACGGACTCCCGCCGGGACTTCGGGAAGATGCCGCGCACATAGCCGCGGCCCTCTTCCAAGTACAGGAATGTGGTGCGCAAATCGTTGCTGCCACTGCTGGCGGCGCGCACCCGGGCGTCGAAGGTGACCATGAAGGAGCGCAAGCGTGCAGGGGCCGTGTCTCCCGTCCAGGTGGAGGAAGAGAGCCTCTCAAAGCGTTGCCTTGCCAGGTCACTTGTCCCCGTTGGTATCTTCCCGCGCTCCAATTGCTGGCCCTCAGCTCCGAGGGGAGCCTCTTGGTTGTCATCGGTGATACGTGGCAGGACCGGGTCCTGGTCTCCGTCTTGTGGTCCAAGACCAGAGCAGAGAAGAGAGCACAGGAGCAGGGAACTCAGCATGTGGGCAGCATACGCTCTTGGTGCTCGTTGGTTTGTCTCTTGTCTCTTGTCTCTGGGCATAGCCCCGACAGACCTTCGGCTAACACCCAGAGCCCCTGGCGGCGCAGCTCACGCTACCATGCCCTGTCATGACCACCCCCGACCCCTTCGATGCGGCGCCGATCTGCGCCCTGGTGGGCCCCACCGCCTCGGGCAAGACTGCCCTGGCCCTAGATGTGGCTCGCGCGGCGGGTGCTGAGGTGATCTCCATGGATTCCATGCTGGTCTACCGGGAACTGGGCATCGGTACAGCCAAGCCCAGTCCCGAGGAACTGGCTGAGGTGCCGCACCACCTGATCGATTTGGTGAGCGTGAATGAGCTCTTTGATGTGTCCCAATGGCTCAAGGCATCCCAGGAGGCATTGGCGGATTGCCTGGCGCGCGATCGTCGTGTGCTTTTTGTGGGGGGCACGGGCTTCTTTCTCGCCGCGCTCTTACGTGGCCTCTTTCAGGGACCTGCGCCGGACCTGGAATTGCGAGCGCGGCTGGAACAGACTGGCCAGGATGAGGGCGGCGAGGTGCTGGTGCGGAAACTCGCTGAAGTCGATCCCGAGAGTGCCGAGCGTATTCATCCCAAGGACTTGCGCCGGGTGATCCGGGCCTTGGAGGTCTTTCAGCAGACCGGCCGCACCCTTTCTGATTGGCAGCAGGAGTGGGGCGGCAATGACCAGCGTCAGAAGCGAGCGCGGATCCTGGGGCTGCATATGGAAGTTCCCGCTATCGATCTGCGCATCCGTGCTCGTACGGAGCTCATGATCGAAGCGGGCTGGCAGGCGGAAGCTCTTGCTGCGCGGGCCATTGGTTTCTCCAAGAGTTCAGCGCAGGCCCTGGGTTATGCAGAAATCCTCGCCTGGGCGGATGGAGAGGCTACGCGCGAAGAGACCGTGGAGCGCATCGCATTGGCCACGCGCCAATTCGCACGACGCCAAAGGACCTGGTACCGCAAGTTCTCCATCGAATGGGTAGATCCCTCGAGCCCGCAGCTGACTGAGTTGGCTCTGACGCACTTCGCCTGGAATTGAGCGCGGAAGTTGCTGCGCTCGATCAATCGGGATGCAAGAAAAGAGCGACCCGTGCAGTGCTGCACGGGTCGCTTTGAGTTGCTTTGGGGAGTACGCTGCTCCCGGGCGCTGGTCAGCCGTTGCGCAGTGGATTGTCGGGGTTGTACCCGAACAGATGGCGTTGCAGGGTCAGGCCGATGGACTTCGCATCTCTCTCAAGCCATTCGAGGGGGCTGCCGTCCTCGGAGGCGTCATAGCCACTCAAGGTGCGCTGCATGCGTGTGGGCATGGACTTGGGGTTCCAGTGATCGTTCATGTTGGAGCCGTCGGTCACGCAACTGCTGCAGAGGGAGGCGCAAAGGGCGCCCAAAAACAAGGTGGCGAGGGAACGCTTCATGAGGACAGGGTGGGGACTTCCTTGGTGGTCGGGGGGGGTGCCGGGCCCGTGGGGGCTCTGGGGGGGGGAGAGGATACGGCCAAGGGGGACAGGAGTCCAGTCCAAGCCTTCCCCTTGGTTCTCTGGGCGCTACCCTGGGCAGCCCCGTTGGTCACCCCTTTCCGGGATCCAGCCCCTTCCATGAGCTCCCATCCCCTGTCCGACACCTCTCCAGGGCCTCTTCGCATGGGAGTGCTGGGGGGATCTTTCAATCCCGTGCACCTGGGCCACCTGGTGGTGGCCCGCACCGCTCTGCTGGCGGCAGACCTTTCGGAGGTGCTTCTTGTGCCTGCAGCCGAGTCTCCCTACAAGCGTGGGCGGCCCCTGGCGCCGGCGGAGGATCGGGTGGCCATGCTGGAACTGGCCCTGGCCTGCGAAGCACAGATGCGGGTGGCGACGCTGGAACTGGAGCGTGGGGGAGTCTCCTGGACCGTGGACACCCTGCGCGAACTGTCCCGGCCGGGGGTCGAACTGCGTCTGATCCTGGGCTCGGACAACTTGCCGGGCCTGCCCGGTTGGAAGGACATCGAACAGATTTTTGAATTGGCCACACCCTTGGTGGTCCTGCGAACTCAGGAGGCTCCGACCCAGTTGGCAGCGGCGGTCGAGGCATTGGGATCGGAGATGGGTGCCTTGCTGCAGGCGGGGTTCTGCCCCATGGAGCCCCACCCCGGCGAGTCCAGCTTGATTCGCGCGGGGCTGGCCGGGGGAGAGCCGGATGGGGGCTTGCTCCATGAAGGGGTGCGGGTCTACATCGAGCGTCGCGGGTTGTACGGGGAAGGAACTCTGTGAATTCCTGGCCTCAGCTGGCCGGAATCGCTCTGGTGACCTTGCTGTTGGGTGGCATGCTCGCGGCTTTGGCTCGGCGTCTGGGTTGGCTGGGCAGGGGCTGGTCGGGGGCTGAGAAGGAAGCGGGCTTGCATGCCCCGCGCGTGCCTCCGATCGGAGGTCTGACCATCTTGCTTGTTCTGATCGGGATCGAGTTCGCGGACCTGGGAATGGGACCCCTGCCCTGGGCCGCCCTTGCTGGCGCCTGGGTCCTGGGTACCTGGGATGATTTCAGGCCCCTGGCAGCGCTGCCCAAGGTATTCGGCCAACTCACGGTGGGGCTGCTGTTTGCTCTTCAGCGCGGATCTCTTCAGAGCGGCAATTTTCTGGTCCTGGGACAGGACCTGGCCCTGGCTGTGGTGGCCCAGAATCTGGCCAATACCTTCGATCACTCCAATGGCTTGTGTGCGGGCTGGGCTCTGCTGCTGCCGGGTACGCCTTGGGCGCTGCGTGGGGTCCTGCTGGGGTTTCTGCCCCTGAATCTATTCAGGAGGCACTCAAAAGAGAACCCGGCTTCCCAGCCGCGGGCGTACCTGGGGGATGCGGGCAGCCATCTGCTGGGCATTCTGGTGGCCTCCCAGCCGGAGGCCTGGCTGGCCCTGACCCTGCCCGCTCTGGACCTCATCCGTGTTGTGGTCCTTCGTTGGCGCGGGGGCCAGCCCTTTTGGCGGGCCGATCGCAGGCACCTGGGCCACCGCTTGGAGGCCCGATCCTGGCCGCCGATTGCCGCTTTGTTGATCCTCTGGCCCCTCTGGCTCCTGGCAGGATGGCCCTGGGTGCTGGGGGGGATTGGTCTCGGGTTTGGATTGTTGCTCTGGTTCACTGCCAGTTCGGGTTGTACCGGGGCCGTCGGGCAGAGATAATCCTTGCCCTCAAACGCCGCCCCACCCGG
Organism: Planctomycetota bacterium; assembly: GCA_012960475.1. Classification (GTDB taxonomy): domain Bacteria; phylum Planctomycetota; class UBA1135; order UBA1135. The sequence continues at coordinate 123,534 of DUBE01000066.1, forward strand.
CCCACTTCGATCCAATGTCTTTTCCCCTCACCGCTCTTATCAGCGACTTGCATGGCAACGTGCCGGCTCTTGAGGCCATGCTTGATGATGCCCACAAGCAGGGGGTGCAGCGCTTTGTGTGTCTGGGTGACATGGTGGGTTATGGGGCGAATCCCCGCTACGCTTTGGACTTGGTGATGCGCTTGTGCGTGGAGCATGCCCGTTGGCCCGAGGGTACTTCGGAGTCGGAACTTCTGCCCGGTCTATGCCTCAAGGGCAACCACGAGGAGGCGCTGCTCTCTTCCGCCAGCGACTTCAATCCCAAGGCGCGTATGGCAATCGAGTGGACGCGTGGAGAATTGGACTCTGATCGTGAGCGTAGCGATGTGTACTGGGATTTTATCTCCAGTCTGTCCGCCAGCACCAGCGATGAGCGTGCCATGTATGCGCACGGGAGTCCCCGGGACCCGGTGCGCGAGTACATGCTGCCTCGGGACATCAAGGATCAACCGAAGATGAGAGAGAACTTCGCCGCTATGACCCGTAGCGTCTGCTTTGTGGGGCACAGCCATGTGCCCGGGATCTACTACGAGGACGAACGCTACTTCCTGCCCCGAGGCACCTCTGGACCCTACCTGCTTGGCGACTCCCCCGACTGCAAGGTGATTGTCAATGTGGGCTCCGTAGGTCAACCACGCGATGGAGACTGTTGTCTGTCCTACCTGCTCTTTGACGGCGAGATGATTACTTTCCGCCGTATTGAGTATGAAATCGAGCGTGCTGCCGCAGCGATCCGCGCGGTGGACGAACTCCCTGAATTCCTAGCGGAGCGGCTTTTTTCCGGCCGCTAGAGCGCATCCAATTAGTCCCTAACCCACGGCAACCACAATCCAATGGAGAAGCGACTTCCGCTCTTCCTCTTTCTTTCCTTCGGCATTCTCTTCGGCTGGCAGATGCTCTTTCCGCCGCCTGCGAAGCCCGAAGTTACTCCAAGGGACGGTGCAGGCACCAATGAACAGGCCGAGGGGCAGGACTCCGCCAGTGGAGCCCGTGTATCCGCTGCGGTCCCTGCTGATGTGCTGCAGGGCGAGCCCTGGTCTGAGTCCCTGATTCTTGGCCGCGCGGGGGAACTGGGCCACTACTCGGTGCGCTTCGACAGTCTGGGCGGCACGGTCAGCGAACTGTCCGTGGATGGCTGGTACGACTCCGGGTTGCTTGATACAGAGCAGCAGAGAGAGGTTGCCCACTGGGTTTCACTCCTGCGTCCCATGGACCTGGGGGCTGGCCCGGTGGGTTCGTTGCTCATGGAGACATCCGCTTCCAGTGCAGTCCACTTTCCAGGTGGTTTGTCCAAGGTGCACTGGGCCCATGAGTGGATTCTCTCCAGGAACGAGAAGGTCGGTGTGCGCTTCAGTCATCAGCCCAAGGCGGATGGCTACAAACTGATCAAGGAGATTCGCAGTGTTCCGGGGGACTTGCACCTTGAGGTTCTGCTGCGCATCGAGGCTCCTGTGGGTTCTGAGGAGCTACGCGCTCACACTGCACTTTTTCGCTTGATCCCCGCGGTGGGCCTGTCCGAGTCCAGCGAGGACCAGTGGTACATCTCACCAAAAGCCCGCAAGGGATACGAAACCGCCGACGGCCTTGAGGTGGACTGGGAGGAGCGTCGGGATGGACCCGCCTTGGACGATCTTGAAGGGGATCTGCCCAGTGGTTCGCAGACCGCATTTGTGGGAGTCGACAACAAGTACTTCGCCGTGCTGCTGCGTGCAGCGGACTCGGTCAGTCGCGAGACTCTCAAGGGCACCCGTTGGCGACGGGTCTTTGATCAGGGTTGGTTGGACGATCACCCTGGCGAGGAATCCAAAGCCTGGCGCGGCATGCTGGTGGACCAGGAACTGGCCCTGGCCATGCCCGGCCGGGGGGCAGCAAAAGAATATCACTTCGAGCTCTTTGCGGGGCCCAAGGACGAGAGCCTGATGCTGGCTGACGAAGAGGCTTACGCTGCTCTGACGGTGGCGGACCTGGGTTTCTTCGATGGAATCGCGGGTCTCCTGTTGACTGTTCTCAGTGCCTTGGAGGGACTGGTGGGCAACTGGGGTGCGGCGATCATCTTGTTGACCCTGCTTGTGCGTGGCGTTCTCTTTCCGATCAACCGTCGCTCTCAAACCGCCATGGCCCAGCACACCACCAAGATGAAGCGGGTGCAGCCCAAGCTGAACGCGGTCAAGGAGCAGTACAAGGACAACCCCCAGAAGCTGCGTCAGGAACAGGCCAAGATCATGCAGGATGAGGGAGCTTTCCCGCCCCTGGGAGGATGCCTCCCCATGTTTCTGCAGATCCCCGTGTTCTTCGGTCTCTTCAGTGCGCTGAGGGTCTCCTTTGACCTGCGCCAGGCGAGTTTCTTGTGGGTCGAGGATCTCTCCATGCCCGATCGCTTGCTGCGTATTGACTTCAACACGCACTTGCCCTTCATCGGTACGATTGAGTATCTGAACGTGCTGCCGCCCTTGATGGTGGTGCTCTGGATCCTGCAACAGCGCTTGATGCCCAAGCCCACGGACGAGCAGGCCGCGCGCATGCAGAAGATGATGATGTGGATGCCGGTCCTGTTCGGGGTCTTTCTCTACAACTATGCGGGTGGGCTGTCCCTGTACATGATCACTTCGAGCCTGTTCGGTATCGCGGAGTACACCATTGTGCGTAAGATCTGGCCGATTGACGACACAGAGAAGGCGCGCAAACCTGGCAAGTTCATGAAGCGTATGAAGGAGATGCAAGAGCAGCAGGCGCGTATGCAGAAGCAACAGCAAGCGAGCAAAAAGTCCGGAGGGGGGCGCAAGAAGCGCCGCTAGGGGCGATGGACCCCGACCCTGTCCTGGCTTCCTCCGGCAGCACGATCTGCGCCCTTTGTAGCGCAGGGGGACGGGCCAGCCGCGGGGTGATCCGGGTCTCTGGACCCCTTTCCGGGGAGCTCTTGGAGCGCACCACCTGTGGGACGCAAGGTGCTGCACAGGAGGGTCTCAAGCCCCAGTCACGGGGGGTCTTTGAAGGCCAGTTCAATGACGGCCTGGGTACCTGTCCCGTGCTCGTGATCTGGATGCCGGGTCCCGGGTCCTATACGCGCGAGGATGTGGTGGAGTTTCACCTGCCGGGAAACCCGCACCTCATGCAAGCTGCTCTGCAGCGACTGTTGAAACTCGGAGCCCGCAGCGCCGAACCCGGCGAGTTCACGCGCCGCGCCTTTGAGAACGGTGCCCTGGACTTGACCCGAGCCGAGGGTGTCCTGGCCCTCATCGAGAGCGCCAATGAGGAGCAGCGGCGCGCGGCCAGCGCGCTCTTGTTAGGTGGACTTGGCAGGCGCATGGCGGGATTGCGTGAATGCCTGGATGACTTGCGCTCTCTCTTGGAAGCCTCTTTGGATTTTGATCAGAACGACACGGGGCATGTGCCCGAGGAAGAACTGGAAGCGCTCTTCCAGCGTGCCTTGGAGAAGTTGCATGCGGCCACCCATTGGGAGAGTGCGCGGGATGCGGGACCGGACCTGCAGAGGGTTGTGTTGGCGGGGGCGCCGAATGCGGGCAAGAGCTCGCTCTACAACGCCCTGATGTCCTGCGCCCCCGATCCCATGCCCGCACTGGTCGATCCCCTGGCGGGCAGCACCCGGGATGTGCGCCGGGGAGAACTCTCCTTGGGGCGCGGGCGAGTGACCTTGATCGACACGGCTGGGGTCGGTCCCCTGCAGAACCCTGGGGAGGCGGCGCTTTCCGGGACCCTCGATGGCCGTGCCCAGGAGCGTGCTCGTGAGGAGGTGCAGGCGGCCGACCTGGTGCTCTGGGTGCTTGATGGGGGGGCTGAGGTCCCTGCGCATCTGGACCCTCCTGGCCTCTTGGTCTGGAATCAGATCGACCGGGCCGGGGTCTCTCAGGAGCCTCCTGAGGGCTTGATCAGGGGGGCTCGGGGCTGGTGTGCGGTCAGTGCCCAAGAGGGTCAGGGCCTCGAATCCTTGCGCAAGGTCGTCTCAGGTCTGCTCGGCTTCGCCCCTCCAGCCAGTGGGGCAGGGCCGCAGTCTTCCGAAGGGGGTTCCCTCGGGCGCCAACTCCGTGCTCGTCATCTGGATGCTCTGCGCTCCGCCAGGCAGGCCCTGGCCGAAGCCCATCAGCTCAAGGCCCAGGCAGCTCCTCTGGATCTTGTGGCCGAGGCCCTGCGCGGGGTAAGCCGGGAGTTCGATGCGATCGAGGGCAGTAGCACTTCGGAGGATCTGCTGGACCGGATTTTCTCGCGCTTTTGTTTGGGCAAATGAGCCCGGCAGGAGTTCAAGCGCCCACGGCAGGACAAACCACAAGTCCTGGCGTCAGATCCCCTCTAGCGGCGATGCATACGCAAGATGTAGAGTAGCGGGCCGCGTTGGAGCTCCTCTAGGGGGGCCCAGACGTCCATCCCCATGAACTGTCCCCGTTGTGCCGCTGGCGACGACCGCGTCGTCGATTCCAGAACATCTGCTGACGGCAGCGCTATCCGGCGCCGTCGTGAGTGTCTGGGCTGTTTTCAGCGCTTTACCACCTACGAGAGGGTGGAGGAGACCCCCCTCAGGGTGGTCAAGAAAAATGGCGAGCGGGTGCGTTTTGAGCGCGAGAGAATCCGCTCGGGAATGCTGCGCTCCTGCGAGAAACTTCCCATCAGTATGGAGGACATCGAAGCGGCTGTGGGGCGCATTGAAACCCAGTGCCAGGGGGAGTTCGATCGTGAGGTGCAGAGCTCGGTCATCGGCTCCCTGGTGATGGATGAGTTGCGGAACATTCATCAGGTGGCCTATGTGCGCTTCGCCAGTGTCTATCGCGAGTTTCGTGACGTGGAACAATTCCTGGAGACCCTGCGCCCGATCCTGCGCCAGCCTTCTGGGGAGATGGACTCATGAGGGGCCCGGTTCCCATGCCCGAGTTTCTGCGCAAACGCGATGGACAGGTGGTTCCTTTCAGTCCTCAGCGCATCACCCATGCGGTTGCCCGGGCCCAGGCGGCGGTGGGGGACGGGGATCCGGGCCTGCCCTTGGAAGTGGCTGAACTGGTGGTCATGACCCTGATCAGTCGAGCGGAGTCGGGCTTGGTCAGTTTGCAGGAGGAAGCTCCTCCGACCGCTACTTTGGAAGAGGTACAGGACTTGGTGGAAGAGGCTTTGGTGGGTCTTGGCCGCACCAAGATCGCCAAGGCCTACATCCTTTATCGGGATCGGCGCAGCCGCGCTCGGGAGGCTCTGATGGTTTTCGATGGAAGTCCCCAGAGCAGTAGCGGTGCGCCGGAAGTGCGCGGGTCCGAGGGTACTCAGGCCTGGCAAGCCAACCGCATTGCCGCCGCCTTGGTGCGGGAGGTCAGCTTGTCCGTGCAAGTGGCGGACGAAGTGGCCCGGCGCGTAGAGAAGGAGATCCTCAGTCTGGGCATGTCGCGCATTTCCAGTGGCCTTGTGCGCGCTTTTGTAGATCAAGAACTGCAGACCATGGGGCTCTTCGATGCCACCCGCGCGTCGGAACCTTTGGGCCTTGCCCGGCCAGATCTGCGCGCATTGCTTTTGGCTCCCCGGGAAGATCGGCGGGCAACCGAAGAGCGGCATGCGGCTCCACCTGCCTCCGGCGAGCGTCGTGTGGCGGGATCGATCATGTCCCGTTGGGCTGTAGAGGATGTGCTGGGCGAGGAACTGGCAGAAGCCCACCACCGGGGCGAGGTTCTGGCCCTGGGATTGGAACGCCCGCACCTGCCCCTGGTGCGTTCGGTCAGTGCTGCGGGTCTGGGCGCAGGCGAGGTGGGCTTTGCCCGCTCCCTGGGGGTCTTGGTGACCCTGCTCGAAGGATCGGCCCAGGGCCTTGTGCTGGAGGGGTTTTCTCACTTGCTGGGCCCAGCCCGGCGCGGTGTCCGCCAGGGGGCCGACGAAGCGCGCGTGTCCGAAGCCCTTGCGGCTTTGGCCGCCATCGGTCAAGCCACAGGCCGCCGCTTGGACCTTGCACAGCCAGGAGGGCGCGGTCCGCGACCGTTGCTGCGTCTCTTGAGCGGTCTGCTCAGTGCGCTTGCCAGTGGCCAGGCTGTGCCCCGTTTGTTTCTCAACTATGACGAGATTTCCGGTGCCCTGGAAGAAGAACCGGATCTGGCAGAGGGCATTGATACCTTGCTGGCCAACGGTCTCTTGGTGCCGGTCTGGGGGGGCCCCAGTCAGCGCTTCGCGGGTCCTGCCCTGGCTCGGCGCGCCAGGGAAAAAGGGCCCTTGACCTTGGGGGCGGGGGTCGCTCTCGATCTGGTGCGCATCGCCCGGCGGGCAGGGCCCTGGAACGAGGAGGCCTTCCTGACGGGCATGGTGATCGAAGTTCAACGTGCCTTGGAAGCTCTCAAGAGGCTGGCTGCGGCCCAGACCGAGTTCGGTCCGGCTTTGCCCGGGGGGCGCAGGATTCACGGCATTGTCCCCGTGGGTCTCTCCGATGCCTTGCGCATCTTGGGGGACGGGATCGTGCGTCCGGAGCAAGGTGCGCGGGCCTTGGGTGTATTGCGGGACTCCGCTCGCACCCAGGCCGAGGGACTGGGCTTGATGGTGGATGTCTCGACCTTGCTTTCTGGGCCCGCGTCCGAGGTGCTCGCCCGTCGAGAGGCAGGCCGCTCTCGTCCTTCCCAAGCCGCGCTCTTCAGCAAGAGACCTCTGCCGGAAAGTGAGTGGGTGGAGTCCTATCACCGTGGTCTCGACCTGGGGGATGGCATGGCGGCAGGGGATCCCCATGAACACGGTCGCGCCCTGGCGGTCATGACATCGACTCTACCCAGCGGCGCCCTTTGGCCCCTGGTGGATCCCACTGTCAGCTACCGGGCGGGTCTCTCCTGTTTGACTGCCTGGCAGGCCTTTGTGGTCGAGCGTGAACGTCGTCTGCAGCCGCACCTCCTATCCCCTGCAAAGCCGTTGACAAAGGGCACTCGGCCCCTATTTGAATCCACCGTTCAGTCACACCGTCCGTGACCCAAATCTTCTAATCACCTATGCGTCTGGTACGTCTCGAACTATTTGGCTTCAAGTCCTTTGCTGACTTCACTGTGCTTGAATTTGGCCAGCGGAGCCTGACCGGTGTGGTTGGACCCAATGGCTGCGGCAAGAGCAACGTGGTGGACGCGGTGCGTTGGGCCCTGGGGGAGACCCGCCCAAGTTCCATGCGGGGCTCGGGCATGACCGATGTGATTTTCAAAGGCTCAGTCAGCCGGCCGGCCATGGGTTTTGCGGAAGTCACCCTGGTGTTTGACAACTCGAGTGGATTGCTTGCGGATCACGCGGCAGAGATCTCTGTCACCCGGCGTCTCGAGTCCAGCGGCGAGGGCTCCTACATGATCGATGGCCAACGGGTGCGGCTCAAGGACGTCAGGGACCTGCTCTTTGATACAGGCCTTGGGTCCCGCGGGTACTCGGTGCTGGAGCAGGGCCGTATTGACGCGGTGATTTCCGCCAATCATCAACAGCGGCGGACAGTGTTCGAAGAGGCGGCGGGCATTTCGCGCTATCGCCAGCGGCGACACGAGACGGGGCTGCGCCTCAAGCACGTGTCTGTGGACATGGAGCGCGTTGACGACGTGATTGCTGAGCTGCGTACGCGCGTGCGATCCCTCAAGATCCAGGCGGGCAAGGCCGAGCGCTATCTGATTGCCAGGGACGAGTGGTCCGTGGGTCGTCGTCGGTTTCTAGGTCACCGCCTGTTCAACATAGACGGGGAACTGCACACCCTGCGGCCCCGGATTGAGAGCCAGGGTGAGGACCTCGAGCAACTGCGGGAGCGTCGCAGCGGTCATGACATGCAGGCTCGTCAGCGAGAAGATGAACGGAGCGCGGTGGTGGCCGAGCTTGACCGGGTCTCCGGGGAAGCTGGACGCCTGGAGGGTGAAGCGCGTGCTCTGGTGGAGCGTCGCAAGGCTCTTCTTGTACGGGTTGAGAACTGGCGTCAGTCGGCGAATGAAGAGACCTCTCGGGCGCAACAGTTGGCCCAGGAGATCGAAGATCAACGGGCTGCGGTGACCGCTCTGACCCGGGAATCCGAGGGGCTCAGTGGGCAGGCTGCCCAAGCCAAGAGCAAGCTTGAAGAGTTGGCCAAGAGCGATCGCAGCTGTGCACAGCTCTATAAGCAGTCCCGCGAGGCCGCTCAGGCCCAGAATGAAACCGTGCTGACCTGTCTGCATGAGCGAGGCGTCGCTACCAGTCGCAATCGGCAGCTGAGCGAAGATCTGCCGAGGCTTGATCAGCGTGTCAAGCGCGTCATGGATCGGCAGGCTGAATTGCAGCAGATCCTGGAAGAGACCCGCGCCCAGCGAGGCGAACTACTCACAACTTTGCAGCGGGCCGAAGCCGAAGCCCAGGTCGCATCGGTTGCCCGTGAAGAGCAACAGGTGCGTCTGGAAGATCGTCAAGAGGAACTGCGCAGGTTGGACGAGAAGCGCGCCGCCTTGGATCTGGAGCGCGCTGGCCATCAAGCCCGGGCCGCTGCCCTGCGCGATCGGGAACGGCAATTGGAGGAACTCTCCTCTGGCGGCAAGCGTCTTCTGGAAGCCAGCGAAGGAGACCGCGGTCCCTGTGGCACAGAGGACCTCCTGGGCGTGGTCGCGGATCATTTGGCCATCGACACCCGCCTCACTCGAGCATTGGATGGGGCTCTTGGTACCCGAGCCTCATCTGTTGTGGTCAAGGACGAGCATGTGGCCAGGACCATCCTGGGGTGGGCTCAGCAAGAGGAACTGGGCCAGATCGATCTTGCATTGCCCTCTGGGCTGGGCGTTCCTTGCGGCCCCGCACCAACGGACTCTGCATTCTTCGCACGCTTTGGAGATGGTGTCGAAGGCCGGCTAAGCGATCTTGTGCGTTGCGACGATCATGTGCGTCCTCTGGTCCGGGCGCTGTTGTGCGATGTGGTAGTGGTGTCGGACTTGGATTTGGCCCTCAAGTTGGTTGCAGAGAATTCCCAGTGGCGTTTCGTGACCCTTGCCGGGGAAGTGGTTGACGCAGCTGGTCTTTCTGGGGGCTACTGTGAATTGGATCAGGGGGTGATCGGTCGCCGGGTGGTTGCGGATGAATTCGAGCAGCGTTGCGTGTCGCTCTCCCATTCGATTGCGGAAGTGGATCAAGAGCGCGAGGACAGCTTGGTTGCCCTGGCTCAGGACCGGGAGTCATTGAGCGCCAAGGAGCAGTGTCGTGAGGTGGCCCAGGCTGCCTTGGCTTCAGCTGCTCGCGCCCGAGCAGCCCTTGAGGGACGTCAGGTGGAACAGGAAGCTGCCCTGACCGAGAAAACTGACGAACATGCTCGGGTCAAGCACGAGTGGACTCAGTTGAATCAGGATTTCTTGCAGGCGGGACAGGATCAATTGGCCGCCGAGCAGGCTTTTGAGCAGCAAAATGCAATCCTGACTGGTTTCGATCAGGGGCGCCATCAGCTGGAGCAGGAGCGAGATGGCATCCGGCGCGAGATCGCCGGGGCCGATGTGGAGCGTCAGCGCGTGGATTCAGAACGCCAGGCCTGTGAAGAGCGTTTGCGTGGGGATCAGGTGCGCATCGAGCGCGACCAGGCGGAACTCGCCCGTGCTCAACGGCGTTCAGAGAACTTCCGGGCGAATGCAGTCAGTGGCGAGGAGGAAGCTCAGCAGGTACAGCAGCAGGTTGTGGCCCAGCGCGAGCAGGCGCAGGCTCTGATGGGGCAGTTGGAGGCCTTGCGCATGCGCGAGCGGGAGGGAGCAACCCTGGCTCAGCAAGCACGTAGGGCAGCGGAAGAGGTTCAGGAGGAACTGGATCAGGTCAACGAGCAGTTGTCAGAGCAGAAGCTCACCCAGCAGCGTCTGGAGTTGGAGCGGGAGGAGCTGCTGGTGCGCTCCGATGAAGAATTGAGTCTCAGTCAGGACGACCTGAAATTGGGCTTTGAGCCAGAAGCTGATCTGGCCACCGAAGGTGCGATGCAGGCCTTGCTATCCAAGGTGACCGAACTCAGGCATGTGCTTGAGAAGCTCGGCCCGGTCAACCTGGAAGCGGTACATGAGTTGGACGAGGTGGCCAGGCGATTGGCGCACCTCGAAGTCCAGGCCGATGATCTGAGCAAGGCCCGCAAGAACCTGGAAGAGACCATCAAGCGCATCGATGAAGAGTCCCGGCGCATGTTCATGGAGACCTTCACTGTGGTGCGCGGACACTTCCGGACGATCTTCCGCCAGATGTTTGGTGGGGGACGAGCAGACCTGCAGCTCGATCCGAGTGTGGACGTTCTGGACGCGGGCATTGAGATCATCGCCCGGCCGCCGGGTCGTGAGATGCTGCCCATCGGCTTGCTCTCAGGTGGTCAGCGCACCATGACCGCACTGGCTCTCTTGTTTGCGGTGTTCAAGGCAAAGCCCAGTCCTTTCTGCATCCTCGATGAGGTGGACGCAGCTCTCGATGATGCCAACATTGATCGTTTCCTGGCCATGCTGAGCGACTTTAGAACGACTTCTCAGTTCGTGGTAGTGACCCACAACAAGGGCACCATGAGCGCCTGCGAGGCGCTCTTTGGGGTGACCATGCAGACCAAGGGCGTCTCACGCTTCGTGGCTGTGGAACTCGATCAGGTGGATCAGTTTGCCCCCGAGTCCACGGGCAGTACCCGTTCCGGCGGCCCGGATCTGATCGGTCGCGGCAGTCTTGGGGTTGAAGAGGACCCTCAGGAGCGGAGGCTTGACGAGCACGGGGAACAGGTGGTGGAGTTGCATCCCACACCTCGGCAGGGGGCATCCACTGGCCAGCGCTCCGTTGCAGATGTCCAGAAGTCGGTAGTGGAATCTGCCGCTCCCCACGAAGACTGAGCCTTGCTCTGGATGCTCAGCGCTTGCGGCGCCGGCGCAGGACTTCGGCCTCCAATTCGACCAGGCCCTTGGTCAGGATCTGGCCAAAGGTCTCAAGCGACGCGGCACTGGTCTTGTCGAGGGTGTCCTGGTCGTTGTGCCAATAGGGACGCAGGGGACCGCCATAATCCAGGTCGATCAGGTCCACTGCTTCAAGGCCCACGTCCAGGAACGAGCGATGGTCGTCCTTGACCAGAGTTCGCCTTCGCGCAGTGGCCACGTGCTTGCCCAGGCCAATATCCTTTGCTGCGGTCCAGAAAATCTGGCGCAGCCACTTGGTTGAGTAGTCATCCCATGTCAGTACCAGATCCAGGTCGGCGATCATGTCCACTACTACCACAGCGCCCACGCGCTTGTCTTCTCCGCGTTTGTAGAGTTCCCGGGCATGGCGGCGCGAGCCGTAGGTGTTGTCCTTGCCCAGCCAGTCGAAGTTGATGGCTTCTTCACCGTCAAAGAAAACCACACGCCAGGCCAGGGCTCGCGGATGGGTGCTGGCCAGACCCCGGGCCAACTCAATCAGGGCCACTGTGGAAGAACCCCCATCGTTGGCACCGATGAAGTTCTCTCCCAGGAACTTGGTATCGATGTGGCCGCCCACCAGAATCATGGGGGAGTCCTTCGCTGGGCCGGGCAGATCCGCCACCAGATTGGTGTAGGTCTGTGTTCCTTTCGGGGTTGCCGGGGTGATCGGTACTTTGGCGCTGAAGGTCTCGCGTCGGGTCTTGAAACCCAGGGCAAGCAGCTCCTCATCGAGCGTATCCAACAGTTCAGCCAGGGCAGGACTGCCCGGATGGCGGGGTCCCAGGGCCACCACCGTTGCCAGCTGGGCGTGGGCACGGGTGCCGTCGAAGGGGATCGGAGTTCCCAGGACGATCGCAGGCAAGGTATTTTCCTGGGCTTGACCAGGCTGCTGAACGAGCGTGGGCGCAGGGGCGCAGGCCCAAGGGAATCCCCAAAGGAGGAGTCCCAGGAGGGCTAGCAGGGGCAGGGGGCGCTGGTGGCAGGGGTGCATGGCTGCATCCTAACCGCTCGTACCCTGCCGCCACCAAGACCAGTCTCAGGTTGGGGAGGTTCTCTGTCCGATGGGTGAATCGGAGACCCGCCTCGATCCACGTGCGGCCAGACAAGAAAATGACTGACGAATCCACCCCCCTGTTCGATCTCGTATGCAATTCCCAGAACGGGGCTCAGCACGCCCGCCTGAGTTGGACAGGCTCTTTTGAAGAGTACTTTCGGCTTTTGGAGCGCAATCCGCGGCCCGCACGCAACGCCTGGCAACGCCTGCTTGACATGATCGAGTCCCATGGCAGCGAGACGCCGACCGGTAAGTCCTATGTGACCTGGAACCTGTTCAAGGACCCCCTCGGTTGTGGCCGTGATGCTGTGGAAGGTCTGGAGAAACCCCTCGCAGAACTGGTCAACATGATTCGAGCCGGGGCTCGTCACCTCGGACCCGAACGACGCATCATGCTATTGCATGGTCCAGTTGGATCGGCCAAGAGTACCATCGCCCGCTTGCTCAAGCGCGGCCTTGAGGTATACACACAAACCGATGAAGGTGCGCTCTACACATTTTCTTGGAACGTGGACGGAGAAGTGATTCCCTCTGCCACTCACCAGGATCCGTTGCTGTTGATTCCTGGTGCGCAGCGCGCCGAAGTAGCCCAGCGTCTTTCCCTGAGTTTAGGCGCCGAGTATGAACTGCGTATCGAGGGAGAACTCGACCCGGTCAGCCGCTTTTGGTTGAAGAAACTGATGGATCGCTATGAAGGTGACTGGGTCAAGGTCATGGGCCACATTCAAGTTCAGCGTCTGGTGTTTAGTGAAGCGGATCGCATTGGCATCGGTACCTTTCAACCCAAGGACGAGAAGAACCAGGACTCCACGGAGTTGACCGGTGATTTGAATTACCGCAAGATCGCTGAGTACGGCTCCGATTCAGATCCCAGGGCCTTCAACTTCGACGGCGAGTTCTGCGTGGCCAATCGAGGGTTGCTGGAGTTTGTTGAGGTCCTGAAGCTCGATGTGGCCTTCTTGTATGACCTTCTGGGTGCAACCCAAGAGCACCTGATCAAGCCCAAGAAATTCGCCCAGACCTCCATCGATGAAGTCATCCTGGGGCATACCAACGAGCCCGAGTACCTGCGACTCTTGTCCAACGAGTTGATGGAAGCCTTCCGGGATCGGACCATCAAGATCGACATTCCCTACAACCTGGAGGTCTCCGCGGAACTGGCGATTCATCGTAGTCGCTACGGTCAGCCCGGGGCTCCAGGGCGCCGTCTGGCACCCCATACACTGGAGATGGCCTCTCTCTGGGCGGTGCTCACCCGCCTCGAAGAGCCGGCCTTGCCCAATTTGACCCTGCTGCAGAAGGCCCACCTGTACGACGGTCAGGAAATTCAGGGCTTCACCAGGGAGCAGGTCGGCGAGTTGCGTGCGGCCTGTGAGCGCGAGGGCATGGAGGGCATCTCGCCGCGCTTTGTGCAGGACCGCATTGCCGCCTGCCTCGTGTCAGAGAAGCCTGTGGTGGGTCCCCGTGAGATCCTGGCGGCCATCGAAGACGGCCTGCAGCACAATTCCATGGTGGCCAACCAAGAGTTGCGTCGCAAGTATCTGGAGCGTGTGGCCCAGGTGCGCGAAGAGTACCAAGAGACCATCAAGCACGAGGTGCAGGTGGCCATCGCTGCGGACCAGGAAGCTCTTGATCGTCTGTGCTCCAAGTACCTGGACAACGTGCGTGCTCACACCACCCGGGAGAAGGTCATCAGTGGTGACGGGACCTCGCATGCTCCTGACGAACGCTTGATGCGCTCGATCGAAGACATGATTGATGTACCCGAAGTGCGCAAGGACGACTTCAGGCACGAACTGATGAACTACATCGCCGTTGTGCATCTTGAAGGCAGGACTTTTGACTACCGCGAGAATCGGCGTTTGACCCGGGCCCTTGAGCTCAAGCTATTCGAAGATCACAAGGATTCGATCCAGCTCACCAGTCTGGTTTCCAACGTGGTTGACCCTGATACCCAGCAGAAGATTGGACTGATCCGTGAGCGCCTGATGCGTCGTTTCGGGTATGACGAATACTCCGCCGAGGCTGTCTTGCATGAAGTGGCCAATCTCTTTGCACACGACATCGACGGCTCACAAGAGGATGAGGTGGAGCAGGCCGCCTGAATCCATGGGCTACGAGATCTACCGCATCGAGAAGGACCGCGCGCGCTTCCGGGACATTGTCCGGGGGCGGTTGCGTGAAGATCTGAAGAAATACCTCTCCAGCACAGACCTTCTCGGTCAGCGCGCTGGCCGCACGATTTCCATTCCTGTGCCGCAGATTGAACTGCCACGCCTGCGATTTGGAGAAAACCAGGGTCAAGGCGTGGGCCAGGGCCCTGGTGAGGAAGGTGCAGTGGTGGATGGGGACGGCCAGAACGGAGAGGGCGCAGGCGCTGCCGGAGAGGACCCGGGCCAGCACATGCTGGAGGTCGAGGTCGAGATTGACGAACTGGCGGAGATGCTGGCTGCCGAGCTGGAGCTGCCCAACATCGAACCCCGGGGCACCAAGCAACTCCTGTCTGAAGGGGGGCGCTACACCGGCCTTCGTAACCAGGGGCCACGTAGTTTGCGGCACTTTCGGCGCACCTTCAAGCGGGCTTTGACGCGCACCATTGCTGAGGGAAAATGGGACCCCGCTGAACCAAGGGTGGTACCTATCAAAGACGACGAGCGCTTCCGCATGCGCCGCACTGCGCCGTTGCCAGAATCCAGTGCTGTCATTCTGCACATGATGGATGTCTCGGGTTCAATGGGTAAAGAGCAGAAGGAGATCGTGCGCATTCAGGCTTTCTGGATCGATACCTGGTTACGTAGCCAGTACAAGAACATCGAGGTTGTTTACATTGTGCACGATGCGGTTGCCAAGATCGTTGACAGCGAAGAGTTCTTCCACTTACGCGAATCCGGAGGAACCAAGATATCCTCGGCCTATGAACTGGCCCTTGAGCTGATCCAGACCAAGTACAGGCCGGACCAGTGGAATATCTACCCATTCCACTATTCCGATGGGGACAACTGGAGCGCAAGGGATACTTCTCACTGCATCAGCTTGCTGCGAGACGAGTTGCTGCCTCGGGTCAATCAATTCTGCTACGGTCAAGTCAAGAGCGCCTATGGATCAGGTCAGTTCAAGAAGGACCTGGAACAGGCTCTCGGCAGCGCTGAGAACCTGATCAGCGCTGCAGTAGATGGTCGTGATGAGATCGCCGAGTCGATCCGCGCTTTCCTGGGGAGGGGCCGTTAGGCATGGTTCGCACCCCCAACCTCAGTGCGAGACTGAAGCGAGAGGCCCAAAGGGCGGAGGATGCGGCCCACGCTGCTGGCCTGGACTTTTTTGAGGTGCTCTTTGAAATCCTCGATGCCCGTGACTTGAACGCCGTTGCCGCTTATGGGGGCTTCCCCAGGCGCTATGCCTCCTGGCGCTTCGGTATGGACTTCGAGCGCTTGCACAAGGGTTACTCCTATGGGCTGTCCAAGATCTATGAGTTGGTCATCAACAACGATCCCACTATTGCCTATCTGGTGCGCTCAAACTCCTTGATGGAGCAGAAACTCGTCATGGCTCACGTCTTCGGGCACGCGGACTTCTTCAAGCACAACGTGTGGTTCGCTCCCACGGAACGACGCATGGTGCAGGCCATGGAATCAAACGCGGAGCGCATCAAGCAAATCAGTGCTGACCAGGGGCAGGACAATTTGGATCGGATGCTCGACCGGGCTCTCTGCCTTGAAGGTCTGCTTGATCCCTATTTGCCCCTGCAAGGACCTCGCGCTTCAGAGAGTGTTGGGCGCATTGATCATGCTCGGGCGAGTTTCGAAGCAGTCCTGGATGGAAGGCCCGTGCGGCCGCCAGAACCTACGCGGCTGGCTGGCAGTGCCCTGCCTACCTACGACTGCCTGGCGTTCTTGATTGAGCATGCGCCCTTGGAAGCCTGGCAGCGCGAGGTGTTGCGCGTTGTGCGTGATGAAGCCTATTACTTCATGCCCCAACGCCAGACCAAGATCATGAACGAGGGTTGGGCATCTTTCTGGCACAGCCGCCTGTTGACTGGAGGCTTGTTGGATGGATCCGAGATCATCGACTTTGCCGATTGCCATTCGGGAGCCACCGCCGCTCAGTCGGGGCAGTTGAATCCCTACAAACTAGGTATCGAGTTGTTCCGTCACGCGGATCGCCTGGGTCATGATCTTTTTCGTTTGCGCAAGATTCACAACGATACTTCCTTCATCGACGAGCTTGTGGATGAGGAATTTGCCTTGGAAAACGAGCTCTTCATCTACCGTGATAATCCAAAAGGTGGGGGCCGTCAGGTTGCGGATCGGGATTGGAAGACCGTGAAACAACAGCTCCTCAGCAGCTTGTCCTGGGCGGGTCAGCCCCGTATTCAACTGCAAGAGGTGGACTCCGAAGGTGCCCTGGTCTTGGCGCACATGCACGACGGCCGGGATCTTGTGCTGCAGGAGGCGGGTCAACTGATCAGTAATCTGGCCCATCTTTGGGGCGCTCCCGTGCATCTTCTGAGCCTTGACCAGGGCCAAGGTAAGCGGGTCACAGCAGGGGAAGCAGGTATCTCCGTTGCGGATTGCGAGCTTGCCGTCGAGCGCTGTGGGGCGCCTGCATCCCCCGTGGAAAGGGGCGATTCAAAAAGACAGGCCGGGTAAAGCTGGAAAGGCTTGCACACACTGATCCGGGGGGCGAGGATCCTCTTTGAATGGCCATTCAGCATGAACTCTCCTGGTCGGCATCTCGAGCCGGCACCTTTGTCGCTTGCCCACGCAAGTACTACCTGGACTACTACGGCTCCTGGCTGGGCTGGCAGCAGGGTGGTGACCCCGCCAGGCGACAGGCCTGGTTGCTCAAGAAGATGACGCGCATGCCCATGTTGGCGGGGCAGATCGTGCATGAGGCCATCGAGGCCTGGTTCATCGCCAAACGAGAGGGCCGACCCCAGCCCTCCCGTCAAGAGTTCCTCGATACAGCGGTTGGGGCCCTGCGGGAGCACTATCAGGTTTCCAAGCAAGGCAAGTGGCGTCGTCGACCGGCCAAGATGTGTCATCTGGCGGAGCATCACTATCAGGAAGAGCGCATCGATGAAGCCAGCGGAGCAGCCGCCACCTATGGCACGCGCTACAAGGAGCGCATCATTGCCTCACTGGAGTCCTTCCTGGACATGCCTGAGCTGGCCCCCGTTCGGGAGGCGGATCCTTCGACCTGGCTGGCCTGCGAGGACATGACCACCTTTGATTTTGAAGGAACCAAGGTCTTTGCTGTACCGGACTTTGCCTACCGTGCCGAGGATGGCAGCGTGCACATTTGGGACTGGAAGACCGGCAGCCCGCGTAAGGCTGATGAGTTTCAGTTGCAGGTCTACGCGGGCTATGCCAGGGACAAGTGGGGTGCGGACCCCGACAAAGTGATCGGTTTTGACGTCTATCTGACCACCCGCGAGGTTGTGCGCGTAGAGCCAGGGGCAGCCGGTTTGGATGGGGCTTTTGTTCGCATCTCAGAGTCATTGGCCGAGATGAAGTCGCTGCACTTCAATGCGGATTTTGAGGATGGGGACCCACAGGCTTTTCCTCTGATCGAGCCGGGCTTCGAGTGCAGTAGCTGCAATTACCGGGAACTCTGCGATCGGGTTTGATCCGTCTCCTATCGTGACCGCGCCCCGCCTCTCAATTCTCTTGCCTACGCTCAATGCCGCAGGCGACTTGCAGCGCCTGCTGCCAGCCCTTGCGCAGCAAGAGATCAGCGGCGAGGTGGAGTGGCTGGCTGTGGACTCTTCGTCCACAGACCAGACCGTGTCCCTGCTTGAAGGAGCGGGTTTCGATGTGCAGGTGATTCCCCGGCACGAGTTCTCCCATGGTCCAACACGCAACCTTCTTGTCAGTCGAGCTAAGGGGACCTATTTGCTTTTCTTGACCCAGGATGCCGTGCCCGTGGGGCCTGACTGCATCGAGCAACTCTTGAAGCCCCTTGAAGACTTGAGTGTAGCTGCGGTTGGCGCGCGACTCGTGCCCCATCCCAGCGACGATCCTTTGACCGCGCGCACGGTGCTCGCGTCTCCCGAGGCGTCCGGGTTGGCGCAGGTGCGCAGGCTTCCCCCGGGTCAGGTCCTGGCAGATCTTGCGCCCACGGAAGCGGTGCAGCAGGCTCGCTTCCATAATGTGGCCTGTGCCTATCGGGCCCAGGCATTGATCAAATGGCCTTTTCCCCAAGAGGCCTTTGGTGAAGATGTCGTCTGGGCCGCCCTGGTCCTGGCCCAAGGGCAGGCCCTTGCACACGCGCCATTGGCGATGGTTCGCCACGCCCATTGCTACTCTCTGCTGGGCGCCCTCGAACGCTATCGTCTTGACGCAGCCTTCTTGCGTCGACAGTTTGGATTCAGGGTACGCCCCGGTCCGATCAGCATGCTGCGGGGTTGGGGCCACGAGGTGCGTGCGGATTGGAAATACATGCGGGGTCAGGAGCGTATTCTCCTGCGCTACCTGTTGCGTTCACCATTTCTGCGCGGGGCCATGGTGCTTGGGCAATTCTTGGGCACTTTGGGCTGGAACCTGCCCTTGGGTCGGGCGGCTACCCGGCGTTATTCCTGAGTCAGCTGTTGTACATGTCTTTGGTCTGTGCGGCCCCTCGCGCTAGGCTAGGCGGCTGACCCTTGCGGTTGATTTCCATGAGCGAACAAGCGATCTCCAGCATTTCGGTGCTGATGCCCACCTGGCAGGGCATGCAGTTTCTCAAGCGGGTGTTTGAGGCCCTCAATGCTCAGGAGTGCCCTCTGCCTTGGGACCTGTGGGTTACGGATTCAGGATCCACGGATGGATCCTTCGAGTTCATTGAGGCCTTGGCGAAAGATTTCAGTGTACCCCTGCACCTGGATCGGATTCACACCGTTGAGTTCGACCACGGGGACACGCGCAATAGGTTGGCGGCGCGCAGTGCAGGAGACCTGTTGGTTTTCTTGACCCAGGACGCGATACCCACAGGGAACACATGGTTGGCGGATCTTGCAGCGGAGTTTGAGGATCCTCTGGTTGCTGGAGCTTTCTGTCGAAACCTGCCTCGGCAGGATGCGAAACTCTCGACTCTTGTTCTCTCTCGGGATGATCCCGGTTGGAGCGAAGGGCGGCGGGTAGTGGAGCTTCCAGCTCCGGATGAATACGCGACCATGAGCCCGGATGAGAAGCGTGCGCTGTACACCTTCCAGGATGTGGCTTCTGCCATCCGGCGTTCGGTTTGGGAGTGCCACCCTCTGCCGCGCACGTCTTTCGGGGAGGATGTGTTGATGGCGCGGGCGATGCTCGAAGGAGGCAAGAGGATTGTCTATAGCGATGCCGCCAAGGTGGAGCACAGCCACGACTACGACCTGAGGGAAACTCACGCCCGGGGGGCGATCGATGGGAGCTTCAATCGGTCGTGGCTTGGGCGCACCTGCATTGGGCGGTCTGAAGATGTGCCGGTTCTGCTCGATCGTCTGGCTCCTGGGGACCAGGCTTTCATCAAGACTCTAGGATTGTCAATTGCTGCAGAAAGGGAGCTGGCAAACGAAGTTCGCAACCTGCGAAGAGCGGCCTTTGAGGGGTTGCATCTTGGAGGGCAGACTACCCACCTGCGGCCTGCTACCAGGATGCGTCAGGACGGTGACCTCAAGCTGCTCTATGTGGTGCACGGATTTCCACCGGACACCTGGGCAGGCACCGAAGTCTTCACCCTGGGCCTGGCCCGTGGCATGCAGGCTCTGGGACATCAGGTAGCGATTTTCGCGCGGGTGCCCGGAATCCTCGGGGGGCCCGAGGATTTCGAAGTGCACGAGGGCAGCTTTGAGGATCTCCGGGTCTGGCGCATGACCCATCGTCTCGATCACCCCAATCTGCGCGCGAGCTACGAGCAGCCCCGTGCGGAAGCCGCTTTTGCCCGGGTCTTGGCCCGTGAGCAGCCGGATGTGGTGCACTTTCAGCATTTGATCCACACCAGCACTTCACTCGTGCGCGTTGCCAAGCAGGCGGGCTGCGCCACGGTGGTGCATTGTCACGACTACTGGGGTCTCTGTTCCCGGGTGCAGCTGATTCGACCGGATGGCGTGGTCTGTGCCCACAACATGGGGGCGGGCTGTTTTGCCTGCGTCAAGGAGCGTTCCTTGGAGTCGATTCCGGCTTTGGCCAGTCTCGGGCCGGGGGTTCAAGCGGGGCTGGTGGAACTGGCCCGGCGCCTTGAGAGAACCGAGATATGCCCCCAAGAACAGCGCACGCAAGCGGCAGAGTTCATGGATCTGAGCGAGCGCGAAGGGGTTGTGCTCGGGGCCTACAGGGACTGTGATCTGCAAGTCAGCCCAAGCCGCTTCTTGCGGGAACGCTATCTGGAGAGTGGAGTTTTTGATCCCCACCGTTTTCTGTTCAGCGAGAACGGCCTGAGTCTGGAGCACCTCTCCGCAAGGGCCAAGAGTCCTCGTCCAGAGGGCGTGCTACGTGTTGGCTTTGTGGGCAGTCTGGTGTGGTACAAGGGCTGCGATGTGCTGGTGGATGCCATGGGCCTCTTGGCGGGTCGCAGCATCGAACTGTTCATTCATGGAGGTTTTGATCCTGAAGAGGACGAGTATCACCAGGACCTTGAGCGACGGGCTGCTGGCACGCGCACCAAGTTCGTGGGTCGTTTTGACAATGCGCGTCTGAGCGAGGTGCATGCAGACTTGGACGTGCTGGTGGTTCCCAGCGTCTGGTATGAGAACGCGCCGGTGACCATTGCTGAGGCTTTTGCCTGCGGAACGCCGGTGGTGGCCTCGGGCTTCGGAGGTATGGCGGAGTTCGTGCGCGACGGAATCGACGGTCTGCACTTTGAGCCTGCCGACGCCATCGATCTGGCCCGGGTGTTGGCCCGCCTGCTCGACGAGCCGGAACTGCTAGCCAATCTCTCGCTTGAATTTCCGCGGCCCAAGAGCGTGGTCCAGGACGCCCTCGACTGGGAGTTCCGCTATCGGGCCCTGGCCTGTGTAGAGCGCAGGGCCCACAACCAGCGCCTGCTGGCGGAGTTCTCTCCGCGTGAGGCTCAGCGGTCCAGTGGGGAGATCTTGGAGCAGGGGGCGGAGATGGTGCTGCTGCGCCCCGGCGCGGTGCTTGAGTTCAGTCTGGAGGGGGTGCCCGAGGGTCCCGCACGTCTGGAGGTGGAACAATTCTCCCTGGCCGGGGAGCTGGGCGTGCGCCTGACAGGGCGCGTGGAAATCGAAGGCCTTGAATCTCACATGTTGCCCCCGATTCAGGCCGATAAAGAGGACCGGGCCGTACTGCAGGCGATCGACCTGAGGCTCCCCCCCGGGGCCTCGAACCTTAGAGTGGTTGCCGGCCAGCAGTCCAGCAGCGACGGGCACCTGCGTTTGGTGCGCCTTTGTCTGCACGCTCGACCCTCTCACGAGTCATGACCAAGAAGCACGGCAAGCGGCCCAAGGCCAAGCGTTCCGGCGGATCCAAGAAGGAGTCCAAGGGCAAGTCGCGCAGCGAGCATGCCGCTGATCCTCTGATCGCGCCCAGAG
This sequence comes from Planctomycetota bacterium, assembly GCA_012960475.1. Classification (GTDB taxonomy): domain Bacteria; phylum Planctomycetota; class UBA1135; order UBA1135. The sequence goes on from DUBE01000066.1 coordinate 144,961, forward strand.
CCGAGCCTCTAACCGATACAGATTTGCCCCGCTGCTCCATCGTGGTTCTCAATTGGAACGGCAAGCATCACCTCGACGGCTGCTTCAAGTCTTTGAACGAGTTGGACTACCCCGAGGACATGCGCGAGGTGGTCTTGGTGGACAATGGGTCCAAGGATGGCAGCCAGTCCTATGTTGCTCGCAAGCACGGCTGGGTGCGTTGCATCCAAAACGAGCGCAACATGGGTTTTAGCGCGGGCTGCAACCAGGGTATGCGCAATGCTGACCGACCTGACCTGGTGGTGTTCTTGAACAACGACTTGCGGGTGGAGCCCGGTTTCCTGCGTGCCCTGGTTGCGCCGATAGTGCAAGGCCATTGCGTCGCCAGCACGGGCAAGATGTTGCACTGGGATGGTTCCTCCATCGACACCGCAGGCGGGGGTGCCAACTTCCATGGCATTGGCATACAGCGTGGCTATCGTGAGAGCGACAGCCCTGTGTTCAATACCCCGCGCAAGACCCTTTTCGCCTGCGGCGGCGCCATGGCAATGGACGCGGCGACATTTGATGAGGTGGGGGGGTTTGACGAGGATTTCTTTGCCTACTATGAGGATGTGGATCTGGGCTGGCGCACTTGGGTCTTGGGGCACGAAGTGCACTACACCCCCGAAGCGGTCTGCTACCACCACCACTCTTCTACCAGTGCGCGTGTGCCCAAGGAACGTCTTCGGAAATTGCAGGTCCGCAATCCCTTGCTGGCTTGCTTCAAGAACTACGACGACGAGCACCTGCGGCGGGTGATGCCTGCCATGCTGGCCCTGGCCAGCCGTCGTGCGTTTATGCACCTGGGTGGGCTGGATCGCAAGGAATACCGTATAGAAGAGTTGGAGAATCTTGCCGGCCGTGGTTGGCTCGGCCAACTCATGGCCCGCTGGCGCGGCAGGAATCAGCGTCAGGCCCTGGATCGCATCGGAGTTGCTGATCTGGTGGCAATTGATGACTTCATCGGGGGCTGGGACCACTGGATGGCTCGGCGCAAGTCGGTGCAGGATCGGCGCCGGCGTCCTGACTCGGAAATTCTGCCCCTCTTTCAGAAACCCCTCTGGTGCATCGAAGGGGACCCTGCCTACCGCGCGCTGCACGAGGGTTTGGTTGATTTTCTGGGTTTGGACGAGATGTTCAAGGGCCTTGAGTCGATGACAGGTGAACCTCGCAGATGAAGCTCTCAGTCGTCATTCCGATCTACAATGAGCAGGCCACCCTTGGAGAGATCCTTGAGCGCGTGCTGTCTACCTCTTTCGAGAAGGAGGTCCTGTTGGTGGATGATGGCTCAGGAGATGACAGTCGCAAGATTATGGCGCGTTATGAAGATGCGCACCCCGGCATTGTGCGTTGTTTTTATCACCGCCAGAACAAGGGCAAGGGAGCAGCCTTGGCCACGGCCTTTCAAGAAGTTCAGGGCGATCTGGTATTGGTGCAAGACGCCGACCTGGAGTACAACCCGGAGGACTACGGCATCCTGATCGCGCCGATCGTGGAGGGACACGCTGATGTGGTCTATGGTTCCCGTTTTCTGGGCCGTACGCAGCGCGTGCACTTCCGTCTGCACACCATGGCCAACAAATTCCTGACCGCCTGGAGCAATCTCTTCACGGGTTACTCTCTGACCGACATGGAAACCTGTTACAAGGTGATTCCCGCGCCCATTGCCCGGGCGCTCAAGCTCAGCTCACCTCGTTTCACCATTGAACCGGAGATGACCGCCGCTTTCTCTCGTCAGGGGTTGCGCATTGTTGAGGTTCCAATTCAGTACAACAATCGCGGCTATGAGGACGGCAAGAAGGTGGGCTGGAAGGACGGCTTCCAGGCGCTCTTCGCCATAGTGCGCTTCCGATTTGCCCGTGACTAGACCTGGATCCCATCCAGCGCCTGGTCCTGCTGCGCAACCAGTACCCGCACATCACTGCGGTTGAGGCGGGCCAACTCGGATTCTGCCGCCTTGATTGCCAGATCGGGAGTGTTGTTCTTCTGTGAGATGTGACCCAGCACAAGCGTGTGCAGGCTGGGCCCGGCGAGCAATGCAAGTTGCTTTTGGGCCTGGAGATTGGAGAGGTGTCCACGGTCTCCGGCGACTCTCCGCTTGAGCACGTCGGGATAGGGCCCCTCACGCAACATGTCTTCGTCGTAGTTGAACTCCAGCAGCAGCACGTGGGGGTCCGCCAGATGTCGGGCCACCGCTGCATCAGGCTTGCCCAAGTCCGTCAGGATCACCACCCGCCGACCAGCGCACTCCAAGCGAAATCCAAGGGTCGGGTCGCAGTCGTGGGGCAGCAACGCTGAGCGCACCCGCACCGTGCCCTCGCGGCACTCCAGCACCTGTTCGCTGCCTGCCCGCAATTCGGCATAACGGGGAGCACGCGCCAGGGCACGGTGCGTGGTCATGCTCGGCGCGCAGTGCAGTGTTGCGTTCTGCCGACGGGCAAGTGCCCCGGCAGAGCGGGAGTGGTCCAAATGTCCGTGGGTCACCAGTACATGTTCCAGGGCGCGGTGCCCCAGGTTCAGATGGGCCCAGCGATCGCGCATCAAACGGGGACCCAGGCCCGCGTCCACCAGGATGCCACCCTCGCCGATACGCAGCAGGGAACTGTTCCCACCGCTACCGCTGGCCAGAACTGTCAGCTGCATGTCTGGAGGTCCTGACCCCTGGCCTCAAAGACCCGCGGCCGCACTCTTGGACACCTGCCCATCCTGTAAACCGATGTTTCCAAGGCTCGTGGTCAGTACCGTTTCCAAGGGATGCAATCCGGCCACGGATTCCAGGGCAACGGCCATGCGCACCAGCCCCGGCAGGGAACCGGCTGCCATTTTGGTCATCATGTGGGCTCGGTGGACCTCGACGGTTTTTTGGGAAAGGTCCATGGCCTTCGCGATTGCCCGGTTGGTGGTGCCATCCACCACTAATTGGAAGACCTCTTGCTCACGGGGTGTGAGTAGTTTGTGCCGGCCTTGCAGGGTGGCCAAGATTACCCTGCGGTTGCGTCGCAGGTTGTCGAGTTCCAGCGCCCGTTGCACCTGGTCGAGCAGGTCCTGGTCCCGAAAGGGCTTCTCCAGGAACTCGAAGGCCCCGGCTCGCAGGGCTTGGACCGCCATCTGGGCATCTCCGTGAGCTGTGAGCAGGACCACAGGCGGGGCATGCGGGTCTTCTGCCATGCGATTCAGCAGGCCGAGGCCACCCAGGCCGGGCATGCGCACATCACAGATCGAGCAGGCCATGTGCTCCATCTCGGTGTTGTCGAGAAACTCCTCCACCGTTGGGAAACGGCGGGTTTCGTGGCCCACTGTACCCAACACGTGGCGTACGAGATCCCGCATGGCGGGGTCATCATCAATGATCGCAACTAGAGGTTTGTGTTCCATAGATTTGTGCTCCGTTCAGCGCCAGAGGGCGATGAAGACATTGGTTTCGCCCGCTGGCCCATCACCCCGATTAGAAGAGAATGCCAGGTACTTGCCGTTCGGCGAGAAGAGGGGGAAGCCGTCAAACTGCTTGCCACGCTCCCCGTTTAGAGTCGTAATTTGTTCGAGTTCACCGCTCTCCACGTCAATGGCGAAGAGGTCGAAGTTCATAGCGGGCCGCTTGGGGTCATGGTGGTTGCTGGCGAAGATCACGCGCTTGTCATCGGGAAAGAAGCTGGGGGCAAAATTCGCCTTGCCCAGATGGGTCAACTGGCGGCGTTGCTTGCCATTGACGTTGATCGTGTAGATCTCCATGTGACTGGGGCGCACAAGGCCCGTGCTGAGCAGTTCCTTGTAGGCCGAGGCCTCCTCTGCGCGCTTGCCCGGGGTGAAAGCCGTGGTGCGGAAGACCAGTTGCTTGCCATCGTGGCTGAAGAAGGCACCTCCGTCGTAACCCGGTTCGTTCGTCACCTGGAAGAGGTTGTTGCCCTCCAGGTCGCAGGTCCACAGTTCCAGGTCACCGGAGCGCGTGGAGGTGAAGACAATGCGATCGCCTAGGGGGCTGACAGTGGCTTCGGCGTCATATCCTGCGCAAGTGATCAGGGGCTGGGTGCCCCCGCCCAGGGTGTGCCGGTAGATTTCATAGCTGTCATGGATCGGCCAGACGTAGCCCTTCGAGTGATCGGGCCGTGGGGGGCATGTCTCGTGTGTGCTTTTGGTGGAGGCAAAGATCACGTTCTTGCCACCGGGCAGGAAGTAGGAGCAGGTGGTCACACCCTGGCCATTGCTGATCTGCTTAAGGGAGCCATCGGGCATGGTCACTGTGATGCGATCGCAGTTCCAGCCGACGCTTGGGTTGGCTACTTGCAGGCAGAGGCGGTCTCCTTCGAAGCTCCAATAGGCCTCGGCATTTTCTCCGCCGGAGGTCACCTGCCAGAGATGGGCAAAGTGGCTCTCTCCCTTCTCTATCAGATGATCTACGGGGACCGTCCCAGAGATTGGGCAGTCCGGTTGCTGGGCGGGCTCGCCGTCAAGTGTGGAGCAGGCCGGGGAGATCAGGCTCAGGAAGATTCCGGGAAGCAAGTATGCTGACATTGGGGATCAGGAATAGTGGGGGGGGACGGGATCATGCCCGCCTTTGCAAAAGGGGTGACACCGCAAGATGCGTCGCAGGGTCAGCCAGAGCCCAAGTGGGGCTCCGTGGGAGTGAAGTGCTTCAATTGCATAGGAACTGCAGGTCGGTGAGAAGCGGCAACTGCGTGGGGTCCAGGGGGAGATGCAGCGTTGATAAAAGCGAATGGGCAAGGCCAGCCCTTGACCGAGAAACCGCATCAACTCGACTCTCCTTGTGACTCTGGGCTGGGGGGCAGGGAATTGACGGGTAGCGCAGCGACCTGGGCCTTGCGGTAACGGCGATGGGCTTTGTGGGACAGGTGGACCAGTTCCTCCTGCAGGCTGGCGAGTTGGGGGCGTAGTTTGGGTTTGGCTGCGATCAGCACCAGGTCCACACCCTTGGGCAGCTGGTCATAGGACAGGCGAAAGCCCTCGCGCATGATCCGCTTGACGTGGTTGCGTTGTACGGCCCCGCGCCAGATCTTCTTTCCCACCGAAAGACCCAGGCGGGTGATACCCATTTGGTTGTCCACGGCAATCACCACAATTTGGGATCCTCGGGCTCGGCGGCCTTCACGCCAGGCCCGGTCGAAGTCGCGCTGGTGACGTACCCGTGCCCAGGGGGGAAAGCCGTTGGGCTTGTTGCGCAGAGAACCTACCATTCCCGCCAAATATAGGGGTTTCCCCGGGGTATAGTTGGGTGAATCCCACTTTCTACTCTGCAATCACGGCTATTTGAGGGTTGGTTGGAGCGCTGACCTTCAGCCTTGAGCCCGCAAGCCCCTGGGACCCCCCTTTTCTTACCCCCTGCTTGCGTCCAGGGCAGTCTGGAGGGTCCCTGAGACGGTACAGTAGGCTTTTGGTGGCAAGTGCCCATAGGGGGGGCGGCCGCGCAGGGAGATGCTCTTCTTTGGGCGGCCCTGCGTTGGTTCTGCGCCTCCTCCAGACCCCGCGTTTGTCCAGATCCTCCAGCCACTGACTCATCCATGATTGCCCCCAACGCTGTTCACGAGATTCTCGGTCGCCATCAGTTGGCGGATGGTCTGCCATTTGTCATGGACCTGGAACGTTCTCATGGGTCTTGGATCCATGACTCGCGCACGGGGGACGAGTTCCTGGACTTCTTCACCTGCTTTGCGTCCTGGCCCATTGGCTACAACCATCCGGGCATGCTGGAGCCCGAGTTCCGCAAGGAGATCGAACTGGTGGCGCGCAACAAGCCCGCCAACTCGGATATCTACACATCGCACATGGCGGACTTTGTGGAGACCTTTGCCACAAGGGTGACCCCTGAGGGCTTCCCGCACCATTTTTGGATCGATGGGGGCGCCCTGGCGGTGGAAAACGCCATCAAGGTGGCCTTCGACTGGAAGGCGCGCAAGGTGGGCATAGATAAGGTTGACGATGGCAATCAGTTGGTCGTGCTGCATTTCAACGCGGCCTTCCACGGCCGCACGGGCTACACCATGAGCCTGACCAACACGGTGCCCGACAAGATCGCCCTGTTCCCCAAGTTCGACTGGCCCCGGGTGCACAACCCCGCGATTGAGTTTGCTCAAGACGGCAGCATCGCCAACGATATCGAGGCCGAAGAGGCCCGCGCCTGTGCCGAGATCGAGGCGGCCTTCGCCAAGTATGAGAACCGCGTGGCCGCCATCCTGATCGAGACCATGCAGGGAGAAGGTGGCGACAACCACTTCCGTCCGGAGTTCTTCCAGGCCTTGCGCGGCTACGCGGATCAGCACGAAGCTCTTTTGATCTATGACGAGGTCCAAGTGGGCTTCTTCGGCAGCGGCACACCCTGGATGTGGCAGCAGCTCGGAGTGGCCCCGGACATCGTTGCCTTTGGCAAGAAGACCCAAGTTTGCGGCATCTACGCCAGCAAGCGCGTGGACGAGGTGGCTGACAATGTCTTTGTGCGCAGTTCGCGCATCAACTCCACCTGGGGTGCCAACCTGGTGGACATGGTGCGCTCAAAGCGCATGATCGAGATCATCTTGGACGAGAAGCTGCATGAGAATGCAGTTGAGCGCGGCGAGCAATTCGTCACGGGCCTCAGGGCTCTAGCCGGCGAGCACGCCGGCGTTAGCAATGTGCGCGGCGTGGGCACCTTGATCGCGTTTACCTGCGAGAACAACAGTTCCCGGGACGCATTGCTTGCTCATCTGATGGACAACAAGATTCTGGCCTTGGCCAGCGGTGAAGTTTCCGTGCGCTTCCGCATGCCCTTGGTGGTGACGGCTGAGGAGATCGATCTGGCTCTTGAGCGCATTGGTACTTGCCTGCCCATCATCGCCTCAGCCTAGGCCGGACAAAAGAGCGCTTTGCTGCAGGTTCTGAAGCGCAACCCAGCCTTCCGTAGGTTGTGGCTTGCACAGGTCGTGACTCAGGCGGGGGATTGGCTCAACCGCATGGCCGTGCTGGCTCTGATCGCCCACCTGGGCGGCGCGGATGCGGTCCAAACAGCGGGCGCACTCTTTGCGGGGGAGCTCGCCCTGCGCCTTTTACCATCGGCCCTGCTGCTTCCCTTGGCGGGTTCCATGGCGGACAGGGTTTCCCGTAAGGGAACCATGATCGTTGCTGACCTGCTGCGAGCCCTGGTGGTGATGGGCCTCCTATTGATCAAGCGGCCGGAAGACCTGCCCTTGCTGTATGGGCTGCTGTTCTTGCAAATGGCTCTTGGCCCCTTCTATGACGCGGCGCACTCGGCCACGGTGCCCAATCTGGTGCGGCGCGAGGACCTCCATGCGGCCTATGGCCTGACCGCCGTGACTTGGAGCACCATGCTGACCTTGGGTGCCTTGGTGGGGGGGCTCCTCCTGGAGTTGACGGGCGCCAGTACCGTTTTCATCATTGATGCGGGAACCTATCTGGTTTCCGCGGCTCTCCTGGTCTCCCTGCGCTTGCCCGGCCCTCCGTCCCAATCGGACCGCTTTCAATTGGGGCGCGTCCTCATGCTGGGTGAATTGCGTGAGGCCTGGCAGCACCTGCGCGAGAAGCGGGTCAGTTCGGGCATCACGGCCAAGTGGCACTGGAGCGTGGCGGGGGGCTACCTGGTTTGCCTGTCTCTCCTGGGGAAGGAGTTGTCCGACGGCAGCTCCATGGCCGCCGCGGGCCTGTCCATCTCATTGCTCTATGCGGCCAGGGGCTTGGGCACCGGAGTGGGCCCGATCATCGCACGGGCCTTGACCGGCTCCACCGATCGCGGCCTGCGAGTTTCCACTGCGGCGGGATTCCTGGTGGCGGGGCTGGGTTACAGCCTGGTTGCCATGGCGGATGGGCCCTATTGGATTTTCTTCTTGGTGGCCTTGGCTCATACGGGGGGCAGCACGATCTGGGTGGGCTCCACCACTCTCTGGCAGCGTGGCATCGACGACCGCTGGCGAGGGCGCGTGCAAAGCAGCGAGAGTTTGGGCCTGACACTTTGCTTTTCGGCCATGGGTGGGTTGGTGGGCCTTGCGTATGATGCCGGGGTGTCCCTGTCTTGGATCTTGGCGGTGCTTTCCCTGCTCACTGTGCTCTCGGGCATTGGTTGGTTCGTGCGCGCCGAGAGAGAAGCCGGTCAGTCCCAGGACGCCTCGCCGATCTAGGAACTCAAGAGCGATCCCCTCATGCGAGCAACCTCTCCCTTCTTCGTGGCCGGCATTCTCTTGGCCCCCTCTCCCGCCTGGGGTGCAGTCCAGGTCGACGGTCAGGGCTCTCGCGCTTCTGTGGCGCGGCTTGCTCCAGGGCGCACCATTCACTTGGACGGGCGGGTGAATGCGGAAGAGTGGCAGGGGGCTGGCCAACTGAGTCCATTGACCCAGGTGCGCCCTGTTGAGGGGGCCCAACCCACTTACCCCACCCAGGTGTCATTCTTCCAGGACGGAGAGACTCTCTTTATCGGCATCGTTTGCTTCGATGATCCCAAGGAAGTGCGCGCCCGCCAGATGGACCGGGACGCCTTTGTGCGCTACGACGATGTGGTCGAATTGTGGTTTGACACCTTTCACGATCACCAGTCAGCCTATTGGTTCCAAATCACCGCGGGGGGATCCCGCGGAGATGCGTTGATCGCCAACGGGGGGACGAGCTTCAACAAGCGCTGGGATGGGGTTTGGGAGGGCAAGTCGCGGGTCACCGGGCGCGGTTGGGAGGCAGAGATCGCCTTGCCCTTCCAGACCTTGGCCTTTGATTCGAGCAAGAGCCGCTGGGGCTTCAACCTGCGGCGCAAGCGCGTGGCCAATGGGGAAGAGTCTCGCTGGTCCGGAGCCTATGAGGGCAATCGCTTCTTTCTGCTCACCGCCGGCGGAGTCCTTGGGGGCTTGCAGAATCTGGATCAGGGGCTGGGCCTGGAAGTGGTGCCCTACCTGCGCGGGGATTTGATGGTGCCTTACCGGGCAGGGGGCCATACCACCAACGGGTCCCTTGCCATGGGAGGCGACGTATCCCTGCGCCCGACCCCTGAGTCCAATTTGCGGATCACCCTGGCCACAGACTTTGCCGAGACCGAGGTGGATGAGCGACGCATCAACCTGACCCGCTTTCCTTTGTTTTTCCCCGAAAAACGCGGCTTCTTCTTGGAGGATGCGGGCATCTTTGAGTTCGGCGCCCCGGGGAATCGCAGGGGGCTTGTGCCATTCTTCTCGCGCACCATTGGCCGGAACAAGATTGGTCAACCGGTGCCAATCACCGGGGGTGCCAAGTACTCCGCGCGCTTGGGTGATTGGAACGTGGGGTTGCTCGATGTGCTGGTGGAAGACTGGGGCGAGGGCTATGACGTTCCCCAAAAGAACTTTTCCGTGGCGCGGGTGACCCGGCGCATGGGGGAGGAAAGCTCAGTGGGGGTGATTGCCACCCACGGCCTAGCGGATGCCCGCGGAACATCCACTACCCTCGGGTTGGACATGCGCTTGTCCGATGGTGAGTTCCTGGGGCAAGGGCGCCCAGCTGCGCTCTGGGCCTATGGGCTCTTCAGCGAAAACAAGGAGCAAGGCCAAGAGGCTTCTAATGGGGGCGCCTTGGGCTTGGAGGGTACCTTGCGCACAAGGGAGTGGCGTCACGAACTGCAAGTCAACCGGGTGGACCAGGATTTTGATCCGGCCTTGGGATTCGTTCGGCGCACGGGAATTTTGGACATGGGTTGGGAATCCGAATTCAAAAGGCAGTGGGGGGATCAGGCTTGGGTGCGTAGCGTGGAGGCGGAAATCGGTTTGGATGTGACGCGCGATTTGGAGGGCACGGAAGACGAGTGGAGACTGCCCCTACGTCCCCTCGGCTTGGAGTTTCAAAGCCAAGACGAACTGCAATACGAAGTGACCCAAAGCGTGCAAACGATCGCTGATCCCTTTGAGTTGACCCCGGGAGTCTTTGTGGCCGCTGGGCGACATGAGATGACCCGTCACTCCCTGAGTTTCGAGAGCAACGACCGCCGGGATTACGGTGGGGAGCTTGAGGTGGAGTGGGGGGACTTTTACGGGGGGCATCTGGTGGAGTGGAGCGTGTCGACCCTGGTGGTGCCCGGTCCGCACTTTGCCCTGGGTCTTGGATGGACGGATGCGATTGGCCGCATCCCTGCGGGAGAATTCCACACCCAAGCCGCATCTGTGGAGTTGGACTTCTCCTTCTCGCCAGACATCTCTTGGAAGAACTTGGTCCAGTACGATACCGAGAGCGAAGACTTGGGCTTCCAGAGCCGCTTGCGCTGGATCCTGGCTCCAGGGCAGAATCTGTTCCTGGTGGGGCAGGGGGGTTGGACCCGGCAGGGTCTGGACCGCTTTGAGCGTCGCGAGCAAGCACTTTCGGTGAAGCTCTCCTGGTCCCTGCGCTTTTGAACCAGTTGCCCGGATCGGTCTCGAAGGATCCAGGTCTTTGAGGAGCCCAGCTACAACAGTCCGGGCCTTTCAATGAAGCGAGCCCCGGGGATCCTTGCAGGAACTCCGGGGCTCGCCGTTTCAGAGTAAGAGCCTCTTCTCAGGGAAGGTCGAGTACGCCCTTGCCGTCGCGGCTTGTCAGGGTCGGCGTCTCGGCGCGGTAGTTGCAACCGTGGGCCAGCAGGGAACGCCAAGGGGTCATCCGGGCATCCGCGAGGAAGCTCAAGGCCACGACCGCGTTGTCCCTGGATTTCACATAGCCCGCATCCGTGTCGAGCATCAGTTCTGCCAATGCGTCAATGGAACGCTTGTCGCCCAGGAAGCCGAGGGCTTGGGCGATGGCTGCTTGCTCGTCGATGCTTTCGCTATTTTTTAGCTTGGCCACCAGCGTCTCGACCACGTTGCTGTCACCCAGGATACCCAGGGCCAAACCACAGCGGGCTTGCAGGGTCGGGTTCAAGTCTTCGGTGGAGAGCAACTCCTGCAGACTCTCGATCGAGCTGCGGGATTCCATCAGACCCAGCGCCAGGGCCGCGTGTCCGCGGGCGGCGGGATCTTTCAGGTTCTCGACCTTCTTCAGCAGCATTGATTCCGCGTCGATGGTGCGCCGTAAGCCGAGGGCCAGGGCCAGAGCGCCCAGGTCATCCGCCGTGCGGGCCTTTCTCGCGGCGTGCATCAGGGCACGGTCCACGCCAGAGTCAAGGTCCTGGGCCATGGCGTCCAAGTGATAACCAAATACACCCAGGGCCAGTCCGGCCCAGGCGCGTTCAGCCTTGTTGCCGCGCGAAAGGCGCTGCATCAATTCCGCACGGGTCTTGCTGGTTCCGCTCCAGGGGTCTTCGCCCTGTCCCTTGCGGCTGCCCGCTTCGGCGAGCGCCATCAAGGCAAAGCGCTTGGCCAGGGGGTCTCCGTGGCCTGCCTGCTTGGCTAGTTCGTGACGGATCCAACGGTCGACATCGTCGTCGTCCGCATCGCCGGCAAGGCCGAGGGCCATTACGGCGCTTTCCTGGACGATGGCGGGTTGTCTGGCGTAGCGCTGCAGGGACTCGATCAGAATGTCGGCTACGCCGCCTTTGATCTCGGACAGGGCGCTGCGCATGGACTCGGGCGCTTCCGCCTGTCCGTGGGCCACCAGTCGTCCCAAGGTGGTCGCCGTGTGGGCGCGCACCGTGGCGTCAAACTCGCGGTCGGCAGTGAAGTAGCGCATCAGGTAGGTCACCTGGGCTTGGTAATGCTCGTTGGCTCCTTCTACTTTGCAGGTGCCACAGATGCAGACTTCTGCTTCGGCGTCGAAGGGCAGAGGAGCCAGGCTCATGGCGACCATGGCCGCAACTTGCAGATCGTTCGTGCTGTTCTCTTCTTCCAGCAACTGCACCAGGGTGGCGACTATATTGCGTCGAAGCTCAGGATCATCGCTCCGTGCTGCCATCACGCCCAGGCCATAGGTGGCAAAGGCGCGCATTTCGATCGGAACCTTCTTGCCCTTGAGGCTTTTGGAAGCTACTTCAGAACCCCGGGCCAGTTCGGTCAGGTACTCCAGGTTGCGATCGTCCGCCATCACTCCCAGGGAGAATGCAGCGGTGTTGTTCAGATCGGGCTCGCCCTCAGACAGGAAAAAGCGAATCAGATAATCGAAGGTCGCGAAGTTTGCTTCGCCACCGATCTTGCCCAGGGCCAGCACGGCTGCCTTGACATATTCGTTGGAGCCGCCTACTTCGATGCCTTTCTGTAGCTGCGGGACCAGATCCTCTTGGACCATCCGAGGGGTCAAGCGACCGCCAATACGGTTGTGCTTTTCACCCTTGCCCAGGTACCAGGAGTCGCCGCTTGTGCGCGAGGCACCCGTGTCGATGTTGGCGAAGTGCAGGTAGCGGTCTTTGTTGTTGGACCACCAAAGCTGCCAGGCGGTGGGGTCGGAGACCTGCTCGCCTTCGCCCACGGTGAAGGGGTTGTCTGGTGTGGGTAGCCAGGGAATGCGCGGGGTGCTCGCTGGCTTTCCCCAGCCACCGGGCGTGGTGGGGCCTTGGGCGCCACCGCCGCCGCGGGGGCGCGCGGCGCCGCCGGAAGGGGCGCTGGGTGCACGACCGCCAGATGCCGGACCTTTGTACCCGCCACCGGCGGGTCCACTGGCGGGGCCTCAGCAGCCCTGGGCACCAGCGAAGCTGGCGAGAACGACACTGCCGCCTAGTGCGGCCACGAACAGGAAGATGGCTTTGCGCATAGTTGTTGTCCTGGTATGGGCGGGCCCGGAAGGGGCTCAGCCTGCCTCTAGGCTAGGAGACTGAGCAGTAGCGGGGGAGGAAGTCTTCTGGCCGTGTGGGGCGCGGACGCACTCCGGATACACGCGCCTTACGGATCGAAGAAGACCCTCTCACAAGGGTCCGAGGCCCATCTATCCCCTGGTTTGCCCTCACTTTCTCCTGCTGGCTGGCATAGAATGGGGCATCCTTGGCCCCGGGCACCCGTCTCCAAGTCCCTTCTGATCCCAGATATCCCGCTCGCACGCATCGATCCTGCCATGAAGCTGTTGCCCCAGACCCTCCTCGCAGCCCTCTTCCTTGGGTCTGGCTGTGCCATGATTGGGGAGCGAGTGCCGACCGAGCGCACCCAGGCTCCCAACCTGTTTCTGGGCCGATTGGGGGGGGTGACCGCCATCGGCTGGGCGGCAGAGGATGAGGCCCTTTGGATTGCCACGCGGAAATCCGGCTTGGAGAAATGGGTTCAAGGCCGCCCGCCGGTCAAACTCGGTCCGCGCGGTCGTTCCTTCACCGCCCTGGGCATCGAAGGTTCCAACTTGATCCTGGCCGACAGCACACAGGGCCGCATCATGCGTTTTGACCGCAACGGGACTCCCGGGGCTGTGCTGGCAGCTACTTTTCGGGGGACTCCCTTGGGAGATGCGCGGGACCTGGCCGTCCATTCCTCTGGTGCAGTGTTCTTGCTCGACGCAAAAGGGGCGTTGCTGCACTTGAGTACAGATGGACGCCTTGAGGCCGTGCCGATTCCTGCTTCGGCTACCTGTCTCTTGGTCAGCGGCCATCAACTGTTCTTGGGCCTGACAAAGCAGTCAGGGATCTGGGCTTTGGAATTGAATGCGGATGGCCAGCCCAGAGGCGCACCCTGGCGGTGCTTTGCCCTCGAATCATCCCCTGCCGCCATGGGAGTTGATCATGAGGGCGCACTCTTGCTGGGGCTCGGTAATCACGTTCAGCGTTACACCCGAGCGGGCGAGACCCGGCAGAGGTGGGATCTCGGAGCTCCCGTGACCGCGATTGCTGTGGGAGGTGCGAAGGGACGAATGGCGTTCTTGGCGACAGACAACGACCTCTTTCGCGTGCATCTGCCCAGCAGCTACGGCCAATAGGGCAGATTCATCGAGCTGACTCGTGTCCCATGCCCAGAGCGCGTCTGGCGATTTCTCTGCCGATGGCCAGGCTGGCGGTTGCGGCGGGGGAGGGGGCTGAAAGAACGTGCAAGGCGTTCGGGCCCTCTTCGAATTGAAAGTCATCCACCAGGACCCCATCCGGTCCCAGGGCCTGGGCTCGTACCCCGCTGCCCGCAGAGATCAGGTCCTGCTCCTCAAGTTCTGGTACCAGGCGCTTGAGGGCCTTGGCGAAAGCTGCGCGTGAAAGTGAGCGCTGCACCTCCCCCAGACCGGTTTTGAGGTGACGGGCGAAGAGCTTCCAACTGCCCGGGAAGCTCAAGGTCTCCAGCAGATCTCGGGCAGAGACATCTCTCCAGCGATAGCCGGCCCGGGAGAAAGCGAGCACTGCGTTTGGGCCCGCTTCGATTCCCCCGGCAATCATGCGCGTCAGGTGCACTCCCAGGAAGGGGAAGCGTGGGTCGGGTACGGGATAGATCAGGTTGCGTACCAGATGCTGAGCCCCGGGAGCCAGGGTGTGGTATTCCCCACGGAAGGGGACGATGCGAATGCGCGGGCGCGCGCCGGCGGCTCGGGCGATGCGATCCGCCCAGGCTCCGCCACAGTTGATCAGCTTGCGGGCCTGCAGGAGTCCATGGTTGGTCTGCACTTGCCAGAGGTTGTTTTCTCGCCGCAGCTTGCCCGCTCTTACGGACAGGCGCACCTCGCCCCCGGCCTCTTCGATTGCGCGGGCAAGAGCCTTGGCGAGGGCACGGAAATCCGCGATGCCGGTCTGGGGTACATACAGGCCTTCCACACCCTGCGCATGGGGCTCGTGCTCGCGGATTCCGTCGGGGCCCAGATGTTCGATGCCTGTGAGTCCGTTGGCCTTTCCCCGGCGAGCCAGTTCAGCCAGGGCCTGGCACTCTCGTTGGTTGGTAGCCACCACGATCTTTCCAGTGATTTGATGGGGAACCTCATGTTGGGCGCAGAACTCAAGCAGCTCGGCGCGTCCCTGGGTGCACAGTCTGGCCTTGAGGGAGCCGGGCCGATAGTAGAGGCCCGAGTGGATCACACCTGAATTGTGGCCGGATTGGTGGGCTGCGACCCGCTCCTCGGCCTCGATGACCAGCACCGATCCCGCTCCTTCTTGCTGCAGGGCACGGGCGCAGGCCAGGCCAACAACGCCTGCTCCAATGACAAGATGGTCGGCGGCTGCGGTTGAACTCACGGGCACAGGATGCCCTTCCGGGTCCCCTTGTGGAAGAGGGTGTTTGCAGCTTCGCAAGATCCCTTCCAGGGGTTTTATGGCGGAGCACTTTGTGGTTAGACTCAGGCCCTCACAGCCAGCCAGGGGCGGAGCGCGGATGGTCCGTGCTTCCTGAGAGGTACCCTTTGAACCTGATCCGGATCATGCCGGCGGAGGAAGGCAGATATGACCAACGAGAATCAGAACGCTACCCACACCCATTCCGAAGACCTTGCGGTGATCGAGCCCCAGGCGGCGGCACCCCTTGAGTCTTTCGAGCAGAGCTTCCCCAGTTCCCACAAGTACTACCAGGAAGTTTCTATCGGCGAGCAGACCCTGCGGGTTCCCCATCGGCGAGTGCACCTGTCCACGGGAGACACGATTGATCTCTATGACACCACCGGTCCCGATGGCTACGACCCTACCCAAGGTCTTCCGGGCTTGCGTAACACCTGGGGCCCGAGCCTGCCCCCGGGGGAAGGGGGCGTTTGCACCCAGCTCTTCCACGCCCGCGCGGGCACGGTGACCCCTGAGATGGCCTTTGCCGCTGCTCGTGAGGGAGTCAGCGCTGAATTTGTTCGTGATGAAGTTGCCGCTGGTCGCGCGATCATTCCCGCCAACCGTATGCACCCAGAGCTTGAGCCCACGGTGATCGGCAAGGCGTTCCTGGTGAAGATCAATTCCAACATCGGCAACTCGGCCCTGGGGTCTTCGATTCCTGAGGAGGTGGACAAGTTGCGCTGGTCGATCCGTTGGGGCGCTGACACGGTGATGGATCTTTCCACGGGAAAAGACATCCACAGGACCCGTGAAGCGATCATGCGCAACAGCCCGGTTCCAATCGGCACGGTGCCCATTTACCAGGCCCTGGAAAAAGTCAACGGGGTGATTGAGGATCTGACAATTGAGATCTTTCTGGAGACCCTGCAAGAGCAGTGCGAGCAGGGCGTGGACTACTTCACGATTCACGCGGGCGTGCTGATACGCTTTGTGCCCATGACCGCAGAACGATTGACGGGCATCGTTTCTCGCGGGGGCTCGATCATGGCGAAGTGGTGCCTCTCCCATCACAAGGAGAACTTTCTCTACACGCACTTTGAGCAGATTTGCGAGCTGATGCGTCGCTACGATGTGTCCTTCAGTCTGGGAGACGGCTTGCGTCCTGGCTGCATCTCTGATGCCAACGACGAGGCCCAACTGGGGGAGTTGGCCGTGCTCGGTGAACTCACTCGCATCGCCTGGAAGCATGATGTGCAGGTGATGGTCGAAGGCCCCGGCCATGTGCCGCTGCACAAGGTGGTGGAAAATGTGGAGCTGCAGCAAGAACTCTGCTCGGAAGCTCCCTTCTACACCCTTGGCCCCCTGGTTACTGATGTGGCTCCTGGCTATGACCACATCACCAGCGCCATCGGTGCCACCCTGATCGGTACCCATGGCACTGCGCTGCTGTGTTATGTGACCCCCAAGGAGCACCTCGGCTTGCCTGACCGGGACGATGTGAAGATCGGCGTGATCACCTACAAGATTGCGGCCCACTCAGCTGATCTGGCCAAGGGGCACAAGGGGGCCCAGGCCTGGGACGATGCCCTCTCCAAGGCCCGCTTTGAGTTCCGCTGGGAGGACCAGTTCAACCTGGCCATGGACCCGCCCACGGCCCGGGCTTTCCACGATGAGACTCTGCCAGCAGACGGTGCCAAGGAAGCTCATTTCTGCTCCATGTGTGGACCGCACTTTTGTTCCATGCGTATCACCGAAGACGTGCGTGCCTTTGCGAAGGAGCATGGGATCAGTGGGGAAAAAGCCCTTGAAGTGGGCATGCAAGAGCGCTCCGAGGCCTTCAAAGCCTCGGGGGGTGAGCTGCATATGACCCCAGGGGCCTGAGTCTTCGGGGCCGAACTTGTTCCGCTGGCCTTCGAGTAGAATCATGGTTCCAGGGCTGAGGCTCTGGGGATGCTCCCATGAATCAGGCGTCAGGCACAATGTCCCGCAATTTTCCGGCCACGGCCTGGACGATCATTCGTGGTGCTCAGGGGAGCAAGGCCGATGTCAGGCGAGCGGCATTGGAGCGTTTGATTCAGGTCTATTGGCGACCGGTCTATTGGCAGTTGCGTAGGGATTGGAACTCGCCCCATTGGGAGGCAGCCGACTTGACCCAGGAGTATTTTGCGGCCCTCTTGAGCGAGGCCCCTTTGCAGCAGGTCTCCCCCGAGCGCGGCTCCTTTCGAGCTTATGTCAAGGCCACCCTGCGCAACTTTGTCCTCAACGCGCGGCGCAGGGAAAAAGCCATGGTGCGTGGCGGAGCCGAGAGCGTGATTCCCCTGGCAGAGTTGGAGGCGATTGAGGACCAACCCTCCGGGACGGAAGATTCTCCTGAGCGCGCCTTTGATCGGGAACTGATGCGTTCCATCGTGCGCCGGGTTCTGGAGGATCTGCGTAGCGATTGCGAGCGACGCAACAAACCCCTGCAGTACGAGCTCTTCCATGCGTTCTACAGCGGCGAGCAGGCGGGTCGGCGACCCAGTTACGCCCGGCTCCAGCAGCAGTTTGGCCTGGGTCCCCACGAAGTCAAGAACCTGCTGGCTGACATGCGTGTGCGTTTCCGGAAGCGCATTCTTGACCACCTGCGCGACGGGATTTCCGGGGAAGAGGAATTGGTCAATGAAATCAGGGAGGTATTCGGATCATGAGCACACCGGACGAAACGGGGTTGCATGAGTTCCTGGGCGATCTGTTCTTGCACGAGGTGGGCATGGGCGTGGGCACACCGCCTCCGGTGAGCGATGAGAGCTTCTTGCGCGCTGCCAACGAGCTGGAGTTGCTGGACTCGGGGGCCATTGATGGTGTGCTGGCCAATTGCGGGGGCGCTGATTCTCAGGGCAGGGCCTGGCAGGTGGTCGAGGCCGAGGGCTTGCTGGATGTGGGGGAGGTTCTTCGCATCTTCCACCACTTGGGAGATCTGGAATCTCTGGGTGGCCGCTGCGTGGGCCGCTATTTGCTCGTGGAGGCCATCGGCGAGGGCTCTTGGGGTCGCGTCTATCGCGCGATTCATCAGGACCTGCTCAAGCATGTGGCGCTCAAGGTGCTGTCCGAGACTCCCGCCACAACCCGGGCGCGCATTGAACGCTTCCACCGGGAAGCATCCACGGCCGCTCGACTTGGGCACGAGCACATCGTGGGTGTGCATGATGTGGGGGTGGATGGGCACATCCACTACATCGCAATGGACCTGATCGAGGGTCAGAACCTGGACATCTGGGCCGAGAACCGCAGTCTGGATGAACGACTCAAGGTGCTGGCCAAGGTCGCCCGAGCTGTGGGGCATGCCCACCAAAACGGCGTGCTGCACCGTGACCTGAAGCCCGCCAACATCTTGGTACGTCCGGACGGAGAACCGGTGCTGGTGGACTTTGGTCTGGCGCGTGCACTGGATGACGAGCGCATGACTGCTGACGGGGCCCTTTTGGGAACTCCGCGTTACATGGCCCCAGAGCAGGAGCGTGGTGAGATTGATTCGGTGGATGCGCGCGCGGATGTCTATGCCCTGGGGGTGATCCTGGAGGAGCTGTTAGGGGATGCTGCCAGTGGCACCGATGTGACTCAGCATGTCAAAGCCTTGATCAAGGTCATCGCCCGTTGCAAGGAATCAGAAGCGTGCTGGCGCTACGAAAATGGGGATGCTCTGGCTGAGGATATTGAACGGGCACTTGCAGGCGAGAGTGTGGCCACCGGGCGACCGGGCGCCATGGCCAAGCTCGCCTACCGCGCGCGTCGACGCCCTCTGGTCAGTGCTTTGCTTGTTGCCGCCTTGCTCGGTCTCATGGTCGCTGGTCGCGGACTATCCGTCATGTGGGAGGGCAACAGGCGCTTGCAACTGGCAAGCGAAGTTCAAAGTGCCTATCACCAACTGCAGGCAGGGCTCAAGCCTCTGGTGCTGCGAGCGGAGACCCTGCGCTACGACCAGACGCAACCGGAACAGCGCGAGAGCCTCTTGGCAGATGTGGATGCCCTCTTGTCCGATTTTCCCGACCAAAGTGGCGTCAGCGAGGCCTATCGGTGCTGGATCGGGTGGTTGAGCGGCGAGGATGATGCCTCCGACAGGCTGGCTGCGGCGTGCATCTCCTATCCCCACAATCCCTTTCCGCATCTGGTCAAGGCCTGGATTCACTTGAGACGCTATGCGGAACTGGCAGATTGGCCAGGCACCACTGGAGGCATCAGCATCCAGCGCGTACGGACCCCCGTGCCGCTCCTGCGGCCACGCAGTATCGAGGCCATGGAGGGGCAGCTCAGCGCTGCGGGTGAGGCTTTGGGTCAGGCCCGGACCAGTCAGATCTGGAACCAGGTTTCAGCTCTGGACTGGGTTGCCGAAATGTGCGCGGGTTTCGAGGCCTACATCCGTCAGGATTATCCCACCGCAATCGAAAAGCTTGAGGGTCTTGACGCCCATGCGGACCTGACCATGGAGGCCAATCTGGTTCTGGCTCTGGCCTATTGTCAGAACGATGACAAGCCGGGTGCCTTCGCGGCCCTCAACCAACTGTTGGATGTGTTGCCTCAGCATGTGGTGGTTCGACGGGCTCTGTCCGCCTGGCACCGCGAACGTGCTCAGAGTCTGATGCATGAGGGCCAGGACGCGCGCGAGGACCTGCTTGTGGCGATGGAGTTGCTGCGTGGGCTGAGCGCTGACCCTGAACATGATCCGGGCCTGGCGATGATTGAACTGCACCTCTACTTCGCCGAAGTGAAACTTGATCTGGACGCTTCTGCCACCCTGGAGCGTGCCTGGCAGGCAACCGAACGGGCCCTTGAAAAGCACGGGGATGACTATCGCTTGCTGGCAAACAGGGCTCAGATGAGACCAGCCAGGGGCAAGGATCCAAATCCCCTCGCTGCTGCCCTGGAGGACTTGCTTGAAGCCCAGAGTCTGCAGCAGGGGGACTACACCCTGGAGTTGATGGAGATGGGTGTGCGCTTGATGCAGGCCAAGGCCTTGACTCGCTCTGGGGATTCCGCGCAGGAGGCCTTCGGTGACCTGAGACAGCGCCTGGATGCGGCTTTGGAGCATTGGGGGCCTGACGGACAGCTCTACTACTATCGCGCGAGTTTGGCCATCTTGCAGATCTCGGCCCTGGGCAGCCGTGGAGAGGCCACCGTGCCCCACTACGAGAGTGCCTTGGCTGACCTGCGGGCGGCAATCGCCGGGGACAGGGATTTTCAGGAGGCGACCTTCCTCTTGCTGTGGCTGGGTTTCTTCCTGCCGCCAGAACTTGCGCTGGATAGCGCGGAGGTGTTGGCCCTGGAAGAGGGCTTGCGCGGCGCCACACCCGAGGGCCGACTCTCTGGAGCCTGGGAGCAGTTCCTGGTGACTGGCTTCAGTGGGCTTGCCCGGTCCCAAGAGTCCGGTCCTGTGGCGGCCAGCTATGCCAAGACCGCGGTGCGAGCGCTTGAGCATCTGGTCTTGCAATCCCCCCAGGATCCCGAACGGCGCCTGAAGGCAGGGCGCGGGCACCTGGAAGTTGCCCGCCACGATCTGCTTGGGGTGCGTGGTCATGTGGAGAGCGCCTTGGAGATGTTTGCACTTGCCAGCCAGCAAGATCCTGAGATCGGTTCCGCCTGGCGTGGGTTGGCGCTTTGTCATTCCCTGCTTGCTGAGATGGGCGGTGGAGCCAGTCATCCACTGGAGGCAAGCGAACGTCTGGGAAGAGAGTGCGTCCAACGCGCTCGCGAGGCGGGGGATCGCTCCACGGTCTTGGACCTGCTCGCAGCCCGTGCTGGAATCCGTGCCGGGGCTTTCCCGGACGAAGTTCCTCAACTGGATGGTCCTGATGATCCCCTTCGGAGCGCCCTGGGTCTCATGCGCGCAGCCGCGGCCTGGAACCTGCTACAGGAGGATCTTCCACGAGACCAGACCCAGCGCGCTCTGGGCATGGTCCTTTGGTTGCATGACATGGACGGAGTCGACTTGGAGTGCGCACGCCTGTTGGTCCTGGGCTATCACCGTCTTGAGCGGGGTGCCGAGGCCCTTGCCGCCTGCGCCAAGCTGCCCTCGGAGGATCCACTGGTCCTGGCCACACAGGTCCATTGGGGCACTCCCGAAGCGGCCGAGGTGGCCCGCGAGGCCCTGGGGCAGGCGCTTGAGGCAGGAGGGGGCCCCTTCTTCAGGGCCGTCCTGGGTATCCAGGAGCCCAATCCCATCCCTTCTTCTCCAGAGCAGGAGCCCAAACCTCAAAAAAAATCCTGAATGTTCAAGAAGGCCCCAGCTTTTCCGGTCTAGGGGAAATGAACCGCCGGTTCCACGACCATCCTCTCTCAACCTCAACTCAGATCTGTCCCATGTTCAACTACTTCAGAAACCGCGCCATGTGCGCCTGCCTGGCTGTCATTCCCCTGGCGTTGGCGAGTCCTTCCAACGCACAGGACTATGTCCTCAGGGCTCCCAACATCATCGCCCAAGCAGGAGATGTGGTCAGCATTCCGATTCTCTTTGACAACAACAAGGGTCCCGTGGCCGGCTGGTCCTTCGGTGTCACCGTGGGCGGCCCTTTGGTGATTCTGGATGCTGGTGAGGGAATTGACATCTCTCACTTCAACGGCGGCGTTGGCCCTGACTTCGCTTCGCACAACATCTACCCTGGGGTCGGCGTAACCGTTGGGATCATCCTGGACTTCCAGGGTGCCGAGGTTTTGGAGATGGGAACGAATCTCCAGTTGCACTTGATTGATGTGCAGATCCCGGCAAACGCCTCGCTCGGAACCAGTTACCCCATCAAGTTCGTCGACACCATTGGATCTCCTCCGGTTGCGATCGTGGTGGTTGAGAACGGTCAAAGCATGGACCCCCAGTTGGACCATGGCACCATCACCATCGGGGACCCGCACTATTGTGGTCTGACAGTTCCCAATTCAAGTGGCTTCCCTGGTGAGATCAACGCATCTGGTGTCTATTTTGCGGGTGGCTATCCCCTCACATTGACGGCTGACCATCTGCCCACGAATCAGTTCGGCTACTTCCTGGTCAGCCAGACCGCCAGTTTCGTGGTGGCCCCCGGTGGCAGTCAGGGCAACCTCTGCCTGGGCGGCAGCATTGGCCGTTTCCGGACTCAGGTGCAATTTTCCGGGAGCTCCGGGGCGATTTCGATCCCGGTGGACACCACCTCGCTACCGGTGACTCCCATGACCGCGGTTCAGCCCGGTGACACCTGGCACTTCACGACCTGGTTCCGGGACATCAATCCCGGTGCCACCTCAAACTTCACCAACGCGATCACGCTCTATTTCCACTGATTGAAGCAGAATTCTTGCAGGCTGGAGCTGCAAGGCTCTTACCCCAATTGCGGAATCTGGTTCATCCGTTGTGCCTGATCTTGTAATTGGGGTTCTCTATTTTCAGCTAGGTGACTTCCCCGGCTGGAATCGGGCCGCTGGTGAGTGGATAATCCCCAGCCATGCTGCGGCTTCTGAAGCATCGGTCTTTTGGGGCCTTGACTGTGTCCCAGTTTCTGGGGGCTTTCAACGACAACGCCTTCAAGATGCTGGTGTTGTTGCTGGTGGCTTCACTCGGAGGTGCCAATTCCCTTGATTGGGTGGCGAGTTCCTGGGCTGCCCAGACATTTGGTCAGGCTGCGCCAGCATTTCTATTCGCTCTGCCCTTCGTTTGCCTGGGGCCCCTGACCGGAGCCCTGGCGGATCGCCTCTCCAAGGTGGTGATCATCCGGGCAGCGAACTTGCTGGAAATCTGTGTGATGCTGGCCGCCACCCTGGGGTTGGTGCTGCGTTCCTATGATGGCCTGCTGATTACTGTGTTTCTGATGGGTGCCCAGAGTGCGCTCTTTGGACCGGCCAAGTATGGGGTCATCAAGGAACTGGTGGGGGGGCGCGAGCTCTCGCGGGCCAACGCTTTGATCCAAGCCTCCACCATGATCGCGATCTTGCTCGGCAATGTTGTGGGCGGCTTTCTGACGGGGCACATGGGCGGTGACATGTTGCCCTGGGCGGGAGCTTGGTATGTGTCGTTTGCAGTGCTGGGTTGGCTGTTTTCCCTGGGCATTGAGCGTACACCTGCCGTGGATCCAGGGCGTGTGATTCGGCCCAATCCCATTGCGGAGTTCCGTAATCACTGGCGCGCCACGGAGGGCCAGAGGGACCTGGTGCTGTCCTTGCTAGCCAGCGCCTTCTTCTACATGGTGGCGGCGCTCTTTGTCACAGTTGTGATCAGCTACGGCACCTGGCTTGGTCTGCCGGAGGCGCGCATCGGTTTGCTCAACGCGGCGACAATCGTGGGCATCATCGCCGGGGCCTGGGCAGCGGGGCGAGTGTCCGGGGAGCGGACGGAGGGAGGGCTGGTGCCGCTGGGTTTGATTGGCATGGCGGTGGGCACCCTGTTGATTCACTGGGATCCCCAATCTGTCAACCTGCTGCGTTTCTCGCTGTTCTGCATGGGCTTTGGCGCGGGCCTCTTCACGATTCCGATTCGGTGCCTGATCCAGGGCTTGCCCGCTCCTGAGCAGCGTGGTTCGATTCAGGGTCTGGCGGAGACCATGGATTTCATCGGCATCCTGTTGGCGGCGCCGCTCTACCTGCTTTTGGAGAAGGGCCTCGATCTGACGCCGCCAGAGATGTTTCTGGTGGGCTCGGGTCTGATGGCCTTGGCTGCCATTGCGAGTTTGGCTTTGGCGGGGCAATTCCTGGCGCGTTTTGTCCTCATGTTCTTGACCCGGTCTCTCTATCGCCTGCGGGTGCTGCACGCGGAACGGGTGCCCGATCACGGGGGAGCAGTCATCGTCTCCAACCATGTGTCGTTCGTTGATGCCATGTTGGTCTATGGAGCTTGTCCCCGGCCCGTGCGCTTCTTGATGTATCGGGATTATTTCAACATGCCCCTGGTTGGTTGGTTCGTGCGCCGCATGGGGGCCATTCCAGTTTCCAGCCAAGACACCGAAGAGCAAAAAGTTGAGGCACTGGCCCGGGCGGCGGACATGGTGCGCCGGGGTCACTTGGTCTGCCTGTTTTCCGAGGGCGCAATCACCAGAAGCGGTTCCCTGCTGACTTTTTCCACGGGCTTTGCTCGCATTGCGGAACAGACCAACGGGGCACCGATCATTCCCATGTCCTTGGACCGGGTGTGGGGCTCTTTGTTTTCTTTCTCCAAGAACCGCTTCTTTGAGCATCCCTTGAGCTTTGGCCGACCGGTGGACGCGTCCTTTGGGGACCCTCTACCCACGGATTCCAGTCCGTCGGTGGTGCGGGCGGCGGTGCAGGAACTGATCGCCGAGCAGCGACTGGCCCGGGGAGGCTGGCGGGGGTCCTTGGGCTTCCGTTTCCTGGTGACGGTGAGCCGGAACCGGCGCAATGTGCTCTTGAGCACACCACGGCGCGATTTCACTGGAGCCGAGTTGCTTGAAGCGGTGCTGGAGCGTCGCGCCGCCTTGCAGCGTTGCCTCCGCAGGGGCGCGCGGGTGGGTTTGCTCCTGCCCCGCTCCGCGGAACTTGTGCTCCTGCAGTTGGCCTTGACCCTTTCAGGTCGTGTTGTGGCCGTGCTCGATCCAAGCATGGCTGCGGGCGAATTGGAGGACCTGATTCAGCGTGCGAGGCTCGACCTCGTGCTGCACGGGGGAGAGAGCTCCCATCCGGCACCCAATACCATGTCCGTCAAGCGACTCTTGGACCTGGTGACTCCCTCGGATCGTTCCCACGCTCGTCGGCTGGGGCGACTTCCCACCCTTTGGACCACGCGCAGCCTTGTGCGCGACCAGGATGCCAGTGATCTGGCCCTGATCTTCTTCTCGAGTGGAGCCACGGGCCAACGCAAGGTGGTGGAGGCCTCTCACGCTTGCGTGCTGTCCAATGTGCAGAGCCTGCTGCAGGTGTTGGTGGTGGGCAATCGCGATCGGGTTGTCAGTGCCTTGCCTCCCTGGTCTCCCCTGGGGCAAACCTGCGGCCTTTGGGCTTCCCTGCTTGGTGGTGCTGTGCACTGTCTGGATACAAATGGATCACGGCCCGATCCGAAGACCGCCACGATCCTGTTGGGCACTCCCAGCGACTACCGCGCCTGGCTTGGGGAATCGGAGGTCATGGGGGGAGACAAACCCATGCCTGGCCTGCGCAGCGCCATCGCTGGGGGACGCAATGTGCCCCAGGAACTCTTCGATCAATTCCTCCAGCGCACGGGTCTTCCCCTGCTGGCGGGTTTCGGTGCCACTGAGTTGTGCCCGGTGGTTTCGGTCAATCTGCCCGATCACCCGGATCTGTCTCCGCGCCATAGTGGACTGCGTCCTGGCAGCGTAGGCCGGCCACTGCCTGGGGTGGCGGTGCGCATAACCGATTCAGGGGGCGAGGCTTTGTTGGAACCGGATCAAGAGGGCTGGATCGAGGTCAAAGGCCCCAATGTGATGAGCGCTGGCTTCGATGCTCAGGGCAAGGCCCTGCCCCAGACCCATGAGGGTTGGTGCCGCACCGGGGACCGTGGACACCTGGACAAGGACGGTTTCCTCTGGCTGGATGAGACCGCTGCCGAAGGGCGGTTTTGATTTTTTGGTTCTAGCTCTGGACCCAGTCCCTTTGGGGAATCCAATCCCGACGGGGCGCATGCGGGGCAAGGGCCGCGACCAATTGAGCATCCTGAACCTCATCTTGCGCGATCATGCTGGCCGCGAGATCTCCCAAGCCCAGTGAAAGGCTCATGCCGTGGCCCCCGAGAGCCGCGACCCAAAAGAGCCCCGCCACCCTCGGGTCGGCTCCCACCACGGGAGTGTCGTCTTCGGTCATCGTGCGCGTGGCGGCCCAGGCTCGGGCGAACTTGAGGCCTTCGAACTGGGGCAGGCGTCGAGCAAGAGCCCGCCGCGCAGCCCGCAGAACCAAAGGGTCCGCGCCACTCGCCACGCTGGGCGGGCAATCATCCTGGTCGCCGATGCAGAGCAGCAAGCCCTGCGCTTCTGGGCGGTAATAAAAAGGTGCCGCATCATCCCAGATCACCGGTTGATTGGGGTCGAGTCGTGTTTCCGGCTGGGTGACAAACAAGTGCCGGCGGGTGGGCCGTCCTGGGAACTCTGCGTTCACCGCTGCGCCCAGTTCCCCCGCCCAAGCACCTGCGGCCAACACCACTAGATCTGCCGACAGGTTCGCGTGGTCTTCCAGCACAACTCCTGTGACTGCACCGGAGGAATCAGTCTTGAGTCGTTTGACACCCGTGCCCAATCGAAAGGCTACTCCCGTCGCGCGCGCGCTGCGCTCCAGGGATGCTCCCAGACGGGCGATGTCGATGGTTCCGCTGTGGGGGAACCACCAGGCCCGTGCCCCTTCGCCCACGAAGCCAGGAGCCTTGCTCGCCAACTCCTTTGGACTCAAGGTCTGGCACGAGTCATCTGCAAGCAACTCATCGGCCCACCAGGGCAGAGGCGTTTGTTCATTGCCCTCCAGTACCACCAATCCGCGCTCATCCACCAAGGGTTCATGGCAAAGATCCGCTGGCGGCGCATGCAAGAGATCACGGGTCCTGCGTGTCAGATTCCGTGTGGCCGGCGAGTCTGTCGCATGCCGTAGGATTGCCGCATTCTGCCCCGAGGAGACCCGAAAGCAGCCCTCCTCCCGCTCCACCAAGGTGATCATGCCCAGTCCGCGTCTGGCCAGAGCCCAGGCTGTTGCGAGGCCCGCAACACCTCCGCCCACGATCACAATCTTGCTGCTCGGGGTGAGGTTCATGGCGGCGGAGTTTAGTCTGGATCTGCGGAAAGCGATAGGCTGCAAGAAGGTTCCGCTCTACCGCTTTCGATCAGCGCCGCGACCAGCGGTACGAATGAGTTCCGCCTGCAGGACGGTGCGAGTGGGGAGGTGTCCCTTGCGCTGGTGTTGGCGGGATGGGGGAATCGAGCGCACCAGCAGAAGGTGACGGCCGAGTGTGCGCTTCTCGTCTACGCCCTTGAGGGGTTGGTCCCCGAGCGGAGTGCGTATTTCCTCTCGGCTGGGAATCCAGATGGCACCGTCACCCAGTTCCCAGAGCAGGCCCAGGATGTGTCCGGCACGGTGTGCTCCGTCCAGTACGAGGAAGTGACAGCGACCGGGGCCGTGGACCGTGAGGGTGCGTTTTTGGGGGTGCCATGCCAGGGCCACATTGCCCTCGAGCCAGGCACCTGTCTCCACACCGAAGCGTTCCATGGCGTCGAGAACCTGGGTGGGTGTGCCTTCGGCAGGGGTCTCTTTGGGGTCGCCGGGAGGATCGGCTGGGAGAGGGGCTTCGGTCTGACCAGAGGCTCCTAGCAGGGGCAGGGGACTGATGCCCAATCCGGTCAGGGCGCGGCCCCACTCAAAGTCCTTCTTGCGATCATTGATTGCCAGGGGCCAGTCTCCTTTGGTTGCCGGCCCGCCATTGCCCAACATGGCAGCCCCCGCGCCGCTGCCAATAACCGGAGTTCCCTGGCGCCAGCTTTGATGCAGGGCGCGGCCCAGGGCCGTGCGCTTTTCGCGCGGAAAGAGGGCGCGCCACCAGCCGTTCATGTGTCCTCCGTGCAATTCCAGACAGCAGGCCTGGTGCACACGCATGGCCAGTGCGCGGTCAGTGCGCGCCCGTTCTCCCTTGAGGTCAAGTCGTTCTGCGTCCGCCGGGGCAGCGGAGTCTTTTTCAAGGGCCAGGCGCAGATGATTGCTGCCCTGGCAGTCGAGCAACTCAAGAGCCCGATTGCGTCCCAGGGGGCTGGCTACAAAGACCAGTCCAGGTTGCGTTTCCTGGACGGACGTCTGGCTCAGGCTGGAGATCGTCAGTCCCAGGATCGCTGAGGAGAGAATCGATAAGCGTCCCATCATCTGCATCTAGTCTTGCCGCCTCTGATCGGTCACGCGTAGATCCAACACTCGCGCCAGAGCGGAGAGCACGAGCGCATGGTCGAGCCGTTCGTCCGCTATTCGCGCCAGCAGTTCTTGTTCCGTGAGCCAGACGCTCTCCAGATCCTCACCCGGATCCAAGTTCAACTCCGTCACCTGACGCACTCCCTTGGCCAGGAAATGAAAGCAACGGTTGTCGTGGATCGCTGGATTTGGGGACACGGATCCGAGCGCAATCCATTCCCTGGCTTCGCAGCCGGTTTCTTCCAGCAACTCGCGCTTGCCTGCTTGCAGGGGATCTTCCCCCGCATGCACCACGCCCCCGGGAATCTCCAGACTTGGTCCGCTGATGCCAAAGCGCCACTGGCGTACCAGCAAGAACCGCCCCTCTTCATCACGGGCCACCACATTGACCCATTGGGGAGTTTCCAGTACGAGAGCCCGCATTTCGTGGCCGTTGCGGGGATTTTTCACATGGTCCCAGCGTGGTTGAAAGATGCCCAGGCTGGTTCCCTGTTTGCTCTTGAGTACCGGCCAGGGGCGGATGGGATCGTCATGGTCCATGAAGCAGAGTCTACGCTCCCCGCGTGCTGAGGCTTGCATCGAGGAGCGAATCTTGGTGTTCTCATAGCGGACCAATTTTAGCCATGCAGCCTCCCCAAGTTCCCAAGGACCTTCCCTGGTCCATTCAACTGCGCACCCGTTGGAGTGACGAGGACAAGCAGTCGGTACTCAACAACGCGGTCTATCTGACCCTGCTGGAAGAATCCCGCCTGCAATTCGCTCAGTCCCACGAACTGTTGCGTACTCGCAACTTTCCATTTCTGTTGGCTCAGTGCAATCTGCACTTCCTGAGTCCCGGTATCGGTGCGGCAGAGGTCACGGTCAGTGTGGGGGTCAATCACATCGGTACCACCTCATTTACCCAGCTCTACCGCGTCGAAGGGCCCGATGGCACTCCCTGGGCGGAAGCTGAAGCGCTGCTCGTGTGCTATGACCCGGCTACCAATCGGCCGGTTCCTCTGGAGGCTCCCATGCGTGCAGTCTTGGAAGCGGTGGCGGTCGAGGGTTGAGCTGACGCAGGGGCTGATCTCGCCCTTGGGCTCAGCCCAAGTTCACCCTAGTCTTCAGTTTTTCGGGCCCACTGATCAAAGAGGGCCGGTGCAACAGGGGCCAGCAGCACCTTGCCCGGTCGGGTCTGCCACTGTGCGCGCCACTCCTCGTGGGCGGGGGTCGTGGGGAACTGTTCCTCTTCGTCATAGGGATAGCCGCTCATGCCGTGGAAGGGCAGGGGTTCCACGGTCAGCGCCTGGATCGTGTTCGGGTCACGGTCCTTGGCCCAGCCGTCGAAGAAAATCTGGTAGTCCCGGGTCCAGCCCTCTGGAACCGGTGGAAGTTCGTTGGCGTCGAAGCGCAGTGTCAGGCAATCTCCGGAGCCCATAACGCAGAACTGATCGTCGATGGCTTGCACCAGGGGCAGAGTCTCGCCCAGGCGTGTGTAAAGACCCGGGTGCTGGTCCCAGCGGGGAAAGTCGGCCAGAGTCTCCCACTCAAAGCGTTCGGGCAGATCGCTCCGGTCGCTTTCAAGGGGTGCGCTGAATCCCCGTTGCCAGAGGTGCGCGGAGGTGGGCTTAAGCGTGGTGATCACTCGCGGAGCGTCGTCGTTGCAGACCGCCAGGGCGATTCGATCCCAGTAGAGGGTCAGGGACGAGAAGATCCTCAGGCGTGGGTCCTCGCGGTTCAGAAACCCGGACACATCGATGACCATGGACTTGGTCTTGCCCGCTGGGAAACCCACTGGCGGACCCGTGGGCAGCCAGGAACCATCCGGGCCGGGCACCATCAAGAGGGGCGGAGTGAATTCCACCCCCGGGGTGCGCCCCGCAGCCATGTTGACCGAGGCGTCTGTCCAATAAAACCAGCCCGTGCACAGAAGACGTAGCTGCTTTGCTTTGCTTACCGCTGTGGGGTCAAAGGAGAGCTCCAGGAAGTGGGGCTTGGAGAGGCCCAGGTACTGTCCGTGGTAGGTTTCAAAGGGCTCGGCGTGGATCGAGTCCTCCTTGGCCAAGGCTTCTGTCCAATCCCTGCCATCTGAACCCATTGCGCGGATCGGCGCCAGAGCTGCTTGCATTGTGTGCAGGTGCGTTTCAGGGAAGGGTGGAAAAGAAAAACGCTCGTTGGGAAAGACCTCCACGCCCTGGGGATGGTCGATGGCTTCCAGGTGCACCGCATCCAAGTAGGTCACCTCGCGCAACTCCTCGGTGAACTGCAATTCAAACACCCCATCTTTGGGCATCAGTTGATCTCCGCGCACCAGCACGTATTCATCGTGATCGGGGGGCACGATCATGCCCGGAGCCATGGGCAGGCCCAAGGGCGTGATGCCCAGTACATCGCTGATGAAGGTGTAGGTTTCCCCGTTCCAGGTGTAGAGGAAAGGACAGGAGCCGATCAAGCCCTCGGGCTGAACTCCGAAGTCCTCCGAGAGAATCGTCATGTCCCCGCGCTCCAGGTTCAGGTGATTGTTGCTGACTCCATTGGGCCAAAGAATCCGCACCACATCGGCCCATTCGGCGGAACCGATGCCCAACACCTCCGTGTCGCCCTTCCAGTACACCCGTCGATACCGTTCCCGAGCGCGCAACTCGACTACCGCACCGATGGCCTGGCGGTTGTCCTTCTGACCGATCCAACGCAGGCGAATGCCGTGCCCGCTGCGGTCGTCGGTGCGCCAGATGCGGACCCCTTGATTGTTGAGGGCCACGAACTCAATGGCCAGGTCCCGGTCCAAGGTGAAGTCGAGGTCGCTGGCCACGGCGAGACCCGGGCCGGGGGTCTCTCCCAGGGCAAACTCCGTACGCCGGTCATGTCCCACCGCAAGAACGCCCCTGGGTTCCCTTGCGCCCCACACCAGATCGCTATAGCCATCGAGGTCCACATCACTCTCGCGCGGGTGGGCCGTGGCGGGAATGGGGGGCAGGTCGCTTGAATGCCGCAGGGTCTGGTCTTCTTGCCCGAGCCAGAGGGAGGATCCCTCTTCTCCTGCCAGAATCAGATCCACTCGCCCGTCCGCGTTCCAGTCCGCCAGGAGGCCCCTGTGACCAGCGCTCGAAGGGCTGGTTGGGAACACCGCCGGGGCCACATTCTCAAAGCGTCCCCCGCGCAGGTTGCTGGCGATCATGAGCCCCTTGGGTCCGCCGAACACCAGGTCCACATCCTGGTCCCGATCCAAGTCTTCCACCGCGCACCAGGTGCAGGTCCAGTCCGCGGGCAACCCCGCTTCGGCTGTGGCGTCAGTAAAGGAACCCCTCGGGAGTTCCGGGTCATCGGGGATTTCTCCCGCCCCATCGTTACGCCAGAGACGCGGGCCTTTGTCGGTTGCCAGAACCAGATCCAGGTCCCCATCGTGATCGTAGTCCACCAGGACCACTTGATGCACCAGAGCATCTGGGCTGGGCAGTTCAATCGGCGTGGGCACAAAGAGCTCTTCGTCATGCTCGATGATGCCCACCTGTGATTCGTTCCACCAAACGAGATCCCAGTCATCGTCTCTGTTCAAGTCCAGGGCCGCGAAGCCTGCAGTAGCCTCGCTCCGCACTACCTTCTCGACAAACGAACCATCTTCCTGGCCCAAGGCGATGCGCAGACCAAGGGGGCCAGCACACACTAGGTCCGGACGCCGGTCCCCGTTCAGATCGTGCACCCCAAGGTCACTGGCATGACCCCAGTCGGGCAGCAGTTCCGCACTGACAGCAAATTCAGGCATGCTTGGCGTTCCATCGGGTCCCTGTCCTACAGGCCGCGGCGCCCGCACTTGTGCCAGGGAACCCTCATTCAACAACTGGTCAGAAATCGGCTTGGCACCCTGGTCCACCAGAGCGTTCCAAAGCGTTTTGTAGTGCTCCAAGCGCTCGCTCTCACCCAAGTCTGCCGCCAGGAGAAATTGGCGGTAGATGGTAGAGACATACCAGATCGTGCCGTTCTCCAACCCCAGCTCCTCGATGCCGTCATAGAGCACCAGGGCTGCGCGGGCCGCCGATTCCCAGGCCTCGTCGTTCTCAAAGTCCTGGTCCTGCATGGCTCCCGCCAGGCAATAGGTCGCCCCCAAGTCACCGGCTGCGCCTTCAAGCGCCGCCCGCAGGAATTCCATGCGCGCGTCGAAGTTCCCTTTCAGGTGGGCCAGGCGCGCGCGTAGATAAGCCAACCTGGGGGAGGCTGGCTCTTGGCTGGCCCAGCGATCCAACAATCCACTGCAGGTGATCAGGTCCATGTCGAGCAACTCGATCTGGGCCGCGATCAACAGGTCATTCGGATCCGGTTGGTCCACTTGCACCAAGGGCGCCATCTCCGCCCGCGCCCTGCCCGAGTCCGCTTGCCTGAAGAAAACCACCGCGCGTTCTCGGCGCAGGATGTTGGCTGTTGAGGGTCCTTCTCCGGGATCCAGAGGCCCTGGGATCGTTTCCTGACCACAGGAGACGAAGGCGCAGGCGAACAGCAACAGGAAACAGCGTGGTAGAGGCGACATGGATGAAGTGGCTGGGCAAGGATGGAATCCAAACCGGACTACGGTCCAGGATAGGGCTCGGTGGTTCCAAGTTCCAAAACCTTCCCTGCCTCTGGTTGGGGTTGGCGCGCTCCGCTGGGTAGCATGGGTCCATGGCCGAAAGGGCAGATAACAGACCGAACTCACTCAACCTGGACGGCTGGGGTCCCCCAGTGGTGTTTTTGGCTGTGGTTGTTTTCTGCGGTCTCTTGACCAGCGCCCTCGCCAAGTTGCCGCGGCCCCTTGATCATCGGGTAGACAAGGAACTGTTCTCAGCCGGTCGTGCGCTGCGCAGCCTGGAGCACCTGCTTGGATCAGAAGGCGCGCACCCCTCGGGCAGCCTGGCGGCGGAACGCGTGCGTACCCATTTGGCGGCGGAGTTACTGCGTAAGGGGTGGCAGCCTGAGGAGCAGGTACTTTCCTTGGCCACTACCTGGGCCACGGGAACGGTTCACAATTGGACCGTAGAGATAGAGGGCAGGGACCCGGATGCCGGTTGGATCATGCTCTTGGCTCACACGGACTCGGTGGCTGCGGGGCCCGGGGTGGCCGATGATCTGTCCGGGGTGGCGCTGGTGATCGAAGCGGCCCGCGCACTCTGTGCCCGGGGGCAACCGGAGCGCGGCCTGCTGCTGGTGTTTACCGACGCCGAAGAAGACGGATTGTGTGGGGCTGAGGCCTTTGCGGCCCAGGATCCGCGTCTGGGGGATGTGCTTTGCGTGCTCAACGTGGAGGCTCGGGGCTGCCGCGGCCCTTCGATCATGTTTCAGACCGGGCCCCGCAGTTCGGATTTGCTGCGGGCCTATGCGGAGAACACCGAGCGACCCTTCGCGGATTCCCTTTCCGTGGAAGCCTACCGGCGCATGCCGAACGA
The DNA here is from genome assembly GCA_012960475.1 of Planctomycetota bacterium. Taxonomy (GTDB): domain Bacteria; phylum Planctomycetota; class UBA1135; order UBA1135. The sequence goes on from DUBE01000066.1 coordinate 178,201, forward strand.
CACAGACCTGAGCGTGTTCATTGAGCGTCAGCTGCCTGGGTTGAACTTTGCCTTCATTGAGGGCCACGAGGCCTACCACACGCCGATCGATGATCTGGATCATCTTTCCCTGGCCAGCTTGCAGCATCAGGGGGACCAATTTCTGGCGGGTCTAGTGGCGGCCCAGGAGGCGCAATTCGGCGAGCCCGCGGGGTCCCAGCTGGTCTGGACTGCACTTGGAAGCCGAACTCTTTTTGTGTTGCGTGCAGGGACCTTGCAGGTCCTGGCTTTCTTGCTATTGCTCTTGACCGTCCTTGGTCTGTACCAACATATGCAGCGCGAGGAAAACCAAGAGTGCAAGTGGACTGGCGCTTTACTTGCCTGGCCCCTTTGGATGTTCTTGTTGCTGCTGGCAGCCATGGCGCCCGGGCGGATCATGGGGTTGATTGCGGGCGTGAGGGATCCTGGGCACACTCAGCCATTCTTGTTCTGGTTCGTGAGCGTTGCGGCCGTGCTGGCGCTCACCGGGGCCGTGGTCTTCCCAATCGTGCGCAGGGTTGGGTTGGCATCAGCTCTGGGCGCGTGTCACGTTTGGCAGAGTGTCCTGCTCTGTGCCTTGGCCATAGGCGCCCCGGGGGCGGGGGCCTGGTTGTTGGGCGTGGTGGCCTTTGGCACTCTTGGCATCTGGGCGGCGCTCGTGCGCCGTGGGCCGTCCGGTTTGCAGGGGGCGAGTTTCTGGCTGTTGGGGCCAGCGCTGATCTTGGTCCTGCCCCTGGTGAACTTCCTGGCTGCGGCCTATGGCAGCGGAGGCCCCCAGGTGCCGATGGCTTTGTTCTTGGTAGTGGGGCTGCCCGCCCTGGTTGGCCTCACCAGCTTGTCTCCGGGCCGTTCCCTTCAGTTGGCAGTAGGGGCTGGGATCGTCTGTCTGTCAGGCAGCATCGTGTTGCTCCTGCTGCCCATTGCTTCCGAAGAATTTCCTCGACGTCAGAATATTGTTCTGGTGTCCGAAGACGGAGAAACCGTCAAGCGCCGGGGCGCTGGCGAGTTTGAGGTCACTTGGGACGAAGCGGCCTTCACCCCGCGTTTCGTCGAGACCAGCCGAACCAAGACAGGGGACGGGGTACGCATAGGGGGAGTCCTCGCGGGTGGAGGCCCCTGGGGAAGCGCGCGCTTTGAGGGTCTGCGCGAGATTCAATTGGGAGGCCGCGAATTGGATGGAGAGACGACTTCCTTTTTTGCCCTTCCCCTGGCCGGAATTGAGGTTGGCTTCCTGCTTGGCGAAGAGCCCGCCAAGATTGAATTGACCTTGCAGACTCCCCTTGAGCGCCTGGGCGTTGATGCTGACCTGTTGCGCAAGCCTTTTCATATGCCCAGCGGTCACGGCGATCGGCTGATCAGCTCGCGCACGGTTTTTGAGCAGGGCCAGGAGCCATGAGCTCAAAGATGATCTTCGGCAAGCCTGCGGGCACCTGGCTGGTTCTTGTCCTGCTTCTCGCCCTCGTTCCCAGGGCTCTCCATTGGAATGAGCGCGGCGCCGATCCGGACTTGAACTATCCAGCAATCGACGCCCATTGGCATGACGCCTATGCGCGGGACCTGGTCGGCCTTGAACCAGGTTGGCCCGAGGGCTTTGACCCTGCTCAGATCACCAACGAACCACTGCACCGACCCCCAGGTTATCCCTGGTTCCTTGCCATGCTGTACGCCCTGGGTGATGGCAGTGTGCGTGTCGCGCTCTTGGTGCAGCATCTCTTGGGGCTGCTTTCCGTGGGGCTCTTGTTTTTCCTTGGGCGCGCCCTGCGTGGACCACGCCTGGGTCTGCTCGCGGCCGGACTCTATGGCCTGGCCTGGTCGCCGGTCTATTTCGAAGGGGAGTTGCACGCGCCCGCGCTCCTGATTGCCCTGCTGTTGGGGGGCTTGCTGCTGGCGGTAGGCCAAGGCAAGGGTCCTGCGCGGCCTCGTGAGGCTCTGGGGGCCGGACTCTTGTTTGCCCTGGGGGTCTTGACCAGACCGAATTCTCTGCTGCTGGCTCTTGCGGTTGCGCTCTGGGTCTGGCGCAGCGCTGGTCGGCGCCTTGGACTTTGGTTGCTGGCGGGGCTGCTGCTTTTTCCCCTGCCCTCATTGGTGCGCAACATCTACGCGGCCGATCAGGCGGTTCCCATGACCACAGGGCTTGGCATCAACTTGTTCCTGGGCCAACGGGCCGCTGCCAACGGGTTGATCAATAGTGACCTGGGGGAGGAGCTGGGGCGTTACCGAACCTGCTTTGATTGGCCGGAAGTGGTGCTGCGCTTAGGTCAGCAGGAGGGGCGCAGCTTGACCCATGGGGAGGCGGATGCCCTTCTGCGTTCCCGCGGGGTGAGTGAGGTGCTCAGGGATCCTCTCGGGTTCATGGGACGCACGGTGGCCAAGGGCGTCTTGTTGCTTGGGCCCCGGGAAGTGGGGCACAACAAGGAGGTGGAGGTCGAGCGCATCCACTCCGCGCTTTTGTTCAGTGCACCGGTCGATTTTTCAATGCTCTTGGGATTGGCGCTCCTGGCGTTTTTCCTGCGGAGGGGACAGGGATTGACTGTGGTTGTCTGGTCCATGGGGGCCTGGGTTCTGGCTCTGCTGCCGTTCTTTGTGGCCGCCCGTTATCGCGTGCCCCTGGTAGCGCTCTTGGCGCTGCCCGCAGCGGCCGGGGTCTTGGGGTTGATCGAGGCTCTGCGAGAAAGGCGCCGGGTCTTGCCGCTGGCAGTCATCGCCCTGGCCTCGCCCTTCTTGCTGGGGCTCTTGCCGGGTCCCGAGCTTGGGGTTCCTGGGGTTCGTTATCACCTGGATCGGGGACGCGCCTATTTTCGTGCGGCAAGCTACGAGCAGGCCGGAAAAGAGTTTGAAGCTGCCCTGGAGTTGGCGCCTGGATTGGCCGCCGGTTTGTATGAGCGTGCTCTCGTGCATTTGAGTCAAGGTCAGCTGCCTGAGGCACGGAGCGCACTTGAGCAGGTGCTTCTGCAAGAACCCCGCCATGGCAAGGCTGCGGCGAATCTGGGCAAGTTGCTCTTGGACGGGGGAGAGGCGCATGCCGCCGGGCGCGTGGTTGGCCTGGCTCTGGCTGAAGAAGGGGGTCTGCAGCAGGTGATCGATTTGGTGCAACGATGTGTGCTGACGCTGGCTTCGGCCAGGGACCCAAGCCAAAGGGACGGGGCCCAGGCTCTGGCCCTGGCGGATCAACTCCTGGCCCAGCGCGGTCCTGCGGATGGTCGGCCCGAGGCCCTGCGGGCGGCGGCCCTGGCTGAGCAGGGGGACTTTGCCGCCGCCATTGCTGCTGCCGAGCGCGCCCTTTCCCAAGCCCGAGCCGCATCCAACAGGCGAGCGGCCGCGGCCGTATCAGAGCAACTGGCAGGCTACCGGCAGGGCCAGCCTCTGCGAATGCCCACCCCGTCATCTCCCCGATCCAACTGACATGCGTCCTTTTTCTCCGATCTTCCTGACCCTCAGCCTGTTCGCGGGTTGCGGTCAACCCGCCCGGCCAAATGTGGTGGTTATCGTGATTGACACCCTGCGCGCGGATCGGGTGGGGCCCAAGGCGCCCGCTGGCTTGACTCCGTACCTGGGCAAATTCGCCGAAGGCGCCGTGTCCTTTGATCAGTGTCATGCGCATGCCCCTTGGACCTTGCCCTCCTGCGCGGCGATCTTGAGTGGCGTGCACCCCGCGGAGCATGGAGCTGGGGGCAATCTGGAAGCGGGCCTGCACGGCCTCGGTCAGGATGTGGGCACTCTCGTGCAGCCCTTTGCCCGGGCGGGTTACGACACCCACGCGATTGTCAATGTGGCATTCCTCGACAAGACTTTTGGAGTGACCCGCGACTTTGGCGGCTTGGATGCGGTGCATTTCAAGACCAACATTGAGGTGCGGCGGGCGGGACCCACCACCCAAGCGGCCTTGAGCTGGCTCGATCGAGAACGGGACGAGCCCTTTCTCTTGTTCGTGCACTATTTTGATCCCCACGCGGTCTATGACCCGCCGCAACCATTTCGGCGGCGCTTTGCCGAGCCCCGTGACCAAAAGAACCAATCGTTTGTCTTTGGTACGCGCAAGCACATGATGGCATTGCGCGCTGGGCAGTTGGATTTGAATCCGGAGGTGATTGGGCGGGCCGAGGCACTCTACAACGGAGAAGTTGCCTACACCGATGCGGAGGTGGGGCGGTTGCTCGATGGCTTGAGCGAGAGGGGCCTCGATCAGAACTCGATCGTGGTGATTACTGGTGATCACGGGGAAGAGTTTCTGGACCATGGGGGTTTCGAACACGGTCACACCCTGTACGACGAATTGACTCATGTGCCCTTGATGATCCGGGTGCCAGGGGAGGGTGCCCAGCGCATCAGTGATACAGTGCGCCATGTGGATCTGGCCCCGACCCTGTGCGAGTTGGCGGACCTCGCCCCCCTGTCCTCCTTTGTGGGCCGCAGTCTCGTGGGGCTCATGGGTGGCACTGATAGCCAGCCCCGGCCAGTGCTGGCCCAGGGCAACATGTGGGGGCCGGACTTGACCTCCTATCGCACCGGCGGGTGGAAGTTGATTCGGGCTGGAGACGGAAGAGAGGAACTCTACGATCTGGCATCCGATCCCCATGAGCAGCGGGACCTGGCGGGCAACGACGGAGGAAATCGTGCACGTCTGGCGGAGCAACTGGATCTGGCCTTGCGCGGGATGGCGGCCCTGGGAGGCTCCAATCAGGTGGAGGTTACGCCGCAGTTACAATCCTGGCTGGAGGCCCTGGGGTATGCGGGCGAGTCGCAGTGAGGTTGCAAAGGGTGCCCCCGGCAACCACCTGAGCTAAAGTGCAAAGAAGAGCCCTTCTGCTTCGTACAATGGGGTCTTCCATGGCCCGATCCCCCCGTTCTCTCCTCCTACTCGCTATCCCCCTTGCCGTTCTTCTGACGGCGGGCTACTTCTTCATGGGCACGGACCCAGTCCAGGGACCCCAGCCCTTGGGCGAGGGATCGGCTGTTCCGGTTCTCCCGACTCCGGACGGGAGCCCTGTGGCGGAGTTGGAGGGCGAGACCAGCGGGCCCACGCAGGACCAGCCATTGCGCGAGTTGGTGGCCAAGTCAGAAGGTGGGGCCGAGGCTCGCAGGGCCGCGCCCCAGCGCGTCGTGCGTGGCGCACGGGTGCCCCGGGCCTCGCACTTTGTGTATGGCCAGGTTGAGTTTCCAGAGGGGACTCCCCTCGACGAAGAGCTCTTTGTGATCGCTTCTGGCCGACGGTTCAAGACCCTGGCGGGACATCCCGATGAATACGCAGCGCCGGTGGACACGGAGGGGAACTTTCGGGTGGCCTTTGCGGAGGGCACGCGCAAGGGGCGGCTTTGGATCGCAGCGCGTTATTGCTTCAGCGAGAATCACAAGGTCATTGACCCTACCAGTCTAGAAGACACCACAGATCTGCTGTTGAAGCCAAGTCTTGGTGGTCGTCTTGATGTGGAGGTGGTTGCTCCTCGGGCCGCCGCCGGCGATTTGGAGTTTCACGAAAAGGTCACAGTGGAGTTGCGTCAGGATCGCAATTGGGGTGGCAGAGGGTCGCGAGCGGGAACTCGTACCCGTGATGTGCACTTCGAGATCGGCGGGGTGGATCCCGGCGAGAAATTCTTGGTAGAGGCACGCCATCCAGATTTTTCCAATGGGGAGGTCAAAGGCATCAAGGCCGAACCCGGCGAGGTGACATTGGTGGTGGTCAACTTTGGTCGTGGGGCGACCCTTTCTGGCGAGATCAAGAACTTTCAAGGGGAACTGATCACGCATGCATCGGTGATGGCATTGACTGTGGAGCAGGCCAACAAGCGCAACCCCTTCATGAACGAGAAAATCGATGAGCAGGTCGAGACGGGAGACGGGACTTTTGAGTTGGTGGGCGTGCCAACGGGGGACCTGATGTTGCTGGCCAGCGCCGATGGCTACCTGGAACTGCGCGTTCCCCTGGGCGAGGTGGGGGAGGGTGAGAACCGTACGAGCCTCCTGCTGCAAATGGACCGAGGCCAGACCGTCGAGGGATCTGTGGCCTGGCCCAAGGGGTCTCCTGCAAGTGGGGCCATGGTGCGCCTGAGCCAAAAAACCGATTTCATGGGCTTCGACTACGAAGCGATCATGGGCGAGATCAAGGTGGGGGCTGAGGGCAAGTTCTTCTTCAGCGGATTGGGCGAGGGGCAGTGCCACCTGGAGGCCACCTCCTTCGAACGCGGTTATGTGGCTCCGGCAGAGGCCAGTCTGCGGGAGCGTCTGCTCGATCCACCTCCGGTTTGGCGCGCGGTGACCGCCGATGTGGAGCCGGGGCGTCGGGGTCTGGTGATGATCCTCTCTGAAGGTCAGACCATTCCCGGTCAGGTGCTCGATGATGAGGGCAACCCGGTGCCTCGCTTTCAGATCGTCGCCACTCCGGCGGAGAACAACATCCTTTCCAACACCGCTCGCAAACCGATCAAGGACCGTTTTCGCTCCAAGGCCGGACGCTTCGATTTGGAAGGCCTTCAGGACGGCGCCTGGGTCCTGGTGGCCCGGGGTCTTGGGTTTGGTACGGGAGATGAGCAGGAGATCGTCGTCCCCTATGACGGGGAAGTCGCTCTGCGCCTGCCCCGGGAATCCAAGATGGTCGGCGTTGTGCGAGATCCCAGTGGCAAGCCTATTCAAGGTGCCCAGGTATTGGGCCGTCATGGGGGAGGCAAGGATGCGCGCACGGAATCAGGTGAGGACGGGGTCTTCAATTTGGTGCGCCTCAATCCCGGGGAAGTGACTCTCTCTGCGACCCATTCTTCCTGGGCCCGCAGTTCGGAGCAGACCTTGCATGTGGCCGCAGGCGAGATCAGTGAAGGAGCGCTCTTGACCCTGCGTCGAGGAGCCACCCTGACTGTCGAGCTGCACAACGCCGTGGGTGTGATTGAAGGTCGACAGATCAACCTCAATGGCTCTGGCTGGGGGCGCGAAGAGACCGATGCCAAAGGCTCGGTGGTATTCAAGGGCCTCGAACCGGGGCACTATACGGTCAGCATGGAAGCGGCTCAACGCGGGAACCGCGGGAACCGTGGGGATCGCAATCAATGGATGCTGAATCGCGCCAACAGGGAGGAGATCAAGGTGGAACTGCTGGATGAAGAGCAGCGGGCAGTGGTCCTGGGGGTTCCTTCTCCCACGGCGGTCACGGTGCAAGGGGCCGTTACTGCGGCCGGTGAGGGCGTTGCCAAGGCCGTCATCAGTGTGCTGGATCCCAAGAATTCCAGCGGGCAAGTTGCAGCCGTTGTGGCGGACGTAGACGGCAACTATGAACTTGTGCTCGATGAACCTGGAGACTACAAATTCATGGTCGGCAGGGAATGGTCGAGTCAGGGAGTCTTCGCGGTCACTATCAGCGAGGGCACACGCCAACGGGAGGATTTCGAACTGCCCGATGCAAGTCTTCTTGGCGTCGTCCGCAGTACCTCGGGCGTTCTGGAAGGGGCGGCCTTGGCGCTTACCCCAACCGTCGATGGCAAGGAGGTGGGGTCCCGAGGAAGTGGCCGGCGCTCAATCCGGTCCGGGCCCGATGGACACTACAGCTTTTCCGATTTGAATCCGGGCACATACAACTTGCGGGTAATGGAAGCAAATCCTGGCGAAGCTACATGGGGAGCGATTCTGATTGAAGGCCTGGAAGTAGAGGACGGTGGTAGCACGCAGGACATCGACCTGGAACTCGCAGGCAAGATCGCGGGAATAGTCAGGGATGCGGATGGCAATGGCCTACGCCGTGCGCGCTTGAACATATCGACGGAAAGCGGCACGAGCATTCTGATGAACTCTTGGACGCGCAGTCGCGGTGGCGGTTCCTACACCGTCAATGGGCTTGGGCCTGGAGATGTCTGGGTCAGTGCGAGTTACGAGGGACGCACAAGCTCGCGGGTCAAGGTTGGCGTGAGAAAGGGCAGCACCACGCAGTACGACATCGTGATTCCCTAGGGCGCCTTGCCCTTGGGATCCTTGGCTTCTGTTCGATCTCCTGCGTTGCGAAGCGGGCTGTCTTGATCTCTTCGATCGCCTGTAAGTTGCGGTCGTAGGTGTCCCCGCAGCTGGACTCGAGTTTGTCGAGTCTTGTTGTCAGGTTCACCGTCTGTTGCCGGGCCCCTGCGCAGGTCTGCTTGTCCTGCGATCCAAAAGTCTGGAGCGGTATTCCATTGCACCGCCGTGTTCTCTCGGGCACCATGCAGGCATGCAGCGAGTTCCATTTCTTCTCGGCCTGACCGCAGGTGTTCTCTCGGGTTGGATCGGCTTTTGTCTGTGCTGCTGTGGCGATTCAGATACGGAATCCGGCGATAACTTGCCTTCCAATTCGACCCCGCTTGCTGAACAGCCAAGGGTTTCGTCCACGGATGCAGCGCCCCAGTTGGGGTCCGACCCCGAGGAACTGTTGACTGAGCAACAGGAGCAGTGGCGCTTGCGCGAGCAGAACCTGCTGGATGAGCTTGATCAGGCCTACCAGCGCTATGAAAACGCAGTCCTGTCCATGATACCCCGTTCTGCTCGCGACCAATTGGACGAGCGCTTAGCGGCGGGGGCAGCGGACAAGCAGTTGACGCTTGCGCCGGCCGGGGATGGTACGGCAGTCAACGGCAAAGGCGAGGTCTGGTGGTTCTCCAAGGGGCAGCAGGGATTTCTTCGAGTCGAAGGGCTCGGAAACCTGGATCCGGGTCATTGGACATATCAGGTGTGGCTGGTGGATGGTGCTCGACCCGAAGAAGGTCCCGTTTCCTGTGGGACCCTTGTGGCGATCCCCGGACTTGCCAATGTGGTCCTGCTCCAGCCCATGGTTGTCGTACAGGACCCCACCCAAGCCATGATCACGGTGGAAAAAGCCGGAGGTGTCGTGCATTCCCTCTTGCAGCGTGTGGCTCTCAGCAGTCAGTGAGGACCAAGAAATTAAGCCTCAGCGACGCGCTCGGCGGCGACGACCCTTGGTCTTGCGCTTGAGCGCGGGCTCGGCTCCGGCGGGCACCCAGTCGCTGGGTGGTTCGCGTTGTTGCAGCTCCAGCAGGAAGCGACTGATGTGTCTGGACAGGGCCTGTCCACCTCGGGCCCTGGTCTGACACCAGGAAAGCTGCAGGAATTTCTGTGCTCGGGTAATGCCCACATAGGCCAGCCGGCGTTCCTCTTCGATGCTCTCTTCCTGCACCGCCTTGAGGTGCGGCAGGCAGCCCTCTTCCATGCCGACGAGAAATACTTGTGGGAACTCCAGGCCCTTGGAGGCATGCAGGGTCATGAGCGTCACGCTCAAGCGCTTGGAAGAGTCTTCTGGATCGTCCCGATCTTCCGCCGAGAGCAGGAGTTCGTCCAGGAAACGCTGCAGGCCTGGGCGCTTGCGTTTTTGGGCATGGTTTTGCGCTGCGTTGAGCACTTCCTCCACTCCTTCCCAGCGCTTCTTGTACTCTTCCTCATCCTGATAGCAGCGGCGGACTTCCTCTTCGTAGCCCACCTCCACGATGGTTTGCTGAACCAATTTCACCAGGTTCTTGGAGGAGTCCGGGTAGAGACCGCGCAAGGTCCTGAGGCGCAGGCGCAGTCGTTGGATCGGTTGGCAGCGATCGAGCTTGACCCCCTTGATGTGCTCTGCCTGATCAAAGGCCTGGCCTACGGAAATGCCCTTGGATGTGGCGTAGGCCGTGACCCGTTCCTGGGTGGCTTTGCCGATTCCCCGGGGGGGGCAGTTGAGGATGCGAAGAAGAGCCTGCTCGTCGTCGGGATCCACCAGCAGTCGCAGATAGGCCATCACATCACGCACCTCCTTGCGGTCGAAGAAACTCATACCGCCCACCAGGGTGTAGGGAATGTCCCGCAGGCGCAGTTCGGCTTCAAATGTGCGTGCCTGAATTGCGGTGCGGAAGAGGATCGCGAACTCATCCAGCTTGTGTCCAGCTTGCACCATCTCGTCGATCCGTTGGACCACCTTGTTCGCCTCGATTTCTTCATCACGCATGGTGACCAGAGAAACCGGTTCGCCTTCTCCAATTGCGGAGCGCAGCGTCTTTTCGTGGCGCTTGGTATTGTGTTGGATCAAGCGGTTGGCACAGCGCAGGATGGTCTCGGTGGAGCGGTAGTTGGTCTCAAGGGTGATCACCTTGGCGCCACCAAAGGTCTTTTGGAAGGACAGTATTTTGGTCATGTCCGCCCCGCGCCAGGAGTAGATGCTCTGATCATCATCTCCCACCACACAGAGGTTTTTGTGCTCCTCGGTTATGGCCTTCACGATCTCGAACTGGGGGGCATTGGTGTCCTGGTACTCGTCCACCAGCACGAAGCGATGGCGCTGGGCGGCTTCGGCCCGCAGCTTTGGATCTTTCAAGAGGCGCCGGGTTTCCAGCAGCAGGTCATCGAAGTCAAGCTTGCAGGCGTGCTGCAGAGAATCCTGATACTTTTCCCAGGTGCGAGCAGCCAGATGCCCCAGGTCCGGGTCCAGACGCCGCGCCAGGGCGTCGGGGTCCTCCAGTCGGTTCTTGGCCAGGCTGATCAAGGAGAGTGCATCCCTGGGTTTCAGGCTGGCGGAGGGAACATGCAGGGAGCGCAGGGCCCGGGTGACAAAGGCGAGTTGATCCGAGGGGTCGCAGATTGAAAACCCGCGCTCCATTCCCAGGGAGTCGGGGTGCTCGCGCAAGAATCTGAGGCAGAAGGAGTGAAAGGTGCTGGCCACGAGGCTCTCGGCCTTCGCACCGATCAGCCTGCCCAGGCGCTCGCGCATCTCCTTGGCGGCCTTGTTGGTGAAGGTGACCGCCAGGATGTGTCCTGGATCGACTCCCTGGGCGACCATATGGGCGATGCGGGTGGTCACCACCCGGGTTTTTCCTGTGCCGGCCCCCGCCAGCACCAGCAGGGGCCCCTCGATGGTCTCGGCTGCCTCGCGCTGCTCGGGGTTGAGGGCAGCGAGGAGGCGGGAGGTGCGGGGCATGGGGCAGGAGACCATAATCCTCTGCGTAGGTGAGTGCAATGCTGTCGGAGGTTCTCTTGGGCGGGCCCGAGCGTTGTGTTGTCGGCTGATTTTCCTGGCCAGGTTCTGTGCGAACACGCTCGAGTTGAGCGCTCGGGGCTTGTCGCGAGGCCTCCCAGTTCCGATCATGGGCGCTGTCAATGCAACACCCCGGCTCTTCTCTCCAGAACTCATCTTCCACCGGCTCGGTTCCCGAACGGGTACTCGTAGTGGGGGCATCGAGTGGCATCGGCGCGGCGCTGGTGCGACAGCTGGCGTCGGAGGGTTGTCAGGTGGCGGCTCTTGCCCGGCGCGAAGATCGTTTGGCCGAACTCGCGGCGGACGCTCCCGCGCAAACCGTAAAGGTCTACCGGCATGATGTGCTCGATGCGGGGGAGGTGCCCGCTCTCTTGGAACGAATCGTAGGGGACCTGGGCGGTCTCGACACTCTCTGCTATGTGGCGGGGGTGATGCCCATGGTGGGACCCCAGGAGTACGACCCGGATCTGGATCGCACAATGGTGGAGGTGAATCTGCTGGGGGGCATGGCCTGGTGCGCGGAAGTTGCGCGGCTGTTTCTGTCTGAGCGACGGGGCACCATCGTTGGAGTTTCCAGTGTGGCTGGGGAAAGAGGCCGGCGCATGAACCCGGCCTACCACGCATCCAAGGCAGGCTTCAGCACCTACCTTGAGTCCCTGCGCAATCGCTTGGAAGGTCACGGCGTGCGCGTGGTCACGATCCTGCCGGGCATGGTCAAGACCGAGATGACCAGGGAAATCGATAAACTCGTCTGGCCGATCACGCCCGAGCAGGCGGCCAGGACCATGATTGCAACCTGGCGCGGGAGCTTTTGGAGCACCCGTTTCATTCCTCTTCGTTGGTGCCTGGTCATGGCAGTGATCCGTGCGATTCCAAGCCGCATCTTCCGTCATCTGAATATCTGATCATGGCGCTGGAAATGGGTCGTGTGGGGATTGAGCGGGTGGAGGGCTGGGGCATGTCCGTTGGCTCGGTCGCACGCGTGATCCGGCCCGAAAATCTGGACCAGTTGCGGGCAGTCCTAGCAGAGGCGCGCAAGGCCGGGGTGACCCTCGCCCCCCGAGGAACGGGCTGCAGCTATGGAGATGCGAGTACCACCGAGCAGGGCTGGTGCTTGGATCTGACCCACATGAATCGCGTGCTCAGCTTTGATGAGAGCACGGGCGATGCGGATCTTGAGGGGGGCGCCACCATTCGCCAGCTCTGGCGCAGGTCCTTGCCCAGTGGCTATTGGCCCAAGGTGGTCAGCGGCACCATGTTCCCCACGGTGGGCGGGGCAGCGGGCATGAATATCCATGGCAAGAACAACTTCAAGGTTGGCACCTTTGGGGACAACCTGCTGGAGATCGACTTGCTCCTGGCCAACGGCGATTTGCTGACCTGTTCGCGTGAACAGAACGCCGAGTTGTTCCATGGGGCAATCGGCGGTTTCGGAATGCTGGGCATCATTACTCGCGTCAAAACGCGTACTCAGAGGGTCTACTCTGGCGATGTGCGTGTGCGCGGGATCTCCTGCCATGACCTGGGCGAGATGATGGAGGCCATGCAGGAGCTGGTGGATGTGGCGGATTATCTGGTGGGTTGGATTGATACCTTTGGCGCGGGCTCTGCTGCGGGGCGCGGCCTGCTTCACGACGCGCGCTACCTTGCCGAAGGGGAAGACTCCGATCCCGGCAAGACCCTTTGTTTGGAGCATCAGGATCTGGCGGATTCGGTAATGGGCGTGCCCAAGGCCGAGATCTGGCGGGTGCTAAGGCTGTTCAATCATGACCTGGGCATGCGTCTGATCAACGGGGTCAAGCAGGTGGCGGGGCGCATGGAGTCCATGCGGGGCTGGCATCGTCAATCCCATGGGGGTTTCAACTTCCTGCTCGACTATGTGCCGGACTGGAAGTACGCCTATGCCCGGCAAGCAGGCGAGGGTCTGATCCAGTATCAGGCTTTCCTGCCCTCGGAAACGGCCCTGGATGGTTTCCTGGCGCTTCTGGCCGAGGGTCAGGCCAGTGGGCATGTTCCCTATCTGGGAGTGCTCAAGCGCCATCGGCCGGACCCCTTTCTGATGACTCACGCCCTGGATGGCTGGAGCCTGGCCATGGACCTCAAGGTGACCGCCAAGAACCGGGCGCATCTCTGGCAGACCTGCGCGCGCTTCTCCCAGATCTGCTTGAATGCGGGCGGGCGTTTCTACTTTGCCAAGGACCAGGTGATTTCCCCCTCGGTGGCGCGGGCCTCGTTCGGAGCCCGGCGTATCGCTGCTTTTCGGGAACTGAAGGCCCAGGCGGATCCCCAGGGCCTCTTTTCTACTGACCTCTGGCGTCGTGTTTTTGAGCAGGACCCCGATCAACGCTCCCACGGGCCCTGGCCTGGGCAGGCTTAGTCATGGGAGCCGCCACCGAGTTTTTTGCCACCTGTGCGCCGGGACTTGAACCCGTGCTGCACCAGGAACTCAAGGATCTCAAGCTGGCGCGCATCGAGCGTCAGGTGGGCGGCTGTCGTTTTGATGGGACGCGCCTCGACGCCGCTCGGGCGAACCTCTGGTTGCGCACGGCCAATCGAGTCCTGTTGCGGGTGGCGCGTTTCGAATGTGCTTCGGAGAGCCAGCTCTATGAGGGCGCCCTTGAAGTGCCCTGGGAGAAATGGCTCAAGCCCGACGGTACCTTGCGGGTCAAGGCTCGTGCTCGGGATTCGACCATGACGCACGCGCGCTATGTGGAACAGCGGGTCAAGGACGCGATTTGTGATCGCTTCCGGCGGGATCATGGCACGCGTCCAAGCGTGGGTGAATCAGGTGTGGACCTGGGCATCAGCGTGCACCTTTATCGGGATCGCGCGATTCTGGCCCTCGACACCAGCGGCGAGCCCCTCTACAAACGCGGCTGGCGTCAGGCTCAGGGCCGTGCACCTTTACCCGAGACCTTGGCCGCGGGCATGCTGTTGCTTTCCCAGTGGGATAGACGGTCGCCGCTTCTTGATCCTTTTTGTGGTTCGGGCACTTTGCTGGTGGAGGCCGCACTGATGGCGGCGGATGTTGCCCCGGGAAGCTTCAGGTCTTTTGGAATGGAACGATGGCGCGACGCCCAGCCGGTAATGTTTGAGCGGTTGCGTGCGGAAGCAGAAGAGCGCCGGCGGCCAATCAAGAAACTGCAGCTTGTGGGCAGCGACATCGATGGGGAGCGCGTGCAGGACACGGACAGAAACCTTGCCGCTGCCGGAATCAGCGCCAATCTGCACCTGGATGTGCTGGATGCGCGCTTGTTCTCCCCTAAACCCGGTTGGAACGGCCATATCGTGACCAATGCCCCCTGGGGCTCGCGGGTGGGGGCCGGGGGTCAGGAGCGACTGCTGTCGCTCTACCGTTCCTTTGGCGCGCAACTGCGCCAGAAGTGCGAGGGTTACGGCCTGGCCCTGCTGGGGGGTACCGAGCAGCAGCTGGAGGCCCTCAATGTGCCTGGGGAGCAGCGCGAACTGGCCAATGGCAACCAGCCCTGTGTGCTGCTGTTGAAGGGGGCTCTGGGCGGCCCTGCTTGAGGCCTGCGAAGTCTTTCGAGTTGGAAGTATTCCAATTCTTGTACGAACTTGGTGTTGGTTTGGGATCACAGAATCGGCCCTGGAGGGGCTTGAGGGGGGTATCTGGCCCATTTGAGCCAAATAATATCGGCCCAGAGCGCAAGGCCCGGGGGTCTGAGCCGATGGACCTTTCGGGTTGGCTACCAGATCGTGTTTTTCGCGTTCGGCTGACCTGACACTTGTGCCCGCTTGCGGGTCATCAACAACAACTCAGGTGGCCCAGGGCTTTGAGCCTTGCAGCTGCCACCCAAGACTCTTGATTGTGGACGATTCGGCCCGAGTTTTTTCGGGTCGGCCTTTCACAGGAGGCAAAACAAAAAATGGATGCATTCAACAGAGCCCTAAACTCGGTCAATGGTTCCTGCAAGCCCATCATCGGCCTTGCCCTGAACCTGGCCCTTCTCTTCCTCGTGGTTAGCGTGGTGTTCCCCGCTGCGGTGCCTGAAGGTTACAACATCGTTGGAAACGTTTCTGGTCTCGTGAGCACATTTATTGGTGGAGGCCTTGCTGGTCTCATAACGCTGATGGTGTTCATGTCCTTGACGGACCGCTGATGCTTAGAGAAGCATAAGTTGACTCACCCGAGCCCGATCACGACCCTTGGGACGTGATCGGGCCAGCCCCCTTATTCGCCGCCAGATCAACCTCACGCAACATCAACACCGAACACATCATGCAACAGACAATTACGCGGGTCAGCAATCTGGCCACTGCGATTACTCGCCTTGGTATCTCTCTCATCATCACATTCCTGGTCGTCGACCTGCTCTTCCCTGGCTCCACTGGCATGACCGCCAATGTGGGAGCCATGGCCGACAGCATCTCTCAGAAGGGGCTTGCAGGGTTGGTGGCTCTGGGCGTCTTCTTTGTGATCTATACCCGGGGTGAAGCGCAATCCTCTCCGCGCAATCCGGTCTAGGTTCAATTCTCCTTGATCCCTCTCTAACCGCGGGACGGTCCACTCGGGCCGTTCCGC
>DUBE01000067.1 GCA_012960475.1 Planctomycetota bacterium
ACGCGGATCAGGCTGGCAATCCCGGGGCAGGATGCCCTCAGAGCGTGATGTTGAAACCCACGCCGTTGGTCACCTCGGGCGTCGATCCCGCCAGCCAGACACAGAAGTCGAAGCGTCGCCCCACCAGAGCGGAGGACCAGAGCGGATCCAAGCGCAGATAGGCCTCGGCCCGGCCCACCCCATCCAGGCTCCCGTGGGACCCGTAGAAATCACCTCTCCCCGGCGGCAGCCAGGTGGTGTTGAAGAAGGGGTCCCGGTTCAGGGGAACGTGAACCCCCAGCAAGTCAAAGCCAGGCTGGGTACCGCTGAGACTCCCCAGGATGCGATAGGGCCGACCCGCATCCACGGTGGCCCGGTTCAGCGTGAACGGCACCAGGGATTGCGTGGCCGCGCTGTACTGGCTGACTCCCACGTGGAGCTCGGTAAGGGGATCACTCGACAACTCCACAAAGGGTGAGAGGCGGATGGTCCTCGGCCCTCCCAGATCCACGTCCACGCGCCACTGACCCAGTCCGGCAGCAGTGGTTGCCACAAGATCCACGCTGTAGGTCCCATCGCCGTTGTCGATGACGGGGCCGGCGATGGCCTTGCGTGGCAACGGGTTCTGGCGCTTCAGCTTGATCAGGGCGCCGCCTTGGGTGAGGGGCACGCCATCCAGGTCTTTGAGCCGGATCGTCACCCGCGCTCGCGAGCGGCCATCGGCCACGATGCTCTGGCGATCGACCGTCACCTCGGACTTGTAGTGGTCAGGTACCCCCGCCATGGACGCGCGCCAGAGCGCGTACTGGTCACGGAGTTCAATGACCGGATCGACATCGCTCCAATCACCACCAACCTTGAGAGCCAGGTAGTAGTCACCGTTTGCGCAACCCTCCTTTCCATTGCAGGATCCGTTCTTGTCGCCGGGCCGGGCCAGAAACATGAGCGCCTGGTGAGCACTCTTGTCAAAGCTGGGCGGGGGCGAACCGCAACTATCCGCCGCGGCTGGATTACAGGAACATCGGCCATCCCCCCCCATGGAACGCGCGGCCTCCATGGCCATCATGACCCTCATCGACAGGTCGCCAGGGGTAACGAGAAGCGCCTGCTCCGCAGCCAAGACCACGGCGGCACCGGCCAAGCCACTACCTTGAATGGCATAGATCAGCTCGTCCGTTTCACCACTCACGGTCCCTTTCCCCTCACCTGCTTGATCACCGAGAAAGGAGACCGGTGGACCCGCGAAGGAAACAATGCCAAACCCCCGCCACTCGACACCCGAATCGGATTTGACGATCAAATCCAGAATGCGTGCCGGCAAGATCCCGTTCTTGAAGCCCGAGAACATGATCTTGCGATTCTGGGCACCGCTGAGCACAAAGACCTGCGACGCCCCCGCCCCCTTGCCCACGACAATCACGGGCACCATGTTCTCCAAGCCTGTGCCCATGATGCAGGTCGCCGTTGCCATGCATACCTCACCCGTCTTCTTGTTGACCACCACGACCGACCAGGTGGCCTGCGCCTGCTGCATGAAAAGCGCAATACCAAACAATAGGGCTAGACAGCGCCTTCTCATTTGAGTGGCTGGCCTGGGATTCGACGGGAACTTGCTCATCTGAGTCCAATCTACCCCATGAGCCAGAATCGGTGTCACGCAGGCCGGTTCAAGCGCTGTCCATCGAATGCTCCACGCGGATCAGGCTGGCAATCCCGGGGCAGGATGCCCTCAGAGCGTGATGTTGAAACCCACGCCGTTGGTCACCTCGGGCGTCGATCCCGCCAGCCAGA
>DUBE01000068.1 GCA_012960475.1 Planctomycetota bacterium
ATCAAGAGTCCTGCACCGATGCCGAGTTTCAACAGGTCGCGGGCAAAGTAGAACTCTTCCTGCTGGAGCCACTTGCGCGTGCTTTGCCAAAGGAAAAAATGCCAGCGAGAAAGATCCGCCGCGATTGCCATCAGGCACAGTCCCACCCCCAATCCCCGCGCTGTTGGAGCTGCCCCCTCTGACCTCTTGATCATGGCCAGGAGCACCAAGAGCCACCCAGAGACACAGACCAGACGGAGTTCGAACACCCTCCGATTGTCCCTTCCAAGCCCCAGGAGAACAAGCCCGCAGCCCAATCCCTCGCCTTCCTCAGCCAAGCTGTTATCCTGCGACCTAAAGTCCCCAAGCGGCACCTCCCATGACCAGCACCAGCGCCAGCTCCTACCTCGACCCCGCCAGTCTCCAGCCCGGACCCCAGCATGCTCCGCGCGGTGCCACCAGGTCCTGCAAGACTTGGGCTGCGGAAGCGGCCATGCGCATGCTGCTCAACAATCTCGATGCGGAAGTAGCCGAGGCTCCCGAGGACCTGGTGGTCTACGGTGGCACCGGCAAGGCGGTCCGGGACATGGACTCCCTGCGTTCCATCGTGGCCACTTTGCAGCGACTTGAGGCAGACGAGACCCTGCTGGTGCAATCGGGCAAACCCGTGGGCGTCTTTCGCACCCACACCCGTGCCCCGCGGGTCCTGATCGCCAACTCCAATCTGGTGGGGAAATGGGCCAACTGGGAACACTTCCGCGAGCTCGAAAAGAAAGGCCTGATGATGTACGGCCAGATGACCGCCGGTTCCTGGATCTACATCGGCACCCAGGGAATTCTGCAGGGCACCTACGAGACCTTTGCCGCCTCGGGCGAGCGCCACTTTGGGGGCACTCTGGCGGGTCGCCTGGTGGTCACCGCTGGTCTCGGCGGAATGGGAGGCGCCCAGCCCCTGGCCGCCACCATGAACGGCGGCACTTGCCTTGTGGCCGAGGTGGACGAGGCGCGCATCGACTTCCGTTTGCGCACTCGCTATGTGGACGAGAAGATCACGGACATCGACGCCGCCATCGACCGGGCTCTGGAGTTGCAGGGCAAGTCCGAGGCCATCTCCATCGGCGTTCTTTGCGCCGCCACGGACCTGCTCCAGCGTCTGATCGATCGCAACATCACCCCCGACATCCTGACCGACCAGACCAGCGCCCATGATCCCTTGGCCGGTTATGTGCCGGACGGCATGACCCTCGATGCAGCTCTGGCCCTGCGTGAATCCGACCCGGACCAATACCAGGCTGAGTCCTTCCGCACCATGGTGCGCCACTGCGAGCAGATGATCCTGATCCAGTCCCGCGGCGCGGACACCTTTGACTACGGCAACAACCTGCGCGGTCACGCTCAGCAGGCGGGCCTCAAGAACGCCTTCGACTTCGAAGGTTTCGTCCCCAAGTACATTCGCCCACTCTTCTGCGAAGGCAAAGGCCCCTTCCGTTGGGCGGCCCTCTCAGGAGACCCCGCCGACATCGCCGTGACCGACCAGATCATCTTGGATCTCTTCCCCGAAGACAAAGCCCTTGTCCGCTGGATCAAGCTTGCTGGCGAGCGCGTTGCCTTCCAGGGTCTCCCCGCCCGCATCTGCTGGCTGGGCTACAACCAGCGCGACAAGGCAGGATTGGCCTTCAATCAGGCCGTGCGCGATGGACGCATCAAAGCGCCTGTGGTCATCGGTCGCGACCACTTGGACTGCGGCTCCGTCGCTTCCCCCAACCGAGAAACCGAAGGCATGCTGGACGGCACGGACGCTGTGGCGGACTGGCCCCTGCTCAATTGCATGCTCAATGTGGCCAGCGGCGCCTCCTGGGTCTCCTTCCACCACGGCGGTGGAGTCGGCATCGGCTACTCCCTGCACGCCGGCCAGGTCACCGTCGCCGATGGCACCAGTGAGGCCGACGAAGCCCTCAAAGCCGTCTTGACCAACGACCCCGGCACCGGCGTCATGCGCCATGCCGACGCGGGCTACCCCGCAGCGATCCAATGCGCCAAGGAGCGTGGTCTGGATCTGCCGATGGGGTGAGGGGTCTAGTTCCCCTTGCCCCCCAACCACTCAAGCGAGTTCAGCAGGAAGACATGGTGCCCCTCCGTCTTCTCCGGGTGGGGGCTGAAGGCCATGGCGCGACCCTTGCCGAAGGTGGAGCGGATGATGGCGGGGGTGCCGGGCATGATGCCGGAGGGCGCGCCGTTTTGGGTGACTTCGCCGCGGTAGATCAGAAGCGGTTCGAAGTCTTCGAGGTGGGGTTTTTGGGCAGGGAGGAAGATGGGGCCGTTGGCGTATCGGATTTCGAAGTGGAGGGACTGGGCGGCGGTGCTGTGGGGGCTGAGGGATTTCTTGCCGAGGGGCGTCCACTCGACGGGGATTGAACCGGTGCCGCGGCGCCAGTGTTCGCGGTCGATGACCTTGGCGTCCAGCAGGCCCAGGGACCAGTCGTAGTTGCATGCGGCCAGGTAGGCTCCGGCGCAAACTCCCAGGTAGCCGCCACCCTGGCGCACGAATTGGATTTCGGCGGCGCGGCCGGATTCGCCCAGGGCCTTGGCTTGGGCACTGCCGGAACCGCCCGGGTGCACGATGACTTGGAATTGGTCCAGGGCTCCTGCACGGATGTCGTGGCTACCGATGGGACGCACGACGCAGGTACCGTCGGCAGCGATGATCGAGCGCATGTGGCGGGCGGAGTTCTTGCCCGTGCCGCTGCCATCAAAGACCGCCACGCGAAGAGAATGCTTGGGGGCATTGGGCCCGATGAGGGTGTTCGCGGGGGAGGGGCCCAGGCCCAGGTCCTGGAGCAGAGTGAAGACCGCCAGGCGGTGCTGGCGCACCCGATAGGAAAGCACATGCAGCTTGGTGGTGGTCTCGATGATTATCGAGGGGATGCCCTTGGCTTCAAAAGCCGCCCGGGCCAAACTGCCAGCCACTTGGGTTTGGATGCGATCAAAGCGTTGGCCCGGCTTATCAATGGTGGCGTCCACCGTGGCGATGATTTTCTTGGCCAGGGCCCGCGCTCGGTCGTGGTTGGAGTGGATGACGGAAGAGCCCACACTCTTGGAATTGGAGCGGTGGAAATCAAAACCCTCATGCAGGTCGATCACCCAGTCGGGCTCGTAGGTGGTGACGAGTGACCAGATGTCCGTGGCGAGTCCCGCGCGGACCTCGTCCTGCAAGGGGAAGGCACGGTTCAAATCTCCCGCGTCACCCTTGAGACCGGGGGTGCGGCGTTGATTTGCGTTGAGGGCCAGCACATTGGCCCGCGGCACGATGATCAGCGTGCCGGCTTTGATATCCCAGGTGGTGATCTGCTCTGCGGCGGCGGCGCCAGAGGGCTCGTTGCCGTGCATGCCACCGACGATCAGAACGCAGGGCCCCTCAGCGCGCGACCTGAGAATTCGATAGGGGGTCTGGGCAGGTGTGCCCTTGGCCAGAAAGTGCTCCTCGCTGCGGACTCCCTGGGCTTGGATGCTGGGGGCGAGGGCCAGCAGGGCCAGGCTGGCCAGGATCAGTCGTCGGGTGGGGGCAGAGAAGCTCATGACCTCGAGTCTAGAGGCTTGGCATTGACAGGGGTGCCTCTCCTAGCAACTCTCCGCGTTCTCCGCACCGTACTGCGCACGGTAGGCGGCGATGCGGGTGCGGTCATCGGCACTCAGGCGTTCCCCCAGGTGCTCCAGGATTTCATCCAAGGTCACGATGGCGTGGGTCGGCATGGAAAACTCGTCGGCCAGTTCTGCCAGGGCCGTGCGCGGGGTGCTGCCGCGTTCCTGGCGATTGACCGAGACGATCAGCCCGGCCAGGGAAATATCGGCGGCCGCGCGCAAGAGGGGCACGGTCTCGCGGATCGAAGTGCCGGCGGTAGTCACATCTTCAACAATCAACACCCGCTCGCCCGCTTGCAACTTGTGACCCACCAGGGTGCCGCCCTCGCCGTGGTCTTTGGCCTCTTTGCGATTGAAGCAAAAAGCTACCTCGC
Source organism: Planctomycetota bacterium (assembly GCA_012960475.1). GTDB lineage: Bacteria > Planctomycetota > UBA1135 > UBA1135. The sequence goes on from DUBE01000068.1 coordinate 3,993, forward strand.
GCCCTCGTTCAGCAAAAGCCATGGAGACCGCAGCCACCAGGGGTATACCTTTGTAGGCCGGCCCAAAAAGCACATCGAAACCTTCCGGAAAAGCCGTTTCGATTGCGTCAGCGTAGGCCCGGCCCAGGTCTTGCAGCTGGCTGCCCGTGCGGTAGAGGCCCGTGTTCACAAAGTAGGGGGTCTTGCGACCGCTCTTGGTTGTGAAGTCGCCAAAGGTCAGGACCTCGGCCTTGAGCATGAAGTCGATGAAGGCGCGTTGAAAGTCTTGCATGGGCGCGGGCATCTTAGCGCCTGGGCAGGGCCTGAATCCTGTGTCCCTGAAGCGGGTCCCTTGCACCTGCTTCAGGTTGACCTCATGCTGTCCCGATGGAGATCAGCCTGAGAGAAGTGACCAAGGACAGCCTGCGTTCAATCCTGGGGTTGAAGGTGGCGGAGAATCAGCGTGGTTTTGTTGCGGACAACGCCACTTCGATTGCTCAAGCGCACTATTCAACAGAGGCCTGGTATCGGGGCATCTATGTGGCAGACCAGCCGGTGGGCTTTGCGATGCTCTCCCTCAAGCCACTTGAGAAGGAGTTCTTTCTCTGGCGGTTCATGATCGCTGAGAAGGAGCAGGGCAAGGGCTATGGCGCGGCCGCCTTGAAGCTGATCATCGCTGAGATACGCACGAAACCAGAGGCCAGCGAACTTCTGCTCAGCGTGGTGGAAGCTGAGGGAGGGCCGCGGGCGTTCTACGAGGGACTGGGTTTTGTTTCCACCGGCCGCCATGAGGACGGGGAGTTGATCATGGCCCTGGAACTCTGAAACCGATCACGGCGCGTCAGGCACAAGACCAACGGTCTTGCGGGGTCACTGGAACAGGATCTGCACCGCGCCCGAGAAATTCGAGCTGGGGCCAGGGTTTTGGTCGCGGTACCAGAGCTGGAAGATCCAGCTGTCTGTTGGATTGAAACTGGCCAGGGGCGGGGGCGAGGTCAGGTCCGGTTGGAACTGGATGCTGCCGCTGGGGCCGGAGTTCAGGACGAACTGGTTGAAGCGGGCGATGGGGTGCCCCAGGCACAAGAGGCCCTGCCCCACTGGGACGCTGGAGCCGGTCTGGGAGCAGAGGAAGTAGCCGAATTGGTTCTGCGGCAGGCCGTCGACCTGGAATACGAGGTTGTTGGCGCTCAGGTAGCAACCGGGGGTGGCGCTCAGGATCGCTCCTGAGCCAGCGCTGTTGGGCAGGGGAGTGCAAATGGTCTGTGGGACACAGACACATTCGTCAGGGATGCCATCACCGTTGGCATCGGCTGCTGTCCCCGCAGCGATTTCACAGGCGTCGGCCTTGCCGTTGTCATTACAGTCGACCAGAAGCGTTGGCGTCACGCGCAGGATGCGCGCTCCCATGCTGGCGGGGCCGCTGCCACCGGTGTCCAGATAGAGTTCGGTGAAGTAGAGACCATCAGGGCCAGCCTCCAATCCAACTGCGGTGGCCCGACCCGTGCCGGTGTATTCGATGAAGGGAATCGGTCCTGCGGTCAGGTCGCCGTTGACATCAATGATCCATTCTGTGATGCGCTTGCCCAGGGCCTGGGTGCCAGCTGCGTAGGTTGGCCCGGATTCAGTGACAAATCCGCGCTGCATCTTGTGGCTTGGGAACTGGCTTCCACCAAAGACCTCGGGTTGGAGGAAAACCAGATTGACCGGACCCACTGATGGAGACCAGTTGTGCAGGGCGTTGACCGTCATGGAAGTATTCGAACCGTTCCATCCCATGTTGTCGCCTGGGTGCACGGCGGCGAAGCGATCGACAGAGGGACCGTTTTCTACGGTGTAGTGGGTGTTGTCCAGGTGCCGGTAGTCCCCGCCAAAGGGATTGCGCACCCCATAGACCCAGATGTAGTCAATCGCTGAGATGCCGTTGCCTGCGTTGAAGAAGGGGTTCCCCGGGTGAGGGCTGCCGTTTGTCAGGATGCGCAGAATCTTGCCACGGAAGGAGTTCAGGTTGAGTGCTGCTCCCGAATTGAATCCGTCTCCGTTGTGCACCAGCAGGGAACCATCAGGCATGAACTCCAGGTGACTGACTTGATGGCTTTGGCCCTGGGATTCCCCGACCATGTCCAAGATGATCTGGCTGCTGGCAGCGGTAAAACCCCCATCCAGACTGGTGAAGACCACGACCTTGGGATAGTGCGCGGGGCCCGAGGCATAGAGCATCGAGGCATAGACATCCCCTGTCAGCGGGTCCACCGCTATTCCAGTAACCCCCTGCTCACCATCGCCGGGAAAGGAACCAGTGGGGGTGTAGTTCAAGAGGTTGTCTGCGTAGGTGTGCTTGGTTCCGTCCCGGGTGACCATGCGAATGCGACCGTAGAGCTCGGTTACATACAAGAATGGATCGCCCGGGTCCGGACCAGGGTTCGGCACAAAAGCGATGTTGACCGGAAGGTCAAGATCCTCTGCGAACACATCCACCGAATAGCCATCTTGCATCACGGTCCAGGGCACATCGAAGCCTCGGGCCAGGACCACGAACGACGGCGTCGTGTTGTTGGTGGTGGAATGCCAGGTGGTTCCACCCCAAGCGGCCCAGAGAGTCAGATCGTTGCCGGGGGCCAGTTGCACCGCGGGCAAGAGCAAGCGTGCGCCGTGGCAATCTTGATCGTGGAAGAACAGGTCGGTTTCGGGCAGCGTGAGACCCGCGGGCCCTGCGGTAATCGTGATGCGCACGGGTTCGTGGTGGGTCAGAAAGACCCCGTGGCCATAGACGGGTGCGCCAGCCACGCCGGGCGTCAAGGACAGCATCAACTCATCATGGGGCGACTCAAGCAGAATCCCATGGCCAGAGCCTCCCCCGGGGAACAGCGCTGGATTGCCCGTGGCCGCATCGGTCCAGGCTATCGGCGCCTGGTCCACCACATCTTCGATCTGCATGGGAAAGCGCGTGGACCAGTCATCGGTCTGGAACGAGCGACCGCCCCAGGGACTCCACTGGCTGGCCGGATCACCAGAGGAGTCCTTGTGCCTTGCGCGCAGAAAGAACACCGTGTTTTCATCGAGTTCGCTGCGTCCCAGGTGCGAGCCCTCAAAGACTCCGTCAGCCAGATGCATGTGGGCGGCGGTGGGCCAAGGGCGGCAAGCCGCGCGCCAAACCCGCTCGGTGGGTGAGAGACGCCAGATCTCGTAGTCCGAGCAGGCGTGGGTGTCGCCTGCATCGGCATCAGAAAAGGGCGCGGTCTCCATGTGCACATCAAAGGGGTTGACGGCCTGTCCGTTTTGAGCGGGCTCGGTGATGGTCGGAGTTGCGGGGGGATGGTTGCCCGACGGTGCTTGGGCCTGCTCGTCAAAGTTCCATTCCAGGATTTCGTGGATGCCGGACTGGCTTGAGGATGCGGCGCTGAACCCAACGCTGGCCATGGGCAGGGGAGCGTTGTTCAGGTTGCTGAGATCCACCGCCACGCTCAAGCTGGGAGAGTTCATGTCGTCCACGAAAACCGACAGGGATCCCGTGGCATAGGTGATGCGAATCAGATGCTCTTGGCCGTCGGCAAAGTCCGGGACCCAGGAGGTGTTGCCCAGGTTGCCGCCCACTCCACCCGAGTTCAGGGCCAGATGGGGGATCTGTCCATCGGAGGTCAGAGAACTTCCGCAGAACACATCGAGCTGGGTGTCGAATTCGATGGCGATGCAGCCGTTCAGCCCATCAAAGCCCATGCCGCAACCACCGAAGCCCAGAGCGCCTGGCCCCTGGCCTTGCAATACAAAGGCAAAGCCGGAGCCCAGCCCTGAACCCAATTGCACCCTGAAGGAGGTGGTCCATGGTTGGCTCACATCTTGAAGCGTTGTGGCCCAGGCCGCGCCCGTGGTGCCAGTACCAGATGCATTCAATCGCAGGCGACCCGCTACGGTGCTGGCGGAGCCAACAAGAGAGAGGCCACTTGAACTATTGAAGTCACCAAAGGTCAGGTCGGCCCTGGCCTCGGGGGCCAGGGACAACAGCGCCAGGCTGGGAGCAACCGCAGCAAGAAACGCCGGCCGTGAAATGTGCTTGAGGGGAAAGCTCATGGGCTCCCCCATGATAGGGGTTGGAGTTCAATGGGGGGGAAACCCTGCTGGCGAGGCGACTACGCGATAAAGGGCAGATCTTGGGCCCTTTGAGCGCAGGGGGGATGCCCACTCGAACACCAGGTCGCCCACGCTGTCGTATTCCAATACGCGCCCCTCTTCGGAGAGTGTCAGCAGCAGGCGTCCACCATCCAGTTGCTGCACAAAGCCGCGCGTGCGGGTGAAGAAGGGTGCCTCGCCCCCGTCCTCTTCCCGCAGCACCGCGCCGCTCTCAGTTTCCACAATCAAGGCACGGGATCGTCCCCGGTGCCACCCGTTGTCAAATATTGAGAGCTGGCCTGCGTGGTTCAATCGAGCTCCGTGGGGCCGATCGAGGGACGGGCTCTCCAGGTGCCAGAGGACGCGCTTGGAGGTTGGATTGATGATCAAGACCAGATCCGCGTTGCGCAGACAAAGCAGCAGATTCCCCGCTGCAAAGCGCTTGTCTCGCTGGCCCAGGTCTGACTCTGGCAGGGTCTGGATCGAGTTCAGGTGGAAGCGATCGTAGATCGCTTCGGGTTCGTTGGTTGTTTCCTTGTCGAGGGGTGAAGGTTGTCCCAGAGCGATGAGCTCCGCGCGCAAGTCGAACAAGTCCAGCACCTGCGTGACCTGCCCATCGGAACTGACGCGTTCGATTGCATCAAAGCGCACCCTACGGCCCAGGTAATCGATCACGCGATGGGTCGCGGTGAGGAAACTCCCGTCGTTGTCGGGGCTCAGCTCGTGGTGGGCGGCCAGCTCGACCTGCCACTGAACCTCTCCTGTGGCTGACAGGCGCGTCAGGCCTTCATCCGTGGAGAGGGCCAGGATGCCGCCGTCTTCCAGTGGGGCGAAGAGTTCCACCCTGCTGCGTCCTGGAATCACACGGCTCCAGATGACTTCGCCTCTTCGATCAATTGCCAGGCAGCGCTGAACTCCGTCTGTGGTCAAGAGGATTTCAGAACCAGCCCCGGGTGCGCGCAGGCTGACTCCGGGCAGATGGTCTCCTGTGGCCGCGCCGCCATAACCCAGGGCCAGAAGGGAGGAGGGGATGTCGACCGTTTCGGGGGCGGCGGCTGGCGTGGAAACCTCTCCACAGGTCGTCAGCCCCAAGATCCACAGCAGCCCAAGCAAGCGACTATGGCGGTTCACTCAAAAACCCAATCGCCAGCCAAAGCGCAAGGTAAAGTCCGCCGCCAGACCCGGCCCGTCCAGGTCTTCGTAGACCGGAAAGCCCGCCGCGATTTCCAGGCGGTTCGATCCGACCCCGTGTCCGGGGGTCAAGTCCACCGCAAGGCCTGCAAAAAGATCGATGCGATCGCCTCCTACC